>NZ_JBGQOH010000001.1:0-629336 GCF_052113745.1 Cryobacterium sp. W22_MBD10_FK3
ACAACACTGAACGCATCCACACCGGCATCGGAGGAACACCCATCAGCCGAGTGTCACCCAGGTAGTGGCTCAGTACATCTAGCAAGCAGCCTTTCGAAAAACCCAGAACGGCCCCGTGAATTCTCACGGGGCCGTTCTGTACGAGGCGGGATAACTGACGGGTGCCGCTATGCTGCCGATCCAGCCAGAGCGAGCGCCCGTGCCTTCGCAGTCAGTTGGCGGGCCGCGACGGACGATGCCCAGCGAATGGGAAAGTGCCACAGCGGACTCAGGGGCTTGAGCGCGGCCGGAAGGTGGCGTCGCTTGACCGACTCCGCTTCTCTGCTCGAATTGAGCCGGCCGGCAACGGTCAGAGAATCCGGGTGCCACCGGAACGCCGACACAGGCTGCTTAGTGCTCATAAACGAACCGTATGCCCGCAATTTGAGAAACGCGTCAAGATCCATGGCGTACTTGAGAGTCCCGTCGAAACCCCCGATCTTTTCGAGATCGTCGAGGCGGATCATGGTGCCGGGGTGAGGAATCAGATCCGGTCCCCACGGCAGCAGGAACACGGCGAGCTTTCCGGCGCGACTTGTCGCCAGGACGCGACCATCCGGGTCGACATAGTCGCATCCGCCGTAAGCGAGCACGCACGAGGTGTTCATGTCGAGCATGCCCTTGAGCAGAGCGAGGCCCCCGGGCCGGAACAGGTCATCGTCGCCGATCCAGGCGTAGTAGCTCTCGCCAGTGCGCCGCGCCAAGCCGCTGTTGATGGCGTCAGAGATGCCTGTCTTGGGGTCATCCACCACGATCGCGCCATATTCAAGTGCGATGGCTCGCGCTGCTTGAGCTCCCGCTGGCATTACACAGACCAAGGTGAGTCCAACGGTCTTTCGCTGCTCCACGACGGTTTCCAAGGTCTGCCGAAGCATGTCCAGCCGGTCGCCCAGCGTGGGCAGAATTACAAGTACGTCAGGTTGTTGCATGGACTTGCGTCCCTCCGATTCTGTCGTGCCCTGCTCGTTCGCCGGGCTAGACGGCGCTGCATCGCGGGCACACCACGTCCGGCTGTGCCGCAAGCGCGCACAAGTGAGTCTAACGAGAAAACTGACCCATGAACTGAACCCGATAGTGGGATGGGACGGCGCCGGGTGCGAGTGCGTCGAGGCGAACCGAGCCTTCAGCGGGGCCACTCATCAGGCTCGATGACTGGCATCCCATTTTCCGACGATGAGTATTCCAGGGAGCGGATTCGCAGGTCCTGCAGCGCGGCGTGCTCAACGAGCGTTCGTGTCTTGGACTCGAGGCTGGTGAGCTCGGCACTTTGCTGAAGACAGACCAGAAACAGAATGATCAGCGCAACAAAGAAGACGAGGTTGATGGGGAGCTCAACCCCGAGCAAGGTGGCCGCGGCATCCAATGAAGCCGGGAAAATGGCGGCGACCAGGGCCAGCGCACCTGCGAGTAGCCACCACGTAGCGTGCCGCTCACGCAGACGGTGCCTGCGCAGCATTTCAATCACGACGCCCAAAACAAGTAGTGCGGCCAGAATGCCCAGTGCGTACGTTGAAGCCTTCATGATGTGGGCTCGCGATCAGTTTTGGTTGAGTCAGCTGTTGCCGCGTAGCGGTGGATTCGAGTCAGATGGGCGGAGAATTCACCGAACAGGGCGACCACAGGTCTTTCTTCGGTCACCGCGGACGTCACGATCGACGCGCGCTCATTACGAGGATGCATAGCTCCGAATCCTACCGGAGGGTAGTCGTGCCGCGCTGGGAGGACGCGTACGTCGTGTGTAACACCGACGTTCCGCGGGCAGGCAGCCCCGGCGTCGATGATACTGGAGCGACCTCAGTGCGGATTAAAATGCCGGACCGACAGGGATATCGGCGAGAGAGCCCGCGGCGTCTACAAGGATGACCGGCTGCTTGCCGCCGGTGATCGACATTATCTGATCCCACGTTCCGACCGGACGGCGCGTTCCCGCTTCGACCGTGTATACCGTGCCGTTGTCGGTGGTCTTCACGAAAATATGCTCGATAGAGGTCCCACCACCTTGGGGGAGAACAGCACATGTGCCACCCGTCAATTCGGTGACCGGCATGCCATGAGCGACCCCGCCGGCAAGCGGGTAGATCCTGCCGCCAGATGCGAAATATTGCGTGGCATTGCAGGTCACGACACGAGACAGGCTCGCCGCGTTGGCGGTATAGGTGGCGAGGGATGCATCGGTCACATACGACCACGAGTTGATCCCGAAAGCCGACGTTGTCGCAAAGGAGCCCACTGGAATTGTGCGGGCGGCACCGTCAACAAAGTAAATCGTGGCGTTCCCCGGACTGCGAACAAGTGATGCGCCCGGCAGGTACGGGGGCTGGACAGGGATAGCGGTTCGTGCGCCCTGCGAAATCGCAACGATCTGAGGAGCAGATCCGTCGTTCAAGGCGAGCAGCGTGGTCCAGGATGGCACAGCGCGAGCCGTGCCTGCTTTGATCCCGTAGACGCTTGAGTTTTCCGGCGACATCACGAACAGCGCACCGGCGATAGTTTGACCGCGGGGAAGCAGCGAACAGCTTGCCGCCGACAGATCGGTGACCGGCAGGCCCGACGTCGCTGCCCCCAGTGCCAACTCCCGCAGAGCGCCCTCGGCGGCGAAGTAGTCCTTGCCATCGCAGCGCACGGTTTGGGTCAGTACCGAACCGGTGGAATAGGCATCCAGCACGAACTGTGGCACGGTCTTGAAGCCGGTTGCACCGAACTCGCTCGCCACCCCGAACGACGCGATAGGAAGCTTGCGGTCCGACCCGTCGATGAAGAAGACAGTAGCCGAATTGGGCGACTTGACCAGGCTCATCTGATCAAGGACCACCTTGACGATTGGGAGCGCCGCGGCCGCCTGGGCGTTCATGGTGGCGATAAAGGGGACCGTGCCTCCATTGAGGCTGACGACGGAGGCCCAATCGGGGATCGCGACTCGACCGCCCGGGGTCAGCATATAAACCGTTCCGCCACTGACCAGGAAGAACGGGGAAATCTTCGCACCGGTGGGCAACTTGGCGAGCTGGGCCGGAGCGAGATTGATCGCCGAGCCGCAGGCAAATCCGTAGGTTGAAACGAGATCACAGGAGCTGAAGCCGTGACGCACTCCACCTTCAACGAGCGACACGTCGCCGTTGGCCGGATCACGTACGAGGGTGCTTGCGAGCAATGGTGAAGTAGAAAAACTGTCGAGGTAGCTCTGCGAAACGATCCGGTACGGGCCGAGGCTGCCGAGTCCGTTCAATACCTCCATTGACGGAACCGCGTACTTCGTTGTTCCAGAGAGGAGGTAAATGGTGCTGTTGGATTCCGTGCGAGCGAAGTCGCCGCCACCCTGGGTGGTGCCGAACCAATCCGTGAACATACGGAAGAAATTGCGGTTTCCATACGTGGAGCAGCCGTCGCCGGTGCCGTACATGTTGGCCAATGCCGCACCGTTGGGCCGGTACGGGGTGTAGATGTACAGGCCCGCCGTCGCCTGGTTCTCGATGTAGACCTGTGAGGAGCCGCACGCGGCGTCGGGGCTCCACTGAATGGTGTTCACCCGCCCCGCCTGAAAATTACGACCGCCAGGAGTGGCCTGGTACTTCTTGTACTGGTATGCGGCGTTGTAGACCTGGTTGAAGAATCCGTAGTAGACGGAGTCGCAATCGGCGGTGTCCGGGCACCCGAACCCTGTCGCCTTACGGTAGATGCCGGCCGTGGGTGAGGTGGAACTCACCAGGCCCTGTTCCTTTTCAAGCAGCACGAGCATGACCTGCGGGTTGATGCCGCAGACGGAGGATACCTTCCAGATGATTTCCGCAGCGCTCTGGTTTGCCGCGCCCGGGTAGGCAGCGCAGCCGGCCGAACGCTGGGGCTGGTAGGTCGAGTCCGCGCGATAGTCCTTCAGGCAGGTGTAGCCCGAGCGGCAGGTGGGCACCTTGGAATTGAGGAACGCCTGCACTTGGGTGACGCTCATCGCATTCGGATTGTAGAACTGAGCGTCAGAAATGATGTTGCCAGGGTTGAAATCAGAGGCAGAGGCGGCCGACGCGCTGGAAGGTGCCTGACTGATCGCTAGGAGCGGGGCGACGAGCACAACGGCAACGATCGCTGCCAGCAGTCCCATCCAGCGCCGCGAGCGCCCCGGTACAACATTCGGCAGACGAATCATGAGCGGTTCCCTACGTTGGCAGCGCAATCAAAAGACAGATTTGGGTGGCCGCCCGCAGGCTTTCGCGCGTTCCCCCCAAGCACCTGAACGCGTGTTAACGTTCAGTACATTTACGTACTCTATTACACCCGTCGCCTACACCCCGTCCGGGGTGAGCGAGCGGTAGGCGTGGCGGAATCAAAGCACTGATGTTGGGTGCCATTCGGCACGGTCCTTCATCGTCAGGGTGCGGTAGCGATATCGCGAAGAGCCTGCGCGTGGGTTCTATAGACTGTGGTGCAGGCGTCGCGGCCGTACGACACGGGGCGCCCTGAGAACCGATTGAAGTCATAAGAAAGTCCAAAACAATGCCAAGCACTCACTCCATGGGCCGTATCGGTTGCAGATGCGAAACCGTCGCTCGCACTGCGTCCAGATCTAGCGCGTCGGTCGCCGCTCATGACCTCTGGTGATCATTCCCCCGGCAACTCCGTCGGAAGCGTTCCATTCGCGTCTGCCGGGGCACAGACGGTGAGCCCCACGCCCGAAATGGCCGTGGTCCTGGACCGCACACTGATCGTAATGCCGGCCTTCAACGAGGAAGAGTCGGTTGGCGACGTCGTGCGTGAAGTGATGTCCACCCTCCCCGGGGTGCACTGTTTGGTGGTGAATGACGGGTCGACAGACCGGACCACGGCCCGGGCACGTATGGCTGGAGCTGTCGTCGCCGAACTTCCCGTAAACCTCGGGGTGGGCGGTGCCATGCGAATGGGCTTCAAGTACGCCATCGCCCACGGCTTTGACAATGTCGTACAGATCGATTCCGACGGCCAGCACGACCCGAGGAATGTGTTGGCGTTGCTTGAGCGGCTTGCGCACGCTGATCTTGTCATAGGGGCCCGTTTTGCCGGAGCCGGCGAGTATGAAGCACGTGGCCCTCGCCGGTGGGCGATGCGTCTGCTCTCGTTTATACTCAGCCGCACTGCGAAGACAGCGCTGACCGACACGACGTCCGGATTCAAAGCTTCCGGCCCGCGTGCGGTAACGCTCTTCGCGTCGCATTACCCCGCAGAATACCTGGGTGACACCATCGAGGCATTGGTTATCGCTTCTCGCGCAGGCTGCAAGATTGAACAGGTGCCGGTCGCCATGCGAGTGCGTTCGGGTGGACAGCCATCGCACAACCCGATTCGTGCCGCCGCCTACCTCGGTCGTGCCTTCGTAGCTCTCTGTTTCGCCCTCATTCGTCCGTCGCTGCCTCTGCGACCTCGGACTGACGGTCAATGACCATACCGAGCTATTCGATCGGGATCCTCTCAGCGCTCGCGACGCTAGGCGTTGTGATCGAGATGTTGCGCAGGCGTCGTCTCCGCGAGCGCCACGCGTTGTGGTGGGTCCTTGCGGGAGTCTTCGCGCTTATCGTCAGTGCTTTTCCTGACGCGCTTGAATGGGGGACGGATGCCCTTGGCGTGGGTGTTCCGACCAATCTGATTTTCTTCGTGAGCATCACGGTTCTTTTCCTGGTCTGTATCCAGCACAGCGCCGAACTCACCGATTTGGAGAGCAATACTCGTACTTTGGTGGAAATGGCGGCGCTGCAGGACCTCCGCCTGCGCGAGTTGGAAAGGCGCTTCGATCACGGTTCGTCGGCGACGGGCTCGATCCGCGAGCGGGTCGGGATCGATCGCCTGTGACGCGCGCACTAAGCTGAGCGGAAGCGGCCGGGAGAGCGATCTAGTTCAACCTGAACGGCTGGGTTCACGCCCCGCCGGAACGCTTCTCCTCCCTTCTTCCGGTCGAACCACGCCGGAACGGTTCAACAGATGTGGACACAGCAGCGGCATGAAGACAGCAGGTAGCAACGACATATCAGTGGCACCAGTTGATCGGACTGGGCGCCGATGGAGGGTCTTCCTCACAAGTTTCGTTGTCCTGCTGGCTCCTATGCTGCTCTGGGCGTTGGCCTCGCCGATGATGTCTGTGCCGGATGAGGATATGCATGCAATTCGTGCGTCAGCGGTCGCCCATGGCCAATTCGCCAGTGTGCCCTGGGATCAGGATCCGTCGCTCGCTCGTGCGGAGGTCCCTCGGTACGTGGCCCATGCTCATGACCTGATCTGTTACAAGTTTCGACCGGATATTTCTGCGGGTTGCGTGCGCCCAGTCCAAGGCAATCCGACAGATATTGTGGTCACGGGAACGTCCGCGGGAATGAACAGTCCCGTCTACTATGCCGTGGTCGGCCTGCCGACACTCGTCATGGACGGCACGGCCGCTCTGTACGCGATGCGGGCGATGAGCGCGGTCCTGTCGGCGGCGGCGCTGGCTGTCATGATCATGCAGTTAATGCAATTGGCCAGGTTCCGCTGGACCATGGTCGCGACCGCGGTCGCGACCACGCCGATGGTGTTGTACCTCGGTGGGTCGATCAATCCCAACGGCGTTGAAGTGGCGTCAGCGGGAGCCTTGTTCGCCACCCTCGTTCTCACCATGAGCACACCGGCACCGCCACGCCTGTTGTGGGAGCGGGCGGCACTTGTGGTCCTCTCGGCCGGTGCGCTTCTCAGTACGCGCAGTATCGCATTGCTTTGGGTGCTCATCATCGTGGGCGCTGCTCTTGCCTTTGCGAATTCCAGTGTCTTGGCGGGCCTGTTGCGTAAACCGGCTACGTGGGCGGCCATGGGAGCGTGCGCCGTATTTGGCGGATTGACGGTTGCGTGGTACCTCGGACTTGCCACTTTTGTCCAGCGGCCTATCGGCAGTGTCGACGTTAGTCCGACGATTGAGTTCTTCACGATGCTGTTGCGCACGTTCGATTTCAGCGATGGTCTCATTGGGTTCTTCGGATGGGTCGACACGCCGTCGCCCAGTTTCAGCGTCGTCGTATTCAGCTTCGGCATCGTGGCCGTCCTGGTCGCAGCACTGGCCTGGGGATCGCGGCGTGGGAAGATTGCCGTGAGCTGCCTGGCACTGGTCATGGTGCTGGTGCCCGCGATCACGCACGCCGTTTTGGTCAGTTCGCTCGGCAGTATCTGGCAGGGTCGGTACATGCTCGCCATCATGATGTGCCTACTCGTTGCGAGCGGCCTGGCGATTGACGATGCGGACCTGAAGCCGCAGTCGTCCGCGGGACTCAAGCGTTTTGTGACCATTCTGCTTGTGCTGCTGTCTATCGGGCACGTGTTCTCATTCGTCTCGACCCTTCGGCGGTACATGGTGACCGTCTATGGCGGCATCGAAGCCATGTTCACGTCGCCCCAGTGGCAGCCCCCGCTGGGGTGGCTCGTACTCACGGCCCTGTTCGCCGCCGCCGTCACGGTCGCCGCGGTGCTCGCCTACCGCGCGGCATTCCGCGTCTCCCGTCGAGCGATCGACCAGGTCGACGCCTACCGACCCGAATCGGTTCCTGCTCCCTAGCGTCCCGCGCGGCGAAGGTCGTGTGCGTCGTCGCTGACCCGCGTCAGGTAGTGACCAGCAGGACCAGCGGCACCACAAGCAGAAGCACTGTGGCGGTGACCACAAGGGCGCGCGCAGCCGGGCCCAGGCCGCTCTGGTCACCGAGCAGGCGGCTGACCCGCGGCCCGACCAGATCGGCCGAGGAGGCATCATCGACGCCGCCGGCGGCGAGCGACGACTGGGTGCCATCGACCTCAACCAGGTGGGCCGTTCCCACAAGGGCGATCGCGGTGGCCAACGTGCGGTCGTCGACTTCCAGCCTGGCCTGGTCGTCGGCCATCATCTCAACCAGGAGCGCCACCGCATTCTCGGCGCGGTTGGCGATGGGGAACCATCGCAGTGCGCTGTGCCAGGACTTGAAGGCCAGCAGAACGACGTGGTGCTGCTGGCGCAGGTGCGCGCGTTCGTGCGCGACGACACCCCGCAGTTGATCGGCATCCAGAAGACGCAGCAGGCCTCTGGACAACACAGTGGCTGAGCGCGCGCCACCCGGCAGACAATAGGCGATCGGTGCGGCATGGTCAATCACCCGGGTGCCGGTGCTATCGAACGGCAACGGATCGCTCAGCAGCGCGATGAGGGTGTGGTGCCGCCGGCGTTGCCGCTCGGCGCGGAGAAAGGTCGCACCGAGGTTCAGCAGCAGATGGGAGGCCAGGATCAGAGCCAGGCAGAGCGCCATCACTCCCGCCAGCGTGGCGCCGGTGGGCAGGGTTCCGGCCGTGACATGACCGGCGAGGGCCGTGAGGGCACGGATCGGGCTGGACCCAAACGGGATCAGGCCGAAGACCAACAGCGAACCGATCATCGAGACACCGCCGGCTAGCGCGATCGACTGCCACAGCGCCAACGCCAGGCCGGGGGACCGGGGCGGCCAGGCCGCTCCGGCGAGCACGATGGGCACGGGCCACGCCAGGATGGCGGCAATCACGATCAACGCTAGGGCGGTACCGAGCACCTGCCTTTACCTGTCTCTCGGTGCCGTGGCCCGGCGTCGGGGGAACGCTGGCGTCACTCTGCGGACGGTCCGACGCTCTCGAGCAGAGCGCGTAAGGTCTGCGCCTCCTGCGGGCTGACGTTGCCGATGAAGCGCGCCAGGGTGGCAGTGCGGTCGGTGGTCGTACCCAGCACCTCGTGCATGAGCTCGGCGGTGTGCTGCGCACGGGAACTCACCGCCGTGTACCCGTGCGGTCGGCTCTCGCGGTCGCGGGTGACGAAACCCTTGTTCTCCAGCCGGGACAGCACCGTGAGCACGGTGGTCGTTGCCAACGGCTTCGTGCCCGTTGCGGATGGGTCGAGAAGGGCATCACGCAATTCGTTCGCCGTCAGGGGGCGGTCTGAAGACCAGAGCAGGTCCATCAACAGTCTCTCGAGTACACCCAAACTTCCCATGACAGAAGTTTATCAATCGCGGCGACTGTTTCTACCGTGCGTAGAATAGTAGTCTTCTACGACACGTAGAAAAGACCGTCCCGGAGGACAAATGAACGAGTGGCTCGATCCGTTACTCCTGTCGCGCTGGCAGTTCGGCCTGACCACGGTCTACCACTTTCTTTTTGTGCCACTCACCATCGGCCTGGTCACCACGGTGGCGATCTTCCAGACCGCCTGGTACCGCACCAACAAGGCCAAGTACCTCCAGCTCACCCACTTCTTCGGCAAGATCTTCCTGATCAACTTCGCCATGGGCGTCGTGACCGGGATCGTGCAGGAGTTCCAGTTCGGCATGAACTGGTCGGACTACTCCAGGTTCGTCGGTGACGTCTTCGGCGCGCCCCTGGCCTTCGAGGGCATCGCCGCGTTCTTCCTCGAGGCCACCTTCATCGGACTGTGGATCTTCGGCTGGGACAAGCTGCCCAAGGGGCTGCACCTGGCCACGATCTGGCTGACGACGGTGGGCAGCATCGCGTCGGCGTACTTCATCATCGCCGCCAACGCCTTCATGCAGAACCCCGTCGCCTACCAGATCAACGAGGTCAAGGGCCGAGCGGAGCTGACCAGCATCGGTGAGCTGCTCACCAACCCGATCGCCCTCGCGGCGTTCCCGCACACGATTTTCGCCTGCTTCATGGTGTCTGCCGGCCTGATCATCTCGGTCGCCGCCTGGCACCTGTCCCGCAACCAGCACCTCGAGACGATGCGACCCGCACTCAAATTCGGTCTGTGGATGATGGTGATTGCGGGGGCCCTGACCACCCTGATGGGCGACCAGCTCAGCCTGGCCATGGTGCAGGCGCAGCCGATGAAGATGGCCGCAGCCGAAGCCATGTATCACACGGCCACCGGCGCGAACGCGTCGTTCTCGGTCTTCACCCTCGGCACCCCTGACGGGGTCAGCGAGCTCTTCTCCATCCGTATCCCGTACCTGCTGTCGTTCCTGTCCACGCACACCTTCGACGGCACCGTTGAGGGCATCAACAATCTGCAGGAGCAGTACACCCAGCTGTACGGCCCCGGCGACTACGCCCCGATCATCTGGGTGACCTACTGGTCATTCCGCTGGATGATCGGACTGGGCATCGCCCACATCCTCGTCGCCGTCGGCGGCCTGTGGGTGACCCGCAAGGGCAAGAGCCCCAAGACCTGGATCTGGAAGATCGCGATCTGGTCCTTCCCGCTGTCGCTGCTGGCCATGAGCGTCGGCTGGGTCTTCACCGAGATGGGCCGGCAACCCTGGCTGGTCTTCGGCCTGCTGAAGACAGCGGATGGTGTCTCGCCGAATGTGAGCGGGCTGGAGATCCTGATCTCCCTCATCGCCTTCACCCTGCTGTACGGCGCCCTCGCGGTGGTGGAGTTCCGGCTCATCCTCAAGGCCGTGCAGAAGGGGCCGGACGACGCCCCGGTGCCCGACCCTGTGTCCGGCGAAATCAAGCACACGACCACGGTCTACTAGGAGCTCACGATGGAACTCAATATCCTGTGGTTCTGGATCATCGCCGCGATGTTCATCGGCTACTTCGTCCTCGACGGCTTCGACTTCGGTGTCGGCATGTCCCTGCCCTTCCTCGGCAAGGACGACACCGACCGCCGCGTCCTCATCAACACCATCGGCCCGGTCTGGGACCTCAACGAGACCTGGGTCATCGTGGCCGGCGCCTCGTTGTTCGCGGCGTTCCCGGAGTGGTACGCCACGATGTTCAGCGGGTCCTACCTGGCGCTGCTTCTGATTCTGCTGGCGCTGATCGCCCGCGGAGTGTCGTTCGAATACCGGCACCAGCGACCGGAGTTGAAGTGGAAGAAGTCCTTCGACACCATGATCGTGGTGGGCTCCGCGGTGCCGGCCCTGCTCTGGGGCGTGGCGTTCGGCAACGTCGTTCGCGGCGTGCCGCTGGATGCGGACTTCAACTACATCGGCTCCTTCTTCGACCTCCTGAACCCCTACGCCCTGTTGGCCGGGCTCACCACGCTGTTGCTCTTCTTCACGCACGGTGTGATCTTCGTCTCCGCCAAGACCGAGGGCGACATCCGGGTGCGGGCCCGCTCGCTGGCGATCAAGTCGGGACTGATCACCATCGTCGTCGCCGCCTCGTTCCTGGTCTGGACCACCCTGGCCTACGGCACCCTCGCCTCCGGCGTCCTTGCCGCCGTCGCGGCCGTCGCCCTGATCACCGCCTACCTGGCCAACCTGCGGGGCAAGGAACGCACGGCATTCGGCCTCATGGCCCTCACCATCGGCTTCGCCGTGCTGACCCTGTTCGCCTCGCTGTTCCCCGACGTGATGCCGGCCAGCAACGACCTGGCCAACAGTCTGACCATCGAGAATGCCTCGTCGACCCCGTACACGCTGCAGGTGATGAGTTGGACCGCGCTGATCGCGGCACCGGTGATCCTGGGTTACCAGGGCTGGACCTACTGGGTGTTCCGCAAGCGAATCAGCCGGAGCCACATCGAAGCCGCCGTACACTGAACGGGATGCGTCCCCTCGATCCACGGCTCCTCACCCACGCCTCCGCCGCGCGCTGGTTCCTCCTTGTCGGCGCCGTTCTCGGGCTGGCTCAGACCCTCGCCGTTGTGGCGTTCGCCTGGCTGCTCAGCCAGGGCATCACCCGGGCGGTGAACGGTGATTCGTTCGACAGCCTCCGCGGCACGGTGGCGGCCCTCGCCGGCGTTGTCGTCGTTCGCGCGCTGATCGTGTGGCTGCTCGAGGTCGCCGCGAACCGGGGTGCGGCGGCGGTCAAGAGCCAGCTGCGCGCGAAGGTCCTCGACCGTCTCGCTCAGCGCGGCCCGGACTGGCTGGCCGGCCAGCAAGGCGCCAGGGTGGCGACAGTTGTCACGAGCGGGCTGGACGCCCTGGACAACTATTTCGCCAGGTACCTGCCCCAGCTGTTGCTGACGGCCATCGCGACGCCCATCCTGGTGCTGCTGATGCTCTGGCAGGATCCGGCCAGCGGCATCACCGTGATCATCGTGCTGCCGATCATCCCGATCTTCATGATCCTGATCGGTCAGGCCACCCAGGTCGTGCAACGTCAGCAGTGGGATGCCCTGCAGCGGCTCTCCGCGGGTTTCCTCGACGTTGTCGGCGGCCTGGCCACCCTCAAGATCTTCGGCAGGGATCGCCGCCAGGCGACGCGCCTCGGCACTCTCACCGACGAGTACCGCGGCCGCACCATGAAGGTGCTGCGGGTGTCCTTCCTCAGCGGCTTCGTGCTCGAACTCGCCGGCAGCCTGTCCGTGGCGCTGATCGCAGTGTCGATCGGCATCCGCCTCGTTGACGGCTCGCTGCTGCTGGGCGTCGGTCTGTTCGTCCTGCTCCTGGCTCCGGAGGCGTTCCTGCCGCTGCGTCAGGTTGGGGCGCAGTTCCATGCCGCGGCCGACGGCCTCGCCGCCGCCGAGGAGGTTTTCGCGATCCTCGAAGACGACGGGACCGAGTCACCCGACCGGCAGACGGCGGGGACGGCGCCGGCTGGCCCGCCGATGCGCCCCACGATGCTCAGCTTCGACGACATGACGGTGCGGCGCGGGGACGCAGTCACCGTCGAGGGCTTCAGCCAGGACTTCACAGCCGGTCAACTGAGCGTGCTCAGCGGTCCGAGCGGCGCGGGCAAATCCACCCTGATCGGTGCGCTGCAGGGCTTCGTGCCCTTCGAGGGTGCGCTCCGGATCGACGGCTCGGCGATCGCACCGGGCGATGACCGCGGCTGGCTGGCCTGGGCCGGCCAACGACCCGGTCTGTTCTCTGGTGATGTCACCGCCAACGTGGCCCTGGGGGCTGCCTCTGCCGACGAAGAGCTGGTCGGCACGGCCCTGCGGCTGGCGGGCGCCGGCGACCTGGACCGCACTAGCCACCTCGGTGTCAACGGTGCCGGCCTGTCCGGGGGACAGGCGCAGCGCGTCGCCGCCGCCAGGGCGATCTACCGCTGCCTGGCCCTGGACACCCCGGTGTTGGTGCTGGACGAACCCAGCTCGGCCCTCGACACCGAAGCGGAGGCCGCCCTGATCGATGGCTTGAGAACTCTGGCCGGCCAGGGACGCATCGTGATCGTGGTCAGCCACCGGCCGGCCTTCATCGCCGCCGCCGACAGCGTCGTGCAGCTCAGTGAGGTCGCCCATGTCTGAGCCAGCAACCAGCCGGAACACCTGGCTGCCCTCCGGCGCCACCCGTGCCGTGCTCCGGCTCGCCCAGCCGCCCGCGCGTCGCAGCCTGCCCGGTCTTCTGGCCGGCGTCGCCAGCGTGGCCAGCGCCGTCGCCCTGCTGGCCTGCTCGGCCTGGCTGATCACCCGCGCCGCCGAGATGCCCCCGATCATGTTCCTGGGCATGGCTGTCGTCGGCGTGCGCGCCTTCGCCCTGTCCCGTTCCGCACTCAGGTACCTGGAGCGGCTCCTGAGCCACGACGCCGCGTTCCGCCAGCTCGGCGCGCTGCGGTTGGGCATTTTCGCCAGGCTGCTGCCGCTGGCTCCCGCCGGGCTGTCCGAAACCCGCCGGGGCGACCTGCTTACCAGGTTGGTGCGGGATGTCGACGACCTGCAGGACCTGCCGTTGCGCGTCGTGCAGCCCCTCGTGACGTCCGGCCTGGTTGCCGCGCTCAGCGTGCTCGGCGTCTGGCTGGTCTTCCCGGCGGCGGGGGCAACGCTGTTGATCTGCCTCGTCGTCGCCGGTGTCGTTGGCACGCTCGCCGCCACAGCGCTGTCCGCGCGGTCCGAACGCATCCTGGCCCCATTGCGCGGCGCCCTGGCCGACGAGGTGCTCGAGGTCGTGGAGAACCTCGACGTGCTCACCGCGTTCGGCGCCCTCGAGGCGCGGCTGCAGGGCCTCACACTCGTCGAGGCCAGGCTGCGCCGGGCGGCCCTCCGGCGGTCCACCGGCGCCGGAGTGCAGGCCGCCGTGATCTCGCTGTGCGCCGGGGCCGCCACGGTGCTCGCCCTGATCGCTGCGATCCCGGCCCTGGGCACCGGCGGGTTCTCCGGCCCCGCCCTCGCCGTGGTCGTGCTGGTGCCGATGGCCGTCTTCGAGGTCTTCGCCATGATCCCCCCGGCCCTCAGCTCGTGGCGCCAGGTTCGTTCCAGCGCCGAACGAGTGGCGACGGCGGTGCCGGAGCGCATCCCGGCCGAGATCCCGGCTGAGATCCCGGCCGAGGTCCCGGACGAGGTCGCTCTCGGCGACGCGGCGGAGTCTTCCCCCATTCAGGCTCGCACCGGCGGTCCGCTCATCGAGCTCACCGGATTGGGCGCCAGCTGGCCCGGGGCAGAGCAGCCGGCCCTCTCGGGCGTGACCCTGCGGCTGTCGGCCGGCGATCGGGTGCACCTGGCCGGGGCCAGCGGCGCCGGCAAGACCACGCTGGCGCACACCCTCGTGCGTTTCCTCGACTACACGGGGTCATACCTGGTGAACGGCGTCGAGGCGAGGAACCTCGCCCCGGCCGAGGTGCGAGAGCTTGTCGGACTGTGCGAGCAGCGGCCCTGGCTGTTCGACGACACCGTGCGGCAGAACCTGCTGTTTGCCAGGGACACGGCCACCGATGACGATCTGCTCGACGTGCTCGAGCGGGTCGGCCTGTCCGACTGGGTCGTGAAGCGGGGCGGCCTGGACGCCAGGGTCGGCGAACGCGGCGCACTCGTGTCCGGTGGCCAGGCCCAGCGGATCGCCCTAGCCAGGGCGCTGCTGGCGGACTTCCCGGTGCTCATCGTCGACGAACCCACGGCCAACGTCGACACCGGACTCGGGGACGCACTCGTGCGCGACATCCTGTCGGCATCGGCCGGCGTCGGCCGGGCCGTTCTGCTCATCTCGCACACGCCGGTTCCGGCCGAACTGATCACCCGCACCCTCACCCTCACGGCGGGCCCCGGGCTGAACCAGGACGCTACTCCGGGGGAAGCTCCCGCTCCATGAACCTGGCCTCCCGGCGCTTCAGCCACCGCTTGACGAGGACGACGACCAGGCCGAACGCGGCGATTGCCCCGACGAAGAGGTAGCCAGCGAAGTGCAGCTGGTCTGCGATACTGCGGTAGCCCTCGGCCGCTGCGGCACCGACGCTGACGTAGGCCAGGGTCCAGAGGACACACGCGGGCACCGTCCAGGTGAGAAAGGTGCGGTACCGCATGGTGCTCATGCCGACCGTGAGCGGGATCACCGAGTGCAGCACCGGTAGGAACCTCGACAGGAACACCGCGATTCCGCCGCGCCTGGCGAGGTAGCGCTCCGCCGCGGCCCAGTTCTTCTCACCAATCCTTCGGCCCAACCAGCTGCGCCGGATCCACGGGCCGAACCTGCGGCCCAGGTAGAAGCCGATGCTCTCACCGGCCAGCGCGCCGAGGATGACGGCGAGCACCAGCCCGACGTATTCGACGGGACCCTCCACCGCGGTGCTGGCCACGATCACGATCGTGTCGCCCGGCACGACCAGGCCGATCAGCACCGACGTTTCCAGGAGCATGCCCAGGCCAGCCAAGAGGGTGCGCACGACGGGGTCGACCGCGCTCACGGCGTCCAGCATCCAGTTGAGTACGTCGTTCACCTCGCCAGCCTAAAGCGTGTCTGCGACCTCGTGTTGTGCGCCCGTGCGGGGGTCGGCGGCAGTCCTCCCCTGAACTGGGCGCTGGACTGCGCGGAGTGCGCGCGCGACCATGGACCATGACGACAAGGAACCAGGCCTCGCACCCCGGCGGAGCCCCCGGTAGGGCGCGCGCCGCCGCATGCTGATTCGGCGCCGGGCCGCCCTGCACCTGCTTTGGGCGATGCCCCTGGTCTTGTTGGTCAGCCTGCCCGCGCTCGCAATCGCCAGACTCAGCTGGTGCCCGTTCGGCGGGTGCCCTGGCTGGCAGGGCCCGTACCCCGGAGACACCGGCACGGCCGTCAACGCCTGCATCGCCGCGGCGATGGCCATGGCCCTGGCTCTCGCGCTCGTCCCTTGGCTCAGGCCGCACACCATCAGGATCGCCCTGGCCCTGATGACCGGTGCCTGTTGGGGTCTCCTCATCGCGCTTATCGCCCGCGAGCTGTAGCCACGGGACCGAGAACCGACCTGCCTCTCCGGGAGGCCGCTCGACGGCTCTAGGCTGGTGGGATGCCGTCGTCACCCAGCGTCCCACAACGGGACGTCACCGCGCCTTCGGCGCGGGTGCTGCCGGATGCGGTGTTCTCTCGCCGGCTGCCACACTGGATCGACCCGTCCGTGGCCTTCGACCTGCTGTACCGCGAGACCAGCCATGCCGTGTGGCTGGACGCCGGACCCGGCGCGACGGCCGGTGTGAGCTATCTGGCGGCCGCCCACGCGGGCTCTCGTTTCGTCACCGCCTCGGCTCGGACCGGAACGGTGACCTGCTCCCGGCCGCTCGACGCCCCCGATGTGGCCCGTACGACGGCCGGCAGTATTTTCGACTTCCTGCGTGCCGACCTGGATGCCGGCGCAGCTGCGTCGGCGGGCCGGACCACTCCGGACGATATCGGCTTCCGGCTCGGCTGGGTGGGCTGGTTCGGCTACGGGCTGGCACGGCCGGGAGAGGCCGAGAGTCCGCAGGACGGCACGGCAGCGCCGGCGGCCCCCGACGCAGCGCTGCTGTGGGTGGACCGGGCCATCGCCTTCGACCACGCCGCACGCACTGTCACGCTGATGGCCGGCGCCACGACGGGGGAACCGGCGGACGAGGTCGAGGCCTGGCTGCTCGATACCGCGTCACGGCTCGACGCCCGGCGACTCGCCGAGCAGCCCGCGGCTCCCCGGCCGGCCCAACCGCACATCCCGGCCGAGCCGCTCGAGGTGCGCTGGCGGCACGACGCGACGCAGTACGCCGGTCTGATCGACGCCTGCCAGGAGCGCATCGCGGCCGGCGACGCCTACCAGCTCTGCCTCACCAACGAGGTCACCGTGGCCGGCAGTTTCGACCCCCTCGCGGTGTACCGGCAGCTGCGGGCGGGCAGCCCGAGCCACCACGGTGGCCTGCTCAGGTTCGGCGAGCATGCGCTGCTGAGCGCCTCGCCGGAGGAGTTCCTCTCGGTGAGCTCGCAGGGGCGGCTGCGCACCCGTCCGATCAAGGGCACCAGGCCCAGGTCGTCCGACCCGGACACCGACCGGCTGCTCGCGGCCGAGCTGCTGGCCAGCGACAAGGAGCGGGCCGAGAACCTGATGATCGTCGACCTCATGCGCAACGACCTGGGCAGGGTCGCCGCTCTCGGCTCGGTCGCCGTGACGTCTCTGCTGCAGGTCGAGAGCTACCCCCACGTGCACCAGCTGGTCAGCACGATCGAGGCACGCCTCGCGCCGGGCCTGACCTTCGTGGACGCCCTCGAGGCGTGTTTCCCGGCCGGATCGATGACCGGGGCGCCCAAGGCCAGCGCCATGCGCATCCTGCGGGAGCTGGAGGGCGGTGAGCGCGGCGTGTACGCGGGCGCCTTCGGCTACCTCGGCAGTGACGGCGCCGTCGACCTGGCCATGGTCATCCGCAGCATCGTGCTGGCGCCCGACGGCGCGTCGATCGGCACCGGCGGAGGAATCACGGCGCTCTCGGTGGCCGCCGAGGAAATCGAGGAGACCAGAATCAAGGCCAGGGCCCTGATCGGTGCTCTCCAGGCCGCCGTTCCGCTGCCGGAACCGGCGGACGGCCAGGGTTTAGTAACCTAGGAGCTTGGGCGTCGCCTGCGGAGCACATCCGCGGTGTCGAACGCCACCTCACCACAATGAATGAGAGTCACGTGGCACACGAGCACGACACCATGTCCAACGGCCCCGAGGACGAAGACGGCTACAACTTCGCCGCCATCCAGGCCAAGTGGGCGCCGATCTGGGACGAGCTCGAGCCGTTCCGCACCAGTGACCCCGACGACACCCGCCCGCGCAAGTACGTGCTCGACATGTTCCCGTACCCGTCCGGCGACCTGCACATGGGCCACGCCGAGGTGTACGCGCTCGGTGACATCGTCGCCAGGTACTGGCGTCAGCAGGGCTTCAACGTGCTGCACCCCATCGGCTGGGACTCCTTCGGCCTGCCGGCCGAGAACGCAGCCATCAAGCGCGGCATCGACCCGCGCGGCTGGACCTACGACAACATTGCCCAGCAGAAGAAGAGCATGAAGCTGTACGCGGCCTCCTTCGACTGGTCCCGCGAGCTGCACACCAGCGACCCCGAGTACTACAAGTGGAACCAGTGGCTGTTCCTGCAGCTGTACAAGAAGGGCCTGGCCTACCGCAAGGACAGCTGGGTCAACTGGGACCCGATCGACCAGACCGTGCTCGCGAACGAGCAGGTCCTCGCCGACGGCACCTCCGAGCGCAGCGGCGCCGTTGTCGTGAAGAAGAAGCTCACCCAGTGGTACTTCAAAATCACCGACTACGCCGACCGCTTGCTCGACGACCTCAACCAGCTCGAGGGCACCTGGCCGGCCAAGGTGCTCAACATGCAGCGCAACTGGATCGGCCGCTCCATCGGCGCCGACGTCGACTTCACCATCGAGGGGCGCGAGAAGGCGGTCAGCGTCTTCACGACCCGCCCCGACACCCTCTTCGGGGCCACCTTCATGGTCGTCGCCCCGGATGCCGACCTGGCCGCAGAGCTCGTCGCTGACGCGTCTGTCGAGGTGCGAGAGCGTTTCGCGGAATACCTGGTGAAGGTGCAGAACAGCACCGAGATCGAGCGTCAGGCCACCGACAGGGAGAAGACCGGCGTCTTCCTCGAGCGGTACGCGATCAACCCGGCCAACGGCGAGCGCCTGCCGATCTGGGCCGCGGACTACGTGCTGGCCGACTACGGCCACGGCGCCGTGATGGCCGTGCCCGCCCACGATCAGCGCGACCTCGACTTCGCCCTGCGCTTCGACCTGCCGGTGCGCGTGGTCGTCGACACCACTGCATTGGTCACCGGGGTCATCCCGGTGATCACCCCGGGGATGCTGGACGGCTCCGAGGAACTGCCGTCGCTGGATTCCGACGCGCTCGACCCCGTGCAGACCCGCGTCGCCCTCACCGGCGAAGGTCGTCTGGTCAATTCCGGTGTCCTGAACGGTCTCACCAAGGCTCACGCCATCAAGCGGATGATCGATCAGCTCGCCGCCGACGGCACCGGCCGCGCCGCCAAGAACTACCGGCTGCGCGACTGGCTGATCTCCCGCCAGCGGTACTGGGGCACCCCGATCCCGATCATCCACGGCCAGGACGGCACCGAGATCCCGGTGCCTGAAGACCAGCTGCCGGTGCTGCTGCCGCCCACTGACGGCCTCGACCTCAAGCCCAAGGGAACGTCGCCGCTGGGCGGCGCGACCGACTGGGTGAACGTGGTCAACCCGATCGACGGCACCCCGGCCAAGCGTGATGCCGACACCATGGACACCTTCGTGGACAGCTCCTGGTACTTCCTGCGCTTCCTCAACCCCACCGACGACACCAAGGCCTTCGACCCGAAGGAAGCCGACAAGTGGGCGCCCGTCGACCAGTACGTCGGCGGTGTCGAACACGCCATCCTGCACCTGCTCTACGCCCGCTTCATCACCAAGGTGCTCTTCGACCTCGGCTACGTCACCTTCACCGAACCGTTCACGGCACTGCTCAACCAGGGCATGGTCATTCTGGACGGCGCCAAGATGAGCAAGAGCAAGGGCAACCTGGTGTACTTCACCGAGGAGGTCGACAAGTTCGGCGTCGACGCCGTGCGCCTGACCATGGCGTTCGCCGGCCCGCCGGAAGATGACATCGACTGGGCGGATGTGTCCCCGGTCGGTTCGGCGAAGTTCCTGGCCCGCGCCTGGCGGGTCGCCAGGGACGTCACCAGCACCCCCGATGTGGAATGGAAGACCGGGGACGCGGCGCTGCGCCGGGTCACCCACCGGTTCCTCGCCGACGCGCCGTCGTTGATCGAGGCGTTCAAGTTCAACGTCGTTGTGGCGCGCATGATGGAGCTCGTCAACGCCACCCGCAAGGTGATCGACACCGGCGCCGGCGCGGGCGACGCGGCCGTACGCGAGGCCGCGGAGGTCACGGCCATGGCCCTGAACCTCTTCGCTCCGTACACGGCGGAGGACATGTGGGAACGCCTGGGTTACGAGCCCTGCGTCGCGCTGGCGCAGTGGCGCAAGGCCGACCGCAGCCTGCTGGTCGCCGAGTCCGTGACGGCTGTCGTGCAGGTGGACGGCAAGGTCCGCGACCGGCTCGAGGTCTCGCCGAAGATCTCCGCCGGTGACCTGGAAGCCCTGGCCCGTGCCTCGGCCGCCGCGGTCCGTTCCATCGGCGACCGTGAGATTGTCAAGGTGATCGTGCGGGCGCCCCGCATGGTGAGCATCGTCACCAAGCCCTCCGCATAGCACCGCGCTAACGCCGGCCCCGCCTCCACAGCCGGGGCCGGCTGCCGCCCCGGCACAGGTTCCCGCGCGGGACCGGTGTGCGGGGCTGTTGTGTCTAGCCTGCCCGCATGGCCTTCGATCCCTTCAACAGTCTGGCTCCGTCGACCCGACCGACGAACGAGTACGACAGGGCGAGACCGGCCGGGCCCGGCCGGGCCCGGCTGCGTATCGGCGTGGGAGCGGCTGTCGTGCTGCTGCTGGCAGCACTCGGCGTCACCGTCACCGTCACGGCGATCGGTCAGGTGGGCCACAGCGTTCGGGTGCCGGAACTGCAAGCCGAGTCTGCCCCGGCGGCGTCATCTGACCCGTCCGGTGGCTCATCGGGTGGCCCCGGTGCGGATGCGGCCTCGCCGGGGGTCTTCGTGCACGTGCTCGGCGCCGTGCTGAACCCCGGGCTCTTCGAGGTGCACGAGGGTGCCAGGGTGGTCGACGTGGTCGCCGCCGCCGGTGGCCTGTTGCCCACGGCCGACGAGTCGGGGCTCAACCTGGCCAGAGAGGTGTCGGACGGCGAACAGCTCTATGTTCCGACGGCGGGCGAGGTGGTCGACGGCGCTCCGGCCGGAGCGCAGGGCTCCGGCGCCGCACCCGGCAGCCCGTCCGGCCCGGCGGGCTCAGGGGCGGTGCCGAAGGTGAACCTGAATTCGGCGACCGCCGCCGACCTCGACACCCTGCCGCGAATCGGGCCGGCGATGGCTCAGCGGATCCTGGACTACCGGGAGGCTGAGGGTCAATTCGGCAGTGTCGATGACCTGCGTAATGTGACCGGCATCGGCGACAAGACCTTCGCCGCGTTGAAGGACCTGATCACCGTATGAGCAGCGGAACGGCGCACGATCTGCGCCTGGTGCTGCCGGCCGTGGCCTGCTGGGCATCGGCAGGCCTGCTGGTGGCGCTGCCGGCCGCGGCGCCCGGCGTGGCGGCCCTTCTCGGCGGCAGCGCCGTGCTCCTGCTGGTGCCGGCCGTCCTGAGGGCCAGCCGGGTGTCGGGCACGATGCCGGGCCCTGGCCGGATCGGGCGACGTCGCCGAGGCCGGCGTGAGCATCCGGGCCGGGACCTCGGCAGCCGGGCCCTTGGAACCCTGGCCGTCTGCTGCGCGGCCGCGGCGCTGGCGGCGCTGACCGTGACGGTTCAGGCGCCGTCCAGGTATCCGGGCGCCGTGCGCACCCTCGTGGAGGGGCACGGTGAGGCGTCGGCAACGCTCACGGTGTGGTCGGCCCCGGTAGCGAGCACCGGCACGGCCATCGGCGGCGCGGCGCAGGTGCGGTTCAGGGCGACCCTCACCGCACTGTGGGATGCCGAACCTGACGCCGGCGGGACTCCCGGCGGGGCGAGAATGTCGGTGCCTGTCGTCGTGTTCGCTGATTCTCCCTCTGTCAATTCTCCGGCGGCCGATTCTCCCTCGGCCGATTCTCCGGCGGCCGATTCGGCCGACCCGGCAGCCGAGACCTCCGCCGGTGCACCGGCCGACGCGCGCGACGACCGTTCCGCAACCGACACCCCCGGCCCCCTATCGATCGGGGATGAGATCCGGTTGACCGGCACCCTGGCCCCGACCAGTCCAGGCGATGCCGCCGCCGCCCTGTTCTTCGGGCGTGGCGGCCCGGAGATCGTGCGTGCAGCGCCGTGGTGGCTGGACTGGGCCAACTCCTTGCGACACGGGTTTGCGGCTGCGGCCGGTGAGCTGCCCGGGGAGGGCGCCGGGCTGCTTCCCGGCCTGGCGATCGGCGACACCACCGGGGTCGGTGACGACCTCGACGACGCCATGAAGACGAGTTCGCTCAGCCACCTCACCGCAGTCTCCGGTGCCAATTGCGCGATCGTGCTGGCCCTGGTGCTGGTTCTCGCGGGTGCACTCGGCCTGAGCCGGGCGCTCAGGGTCGGAGCGGGCCTGGTGGTCCTGGCCGGTTTCGTGGTGCTGGTGACCCCGGAGCCCAGCGTGGTGCGCGCAGCCGCCATGGCGACGATAGTGCTGCTGTCCGGGTCGGTGGGGCGCCCGGGCCGGGGACTCGCGGCCCTGGCCCTTGCCGTGCTCTGCCTGCTCGTCTCCGACCCGTGGCTGTCGCGCAACTATGGTTTTGCCCTCTCGGTTCTCGCGACCCTGGGGTTGCTGGTGCTGGCTGGGCCCCTGGCCCGGCGGCTCAGCCGCTGGCTGCCCGCACCGCTGGCTACGGTCCTCGCGATCCCGCTGGCCGCCCAGCTGGCCTGTCAGCCCGTTCTGGTGCTGTTGAGCCCGACGCTTCCTGCCTACGGGGTGCCGGCGAACCTGCTCGCCGCTCCGGCCGCGCCCATCGCGACCATCGTCGGCCTGGCGGCGTGCCTGCTCCTGCCCTGGCTGCCCGCGCCCGCGATGGTGCTGATGTGGCTGGCCTGGCTGCCCGCGACATGGATAGCGGCGGTGGCCCAGACGACCACAGCCCTGCCCGGCAGTGCGCTCCCGTGGCTGGGTGGACCAGTCGGCGTTGCCCTGACCGTGGCCTGCACCGCAGCGATCCTGGTCCTGGTGGGGGTGCGAGGCCGCGGCCGGTCCGCCGGCCTGGCACGGCTGGCGAGCGGAGCACTGGTCGGTGTCACGGCGGGAGTCACCCTCGGCATCCTCGTGGGTACCGGACTGGGCCGGGCCCTGGTGTTCCCGGCGTCCTGGCAGATCGCCGCCTGCGATATCGGCCAGGGCGACGCAGTGCTGGTGCGGGATGAGTCGTCGGTGGCTCTCGTCGACGTGGGTCCTGAACCGGCTCTGCTGGCCGACTGCCTGGACACCCTCGGCATCGACAGAGTGGACCTGCTGGTGCTCACCCACTACGACCTGGACCACGTCGGTGGATTGGACGCGGTGATCGGCCGAGTGGACACGGCCCTGGTGGGAGCCCCGGAGAACAGCCAGGACGTGGCACTGCAGGGCCGGCTCACCGACGGCGGCGCGGAAGTGCGCGTGGCCGGCCGGGGTGAGCGCGGCACCCTCGGCACTCTGGCCTGGCACGTGCTGTGGCCGGTGCGGGGGTCGAGCTTCATGCCGACCGGCAACGCCGGCAGCATCGCCATGGTGTTCACCGGCGGAGGGATCAGATCGGTCTTCCTCGGAGACCTCGACGAGGAGGCTCAGGAGGCGGTGCGAGAGCTTGGACCGATCGGACCTGCGGACGTGGTCAAGGTTGCCCATCACGGTTCCCGTGACCAAAGCGCCGCCCTCTACGCCGAGCTCGGCGCGCGAGTCGGGGTGATCTCGGTGGGCGCGGACAACGGCTATGGGCATCCGACCCGGTCGCTGCTGGATTCCCTGACCGCCGCAGGCACTGTTGTGCTCCGCACTGACCTGCACGGCCTGACCGTGATAGCGCCGGATGTCCAGGCCGGGGGAGGGCTGCGGGTGTGGACGGAACGTGGCCGGGCCGATTCGACCGGGGCCGGTTGACAGCGTGTGGGGCGAGACCCTCTGCCGCAAATGGACGGCGGGCAGCTCCTTGGCGGGGGAGTGTCCGGGGCGCCGGTTAGGCTGGGTCTGTAGCGAAGGGAGCCGCGTGGCCGCACGAACAACCGCACAGGCACGAACCGGCAAACCGGCAGCAAAGGCCGGCGCGGCGAAGATCCCCCAGCTGGCCTGGCATCAGGTTCGACCGGCCCCCGTCGTGCTCGTCTCCGGCACCGAGACCTTCCTGGCCGAACGGGCCATCCGGTCGCTGCGGGACTTCCTCAAGCTGGAAGATCCCAGCCTTGAAGTCAGCGATATCCAGGCCGACAGTTATGCCCCGGGTGAGCTGCTCACCCTGGCCAGCCCGTCGCTTTTCGGCGAGCCTCGGCTGATTCGCGTCAGCAACGTGGAGAAGTGCAGCGACACCTTCCTCACCGAGGCCATCGACTACCTGCAGAACCCCGCAGACGACACCTACGTGGTGCTGCGCCACGGCGGCGGGGTGCGCGGCAAGAAGCTCCTGGACACCATCCGCAGCGGCGTGGGCGGTGCCGTCGAAGTGGTGTGCGCCGAGCTCAAGAAGGACTCGGACAAGCACGACTTCGCCACTGCCGAATTCCGCTCCGCGGGCAAGCGAGTCACCCCGAGCGCCCTACGGTCCCTGGTGGCCGCGTTCTCCGACGACCTGGCCGAACTCTCGGCCGCCTGCCAACAGCTCATCGCCGACACCGGCGCCGAGGTCACCGAGACGACCGTGGACCGCTACTACGGCGGTCGCGTCGAGACCAATGCGTTCAAGGTGGCGGACTCCGCCATCGCCGGCCGGTTGGGCGAGGCTCTGGTCACCCTGCGGCACGCGCTGTCCTCCGGAGCGGACCCGGTGCCGATCGTCGCCGCCTTCGCCAGCAAGATCCGCACGATGGCGAAGCTGTTCGGTGTGCGGGGCGGCACGGCTCAGCTCGCTGCCACCTACAGCCTCGCGCCCTGGCAGGTGGAGCGTGCCCAGCGCGACGGGCGCGGCTGGACCGACGAGGGGCTGGCGCGGTGCATCGTGATGCTCGCCGAGACCGACGCGGCCGTGAAGGGTGCCGGTCGGGATCCGGTCTTCGCCCTGGAACGGCTCGTCACGGTCATCGCCAAACGCGGTCAGTGACCGCGACTCTCGGCCGGCGGGCTCAGGGCTGGTCCGACACCGTGACGGAGCGACGGTTCAGGTAGATCCAGACGTCGTCGGTGTATTCGGGGTTGCCACAGGTCTGTGCATCCACCCTGACCGGCAGGATGGTCGAGGAGTCGATCAGATCGGACTGTGACGCCGTGCCGGCGAAGGATCCAGGCAGGGTCGGGCAGTATTCCAGCTGAACCCGGCCGGAGAGATCGGTGAACTGCACCATGATCCGCTGGGTCGGCCCAGGCAACATCACGGCGAGCACCACAGCCAGCGCGGCCAGGGCCAGCCCGACCACTCCCAGCACCGACCCGAGGATCGTCAACCCGCGTTCGGGCGGCGCCGTCTGCGCTGCCGGGGGCGCCGAGCCGGGCGATGCGGGGTATCGGGCGCCTGGCAGCGACGCCCCGAACAACACACAGGCCCCGGCCAGCACGAGCAGGAAGCCCAGCAGCGCGGCGAAGACCCAGGGGCCCAGGCCGGCATACGCCGTCACCTCGGGCGCGAACCTGAGCCCGAGCGCGATCACGGCCGCCGCCACCGCGAATGCCGCACCGAGGAAGCGCGCCTCCCGACGCCAGGCCGAGGGTTTCGCTGCTGGCGGCTGCTTGGGACCGGTGAGCTGGTAACGGCTCACCGATTGACCACCCGGCTGTGCGCCGTTCGGGTCCTGGCCGCTCTGTTCGCTCGTCACGACGCCACCATAGCGTCGGGCGAGATGCTCGGAAAGGCCCGACGCACCCGGCCCCGACGCAGAAAACCCCCGCCCAGGAGGGCGGGGGTATTTCTGTGGTGCGTCCAGCTGACTGAACAGCGCACGACCGGCTGACGCCGGCGTTGCGCGGGCAGGCTAGAGGGCGTTGACCGACTTGGCGATAGCGGACTTCTTGTTCGCTGCCTGGTTCTGGTGGATGACGCCCTTGCTGACGGCCTTGTCGAGCTTCTTGGAAGCCACGGCGAGGGCGGCGACAGCCTTGTCCTTGTCGCCGGCGGCGATCGCGGAGCGCGTGGTACGGATGGCCGTCTTGAACTCGCTCTTGACCGCCTTGTTGCGCTCCTGCGACTTCTTGTTCGTGAGGATCCGCTTGATCTGCGACTTGATATTTGCCACGTTTTATACGCTTTCGTTAGGTTCTTGTTCGGATGGGCCGCCCGGTGATAGAGGGCACCGTGCGGCGAAAATCGTGTGGGGTGGGACCCAACACGCAAGCCAACAGGCAACGATACCAGTTATCGGCCCGGATGGTTGACCGGATCGGGGGTGCTCTGGCCCAGATCGGCCTCGATCTCCTCGATGATCTGTCTGAGCACAGTATCAAACCCGTGCGGTCGGTGCAGGCTGACCAGATGTCCGGCTCCGGGGATCGTCAGGAGGGTGCCCCGCCTGGCCGCCAGGAGGAACCGTTTCTGGTGCAGGCGGAAATGGTCGTACGCTCCGTTGACCAGCCACACCCTGCCGGGAAACGCCCGCAGGTCGGCCAGCGGGGTCAGTGTGCCGGTCGCCCGGAGACCCGCGTCCATGACGTCGAGGGCGACACCGCCGGCGAGAACGTCCCCGACGCCGGCGGGCGGCAGCATCCGCTTGACCAGGAAGGTGTGCAACCAGAGCCCGCGGTCGGGCATCCGGTGAATGAGACCGGCCAGGCGCCGATACCCGCGCAGTCCCGGTCCGGTCGGCTCGAACGACGACCCGGCCGCAACCAGGCCAAGGACCCGGTCCGGGTGCCTGGCCGCATACGCGATGGCGAAGTATCCACCGAGCGACAGGCCGACCAGGAGCACAGGACCACCGAGCGCGTCCACCCCGGCGTCGATGACCGCGAGCGCCGTGTCGACGGTGAACGGTTGGCCCAGGCGGGTACCGTGTCCGGGCAGGTCAACGGCCAACACCGGGTGTCCCGCGGCCGCCAACCACTCCACCTGGTGCCGCCACATGCTGGCCGAGGTGCGGATGCCGTGCACGAGCAGCACCGGCACCGGCGAGCCGGCCGTGGGCATCAGGCGCCCCTGATGGTGCCGGACGCGCGGGCGCTGGCGACGGCGGAGGTGCGTGAGCCGACGCCGAGCTTGCCGAAGATGTGCACGAGGTGCGACTTCACCGTCGCCTCGCTGAGGAACAGGTCCTGGCCGATCTGGCGGTTGGAGCGGCCCGCCGCCACGAGTCCGAGCACCTCGACCTCCCGGGGAGACAACCGGCCCTCCGACACACGGGAGCGGCCGGCCAGCCGGGTCACGATGGCCGGGGCGAGAGCGCTCTGTCCCGCCGCCGCCGCCCGGACCGCCGCAACGAGCTCGGCCGGCGGGGCGTCCTTGAGCAGGTAGCCGCTCGCGCCCGCCTCGATGGCGCCGAGGATGTCGGCGTCGGTGTCGTAGTTGGTCAGGATCAGCACGTGCGGTGCTCCCGGAGCCGACCGCACCCGCCTGGTAGCTTCCGCTCCCTGCATCGAACCGCCGAATTGCAGGTCCATCAGCACGACGTCCACCCGGCCGCCGGCGGCCAGGGCGACGGCGTCCTCCGCGGTGCCGGCCTCCAGCTCGACAACCAGGTCGGGTTCGGCGCCGAGCAGGGCGCGGAGGCCGGCCCGCACCACGGGGTGGTCGTCGGCCAGGAGCACCCGGATCATGCCTGGACCTCGCGAATCGGGAACCTGACCGCGACGGCGGTGCCCTGGCCTGGCGCGGACTCCAAAACGAAGGTGCCCCCGAGTTGTTCCACCCGCTGCCGAATGGCGACGAGGCCGAACGAGTCCGGGCGCTCGGCCGCGGCCTCCGACACCGTGAAGCCGCGGCCGTCGTCGACGATGTCCAGGGCCACCTCGTCGGTCATGTAGCTCAGGGTCACCTCGGCGCGGCCGGCGCCGGCGTGCTGGGCGACGTTCGCGAGCGATCCCTGCGCGATGCGCAACAGAGTCGTCTCCAGCGGCATCGGCAGCACGGTCGGGTCGCCGGTCACGTGCAGGCTGACCCTGGTGGCCACCACGGTGCCGACCGCGGACCTGCCCGCCCCTCCGCCCGCCGCGGTGCGTTCGGCGGACGCGGCGAGCCTGGCGAGGGCGCCGGGCAGGCTCTGGGTCTCCAGCGCCGGCGGGGTGAGTTCGCGGATGAATCGGCGGGTCTCCGCCAGGTTGGCCGCCGCCGTGTCCCTGGCCAGGCGCAGGTGGTCCAGCGCCGCGGGGTCGCTCACCCGGCTCTCGGCGGCGTGCAACAGCATCTGGATGCTCGACAGGCCCTGCGCCACGGTGTCGTGGATCTCCCTGGCCAGCCGCTCGCGTTCGGCGAGGGTGCCCGCATCCCGTGCCGCGGCCGCCAGCTCGGAGCGGGTGGTCAGGAGATCTTCGATCAGGTGCTGCCGTTCGGCGGCCTCGCGCAATAGCGCCCGGTACCCCAACCCGACGGCCACCGCCACGGCCGCGCCGACAAGCGGGCCCAGGGTGGCGCCGAGGGCGAGGCCCACGTGGAGGCTCATCGACCAGATCGTCAACAGCACGCTCAGCATCACCAACGGGATGCCGGCGCGCAACGGGAGCACGTGCAATTGCAGGAAGAACAGCGGGAAGACTATGAACGCGGCATCAGGCGCCAACAGGGTGAGCGCGAGCCACTCCACCAGCAGCAGGGTCATCCACACCGTCACCAGCCAGGCCGACGGCCGGCGCCGGGCCAGCACGCTGCCGCCGGCGTAACTGGCGACAAAAAGGAGGGACAGCAGCACTACGACCCCGGTGTCCGGACCTGCACCCAGCAGGGCGCGCACGATGACGAGTCCGGTCAGCGCGACGATCAAGAGGTGCAGTCCGATGCGCAGCCCCGAGAACACCGGAGTCAGGGCCGAGTCCGGAAGCCCGTCGCCGATCCTGGCGGGCGGCATGGGATCCCGGCGGGCGGGTTGGGTGCGCAGGGCGATGGTGGACATGGTGCGCCCAGCCTAATCAGGCCAGCCGACAGCGTCATCAGTCGAATGGATGACCGCCCGCCAGCCCGGCGGGTCACCCCGACACCGCAGGGCATGGGAGAATTGGCCTCATCATGTCACCGAGAGCTCTCAAGGCGCTGGAACCGGCCGCCACCGCCCCCGCGTTCATCCGTAACTTCTGCATCATCGCGCACATCGACCACGGCAAGTCCACGCTGGCCGACCGGATGCTGCAGATCACCGGCGTCGTCGACGACCGCTCCATGCGAGCCCAGTACCTGGACCGCATGGACATCGAGCGCGAACGCGGCATCACCATCAAGAGCCAGGCGGTGCGGATGCCCTGGGAGATGGACGGCCAGACCTACGCGCTGAACATGATCGACACTCCCGGCCACGTCGACTTCACCTACGAGGTCTCCCGCAGCCTCGCCGCCTGCGAGGGCGCCATCCTGCTCGTCGACGCCGCCCAGGGCATCGAAGCCCAGACACTGGCGAACCTGTACCTGGCGTTGGAGAACGATCTCACGATCATCCCGGTGCTCAACAAGATCGACCTGCCGGCCGCCGACCCCGACAAGTACGCCAAGGAACTGGCCAGCCTGATCGGCGGCAGCCCCGACGACGTGCTGCGGGTCTCCGGCAAGACCGGCGTCGGCGTGTCCGAGCTGCTCGACCGCGCCACCTCGCTGATCCCGGCGCCGGTCGGCGACCCCAATGCTCCGGCCCGCGCCATGATCTTCGACTCGGTCTACGACAGCTACCGCGGCGTCGTCACCTACGTGCGCATGATCGACGGGCAGCTGAGCCCCCGCGAGAAGATCCAGATGATGTCGACCCGCGCCACCCACGACATCCTCGAGATCGGCGTCACCAGCCCCGAACCCACGCCCAGCAAGGGCCTGGGCGTCGGCGAGGTGGGCTACCTGATCACCGGCGTGAAGGACGTGCGCCAGTCCAAGGTCGGCGACACCGTGACCACCGCCATGAAGCCGGCCACCGTCGCCCTGCCCGGATACACCGAGCCCAAGCCCATGGTGTTCTCCGGCCTGTACCCCATCGACGGCAGCGACTACCCGGCCCTCCGCGAAGCCCTCGACAAACTCAAACTCTCGGATGCGTCACTCGTCTACGAACCCGAAACCTCCGTGGCCCTCGGCTTCGGCTTCCGCTGCGGCTTCCTGGGTCTCCTGCACCTGGAAATCATCACCGAGCGGATCGACCGGGAATTCAACCTCGACCTGATCACCACCGCGCCCAGCGTGATCTACGAGGTCACCACCGACGACAAGAAGACCGTCACTGTCACCAACCCGAGCGAGTTCCCCAACGGCAAGATCGCCGTCGTGGAGGAGCCCATCGTCAAGGCCGCGATCCTCGCCCCCAAGGACTACGTCGGCGTGATCATGGAACTCTGCCAGGGCCGGCGCGGCACCCTGCTCGGCATGGAGTACCTGGGCGAGGACCGGGTCGAGATCCGTTACACCATGCCGCTGGGCGAGATCGTGTTCGACTTCTTCGACCAGCTCAAGAGCAAGACCGCCGGCTACGCGTCGCTGGACTACGAGCCGATCGGCTCCCAGGAGGCCGACCTGGTCAAGGTCGACATCCTGCTGCAGGGCGAACAGGTCGACGCCTTCAGTGCCATCGTGCACCGCGACAAGGCCTACGACTACGGCGTGCTGATGACCGGCCGGCTGCGGAAGCTCATTCCGCGCCAGCAGTTCGACGTGCCCATCCAGGCCGCCATCGGCGCCCGGATCATCGCCCGCGAGTCCATCAGCGCCATCCGCAAGGACGTGCTGGCCAAGTGCTACGGCGGTGACATCTCCCGTAAGCGCAAACTGCTCGAGAAGCAGAAGGAAGGTAAGAAGCGCATGAAGATGGTCGGTCGGGTCGAGGTTCCGCAGGAGGCCTTCATCGCCGCTCTCTCCGGCGACGAGCCGGCCAAGAAGGAAAAGAAGTAACACCGATGCGCCGCTCGACCTTCACCGACGCCGCCGTGACCTACGCCGCCATCGGCGGCACCCTCGCGCCCGACCTGATGCGCTACCCGCCCAAGGGGCACCGCCCGCTCGAGCGCACTGTGCGCCTGGGTAGCGGGGAGGAGCGTTTCAGGGTCGCCACGACAGCGCTGATGACCTGGGGCGTGCAACGCGGCTCGGGTATCGACGTCACCGACCTCGATGCCGGTACCGGCGTGCAGTACACCGGCATCGTCTTCACCGACGAGGGAACGCCGGCGCCCAACCAGGAGCACCCGGTGAACGAGGCGACCTTCGCCGAGGACGGCACCCCGTTCATCAGCAACGGCATGACCGCGGTCCTGAAAATCCCGAACGGTCCGTTCACCGTCGCGGCGCCGGTGCGTGTCGTCTACGTCATCGACGAGGTCGACAAGATCGGCTTCGCCTACGGCACCATGCGCGGGCACCCGCAGAACGGCGAGGAGTGTTTCATCGTCGACCGGCGCGCCGACGACTCCGTCTGGCTCACCATCCGCTCGTTCTCGCGCCCCAGCGCCTGGTATTACCGACTGGCCTGGCCCATCCTGCGCTTCCAGCAGGAGCGCTACACCCGCAAGTACCTGCTCGCCCTGCACCCCGTCGGAATGGGCTGATGGCCGGACCGCACCCGGTCGGTGATCCCGCACCGTTGGACGGCCTGATCCCGGCATCGGCCGCCAACGGCGCCGCAGAACGCGACTTCGGCGTGTACCTGCACGTGCCCTTCTGCAAGGTGCGCTGCGGCTATTGCGACTTCAACACCTACACCGCCACCGAACTGCGCGGCGTGAAGCAGAGCGACTACGCCAGCCAGGCGGTGCTCGAGGTCGAGTCCGCCGCCCGCATCCTGGCCGAGTCCGGTGTGCCGGCGCGGCCGGCCGCCACGGTCTTCTTCGGCGGCGGCACGCCCACGCTGCTGCCCGCAGAGCACCTGGTGCGCATGCTGCACTCCGTGCGCGACACCTTCGACATCGTCCCCGGCGCCGAGATCACCACCGAGGCCAACCCGGACTCCGTCGACCTGGCCTACCTGCGCCAGCTCAAGCAGGCCGGTTTCACCCGGGTGTCCTTCGGCATGCAGTCCGCCGTGCCGCGGGTGCTGGCCACCCTGGAGCGCACGCACGACCCCGAACGGGTTCCGCTCGTCGTGGCCTGGGCGCGCGAGGCCGGCCTGGACGTGAGCCTCGACCTGATCTACGGCACGCCGGGGGAGACCATCGGGGACTGGCGGGCCAGCCTCGACGCCGCCATCGGCCAGCAGCCCGACCACATCAGCGCGTACTCGCTGATCGTGGAAGACGGCACCAAGCTGGCCAGGCAGATCCGCCGCGGCGAGCTCGTGCAGCCCGACGAAGACCTGCAGGCCGACTTCTACGAACTCGCGGATGCGCGCCTGGCCGAGGCCGGCTACAGCTGGTACGAGGTCAGCAACTGGTCGCGCGGCCCCGAGCACCGCTCGAAGCACAACCTGTCGTACTGGCGGAGCGAGGACTGGTGGGGCGTCGGCCCCGGAGCGCACAGCCACATCGGCGGTGTGCGCTGGTGGAACGTCAAGCACCCGGCCGCGTATGCGGACCGGATTCTGGCCGGCCACTCACCGGCTGCCGGCCGGGAGACCCTGGATTCCGCCACCCGGGAGACCGAGCGGGTGCTGTTGTTGACCAGGATCCGCGAGGGCATCCCGGTTTCGACTCTCTCACCGCTCGGCCGCCGCGAGGTGGCCGGCCTGATCAACGATCAGTTGATCGACGGCCGGGCCGCCATCGCCGGGAACATCGAACTGACCCTGACGGGCCGGCTGCTCGCCGACGCCGTTGTTCGTCGGCTCCTCACGGACTGACCGGCCGGGCAGACGCCCGGTCGAGGGCTAGCTGAGGAACTTGATCGTGAGCGGGTAGGAGTACCACTCGCCCTTGTTCGCGGCGACGGCGGCGATGATGCTGAAGACGATGTTCAGGATGCCGGCGGCGGCCAGGATCAGGACGCCGATGCCGATGACGGTGAGGATTCCGCCGACGAAGTACGCGATGGCAATGGTGATCTGGAAGTTCAGGGCTGTCGCGGAGTGCGCACGGATGAACGGGCCACGATCCTTCAGCACGATGTAGCCGATCAGGGCGGGCAGGAAGCTGAAGATGATGCCGCCGATGTGGATCAAGGTTGCCCAGAGCTTTTCGTCGGCGGGGCTCAGCTGGCTCGGCGCCTGGTACGGGGTGGCGGGGGGAGGCGTGGCCTCTGACATTGGATCTCCTTTATGGACTCCGGCGGTCAGGCCGGCGGGTGACGGGTGTGACTGTCACCAGAGTAGCGCCGGTGCGCTCATCCGGCCGCGTCCAAACTAGCTGATCAGGCGGAGGGAGAACGGGTAACGGTACGGCTTGCCGTCCTTGGCGCTGAGATAGCCCATCACCGAGAAGATCGCCCCGATCAACCACAGCACCCAGGTCAGCGAGGAGAGCACCGACAGCAGGCCGAAGGTGAGCAACGCCAGGATCGTGGTGGCCAGGTTGATGGCGACGTAACCGATGAGCAGCGTCAGCTGGAAATTCAGTGCCTCCTTGCCCTCACCGTTGGTGAACGACCCGCGGTCCTTGAAGACCAGCCAGATGATCAGGGCGGGCGGAAACGAGAGAATGCCGCCCAGGTGGGCGAGGGACGCCCACAGGCGGTCCTGTTCGGGGGAGAGCGGTGCTCCCGCCGCCGGCGTGCTCGATGGTTCCTGTCTCGGGGGATAGCTCATGGGAATGCCCTTCGTTGAACCGGTGCAGCGGACGCCACTCCCACGCTAGTGCCCTAAATCGTGCGGGAGCAATGGGTATCCCCACCACCCGCGATATGATTAGCAGTCAAACAACGAGAGTGCCAGTGAACTGCCGGCACACCGGGTATGAGGAAGGCGGACGATCATGGTGTCAGATCGCAGCCTCGAGGTGCTCCGCGTCATCGTTCAGGACTACGTCGCCTCCCGCGAACCCGTCGGCTCGAAGTCCATCGTTGACAGGCACGCTTTTGGGGTCTCTGCCGCCACGATCCGCAATGACATGGCCCTTCTCGAAGAAGAAGAGCTGATCGTCGCCCCGCACACGTCGTCGGGCCGCATTCCCACCGACAAGGGCTACAGGTTGTTCGTCGACCACCTCGCCGACCTCCGCCCGCTCACCGTCGCTCAACGGCAGGCCATCGAGGTGTTCCTCGGCCAGTCCGCCGACCTGGACGAAGTCCTCGCCCGCAGCGTGCGACTGCTGTCGCAGCTCACCCACCAGGTGGCCCTGGTGCAGTACCCGTCGCTATCCCGCGCCACGGTGCGCCACATCGAACTCGTGCCACTGAGCGACACCCGGGTGCTTTCGGTTCTGATCACCGATTCCGGGCGCGTCGAACAGCGGGTCGTCGAACTGTCCCGCTCGCTCGACGAAGCCGCGCTGGCCGAACTCCGCTCCCGGCTGAACGCCGTCGTGGGCGGACTGGGCATGAGCGAGGCCGCCACGGCCCTCACCGGCCCGACGGGCCTCGGCCCGCCGGAGTTCCAGGACCTGATCGACCTGATCACCGGCACCCTGCGGGACCAGGTCGGCGCCAACCGGCAGGACCGGCTGGTCATGGCGGGTGCCGCGAACCTGGTGCGCACCGAAGACGACTTCAGCGGCAGCATCTACCCCGTGCTCGAGGCCATCGAGGAACAGGTGGTGCTCTTGCGCCTGTTCGGCGAGATGGCCACTGACCAGCACGGCGTGTCGGTGAGCATCGGTCGCGAGAATGCGCCGTTCGGCCTCGGCGAGACGTCCGTGCTCACCAGCGGCTACACCTCCAGGGGCGACGCGGCCCGCCTGGGTGTGCTCGGCCCCACCCGCATGGATTACTCCAACAACATGGCGGCCGTCCGGGCCGTCGCCCGGTATCTCTCGCGCCTCCTCGGCGAGAATTAGCCGCCCCACACACCTCACCGGCACGAATCCATACCCCCAAGACCGCACGCACAACCCCAAGGAGAGCCAGCTTTGGCTGACCACTACGAAGCACTCGGCGTCGCCCGCGACGCCAGCACCGACGAAATCAAGAAGGCGTACCGCAAGCTCGCCCGCCAGTTGCACCCCGACGTGAACCCGGGCGCGGAGGCGTCCGAACGGTTCAAATCCGTCACGCACGCCTACGACGTGCTCTCTGATCCCAAGCAGCGCCAGAACTACGACCGCGGCGGCTCGGGCAGCCCGGGCCAGGGCGGCGGCTTCGACGCCGGCAACTTCGGCGACATCTTCGAGACCTTCTTCGGCGGCGGCGGCGGCGGCAGCCGCGGGCCCAGGTCCCGGCGCGAGCGCGGCCAGGATGCCCTCATCCGCGTCGAGCTCGACCTCGACGAGGTCATCTTCGGTACCCACCGCGACATCGAGGTGGACACCGCCATCGTCTGCGCCACCTGCTCAGGCACCTGCTGCCAGCCCGGCACCTCACCGGTCACCTGCGACATCTGCCACGGCACCGGCAGCATCCAGCGCGCCGTGCGTTCGCTGCTCGGCAACGTCATGACCTCCAGCCCGTGCGGGTCCTGCCGGGGTTACGGCACCATCATCGCCACCCCCTGCGTCACCTGCCAGGGACAGGGCCGCGTGCGGGCCCGCCGCACCGTTCCGGTCGACATCCCCGCCGGCGTCGACACCGGACTTCGCCTGCAGATGCCCGGCAGTGGCGAGGCCGGCCCGGCCGGAGGACCGAATGGCGACCTGTACCTCGAAATGAAGGTGCGCCACCACGACGTCTTCAGCCGCGACGGCGACGACCTGCTCTGCACCCTCGAGGTGCCCATGACCGACGCGATCCTGGGCGCCACGGCCACGGTGAAGGCTCTCGACGGTGACATCGAGGTGGAGCTGCGCCCCGGCGTGCAGGCCGGCGAGATCCTCACGGTCAAGGACCGCGGCGTGACCAGGCTCCGCGGCAACGGCCGCGGCGACCTGCGGGTGGGCGTGCAGGTTCTCACCCCCACCAAGCTCGACCACAAGGAGCGGGAACTGATCGAGGCGTTCGCCGCCAGGCACAAGGTTCCGGCGCCTGCCCTCAGCCAGTTCCAGCAGGGCCTGTTCGCGAAACTCCGCGACAGGTTCCTGGGCTAGGTCCACCGCTGACGATGGCGCATTTCTTCCTGTCGGAGACCCTCGGCACGTCCGCGGACGGTGTCACCAGCCGGGACCCCGTAGCCGGGGAAACGGTGAGCGTGACCGGCGCCGAAGCCAAGCACGCCGTCACCGTGAGCAGGGTGCGCCCAGGCGAGACCCTGCTGCTGGGTGACGGCGCGGGCCTCGTGCTCGGCGTCACGGTTCTCACGGCCGAGCCGGCCGAGCTCACCGCCAGGGTGGACACCGTCCGGCGGACCCCACCGGCGACGCCGCGCATCCTGCTCGTGCAGGCCCTGGCCAAGGGCGACCGCGACGAGCTCGCGGTGCAAGCCGCCACCGAGCTCGGCATCGACGGCGTCATCCCGTGGGCCGCCGCCCGGTCGGTTGCCCGTTGGGAGGGCGTCAAGATCGCCAAGGGGCAGGCGCGCTGGAGCGCCATCGTGCGTGAAGCCAGCAAGCAGTCCATCCGACCGTGGCTGCCCACGGTGTTGCCGCTGACGAGCACGAAACAGCTGACCGCTCTCGCCGCGACCACCCGGATGCTGCTGCTCGAGCCGACCGCAGAGCTCAGACTGACCGCGGTCGGCATTCCCACCGACGACCGGGACATTGTCCTGGTGGTGGGCCCCGAGGGCGGCATCGCCCCCAGCGAACTCGACGTGCTCGAGCAGGCCGGTGCCAGCCGGGTGCGCCTGGGCGACACCGTGCTGCGTACCTCGACGGCCGGCCCCGCCGCCGTCGCCATTCTGAACGCAACACTCGGCCGCTGGTAGGAACGCTTAAGATAGAACCATGGCTTCCTCCGGTGCAGAACCCACGATCTTCTCTCGCATTGCCGCGCGCGAGATTCCGGCGACCATCGTCGCGGAAACCGACCACATCATCGCCTTCAACGACATCGCCCCGCAGGCGCCCGTGCACGTCGTCGTGACCACGAAGAGCCAGCAGTACCGGAACGTCGGCGAGCTGGCGGCGGGGGACCCCGGACTCCTGGCCGAGCTGATCGCCGTGGCCGGCCGGGTGGCAGACGAGCACTGCGCCGGCGAGTACCGCCTGATCTTCAACACCGGCGCCTCCGCCGGCCAGACCGTCTTCCATGTGCACGCCCATGTCCTCGGCGGCGTTCTTGCGGAGGGCACGCTTGCTGCCCTCTGACGCCGAGGCTCCGGGCGGCGGCACGCCCGGCGTGGTGCGCAAGCTCCTCGTCGACGGCGTGGCCATGGTGCGCCTGCTCGGCCCGCAGGATCGGTTCCTCAGCACCATTGAGAAGGAATACCCCACCGTGGTCGTGCACGTGCGCGGCAATGAAGTCACCCTGTCCGGACCGCCCGCCGCCGTCGACGCTGTGGAGCGCTTGATCGAAGAACTGCAGATGCTGCTGCGCACCGGGGCCGACCTCGGTGACACCGAAGTGAGCACATCGGCCAGGATGCTCGGGGCCGACAGCAGCGCCAGCCCGTCGACTGTGCTCGGCCAGGCCATCCTCACCTCACGCGGCCTCACGGTGCGTCCCAAGACGCTCGGGCAGAGCAATTACGTGAACGCGATCGACGAGAACGCCATCGTCTTCGGCATCGGACCGGCCGGAACCGGCAAGACCTACCTGGCCATGGCCAAGGCCGTCCAGGCCCTGCAGCGCAAGGAGGTCGACCGGATCATTCTCACCCGTCCGGCCGTCGAAGCCGGCGAGCGGCTGGGCTTTTTGCCGGGCAGCCTCACCGACAAGATCGACCCGTACCTGCGGCCGCTCTACGACGCCCTGTTCGAGATGATGGACCCCGAGCTGGTGCCCAAGCTCCTTGCCGCGGGCACCATCGAGGTGGCCCCACTGGCCTACATGCGCGGCCGCACCCTCAATTCGGCCTTCATCGTGCTCGACGAAGCACAGAACACCACTCCCGAGCAGATGAAGATGTTCCTCACCCGCCTCGGGTTCGGGTCCCAGATGGTGGTCACTGGCGACATCACCCAGGTCGACCTGCCCGCTGGCGCCAGCGGACTCCGCCTGGTCACCAAGGTCCTCGACGGCATCGACGACATCGCCTTCGTACGGTTGACCAGCGCCGACGTCGTGCGCCACAGCCTCGTCGGCCGCATCGTCGACGCCTACACCGAATACGACGCGCAGAAGCAGGCCCAACGCTACGAAAGCGACCAGGCCCGCGACTTCGCCTCCCGCGCTCCGCACCAGGGGAATCCGCGCGATCGCACCCCGAAACGGAGATCCAGTTGAGCATCGAAATCAACAACGAGTCGGCCATCCCGGTCGACGAGGCAACCATCCAACGGCTCGCCGCGTTCGCGCTGGACACCATGCACGTGCATGCCGATGCCGAACTTGCCATCGTCCTCGTCGACGAGGGCGCCATGGAGCAGCTGCACGTGCAGTGGATGGACGAGCCGGGTCCCACCGACGTGCTGAGCTTCCCGATGGACGAACTGCGGCCGGGCACCGAGGACGCGCAGACCCCACCCGGTCTGCTCGGCGACATCGTGCTGTGCCCGCAGGTGGCGCAGGGCCAGGCCGAGACCGCCGGCCACAGCACTCTCGACGAACTGCTGCTTCTCACCGCCCACGGCGTGCTGCACCTGCTGGGTTTCGACCATGCTGAACCCGACGAGGAGAAGGAGATGTTCGGCATCCAGCGCGACATCCTGATCGGCTTCGCCATGCAGGAACGACGCCGGCCCCGATGATCGTCGGGTGGTTCCTCACCGCCGCCATCCTGCTGGTCGCTTTCGGCGGGCTGATGGCCGCGGTCGACGCGGCGATCGTGTCGCAGTCCAGGGCCGACATCGCCGAGCTGGCCGATGAGTCGCGCTCCAAACGGTCACTGCGTGCGATAGCCGCAGACACCGGCGCGCATCTGAACGCCATCAACTTCGTGCGCATCATCGCGGAGACCACCGCGGCGGTCTTGGTGACCCTCGTCTTCGCCACCACCATCGACCAGATCTGGCTGGCGCTGTTGCTGTCCGCCCTGCTGATGACCGCGGTGTCCTTCGTCCTGGTCGGGGCGAGCCCCCGCAGCGTCGGCCGGGCGCACCCGCGGACGCTGCTGCGACTCACGGCCGTGCTCGTGCACTTCCTCAGGGTGCTGCTCGGACCTGTCGCGAATGCGCTCGTCGCGCTCGGCAACCGGGTCACTCCCGGCCGCAGCCGGCTCGCCACGTTCACCTCGGAGGATCAGCTGCTCAGCATGGTCGACGAGGCCACAGAGCTCGACGTGATCGAGGAAGACGACCGCGAGCTGATCCACTCGATCTTCGAGTTCAGCGAAACCGTCGTGCGCGAGGTCATGATCCCGCGCACCGACATGGTCACCATCGACGCCGATGCCACGGTCGGCGCGGCCATGGGGCTGTTCCTGAGCAAGGGCTTCTCCAGGGTCCCGGTCGTCGACGGCGAAGTCGACGACGTCATCGGCATCCTCTACCTGCGCGACGTGGCCAGGCTGGTCTACGAGCGTCCCCGCAACCTGGAGACCCTGCTGGTGGGCGAACTCGCCAAGACCGCCCAGTTCGTGCCGGAGTCCAAGAAGGCTGACGCGTTGCTGCGCCAGATGCAACTTGAATCGAACCACCTCGCCATGGTCGTCGACGAGTACGGCGGCATCGCCGGGCTGGTCACGCTCGAGGACCTGATCGAGGAACTCGTCGGCGATATCTCCGACGAGTACGACCGCGATGTCGTGGAGATCGAAGACCTTGGGTCGGGACGGTTCAGGGTCAGCGCCCGCCTGCCCGTCGACGAACTCGGCGAACTTTTCGACCTCGAACTCGACGACGACGAGGTCGACTCCGTCGGCGGCCTGCTGGCCAAGGTGCTCGGCCGGTTGCCGGTCGCCGGTTCCGAGGCCAGGACCAGCGGGTTGATCCTCACCGCCGAGCGCACCGAGGGAAGACGTAAACGAATCAGCACAGTGCTGGTCGAACCAGACACGGCGTTGAGAGACGCCCAGTCCGCATTCCTGGGGATGCCGGACACCGAAGGAGCACACGGCAATGACACAAGAACCTGATTTCAGGGCGGGGTTCGTATCCTTCGTCGGGCGCCCCAACGTGGGCAAGTCCACCCTGACGAACGCTCTGGTGGGGGAGAAGGTCGCGATCACTTCGTCGAAGCCGCAGACCACCCGTCGGGCCATCCGCGGCATCGTGCACCAGAAGAACGGCCAGCTGATCCTGGTCGACACCCCCGGCATCCACCGCCCCCGCACGCTGCTCGGCGAGCGGTTGAACAGCCTCGTGCAGTCCACGCTCAGCGGTGTCGACGTCGTCGGCCTGTGCATCCCGGCGAACGAACCGATCGGCCCCGGCGACAAGTTCATCAACGAGCAGCTGGACAACTTCCCGCGCGCCAAGAAGGTGGCCATCGTCACCAAGATCGATATGTCTTCCAAGACCAGCGTGGCCAACCAGCTGCTGGCGGTCTCGCAGCTTCGCGACTGGGAGGCCATCGTGCCGATCTCGGCCACCAGCAGGATCCAGCTCGATGTGCTCAGCAGCGAGCTGCTGCGCCTGCTGCCGCTCAGCGACGCTCCGCTGTACCCCGCGGATGCCGTGACGGACGAGAGCCTGGAATCCCGGATTTCGGAGTACATCCGGGAGGCGGCGCTCGAGGGGGTCACCGACGAACTGCCGCACTCGATCGCCGTGACGATCGACGACATCATCGAGCGTGACGACCAGGAGCTGGTGGAGATCTACGCCAACCTCTTCGTGGAGCGGGACAGCCAGAAGGGCATCATCATCGGTCATTCCGGCAGCCGGCTCAAGGATGTGGGCATGCGCGCGCGCAAGCAGATCGAGCCCCTGATCGGCAAGCGCGTGTTCCTCTCGCTGCGGGTGAAGGTGGCCAAGGAATGGCAGCGGGACCCGAAGCAGCTCGGTCGCCTGGGCTTCTAGCGCGGCCTGTCACCGGGGCATCGGTCGGTGCCGCGCCCCGAGCCCGGGTGCGGCGCCCACTGGTCGACCCCGCCCAGACCCCGCACGCTGACCTCGACACGCCCACTTTGTCGGTCGGGTATCGAATTTTCCCGCCCTACCGAGGAGAAAAACTTACGAATTAGCCTGTGGAAAACTTGACGTATTCTCACACACTTGTTCGATTCGTGAGAGAATGGGGGTATGGACGACGAGCTGGCTCCAGGCTCCACCGCACCGACGGGAACTCCCGGCGGGTCGAATCTCCATGACTGGAACACCGCCCTGGCCGCACCGGAGTCGGAGCGAAGTGATCTTCTAACTGACTCGCTGACCGGTGCCGTGCCGGGTGGCGCGGCTGATGCCGCCAGTCTTGGTGGCACCACCGACACCGCGGGGTCGCCGCAATCCGGTCCCACCCTGGGTAAGCCGCGGCCGCCGTGGCGGGAGCCGTCGGAGTTGCCGGCGGTGCAGCGGGCGCACACCGGACCGTTCGGCGAGAAGCTCAAGGCCCTCGATGACGCGGCGGCAACGGTGCAGGCGGTAATGGCGTCGATCGATGTGAACGGGCTCAGCGACGCCGAGGTGGTCGCGTTGACGCAGATGGTGGAGCGGGCCGGCCGGCCCGTGGACGCGGCCCGGGTGAGCACCGCAACCGTGGTCGGCTACCGGTCTCGGCGGATGCTGGGCCGGGAGTCCATGGCCTGGCGGATGGGCGCCTCGCACCAGAACGTGCTGCTGACCCGGCTGACCCTGGCATCCCTGCCGGAGATGAAACGACGGATGGCGCTGGGCGAGAAGGTGACACCCCGGGTGTCGGGCGACGCCGTGTTCGAGCCAGTGTTCCCGGTGGTCGCCGCAGCGTTGCGCTCCGGCGAACTCGGGATCGACGCGGCCGAGACCATCGTCGCCGGCCTGACCGACTACACGGCAACCGGCCGCCTCGACGCCGACGCGGAACAGGTTCAGAAAGCCGAACGCGACCTCGTGGAACAGGCCACGGGGTCCGTCTACCGCCGCACGCCCGGCCCCGGCGAGACTGTCCCCACGGACGCCGATGCCGATGCCGACGCTGACGCTGACGCTGACGCTGACGCTGACGCTGACGCTGACGCTGACGCTGACGCCGATGGTGATCGCGCGGCAGGCGGCGGGTTCACCGGGCCGATCGGTCGCCTGGGCGAGTCGGACGGCTTCACCTATCCGGCCGATGAGATCCGCAAGTTGGCGGTGCGTTGGCAAGCCGTGCTGAACCCCGACGGGCTCGCCCCGAACGCGCCCACCGTCGAAGGGAAGTCCACATTCTCGTTCGGCGCCTACAAAGACGGTCTGCACCCCTTGCGTGGCGGAGTGACGCCGGAGCTGAAAGGGGTGATGCAGAACCTGTTCAACACGTTCCAGTCCGCCCGGTCGGCGCCCTCGTTCCCGTCCGCGGAGGAGCAGCAGCGTATCGAGGCCGGCGAGCTGGTGCCGGGCGAGTTGATCGACGAGCGCACCGGCGGTGAGAAACGCGCGGACATTCTTCGCGGCATCCTGGTGCAGGTCGCCCAGGACCCCCGCACCCCGACGATGGGCGGCATGCCGCCGACGGTGATGGTGCACGTGAACGCCGCCGACCTGCTCGACCAGGCTGGGGTGGGCTGGATCGATGGGGTCGACGAACCGATCTCGATGACCACGATCACCCAGCTGATCGACAACGGTGGCATGCAGCCGCTGTTCTTCGGCACCAACGGTGCCGTCCTCGGTTTGGGCTCGAAGGAACGCTGCTTCACCCCGCGGCAACGCAAAGCGATCACCGCAAGGGACGGCGGTTGCATCATCCCGGGCTGTGACTGCCCGCCGCAATGGACCGAAGTGCACCACGTGACGCCCTGGCACTCAGGCGGCGACACCCATGTGAACAACGGGGTGCTGCTGTGTTGGTATCACCACCACACGATCACCAGTGGGGGCGGCTGGAAGATCCGCATGGTCGCCGGCATGCCGCAGGTGAAAGCACCGCACTGGATCGACCCGACCGGCGCTTGGCGGCCACCGAACCAACACCGGGCACACGACCCCCGCACCCGAAGAACCGACGAGTAGCCGCGGAGTCGCGGGTCTCATGGGATCGTCATTGGCAAGCTCGGCCAGGCGTACGTCGACAGAATCAGGACTCCGCCGACACGTTCGATGGTTGGGTGGTCACGCGCCAGGGCTCGTCCTGCGGACTATTTTGCACAAGCCTGGCCCGGCATCGACACTCGGCGACGGGGAAAGTGCCGGGCAGTTAGGACGCTGGCGTGTTTCCGGAGCTGATCCGCAAAAGCACGCGCTGTTTCGCGTCTGCCTTGCCCAGCCGTTCGATGAACATGAACACCCTGTATTCAGTGCAGTACTTGCCCCCGAAGACCTGGGCAAGCAACGCCCGGCTCCCGTCGTCATCGGCGATGGCCGCGTGGGCGTCGACCGCAACGGCGCCGTCCTTCACCGATCCGGTGCGGGAGCAGGCTCGCAGCTGCACCCGGCTGTCGTTACGCAGCCGCTTGACCTTGCCGCTCTCCTTCGGGGTCGTGACGATGAGGTCCTCGCCGTCTCTGGCGATCCAGACTGGAGTGGACACCGCCACGCCGGATCGGCGGTAGGTGGTGAGGGAAACGAAGCGCTCGTCGGCGAGCGCGGCGAGAGCTGCAGCGGAGGTGGGCATTCCCACACCCTAAGCTGCTCGGAGTCTTTGCCACAATGGAACGCCAGCCACGGCCCATCCGGACCGCATCGGCAGAGCCCGAGGATCAGGGAGCCACACATGTCGACGGAATTCAATGTCTGAGCCGATCATCGCCGTTGTCGGCGCCGGAGCTGTCGGAGGCCTACTGGCCGCCCTGCTTGACCGCGCCGGCGTCGAGGTCGTCGTCGTCGCCAGGCCCCAAACCGCTCGAGCGATCACCACAGAGGGCATCACCATCCGTAGCGGCCACTTCGGCGACGGCGTCTCGAAGATCACGGCGCTGACCGAGGTCCCCGAGGGCGCCAACGTCATCCTCGCCACCAAGGCCTACGACCTGACCGACCTGACTACCGTGACCGGCGTGACCGGCGCGCTTGCGCAGGCACGGCCCGCTGAGGTGGTTGCGCTGCTCAACGGCATCGAACATCTGGCCATGCTCCGGGGTCAGATGCCGGGAGCGCTCGTAGCCGGTGCCTCCGTCGCGGTGGAATCGACCAGGCTCAGCCCCACCGTGATCGAGCACCGCAGCCCGTTCCTCCGGCTCACCGTGCCCGCGCACGCCGCCGAATCCGGCATCACCGCCGCTTGGCGGGCCGCCGGACTCAACGTGACCGTTGGCGGCACCGACCAAGAGGTGCTCTGGGCCAAACTTCGTTTTCTCGCCCCGATGGCCCTGCTCACCTCCTACTGGCGGTTGCCGATCGGCGCCGCCATCGAACAAGACAGCGCCCTGACCACCGCGCTTCTGGTCGAGGTGGCCCGGGTCGCCACCCTGGACGGTGTGCCCACGGACCCCGGCCAACTGGCCGGCGCCCTCGCCGCACTGCCATCGTCCATGCGCTCGTCGTTGCAGAACGACCTCGGGGCCGGCCGGCCGAGCGAGTTGGATGCCATCGGGGGAGCCCTGGCCCGTCGCGGCCGCACCCTCGGTGCAGACACCCCCACGCTGGAGCGGCTGGTGGCGGACCTCACCGCGCGATAACCGTCCGCGCGCTACATCGCTGGGATGACTTCCCGGGGACCGCGGGATGATCCGGGGTCGGGGACCCTGACCCGGCGACGGGGGAGCCCTACGCTGTAACCATGCCGGCTCCAGGGTTCATCACGCGTACCGCCCAGCACCGCTGGGCACTGGAACCCGCGCTCGGCGTGATTCTCGCCCTGGCGTGGGGGACCCCGGCACTGTGGGCTGGCCAGACGTCGATGCTCTTGGTGATCTGGATGCTCGCGATCGCCGTTGGTCTGTCCCGTTTCGCTCCGCTGCTGGCCATGACGATCGGAGCGGTGGCGACCGTCACGATGGGCACCGCCGGTTCCGGCTACCTGAGCGCTTGGGCGACCCTGCCGTTGCTGGTCACCTCCGGCTGCCTGGTGGTCTGGGGCGCTGCCCTCTACGGGCGGCGATACGTCAGGTTTGTCGGGCTGGCAGCTGCTCTGCTCCTCGGCCTGCTCATCACCGGGGTGTTCCTCATGCCCCTGTCAATCGAGCAGGCCCAGGATCCGATCGGCACGCTCAGGTTCTTCGGCGACCTCGGCTTCCGGCTCAGCTGCGGGTTCCTGGCCACCCTCGTGCTTGTGGGCGGCTGGGTGCTGGGGTTGGTTCTGCACGGGAGGGCAGACCGCCGTGACGCGGCGGGTCCAGTTCCCCCTGCCGCCCTCACCGCGGAGTCCTGGCTGATGCTTCCGCAGGGCGACCCGGCGGGCACGCTGACCTTCGACGGCCCGCTCGGCCGAGTGTCCGGTGGGTTTCTCGATGGCTCGCTCGCTGGCCGGCTCCGCGCAGGCCTGGTGTTCCGCACGGTCTCCCGGCGCTCCGTCACCGTGGACGTCGGGCTCGCCGTGGCCTTCTTCCTCTTCAGCGTGACCGTCGACGCCAGCACCGACGTCGCACTCTTCCTGGCGCTGATCGGCTTCACCGCCGCCCTGGCCGTTCGGCGGCTGTCACCTGGTCTGGCGCTGGGCATCGCCTGGATCAGTGCCCTGGCGCAAATGCTGGCCGGACTGCCGGTGCTCGTCGGCAACCTCGCCGTGCTCGGGGTTCTGTATGTCACGGCCGCCTACGGCAACCGGCTGGTGCGGTGGGCCGGCCTGGTGTCGGTCGGCATCGGCTCTCTGCTTGCCGCGAGCTACATCAGCGTCGGCCAACGTGGCGCGACGTCGATTGCCGAGGCCGTCGCGCAGGGCGCCGCGGCCAGCCTGCTCTGGGCATTCATCGCCACCCTGATCGGCAGCATCGCCGTGCTGGGGCTCTCCTGGACCCTCGGGCTGCTCATGCGCACCTGGAAAACCGCGCGGGACGGCCGGCTCACGCAGACCAGGGCCGTCGAGGAACAACGTGCGGCGCAACGTGACGTGGTCGTCGAGCAGGAACGCAACCGGATCGCCCGCGACATGCATGACGTCGTCGCCCACTCCCTGGCCGTGGTGATCGCGCAGGCTGACGGCGCCCGCTACGCCCGCGCCGCCAACCCCGAAGCCGTCGACGAGGCGCTGACGACGATTTCGACCACGGCCAGGGAGGCCCTCGGCGACGTGCGCATCCTTCTCACCCGACTACGCCAGGACGCCGCCGACGGCCCGCAGCCCGTGCTCGCCGACCTCGACCGCCTGGTCGCGCAGATGCAGAGCACCGGGCTCAATGTCGAGTGGACCACCACGGGTACTCCCACCACCCTCGGTTCCGGGGCCCAGCTGGCGGTCTACCGCATCGTGCAGGAGGCTCTCACCAATGCCCTCCGGCACGGCGATGCCGGCCGGGCGGTATATTTGACTCTCGCGTGGACGGACGGATGGGTCGCGGTGACGATAGACAACGCCGTACGCAGCATCCCGGCCGCCGATGCCTCCGGCGCACTCGGCCACGGACTCCCCGGCATGCGCGAACGTGCCCTGCTGGCGGGCGGGTCCCTGGCCGCTGAACCCGTGGGCGGGCGCTTCATCGTGGCCGCGCGCCTGCCGGCAATCACCACCAACGCCCTCGTGCGGCCGGACGCGAGCGCGGTCCTGCATCCAATCGTGACCAGCACACCCTACGGAGAACGCCCATGAGTGAAGTCCAGCCGGCGGATGCCCCGCGCATCAGGGTCGCCCTCGTCGACGACCAGGCCCTGTTCCGGGCCGGAATCCGCATGCTGGTCTCCTCCCAGGCCGACCTGGAGTTCGTCGGGGAGGCCGGCAACGGCGCAGCCGGGGTCACCATGGCCGCGGCCGTGCATCCCGACGTCATCCTGATGGATATCCGCATGCCCGTGATGGACGGCATCGACGCCACAGCGGCCATCATCGCCGCCGCCGGCGCCGCCGGCCGCACCCCGCCGCGGATCGTGGTCCTGACCACCTTCGAACTCGACGAGAGCGCCAGTCGGGCCATCCGGGGCGGGGCAAGCGGCTTCCTGCTCAAAGACGCCGATCCGGAGTTCCTGCTCGCCGCGATCCGCACCGTGCACGCAGGCAGCGCCGTCATCGCCGCATCGGCCACGCGCGAGCTCTTCGCCCACTTCGACGCGCCGGCCGCCGAGCAGGAGGTGCCTGTCGCCTTCACCTCGCTGACCAGCCGGGAGCGCGACATCTTCGCCCTCGCCGCTCTGGGCCTCAGCAATGCCGAGATCGCCGCGGGCGAGTTCCTCAGCGAGGCCACCGTCAAGACACACATCAGCCGCATCCTCGCCAAGCTCTCGCTGCGCGACAGGGTGCAGCTCGTGGTCTTCGCGTTCACGCACCGGCTCACCCAGTAACCCAGCGGATGACCCGGCGGCTCCGGGAATCATCCCGCAGAGCGGTTGACTACATCCGGGGCCCGACGCGGCCATCCGCACCCGATTCGTACCGTTGAATCATGGAAAATTCACCCTCAGAACTCGGCCTCGCGGCCAGAGTCACCTCCCTGCGCAAGACCTACGGCTCGGCCACCACCTCGGTGACTGCCCTGGACGACGTGTCCATCGGCATCCGCCGGGGACAGTTCACCGCCATCATGGGCCCGAGCGGCTCGGGCAAGTCCACCCTGATGCACATCATGGCGGGGCTGGACACCGCCACCGCTGGCCGGGTCTGGCTCGGTGACACCGAGATCAGCACCCTGGACGACGCCGCCCTCACCGTTCTCCGCCGGCGCCGGGTCGGCTTCATCTTCCAGGCGTTCAACCTCGTGCCGACTCTTGACGTGCGCGGCAACATCCTGCTGCCGTTCGCGCTGGACGGCCGGAAGCCGAGCACCACCGAGAACAGCTGGATCGATCAGCTCATCGACTCCCTCGGTCTGACCGACCGACTCGCACACCGGCCGCACGAGCTCTCCGGCGGGCAGCAGCAGCGCGTCGCCATCGCCAGGGCCCTGGCCACCCGGCCGGAACTGGTCTTCGCCGACGAACCCACCGGCAACCTGGACTCCCGCAGCGGCCGTGAGGTGCTCGCGCTGCTCAAGGCCGCGAGCACCGGCTACGGCCAGAGCATCGCCATGGTCACCCACGACCCCATCGCGGCCAGTTACGCCGACCGGATCCTGTTCCTCGCCGACGGCCGCCTCGTTGAAGACCGGGAACGATCCACGGCCGAAGAGATTTCCCGCATCATGCTCGGTATGGAGCAGCGCGCATGAGCAGCCCTGGGACAGACACCGGTCGAGCCGGCCGCGGTGCGAGCCTGCTCGTCGCTGCGCTGGCATCCGCTTTCGGCGTGGTGCTGCTCGAGGTCACCAGCGTGCTCGCCACAGTGATCAGCGGTGACGACGTGAGCAGCATCGGTGCCGTGCGGTCGGCGTTGACGCTCGTCGCGGTGCTGTTCATCACCATCGCCGTGTACGTCAGCTCGATCGTGACCACGAACACCGTCGCCACGATCATCGCCGGCCGCACTCGCACCATCGCGCTGATGCGCCTGATCGGCTCCAGCGCCCGTGACCAGCGCCGGGCGGTGGCCAGGGAAGGCCTGGCCGTCGGCGCCGCCGGAGCAGTTCTCGGTGCCGCAGCGGGCACGCTGCTGATGGCTGGCGGGCTCCAGATCGCGGTAGCCACGGGGGCGCTCCCCGAGCTTCGGTACAGCCTGCTCGAACCCCTCCTGGTGCTGCCCGTGGCCGTCGTCGTGCTGTCCACCTGGTGCGCAGCCTGGGTGGGCTCACGCCGGGTGCTCCGGGTCAGCCCGATGCAGGCGGTCGGCGCCGCCCAGGAACTCTCGCTCGAAGAGACGATCCGCCGGCCCGCGCGCAATGTGATCGCCGTGCTTCTGATCGTTGCCGGGGTCCTGTTTCTGGCCGGCGGCGTTGTCGTCGGCCAGGTCAGTGAATACGGGGTGTTGCTGGGCCTCGTCGGTGGTCTGCTGTCATTCAGCGGTCTCGTGCTCGGCTCGCACCTGATCATGCCGCCCATCCTCCGCCTGGTGGGCCGGGGCCTGGGCGCGAACGCACCGGCCCGGCTCGCGGCCGCAAACGCCCAGCAGCACCCGGAACGAAGCTCCAGGGCCACCATCGGCCTGGTCATCGGAGTCACCCTGATCACAATGTTCGCCGTCGCCGGCGCCACCTTCGAAAAGATGATGGAACTCGCCATGGAGGACCCGTCCATCCGCGCGGCGATCAGCGAGATGGTCGGCATCAGCCTGGCGGTGATCTCGGTGCTGGTGGGCTTCAGTGCCCTTATCGCCGCAGTCGGCATGGTGAACAACCTCGCACTGAGCGTGCTCCAGCGGTCCAGGGAAATCGGCTTGCTCAGAGCCCTCGGCTTCACCGGCCGTCAAGTGCGCACCATGATCCTGGCCGAAAGCCTGCAGATGACCGTCGCCGCGGTCGCCCTGGGTCTGGTCCTGGGCGTGGTCTACGGCTGGGCCGCAGCGCAATCGCTGTTCGGCGCCGTCGCGAACGTGGGACTCGTGGCACCGGCGGTGCCCGGGCTGCTCGTGGTGCTCTGCCTGGCCGGAACCGCCGTCCTGGCCGTCGGCGCGACCATCCTGCCGGCGCGTCGGGCCGTGTCGGTGTCGCCGGTGACCGCGCTGGCGGCCGCCTGAGAGGGAGGGCGCCCGCGGGTATTCACGGGCGCCCACCCAAAAACGGTGCTACCCTTTTTTTGTGCTGTTCGGTCTGCTCCTCCTTAGCTGCCGCGACGAGTCCTAATCTGAGGCCTCACTCGTCGCGGAGTTCGTCGTCGGCTGACCACCACTCGCGAGGAGACAACAGACCATGAAGAACAATCAGACGGCATCCACGATGCCCGTTCACAAGTACCGCCCGTACCAGGACCAGTTCAGCGTCGACCTGCCGGACCGCACGTGGCCGGCTAAGCGCATCACCGTCGCACCCCGCTGGTGTGCGGTCGACCTGCGCGACGGCAACCAGGCCCTCATCGACCCGATGAGTCCCGAACGCAAGCGGATCATGTTCGACCTGCTGGTGCGGATGGGCTACAAGGAGATCGAGGTCGGCTTCCCGTCGGCGAGCCAGACCGACTTCGACTTCGTGCGCAGCCTCATCGAGGACGGCGCGATCCCGGACGACGTCACCATCCAGGTGCTCACCCAGGCGCGCGAGCACCTGATCCGCCGCACCTACGAGTCCATCGTCGGCGCCAAGCAGGCCATCGTGCACCTGTACAACTCCACCAGCGTGCTGCAGCGCGATGTGGTGTTCCGCGAGGGCAGGCAGGGCATCATCGACCTGGCTCTGTTCGGCGCCCGCACCTGCCGCGCCCTGGAGGCCACGGTGCCCGGCACCGCGGTGTACTACGAGTACTCGCCGGAGAGCTTCACCGGCACCGAGCTGGAATTCGCGGTCGACATCTGCAACCAGGTCATCGAGATCTTCGAGCCCACCCCCGACCGCAAGGTGATCATCAACCTGCCGGCCACCGTCGAAATGGCCACCCCGAACGTCTACGCCGACGCCATCGAATGGATGAGCCGTAACCTGGCGCACCGCGAGAACGTGCTCCTGTCGCTGCACCCGCACAACGACCGGGGCACAGCGATCGCCGCCGCCGAGCTCGGCTACCTGGCCGGCGCCGACCGCATCGAGGGGTGCCTGTTCGGCAACGGCGAGCGCACCGGCAACGTCGACCTGGTCGCCCTGGGCATCAACCTGTTCACCCAGGGCATCGACCCGCAGATCGACTTCAGCAACATCGACGAGATCAAGCGCACCGCCGAGTACTGCAACCAGCTGCCCGTGCCCGAGCGCAGCCCCTGGGCCGGGGACCTCGTCTTCACCGCGTTCAGCGGTTCCCACCAGGACGCCATCAAGAAGGGCTTCGAGGCCATGGCCACCGAAGCCGCCGACACCGGCAAGAACGTCGACGACCTGCTCTGGGCCGTGCCGTACCTGCCGATCGACCCCAAGGACCTGGGCCGCAGCTACGAGGCCGTGATCCGGGTCAACTCGCAGTCCGGCAAGGGCGGCGTCGCCTACCTGCTCAAGACCGACCACCATCTCGACCTGCCGCGCAAGCTCCAGATCGAGTTCTCCGGGGTCGTTCAGGCCAAGACCGACGCCGACGGCGGCGAGGTCACCAGCGACCAGATCTGGGACATCTTCAACGACGAGTACCTCCCGGCCACCCACACCAACCCGGATGCGAAGTGGGGCCGGTTCGAGCTGTTCTCCACCCGCACGTCCAGTGACCTGGCCGGTGCGGTCGACCTCACCGTCGACCTGCGCGACTCCGACACCGTCGCGCCGGCCACGGCAACCGGAAACGGTCCGATCGCTGCCTTCCTGGGCGTCATGGCCGACCGGGGAATCGCGATCACCCTCTACGACTACGTGGAGCACGCCATGTCTGCCGGCGGGGACGCCACCGCCGCGGCCTACGTCGAACTCGACGTGAACGGCAAGCGGTTCTGGGGTGTGGGCATCGACCCCGACATCTCCACGGCCTCGCTGAAGGCTGTGGTGTCCGCGGTCAACCGCGGCATCCGAGCGGAGACCGGCGACCGCGAGCTCGCTGCCGTGTAGCGATCCGGTTGGGCAGCACGACGGCCCCGGTCAGACATTCCGTCTGCACCGGGGCCGTCGTTTGTCTGCCACCGTTGGCTCAGACCCGCATCTGGCTCAGACCCGCATCGCCCGCCGCGCCTCGGCGGGGGTCAGCGGTTGGGGAACCGTGACCGGCTCGCCGACCGGCTTGCCCAGCACCGCTGTGCAGTCGTCGATGGCCGTGGCCAGCAGGTCGTAGAGGCGCTCATCGGTGTCCGGAATGCACGCTTCCGCGATCCCCTGCACCGTGATGCGGATGATCGACTCCGCTGTGCGATCCGTGAACCGGGTGCGCGACCACGATCCGACCGAACCCATGAACTCCCGTGCCCACCGCTCCGTCTGCGGAGCCTTGTCGAACGCCGCGCGCACCTGGTCGGACACGTCGATGGCACTGCCCTCCGATGCTCGGGCCAGATGGCGCTGACAGTTCAGGATTCCCACGGCCAGGGCCCGCTGGTGGTCGGCGCTGACCACCGGCAGACCGGCCGTCGCGGCCCGCAGGGCCACGACGAGGCGCACGCGCTGGTCGTCACCGCGCAGCCCGATCACCGAGGGGATCAGCATCATCAGACGGCTCCTGGCGTCATCGGAGGTGCAGTCGTTGACCATGCGGGCCAACGAGGCCAGCACCGGGTGGGTGCACGCTGGATGGTCGCTCCAGGCCTCACCGGACAGATGCGAGGCGAACTCCATGAAGCACGCTCCGCTACGTGGGGACTTGTGTTTGCCCCGGGAAAGAACTGGCAACAGCTCGGGCGCAGTGCCCTCGAATCGTTTCATGGAGTACCTCCCTGCGACGTGGTTGTGCCTCAATACTGACCCCAGATGGGGGGAAAGGCGAGGCCAAAACCGGTCAGGATGACAAATCCTCAGAAAATGCCGAGGGAAGCGTTCAGACGTCCTCGCGCAGGACGGGCTCGGGTGCCGTCGTGACCCGCCGCCGCCGCGGCCAAGCGCGGAACGGAGGGATCGAACCTCGACGACGCCAATGCGGCCAACTGCCGATGGCCCGTTGTTGCGGCAGGCTCCACCCGAACCGGGCCGCGAGCACCCTGATGATCGTCGTCGCCGCCACACAGATCAGCGCGGCCACGGTGATCGGCACCTGGAAAACCACGAGGGTGACCAGCAGACCGCAGCCAACGAGGGCGGCGACGGCGTACAGCGAGCCGACATGCATCACGGCGATCGGCACGTTCAGCATCATGTCGCGCAGCACCGACCCGCCCACCGCGGAGACCACTCCGACGAACAGGGCCGGGATTTCCGGCAGTCCGGCCGCCAGCGCCTTGGTGGTGCCGATCACACCGAACAGTCCGATGGTCACGGCGTCCAGGGTGATGATCAGCGGGCCGAGTTTGTCGAACAGGCTTTGCAGCAGCATCCCCAGCAGCGCGAAGGCAGCGGCGACGGGTAGGTACCAGTTGCTCAGCAGCGCGGCCGGCACCCCGCCGAGCAGGATGTCGCGCAGAAGGCCGCCGCCCAGGCCCACCGTGATTCCGATGATCGAGATGCCCAGCAGGTCCATTCGGCGATCGGTGAACCGGCCGGCGAACATCGCCCCCTGAATGGCTCCGATGGCGACGGCAACGAGGTCGATCCAGAGCGGGATGGCGAAAAGGGGCGTGGGCACCCTCAACTTGTACCACGGCGACGAGGCATCCCAGGCATCCCGGCGCGTTCGGCGGCATCCGCCCCGTGGGGTGGGAGAATTGACCGTGCCTGTTTATCGTGATGAAGCCGTTGTGCTGCGTACCCACAAGCTGGGTGAAGCCGATCGCATCATCACGCTGCTCACCCGTCAACACGGCAAGGTGCGTGCCGTCGCCAAGGGCGTGCGCCGCACCGCGTCGAAATTCGGCGCCAGACTCGAACCCTTCATGGTCGTGGACGTGCAGCTCTACATCGGCCGGAGCCTCGACATCGTCAACCAGGCCGAGTCGATCGGCTCCTACGGCGCGGTCATCACTGCGGACTACGGCAGTTACACCGCCGCCAGCGCCATGGTCGAAACCGCGGACAAGCTCACCGAATCGGAGGGGTCCCTGCAGCAGTACCTGCTGCTGGTCGGGGCGCTGCGTTCCCTGTCCAGGCACGAGCACGGCTCCGGCGCCACCCTCAACTCCTACCTGCTGCGGTCGCTGTCGATGGCCGGCTGGGCGCCCAGCTTCGCGGACTGCGCTCGGTGCGGCGCGCCAGGTCCGCACTCGGCGTTCGTGGCCCAGGTCGGCGGCATCGTCTGCGACAACTGCGCCGCCCCCGGCTCACCCCGCCTCGACCCCGACACCATCGCCCTGCTCAGCGCCCTGCTCACCGGTGACTGGGCGTACACGGCCGAGGCTTCAGACACCACTCACGCCCAGGCCACCGGGGTAGTCGCCGCATACACGCAGTGGCACCTCGGTCGCGGCCTTCGATCACTGGAGCACGTGCGCCCATGAGTCCGAACCCCTTCCGTTCCTCCCCGAACAGCCCAGCCACACCGTTCACCCACAAAGACGCCGTGCCGTTCAAACCGTTGGACTGGACCGGGCTCTACCCGCCGGCGCTGCCAGCCAAGGTGGTGCCGGAGCACGTCGCCGTGGTGATGGACGGCAACGGTCGCTGGGCAAACGCCAGGGGGCTCCCCAGGGTCGAAGGCCACAAGGCCGGCGAGGCCGCACTTCTGGACGTGGTCGCCGGAGCGATCCAGATCGGCGTCAAACACCTCAGCGTGTACGCGTTCTCCACCGAGAACTGGAAGCGTTCGCCCGATGAGGTCAGGTTCCTGATGGGCTTCAACCGGGACGTGCTACACCGCCGCCGCGACCAGCTCAACGACTGGGGCGTCAAGGTGCGCTGGGCCGGGCGGAAGCCACGATTGTGGGCCTCTGTGATCAACGAGCTGCAGTTCGCCGAGAAACTCACAGCTGGCAACGACGTGCTCACCCTCACGATGTGCGTCAATTACGGTGGCCGCACCGAGATCGCGGATGCCGTGCGGGCCCTGGCCGAGGACGTCGCCGCCGGCAGGCTCAAGCCGTCCGGCATTACCGAGAAGTCAATCCAGCGGCACCTGTATACCGCGGCGTTGCCCGACGTGGACCTGTTCGTGCGCAGCTCGGGGGAGCAGCGCACCAGCAATTTCCTGCTCTGGCAGAGTGCGTACGCCGAGATGGTGTTCCTGGACACCCTGTGGCCGGACTTCTCCCGCGTCGACCTCTGGCATGCGATCGAGCTCTACGCCGCCCGCAACCGCCGCTACGGCGGTGCCGTGGACACCCCGACCACCTGAGGCAGTCGGTCGGGAATAACTGGAGGGTCTTCTCGGGTTAGCCTCCGTGTGAGCGAATCCATCAAAGTAGACATCTGGTCAGACGTGCAGTGCCCCTGGTGCTACATCGGCAAGCGCAAGTTCGAGGCCGGCGTCGCCGCCTCCGGCGTCGAGGTGGAGGTCGAATACCACTCCTTCGAGCTCGCCCCGGACACCCCCGTCGATTTCGCCGGCAGCCCGGTCGACTACCTCAGCGAGCGCAAGGGCATCCCGGTGCCGCAGGTGCTCGAGATGCTTGAGCGGGTCACCGGCATCGCCGAAAGCGTCGGCCTGCACTACGACTACGACTCCGTGCACCAGACCAACACCATCAAGGCCCACGAGCTGCTGCACTACGCCAAGGCGCACGGCCTGCAGCTGGAAATGAAGGAGAGCCTGCTCAAGGCCTACTTCGTCGACGGCGGCCACGTCGGCCGCATCGAAGACCTCGCCGAGCTCGCCGCAGGGGTGGGCCTGGACCGGGCCGATGTCGTGCGGTCCCTGACCGAGAACGAGTACCTCGCGGCGGTCAAGTCGGACGTCGCCCAGGCCGCAGAGTACGGCATCCAGGGGGTGCCGTTCTTCGTGATCGACGGTAAGTACGGCATCTCCGGCGCCCAGGACCCTGATACTTTTGCGGGAGCATTGAGGCAGGTGCAGGGCGAGAAGGCCGGCACCGAGACCGTCATCACCGAGGAGACCCACGCATGAGCGAGACCACCACCACGACCACCACCGACGCGTCTGCTGCCCCTCGCCCGATCATCCAGCTGCTCGAGCAGCCGGAGGCCGGCGGCTGCTGCGGCGGCGGTTCCTGCGGCATCTAGCCTTCCCCTACCGGCCGGCCCGGCCCGCGGTTTTCCACCGCGGGCCGGGCTTGGCGTTCGTGCCCGGCCGGGTCTGGGAGAATTGGATGAGATGAACACTTCGACTTCCACGCAGAACCTGATGTCCCCGCTTCGAATCGGCGACATCGAACTCGACGTGCCCGTGGTGCTGGCGCCCATGGCCGGCATCACCAACACGGCGTTCCGCCGGCTCTGCCGCGAATACGGCGCCGGCCTCTACGTGAGCGAAATGATCACCTCCCGGGCACTCGTCGAGCGCACGACGGAGTCGATGCGGCTGATCACCCACCACGAGAGCGAGAAGACCCGCTCCATCCAGCTGTACGGTGTCGATCCGAAAACCGTGTCAGAGGCTGTCACCATGCTGGTCGCCGAGGACCGCGCCGACCACATCGACCTCAACTTCGGGTGCCCGGTGCCCAAGGTCACCCGCAAAGGCGGGGGAGCCGCGCTGCCCTGGAAGATCACCCTGTTCCGGGAGATCGTCGAGGCCGCCGTGACGGCCGCAGGAAAGATCCCCCTCACCGTCAAGATGCGCAAGGGCATCGATTCCGACCACCTCACCTACCTCGAGGCCGGTCGTGTCGCAGAGGGTGCTGGCGTCGCAGCGATCGCCCTGCACGCCCGCACCGCGGCGGACTACTACTCGGGGCACGCCGACTGGGCGGCCATCAAGACCCTCAAGGACACCATCACGAGCGTGCCCGTTCTCGGCAACGGCGACATCTGGTCCGCCGCCGACGCCCTGCGCATGGTCGAGGAGACCGGCTGCGACGGCGTCGTGGTCGGCCGCGGCTGTCTCGGCCGCCCGTGGCTGTTCGGGGATCTCGCCGCCGCCTTCCGCGGCGACGTGCTCAAGGCCGAACCCACCCTCGGCCAGGTCGCGGATGCGTTCCGCCGGCACGCCGAGCTGCTCACCGAGTTCTTCGACAGCGAAGAGCGCGCCTGCCGGGACGTGCGCAAGCACGTGGCCTGGTACTTCAAGGGCTACCCCGTCGGCGGCGACCTGCGCGCCAGCCTCGCCTCCGTCGTGTCGCTCGAGCAGCTCGACGAGCTGCTGGCGACCATGGACCCCGACCAGCCGTACCCCGGTATCGGCGCCGAGGGCCAGCGGGGCCGGGCCGGCAGTCCCAAGAAGACCTCGCTGCCCGAGCGCTGGCTCGACTCGCGCGACATCGTCGGTGCCGAGCGCAGCAACCTCACCGAAGGGGAAGGGGACACCAGCGGTGGTTAATCAGACCGGCTACAGCACCCACGACGAGGCACGGTTCCGTCCGGAGGAGCACGACTCCAGCCGCAGCGATTTCGCCCGGGACCGGGCCAGGCTGTTGCACTCCAGCGCCCTGCGCAGGCTGGCGGCGAAGACCCAGGTGCTCAGCCCCGCGGCCGGGCTGGATTTCGCCCGGAACCGACTCACCCACTCGCTCGAGGTGGCTCAGATCGGGCGGGAGCTTGCCCTGCGACTGAGCCTGGACCCCGACATCGTCGACACCGCGTGCCTGGCACACGACATCGGTCATCCACCGTTCGGCCACAACGGCGAGAAGGCACTCAACACCTGGGCCGATGACATCGGCGGCTTCGAGGGCAACGCGCAGACCCTGCGCCTGCTCAGCCGGCTCGAACCCAAGGTCTTCGGTGACAACGGCGAGAGCTTCGGGCTCAACCTCACCCGCGCGAGCCTCGACGCCAGCTGCAAGTACCCGTGGGCGGCCGACTCGTCGGTGGCCGACCCGAGCGGCCGCGCCAAGTTCGGCTTCTATGAAGACGACAGGGCGGCATTCGAGTGGCTGCGCGACGGAGCGCCGGAACGCCAACTCTGTGTCGAAGCGCAGGTGATGGACCTCTCCGATGACATCGCGTATTCGGTGCACGACTTCGAGGACGCCGTCGTCAGCGGCTACCTCGACGTGGAACTTCTCAGCAGCCGGAGCGAACACGCCGCCCTGGTCGACTCGATGTACGAGTGGACCGGCGGCCAATTCAGCCACGACGAACTGATCGCCGCCTTCGACAGGCTCGACGCCCTCGACGTGTGGCTGCACGGCTGGACCGCCGGCCGCCGGGACCAGGGCCGTCTGAAGAACCTGACCAGCCAGCTGATCGGCCGGTTCAGCGGCGCCGCGGTCTCCGCCACCCGGGCGGCCTACCCCGACCGGCACCTGATCCGGTTCGCCGCCCACGTCGTGGTGCCGCGTGAGGTGCAGGCCGAGATCGGCGTGCTGAAGGGCATCGTCGCCGCGTTCGTGATGTCCACCCATGTGCGGCAACCGATCTACGTGGAGCAACGCGAAACCCTCACCTACCTCGCCGACACCCTGCTGGGCACCGGTGACGAACACCTCGACCCTGGTTTCCGTGAAGACTGGCTGGCCGCCGCGAACGATGGCGCGCGCAAACGCGTGATCGTCGACCAGGTTGCGAGCCTCACCGACCAGAGCGCGATCGCGCTGCAGCGCCGCCTGCACCTCACCAGGGAGTCCGCCGGGAGCGTGTTCGCTCCCGCCGCGGCCAGGTCGGCGGCAGAGTGAGTGCCCGCAGCCTGACGATTGTTGGATGGACGAGGGTTGACGCATGGCGGGCTTGATTCGGCAGGGCGATATCGAAGAGGTCAAGGCCCGCACGAATATCGCCGACATCGTCGGCGACTACGTCTCCCTCAAATCGGCCGGGGTGGGATCGATGAAAGGGCTGTGTCCCTTCCACGATGAGCGCAGCCCCAGCTTCCATGTGCGCCCGCAAGTCGGCTTCTATCACTGCTTCGGGTGTGGGGAGAGTGGCGACGTGTACTCCTTCCTGCAGAAGATGGACCACGTCAGCTTCAGCGAGGCCGTCGAACGATTGGCCGGCCGCGCCGGAATCGAGTTGCACTATGAGGGCGGGGGAGCAGAGGCACCCGACCACACCAACCGGGCCAGGCTGTACGCGGCCAACCAGGCGGCGGCGGAGTTCTTCATCGACAAGCTCGGCAGCCCCGGAGCCCAGGTCGGCCGCACCTTCCTCGGCGACCGTGGTTTCGACGCCCAGGCCGCCGACATGTTCGGCGTCGGCTTCGCGCCGAAGAGCTGGGACGAACTGACCAAGCACCTCCGCGGCCGCGGGTTCAGCACCGAAGAGCTCACCCTGTCCGGCCTCGTGTCGGCGGGCGACCGTGGTATCTACGACAGGTTCCGCGGCCGGCTGGTCTGGCCGATCCGTGACATCACCGGCCAGACCATCGGCTTCGGGGCGCGCAAGCTGCTCGACGACGACAAAGGTCCGAAATACCTGAACACCCCCGAGACGCCGGTGTATCACAAGGCCCAGGTTCTCTACGGCCTCGACCTGGCCAAGCGTGACATCTCCCGCAACCACGAGGTTGTGGTCGTCGAGGGCTACACCGACGTGATGGCCTGCCATTTGGCCGGCGTGACGACCGCCGTCGCCACCTGCGGAACCTCGTTCGGGGTGGACCACATCAAGGTGCTGCGCCGGGTTCTCGGCGACGACAGCGGTGTCGGTGCCGTCGTCTTCACCTTCGACCCCGATGCTGCCGGGCAGAAAGCCGCCGTGCGAGCCTTCGCGGAGGAACAACGCTTCAGCGCCCAGACTTTTGTGGCCGTGGCCCCCGAGGGGCTCGACCCCTGCGACCTGCGCCTGCACCGCGGCGACGACGCCGTGCGGCGCCTGATCGACTCCAAGAAGCCGATGTTCGAGTTCATGATCCGGCAGCTGTTGACCCAGTACAACCTCGACACCGTCGAAGGGCGGGTGTCCGCCCTGCGCGCGGCGGCTCCCGTCGTCAGCGACATCCGGGACCCGTCCCTGCGCCCTGGCTACACCCACGAACTGTCCAGGATGCTGGGCATGGACCTCGGTGAGGTGTCCCGCGCCGTCAGCCAGGCACAGGCCAGGTCGCGCACCGCGCCCGCCGAGGAATCCCGCCGGCCCGGGGAGCCTGCCCAGGCGCCCCGGGAACGCCTGTTCGCGCTGGCGGACCTGCCGGTCGACCCGGTCACCCGGATCGAACGCGACGCCCTGATGGCCATGCTGCAGCACCCGACCCTGGTGGGTGTCGACCTGGTACGCCGGGCCGTGTCCACCGGCATGACCAACAGCACCCTCGCCGTGGTGCGAGACGCCGTCGCCGCCGCCCTGCCGCACGCCGCCGCGGCGGACTGGTTGGAACAGGTCGTCTCAGAAACGCCCGCGCCGCTGGCGAACCTGGTCACCGAACTCGCGATGGCCCCGCTGCCGGAACGCACCGAACGGGAGGTGACCCGCTACGTGCGGGACATCACCATCGTGCTCATCGAGAAGGATCTGTTGCGGCAGAAGGCCGAGCTTCTCGGCCGGCTGCAACGAGCGGACGCGACCAATCGCGAGGTATATGTGGCCATCCAGCGCGAACTCGTGCGGGTCGAAGCCGAACGGCGCAACCTCAGGGTCGAGTGACCTGCCCGTATATTGCGGGTCTATTAAGATGCATCGCAGAATAGCCGCCTGCCGCGCATAGTGTGCTAATTCTTGGTTTACAGCAACGCATATTTGCGCCTGACTGCAGATATGCGGATTCACCAAGTCACCCACACCTTGAGGAAGAGGCACTCGACAATGGCTTTTGAACCCACCAGGCGCGGCCGCGCCATCGGCGTCACCGCCGGTCTCGCCGCCGCGGCACTCGTGCTCGCCGGCTGCACAGGCACCCCGGCCGAGGACACCGGCGGCGCCCCGCTCACCATCGGCACCACCGACAAGGTCACCACGCTCGACCCCGCCGGCTCGTACGACAACGGGTCGTTTGCGGTGCAGAACCAGGTCTTCCCGTTCCTGATGAACACCCCGTACGGCAGCCCTGACGTGGAACCTGACATCGCGGTTTCTGCGGAGTTCACCGCGCCTACGCAGTACACAGTCACCCTCAAGCCCGACCTGGTCTGGGCCAACGGCAACGAGTTGACCTCCTCCGACGTCAAGTTCTCCTTCGACCGCCAGGTGGAAATCGCCGCGGACAATGGTCCTTCCTCGCTGCTCTACAACCTGGAGAGCGTCGAGGCTCCCGACGACACCACCGTTGTCTTCAACCTGATCGCGCCCGATGACCAGATCTTCCCGCAGATCCTGTCCAGCCCGGCCGGCCCGATCGTCGACGAAGAATCCTTCTCGGCCACCGAGCTCACCGCGGACGACGACATCGTCGACGCCAACGCCTTCGCCGGCCAGTACACGATCACCAGCTACGACTTCAACAACCTGATCGGCTACAAGGCCAACCCGGACTACGCGGGCCTCCTGGGCGCCGCGAAGACCGATGTCGTCAACGTGAAGTACTTTGCCGACTCGTCCAACCTCAAGCTCGAGGTGCAGGAGGGCGGCATCGACGTCGCGTTCCGCAGCCTGTCCGCGACGGATATCGAGGACCTCAGAGGCAACGACAAGGTCGAGGTCGTCGACGGGCCCGGCGGCGAGATCCGCTACATCACGTTCAACTTCGACACCCAGCCGTTCGGTGCGACCACAGCGGATGCCGACCCGGCCAAGTCCCTGGCCGTACGCCAGGCCGTGGCCGACCTCGTCGACCGCGAAGAGATCGCCGACCAGGTCTACAAGGGCACATACACCCCGCTGTACTCCTACGTGCCCGCCGGCCTGACCGGTGCCACCGAGTCCCTGAAGGGTCTCTACGGCGACGGCAACGGTGGTCCGGATGCCGAGAAGGCCGCCGCGACGCTCACCGCAGCCGGTATCACCGAACCCGTCGAGCTGAACCTGCAGTACAGCAACGACCACTACGGTCCCTCCTCAGGTGACGAGTACGCGCTCGTCAAGGACCAGCTGGAGTCCAGCGGCCTGTTCACGGTGAACCTGCAGACAACCGAGTGGGTGCAGTACTCCAAGGACCGGTCCAGCGACGTCTACCCCGCCTACCAGCTCGGCTGGTTCCCGGACTACTCCGACGCCGATAACTACCTGACGCCGTTCTTCCTCACGGATAACTTCCTGAAGAACCACTACGTCGACCAGGAGGTCAACGACCTGATCCTTCAGCAGGCCGTCACCGTCGACCCCGACGCCCGCACCGCGCTGCTCGGAGAAATCCAGGACAAGGTCGCGGCCCAGCTGTCGACCGTGCCGCTCCTCCAGGGCGCACAGGTCGCCGTGGTCGGGACCACCGTCACGGGAGCAAGCGACACGCTCGACGCGTCGTTCAAGTTCCGTTACGCAGCCCTCGCCAAGGGCTAAGAGCACGGTTTCACGTAGCTAGACGACGGGGCGTTCAGGCGACAACTCGCTGGACGCCCCGTCATTCGTTTGCACGAGTGAGGTAGGAATGACGACTGTAGTGACACCATCCGCGGCCCCGGCTGCCGGACGGCAACCCAGTACGACGGCACCGAAGAAGAAGGGCGCCGGCGGCGGTATCGGCCGCTACATCGTCATCCGCTTCCTGCTGATCTTCCCGACCATCTTCATCCTGGTCTCCATGGTGTTCTGGCTGATGCGCACCACGGGGGACCCGATCACCGCGGCCCTCGGTGGCCGGCTGAGCGCCGACCAGCTCGCCGAGCGGGTTGCCGCCGCCGGTTACGACCGGCCCATCTTGGTGCAGTACGTGGAGTACCTCGGTCAGATCTTCACGGGCAACTTCGGCACCACGATCAGCACCAACCGGCCGGTCTCCGAGGTGCTCATCACCTACGGGGCCGCAACCGCGGAGCTGGCCTTCTACGCCCTCCTGGTGGCGTTCATCGTCGGAATCCCGCTTGGCATGGTCGCCGCGTACTGGCGCGACAAGTCACCGGACGCCTCCCTGCGAATCTTCGCGATCCTCTGCTACGCCACCCCGGTGTTCTTCTCCGGGCTCCTGTTCAAGCTCATCTTCGCTGTCTGGCTCAAGGTGCTGCCGGTCGCCGGCCGGGCGTCGACGAGTTCGGAGCTGCAAATGCAGCTCCTGCCGACCAAGACCGGGTTCTACACGATCGACGCCATCCAGACCGGAAATCCGGCCGTCCTGACCGATGTACTGGCCCACGCCGTGCTGCCCGCCGTCGCGTTGGGACTGCTGACCGCCGGGGTGTTCCTGCGCCTGGTGCGCACCAACGTGATCGGCACCCTGGGAACCGACTACGTGGACGCGGCCCGCTCGCGAGGCGTCAGCGAGTTCAGGCTCGTGCGCAAGCACGCGTACAGGCCGGCGCTGATTCCCATCATCACCGTGATCGGACTGCAGATCGCCCTGCTCCTCGGCGGCGCTGTGCTGACCGAGACCACCTTCGAATGGAAGGGCCTGGGATTCATGCTCTCTGAATTCCTCAAGGCCCGCGACTTCGTCGCCGTGCAGGGCATCGTCGCCCTGCTCGCCGTCATCGTCGCCCTGTCCAACTTCATCGTGGATATCATCGCCGCGCTGATCGACCCGAGAGTGCGGTACTAGCCATGACACGCATGGATTCCGTCGAGCCTGACGTCTCCGCCGAGGCTCCGGCCCACAAGCCCAGCCGTCTCGCCCGCCTGCCCATCGTCCATCAGCTTCGCCAGAGCGTCGGCCTGCAGCGGGGGATGCTCGTGGCCGGACTGGTCATCACGGCGCTCTTCGTGCTCACCGCCATCTTCGCGCCGCTGGTCGCCCCGTACGGCTACAGCCAGTTGCGAGACGCCGACGGCGTGTTCGGAGCCCAGCTGCCACCGGGCGGATCGCACCTGCTCGGAACCACTGTCGGCGGCTACGACGTGCTCTCCAGGGTGCTCTGGGGCGCCCAGACGGCCCTGTTCGTGATCGTTGTCGCTGTGCTGCTGTCGATCTTCGCCGGCGTGTTCCTGGGCCTGGTCTCCGGCTACTTCGGCGGCTGGCTCGACAGGGTGCTCGTGGTCGTCTGCGACGCCGTCTACGCGTTCCCGTCGCTGCTGCTGGCGATCGTGATGTCCATCGTCATCTCCGGCGGCAAGTCCAACCTCGTCGGCGGCGTGATGGCTGCGGCCATCTCCATCACCGTCGTGTTCATTCCGCAGTACTTCAGGGTGATCAGAGCAGAGACCGTGCGGATCAAGTCGGAGGCCTACGTCGAGTCCGCTCGCGTGCTGGGTTCCGGCAACACCCGGATCATGGTCAGGCACGTCCTGCGCAACGCCACCCGCACCCTTCCGCTGATCTTCACCCTCAACTCCTCTGAGGCCATCCTCACCCTCGCCGGTCTGGGTTTCCTCGGCTTCGGCATCGAACCGACCGCCGCCTCCGAATGGGGCTACGACCTCAACAAGGCGATCTCCGACGTGACCAGCGGGATCTGGTGGACCTCGCTGTTCCCGGGCCTCGCGATCGTGCTGGTGGTGATGGGCATCACCCTGGTCGGGGAGAGCCTCAACGACCTGGCCGACCCGCGGCTGCGCGGCCGCCGCGCTGTCGGCGCCGCCTCGGGTCTGGTCGCCGAGACCTCCGTCGTTCCCGGCGGCACCCTGATCGCCGGCCCCGGCGGTCTCGACGGGCTCGAGAGCGGCCCCATCCACCCGAATGACGGCGAGGCCTCCTCATGAGCATCATCCGCACCGACACATCCGCACCGACCGTGCTCCGGATCGACGACCTCGGCGTGTCCTTCTCCACCGACGCCGGCGCCGTGCGCGCCGTGGACGGGGTGAGCCTGTCCGTCCGGCGGGGCGAGGTCCTCGCGATCGTCGGCGAGAGCGGCAGCGGCAAGACCGTCACGGCCAAGACCATCCTCGGGCTGCTGCCCGAAACCGCCGTGTCCGAGGGCGCCGTGATCCTGACCAGCCGGGACGGCGCGAGTGAGAACAATGTCATCGCGCTCAGTCGGCAGCGGCTGCGGCAGGTGCGCGGCACCGATGTGTCGATGGTCTTCCAGGAGCCGTCCACGGCTCTGAACCCCGTCTACACGGTCGGGTGGCAGATCATGGAAGGCATCAGGGCACACGGCAAGGTCAGCCGCGCCGATGCCAAGAAGAAGGCGATCGAGATCCTCGGCAGGGTCGGCATCCCCGATCCCGAGGTGCGGGTCAACTACTACCCGCACCAGTTCTCCGGCGGGCAGAAACAACGCGTGGTGATCGCCATGGCCCTGGTCCTCGAACCCGGACTGATCGTCGCCGACGAGCCCACAACGGCACTCGACGTCACCGTTCAGGCAGAGATCCTCGACCTCCTGCGCCGCTGCCGCGACGAGTTCGGCACCGCGATCGTGCTGATCACACACAACATGGGTGTCGTGGCCGACCTCGCAGACCGGGTCGCCGTGATGTACCAGGGCAAGGTCGTCGAAGAGGCGGATGCCGTGACGCTCTTCAGCTCGCCGCAGGACCCGTACACCCAGAGACTGCTCGCCGCGGTGCCGTACGTCGGCCAGGGCGTCGTGCGGGCGGCAGCCAGGGCGGATGCGCGCACGCCGGAATGGGCTGCCCAGGCACCCGTCGTCGTGGCGGACAACCTGCGAATCCAGTACCCAGGCAGGCTCGGCCGACCGGGTTTCGTGGCCGTGGACGGCGTGAGTTTCTCGATCCGCCCCGGCGAAGTACTCGGTCTGGTGGGGGAGAGCGGCTCGGGCAAGACCACCATCGGCCGGGCCATCGCCGGCCTCACCCGGGTCACCGACGGCTCGCTGAGCGTGCTCGGGCACGAGATGAACGGATTCAAGGAACGCCGGTTCAAGCACCTGCGCAGCGACATCGGCTTCGTGTTCCAGGACCCGGCTTCCAGCTTCAATCCGTTGCTCACCATCGCGGACTGTGTCGCGGAACCTCTCGTGGTGCACGGTCGGGCGGCCAACCCCCGGGCGGCTCGGGCGCGAGTCGACGAACTCCTCGAGGCGGTGCAGCTGCCGAAGGCCTTCGGCGACCGCTTCCCCCACGAACTCAGCGGTGGCCAGCGTCAGCGGGCCAGCCTGGCGAGGGCGCTGGCGCTGGAACCGGCGCTGCTGATCGCGGACGAGCCGACCTCCGCCCTGGACGTGTCGGTGCAGGCCAGGGTGCTGGAACTCTTCGCCGAGCTGCAGCGGGAATTCGGCTTCGCGGCCCTCTTCATCAGCCACGACCTCGCCGTCGTCGACATTCTCGCCGACCGGATCGCGGTGCTGTACCACGGCCGGTTGGTCGAAGACGGTACCGGAGCCGAGGTGCTGGGATCCCCTCGGGACCCGTACACCCAACGCCTGCTCGCGTCCCTGCCCGTGCCCGATCCGACGGCGCAAGCACTCCGACGGGAGGAACTCCGGAGGCTGCGTGCGGCAGGATAGAACGTATGAAACGCGTCGAAGCAGATCCGTATCCGATCCTGGCCAGTGACCTGACCGTCGAGTACGCGGCGCACGGTGCCAGCTCCGCCTTCGTGGCTGTGCGCGGATTGACGCTGACTCTCGGCCGGGGAGAGGTGCTCGGACTGCTGGGCGAGAGCGGTTCGGGCAAGAGCACGATCGCACGCGTCTTGTCCGGCGCGGACTCGGGGTCGGGCCACGGTGAGGTGCGCGCCCAGATCACGGGTGGGCAGGCCACAGTGCTCGGCTACCCCCTTCGGCGCATCGGCCGGCGCAAGCTCGCCAAACTCACCTTCAGGGTCGGCATGCTCGCCCAGGATGCCGCGAGCACGTTGCCTGCCAGCCTCACGGTCGCTGACATCGTGGCCGAACCCGTCCTCGAACGTGACCGGCGCTACGACAAGGCGGCGTTGGAGACTCTCGTCGCGACGATGATCGACGCCGTCCGCCTGCCGCTCTCGGTGTTGGGCAAGTACCCCTACGAGCTCAGCAGTGGGCAACGTCAGCGCGTCGCGCTGGCGAAGGCACTGGTCTTCGGACCGTCCCTGCTCATCGCCGACGAGCCCACGGCCGGAGTGGACGCCCTGGTACGAGACGATGTCATCGACCTGATCGGCGAACTGCAGCGGGAACGCGCCTTCTCCGCCGTGCTGATCAGCAACGACCTCGGCGTTCTGCGGCGGGTCGCGAACCGGATCGGGGTGATGCATCAGGGAGTGCTGGTCGGTCTCGGCACCATCGACGAGGTCTTCGACAACCCGTGGCACCCCTACGTCGCCGAGCTTGCCACGGCCCTGACCCTCGGCTCCGGTGCGGAGGATGCCGCCGACCAGGAGCCTGCAGCCGGCGCCGGCGCCGACACCGACCGGACCTCGGACTCGTGACCGGGCAGCACCGCGCCGTGCTTTCCGACGAGCAGGAGAGGCCCAGAGACGCCTGGCGCCCCGTGTCGGGGCCCGTGGCCGTGCTGCCCGCGGGGGGCGACCAGTTCGTCGATGCCATCGTGGCGGCCGGGGGAGTCGTCGCCCCGCTGTCACCGGCTACCAGGGGTCTCATCTGGTTGTCGTACGCCAGGGCGGCGGAACTCGGCGAGGTCCTGGCCCTGAACCCGCAGATCGGCTGGGTGCAGCTGCCCTGGGCGGGCGTCGACGCCTTCGCCGACGTGCTCTCCCGCCACCGGAGGGACGACCTGCTCGTGACCAGCGCCAAGGGCGCCTACGCCCAGCCCGTGGCCGAACACGCCCTGGCGTTGACCCTGGCGTCGCTCCGAGTGCTTCCCGAGCGGGCGCGGGCGCGATCCTGGAACGCGGTGCCCTCAGGGACGTCCCTCTACGGCCGGTCCGTGTTGATCATCGGAGCCGGCGGTATCGCCAGGGAACTGATCCGATTGTTGGCACCGTTCGGTCCGAACATCGTGGTCGTGCGCCGGAGCACCCAGCCCGTGCCCGGCGCGGCCCGCACGGTGCCGGTGGGCCGGCTGCACGCCGAACTGCCGCACGCCGACGTTGTAGTGGTCGCCGCCGCGCTGACCGGCGACACCCGGCATCTGCTCGGGGATGCCGAATTCGCCCTGATGAAGCCGACGGCGCATCTGGTCAACATCGCGCGCGGCCCGCTCGTCGACACCGGCGCGCTGCTGGCCGCTCTGGCCGGCGGGGCACTCGCTGGGGCGGCTCTCGACGTCACCGACCCGGAGCCGCTTCCCGACGGGCATCCGCTGTGGGGCGAGCCCCGGTGCCTCATCACACCGCATATGGCCGACACGCCCGAGATGACCGCGCCGCTTCTCGCCGAGAGAATTCGGCTCAATGTGGCGGCTTTGCTGGGAAATGGGCCCTTTGTCGGGGTTGTGGACCCCGACTCCGGGTACTGAGCGACCCATCGGATTTGGCGCACGGCGAACTTTTGGTAAAGTAGCAACGCTGTTCAAGCGAAAGAAACTTCGCCGAGCAAGCATTCCTCGATAGCTCAATTGGCAGAGCAGCGCACTGTTAATGCGCAGGTTCTTGGTTCGAGTCCAAGTCGGGGAGCGAAAAGGCCACTAGGGGCTCCACCCCCGGTGGCCTTTTTTGTGCCCGACGCCGGTGTTCCCGGCTCCGGGCCGCTAGTCTGATCCGAAAACGGTGCGAAAGGTGGCGACGTGTTCTCCTGGCAGACTCTCAGCGCCGTATTGGCTGTTCTTTCCGCGGCCCTCCTTATCCTGTGGCTCCTGGCCAGGGCACGGGAACGCCGTAGTCGTTTCGACAGGTCGGCGGCCGAACGCGTGCGTATCGACCTCGAACTCTCGCTCGCCGAGCAGCACGGTCGTCTGGCGATCATCCGGGAGTTGCAGGACATCGCCGTGTTGTCCCTGGCACGCCTGATCACCCGGGCCGAAGGGGCACGCTACTCCGCCGAAAGCGACCCGTCCACGGCGGTGCGCGCGGCGACGGGCCTGGTCGAGGACGGCCGGGTGACCCTCGCCGACCTCCGCCGCGTGCTGACCATCGCCAGGGAGGGCGAGTCGATCGCCACCCTGGCCCCTGGGCTCCAATCGGCCCGCAACCTGTTCGGGGTCATGCGAGACGCCGGCCTGGCCGTCGATTTCGCCGAGTCCGGGGAGAGGTTCCCGCTCAAGCCCGGCGCAGAGCTGGCCATCTACCGCATCCTGCAGAGTGCGCTCGCGAATGCGCTCAAACACGGCGGTGCCGGCACCGAAGCGCGAGTGTCGTTCACCTGGACGCAAGACGGATTACAGCTGCTCGTCGACGACGACGGGATCAGGGCCGCAGCCCGGCGGGAGAGCGCCTCAGCCACCGATTTCGCCGCTAAGACCGCCTACACGATCGACGACGACCTGCGTGCACTGAGCGAGAGCATCTCGGGCGCCGGGATCACCCAGATGCGCGAACGCGCACAGCTGTTCGGCGGGATCTTCAACGCCGGAACCGTGCCTGGCGTGGGTTTCTCGGTCTCCGCCGTGTTCCCGTCGCTGCGCTTCCACAACGGCGTGCACGGCGTCGACCTGTCCCGCTGAGCGGTTCAGCTCTCCAGGTCGTCGACGCCGGGTAGCCAGCTCACGCCGGGCACGCCCCAGCCGCGCTTGCGGCTCACCTTGGCTGCGATCTTCGCGTAGAAGTGCTCGAGCCTGTCCACGTACAGGGTGCCGTCCAGATGATCGAACTCGTGCTGGAAGATCCGGGCCAACCAACCGTCGGCGTGGATCTCAAACGGGTTCTGATCGAGGTCGACGGCCCGCAGCACAGCCGAGCCGGCGCGAAGGAGCGGGAATCGCTCGCCGGGGAACGACAGGCACCCCTCGACGTCCTCGTCTTCATCGGCCTCGCCGGCGGGAACCGGTGTGATCCAGAGCTCGGGATTGATCGCGACACCCCTGGTCTCGATCTCGTCATCGTCGAGGTAACTGAACGTGAAGAGCCGCAGCCCCACACCTACCTGGGGTCCGGCAAGACCCACACCGGGTGCGGCGTCCATCGTCTCGAACATGTCCTGCACCAGTGTGCGCAGCTCGTCGTCGAAATCGACGACGGGTGCGGCGGGGGAGTGCAGGACTGGATCGCCTGAAATTACTATCGGTCGTACGGCCATTCAGCAAGGATATCGGCATGGATCTCGATAGTCTCGTTGAGTGACTCCAGACCTGACAGACCTGGCTGGTGAGATCGCCATCGATCCACGTCAGGCCATCGGAATCCCGCTCGCGCTGATCGGCGCGGTGTTCCTCTCGTTGGGCGCGCAATTCCAGCACCGCGGTGTGACAAAGGTCGAAGCGCACACCCGGGAGATCACCGGGGGTCTCAACACCCGACAGCTGGTTCTGCTGCTCTCACGGCCATCCTGGGTGTTCGGCACCGTGATGCTCGGCCTGGCCATCGCCTTCCAGCTCACCAGCCTCGCCTTCGCTCCGCTCATCGTGGTGCAGCCCCTGGGTGCCGTCGCTCTCGTGATCACGGCGATTCTGAACGCCAGGGTGAGTCACGTGAAGCTCAACCGGGCATCCGTCATCGCCATTGCCATGTGTGTCGGCGGGGTCGGGCTCTTCGTCACCGTCGCCGCGTTCACCGCTGTCGACAAGCCGGTGACGGATGCGAACCTGATCACCATCCTGGTCGTGCTCGCTGTGGTGCTGGCCGCGTTCGCCGTCGCGTTCGTGATGCTCCGCACCCGGTTCAAGGCGATCTTCTACATCATCGGCGCCGGCGTGCTCTACGGTTTCGTGGCCACCCTCGCCAAGGTCATCATCAACCGCATCCAGAACGGCAACGTCGAGTGGCTCACCCTCGTCTGCGTCGCCGGTCTGCTCCTGGCCGCGGCCTCAGGCGCCTATTTTGTGCAGAACGCCTACTCGTCGGGTCCGCCGGACCTGGTCATCGCGGGCCTGACCGTGATCGATCCGATGATCGCCGTCGGGATCGGCGTCGTCGTGCTGGGCGAGGCATCCCAGGCGCCGACCTGGGCCGCCGCCCTCTTCGCCGTCGCGGGCGCCGTGGCGATCTGGGGAGTGTTCAGGCTCGCAAAGTACCACCCGCAATCTCAGAGCTGACCTGTGGTTTTCGCTTACGCGCCGCGTCTTGGGGGCTGCCGTGGCGCAGGCGGTTTAGAATAGGGTGCTTAGACACCCTCGACGGCGAGTTCCGTCGAATCTCAGACTTCAAGCCGGACGACCATCCCCGGCTCACCTACGTAGGGACTACGCCACTTGTGCGCTTCATCTGATTTACCGGGCAGCTCGCCCGACCGAGTCACGTCGGCGGCCACCCGGCCCATCCGTGTTCTCATTGCGGCCGACACCTTCGCGCCCGATGTGAACGGCGCGGCCCGGTTCGCCGAACGGCTCGCCGCCGGGCTGGTCGCCCGTGGCCACGTGGTGCAGGTGATGGCCCCGGCCGCCAGCCGCAAGCACGGCACCTGGACGGAGGTGCACGAGGGCCAGTCCATGACCGTGCACCGGCTGCACAGCTGGCGGTGGCGTCCGCACGATTGGCTGCGTTTCGCGTTGCCGTGGATCGTGCGCGCGCAGAGCCGGGCCATTCTCGACTCCTTCCAGCCCGACGTCGTGCACTTCCAGTCCCACATCGTGGTGGGGCGCGGGGTGTCGATCGAGGCTCAGAAGCGCGGAATCCGCATCATCGGCACCAATCACTTCATGCCAGAGAACATGCTGCAGTTCTCCCTCGTTCCCAAGGGCTTCCAGGACCAGCTGGTCCGCGCCCTCTGGAAGGATGCTGAGCACACCTTCGAGCGTGCCGAAGCGGTCACCACACCCACCCGCAGGGCCGCCGAGTTCCTGGAGAAGTACACCGGCCTCTCGGGAGTGCAGGCGATCTCCTGCGGTATCGACGCAGACAACTATTCGCCCAGTTTCGCCCCGCGCACCGAGAACCGGATCCTCTTCGTGGGCCGCGTCACCGGTGAGAAGCAGATCGATGTCCTGGTGCAGGCGGTGGCCCTGCTCGATCCGGCGCTGGCCGCCCAGGTGGAGATCGTCGGCGGTGGCGACCAGCGCCGCAACCTGGAGAACCTCGTCGAATCCTTGGGTCTGACCCGCCAGTTCACCTTCACCGGCTACGTCACCGACGAAGAACTGCGCGAGGCGTATTCGCGTGCCACTGTCTTCGCCATGCCGTCCATCGCCGAACTTCAGAGCATCGCGACCATGGAGGCCATGGCGTCCGGACTTCCGATCGTGGCCGCGAACGCGATGGCGCTGCCGCACCTCGTGCACGACTCCGAGAACGGTTACCTGTTCGAGCCGGGCAGCGCCCAGGATCTGGCGGACAAGCTGACCCGGGTGTTCACAAGGTCGGCCGAGGAACTGGACGCTCTCAAGCGGGAGTCCCTGAAGCTGATCGAGGCGCACGACATCACCCGCACCCTGACGACGTTCGAACGGTTGTACCGCGGTGAGGTCGGCGCCGACCCGCAGACCGTCGCCCTGCCGGAACCTGTGCAGGCGGATCCGTCGGTCCTGGACAGCACAGCCTCCAGGGACTGAAACCGGCCTGCGGCGAAAGCCGCACGGCCGGTCATCTCCCGGCCGATACTATGGTGTGGCACGGGGTGGTAGCTCAGCTGGTTAGAGCACGCGGCTCATAACCGCACGGTCACGGGTTCAAGTCCCGTCCACCCTACGAAAGAGCACAGACTGTGTACATTCTGGTGACCGGGTCGCGGTCGGAACGCATCCGGGTCAGGGAGCTCGACGCCGATGGCGCCCCGTCCGGCCTGGACGAGGTGCTGACCGCGGCGGAGTTCCAGGCGTTCGTGCTGGCGCGAGAGCAGGGCGTCGTGCGCTGGGTGTGGGAGGACACCGCGCGCACCTACCCTGCCGTGCTCCGGGGCAGCATCAGGGTGCAGCGTTGCCACGATCTGCGCCTGTGCCATGCGATCCTGCGCAACTCGGCGCTGACCGGGGCGAGCACCCTGGCGAACGCGCCGGCGGGACGCTGGGACGACCCGGCCGCGCCTGTGCCCTCCGACGCCCCGGGAGCCACCCTGTTCGAGATGGATCTGGGCGCCGCAGAGACCGCCGACAGCACGGAGCCGCACGCGGACGATCCGCTGGCCGAGTTCAGGTCCCAGCTCGACGCCGTGCGGTCCTGTGCCGATCCCGGCCGGTTGCGACTGCTCCTGGCCGCTGAATCCGTCGGCGCGCTCATCGCCGCCGAGATGCAGCACGCCGGGCTGCCCTGGCGAAGTGCAATCCACGACAGGCTGCTCACCGCAGAACTGGGGCCACGAGCCGCCGCCGGGGTGCGACCGGCGCGCCTCGAGGAGCTGGTGGGGCGCATCCGCGCCGAACTCGGCGACCAGGCGCTGAACCCGGACTCGCCCCCTGAGCTGCTCCGCGCCCTCAACCGGGCGGGCCTCGCGGTGGCGACCACGCGGGCGTGGGAACTGGAAAAGCTGGAGCATCCCGTCATCGAGCCGCTCCTGCGATACAAGAAGCTGTCGCGGCTCCTGGCCGCAAACGGGTGGTACTGGATGGAGAGCTGGATCGTCAACGACCGCTTCCATCCCGAATACCTCCCGGGCGGCGTGGTGACCGGCCGGTGGGCCACCCGGGGTGGCGGGGCGCTGCAGTTACCACGGCAGATCCGCGGGGCCGTCGTGGCCGACCCGGGCTGGAGCTTTGTGGTGGCCGATGCGGCCCAGTTGGAGCCCCGGATCCTGGCCGCGCTGTCGACGGACACCGCGATGGCGACCGCAGGACGCGGAACCGACCTCTATGCCGGGATCGTCGCCAGCGGCGTGGTGGAGACCAGAGCACACGCGAAGGTCGCCATGCTCGGTGCCATGTACGGCGCCACATCCGGGGAAAGCGGACGGCTGCTGCCCAGACTGGCCCGCGCGTACCCGCGGGCGCTGGCGCTCACCGAAGCCGCGGCCAGGGCGGGGGAGCGCGGCGACGTCGTGAGCACCAGGCTGGGCCGGTCCTCTCCCCGTCCCGGCGGCAGCTGGGAGGACGACCAGGCGCGCGCATCCGAGGCGGGGGCATCGCCGGCCGACGAACGCCGCGCCAGGACCCAGGCGAGGGATTGGGGCCGGTTCACCCGCAACTTCATCGTGCAGGGCAGCGCCGCGGAGTGGGCGCTCTGCTGGATGGCCGAGATTCGGAAGGGGCTGTCGGCCCTGCCGCCCCTGACGGCTGCGCGGCCGCAGGGCCGGACCCCGCCAAGCCCGTTCCACAGCTCTCCCCATCTGGTGTTCTTCCTGCACGACGAGGTGATCGTGCACACGCCGAAGGAGCTGGCCGGCGAGGTGGCGCGAATCGTCGCCGAGGCGGCATCGACGGCAGGCCGACTGCTGTTCGGTGACTTCCCGGTGGACTTCCCGTTGACCTGCGTTGAGGTGGACAGCTACGCGGACGCCAAATAGTCAGGACGCCGGGGTCGGCCGACGGCCACGTTTGGGTCGAAGCGGGTTCAGGTCGCGGTGCAGCGGTGTTCCACCGTCCAGGGGACCGGGATCCGCCGCGACGGTGGCGACGGTGTCGAGCCAGGCGAGAGCAGCGTGAGCCTGGGCGGTCTCAGCCGCGGCGCCGAGCCGGTCCTGGCCGGATTCCCCTGCGGGCCGGTCCAGGCTCGCTCCGCGGTCGAGCCGCAGCAGCCAGGCGGTGCGGTATCCGGCCAGCAGCGTGGGGAGATCGATGTTCGGCAGTGAGGAGGCGATGAGCACCCGGTCCAGCATGTCGTTCCACGCGGCTGGGGGGTCGCTCTCGGTGTCCTGCAGCCAGGCCAGAGCCTCGGCGCGTCCGGCAGCGGTGAGCCTGTACAACGGCAAGCCGTCCTCGGTGCTGCCGGCGGGCTCAACCGATCCGTTGCGCACCAGACGTTCCAAGGTGCTGTAGATCTGACCCACGTTGATCACACGGCGGCCGGCGGTGCGGGTCTGCAGCTCACCGTGCAACTGGAAGCCGTAAGCAGGGCCCATGGTGAGGATCGCGAGGATGGAGCTGCGTACCGACACCGTGCCTCCGACCTCTGGCCGCGACGGTCACCCGACCTCTAAAGCCATACCGAATATACATTAGCTGACCTGGTCTGTTGTGAACTGCCGGCGGGGTGGGGCATAATTCACCTAGCCGCCGAATTGTGTTCCGCGGGTCCTGGGTTTGGCTCGTTCGAGATCGTTGGGGAAGACGCACCTCGAACATCAACCAGGGAACGGAGAACACTATGACGGCACCCCGCACTCGTCAGTCACCGGCTGCACGGGGAGTTTTGTATGTGCACTCGGCGCCGCGTGCCCTGTGCCCCCACGTGGAGTGGGCCGCCAGCCGCGCCCTCGACGTCGCGGTCAACTTCGAGTGGAGCGAGCAGCCTGCCCTGTCGGGCGCCCAGCGTGCCGAGTTCTTCTGGGAAGGTGCTCCGGGCTCGGGAGCCCGGATGGCGTCCGCGCTGCTGGGCTGGGAGCAGCTCCGCTTCGAGGTGACCGAGGATCCCGGGCCCGGCCGGGACGGCGGCCGCTGGTTGCACACGCCGGACCTGGGCATCCACTTCGCCCAGACCGACACGGCGGGCAACATCGTGCTGCCCGAGACCCGGCTGCGTGCGGCCATCCAGGCGGCAGGCACCGATACGGTGCACCTGCACCGCGAGCTGCGGCGGGCGCTCGGGCAGGCCTGGGACGACGAACTGGAGCCGTACAGGCACGCCAGCGACTTCTCCAGTGTGGTCTGGCTGCACAACGTCGGCTGAAAGGCGCTAGCCGACCGGGCTGTGGCGTGGTGCGGGCGGTTCCATTGGATCCCGCCCGCACCGGCCAGACGAAGCGGCTCAGTCGAAGCGGCTCAGACCGAGCGGAAGGCGACGACGGCGTTGTGGCCGCCGAATCCGAACGAGTTGCTGATGGCCAAGAGGTCTCCGGCGCCCAAGGCTCGAGGAGATGTGACGACGTCCAGCGGGATGGCGGGGTCCTGCTCGGTCAGGTTGATGGTCGGCGGCAGGATCCGCTCGGCCAGGGCCTTCACGGTGAACAGGGCCTCGATCGCGCCGGCACCACCGAGCAGGTGGCCCGTGGATGCCTTGGTCGCGGAGACCGGGATGCCCTCGAGCAGGTCACCGAAGACGCGGCGGAGTGCGTTGTACTCGGCGATGTCGCCCACGGGGGTGCTCGTGGCGTGCGCATTGATGTGCATCACGTCTGACAGGTCGGCACCGGCGTTGCGAATCGTCTCGATCATGGCGCGCGCGGCAGCGGAACCCTCGGGGTCCGGAGCGGTGATGTGGTACGCGTCGCTCGTGATCGAGCCGCCGAGCAGCTCGGCGTAGATGTGGGCACCGCGGGCGAGGGCGTGCTCCTCGGTTTCAACGACCAACGCGGCCGCTCCCTCGCCGAGAACGAAGCCGTCACGGGTGATGTCGTAGGGGCGGGACGCCGTGGCGGGGGAGTCGTTGCGCTTGGAGAGCGCCTGCATGGCGGCGAAGGACGCAATCGGCAGCGGGTGGATGGCAGCCTCTGAGCCGCCGGCGATGACCACGTCGGCCAGACCGGCCTGCAGCCGGTTGTAGGCGTTGACGAGGGATTCGGTGCTGGAAGCGCACGCTGACACCACTGTCGTGATGCCGGCGCGGGCGTGCAGGTCCATCCCGATCGCCGCTCCGGGTCCGTTGGGCATCAGCATGGGCACCGTCATGGGCAGCACCCGTCGGGGTCCACGCTCGCGCAGGGTGTCCCAGGCGTCCAGCAGGGTCCAGACCCCGCCGATGCCGGTGGCCCAGTCCACGGCCAGTCGTTCGGGCTCGACCTCGGGCATACCCGCGTCGGCCCAGGCTTCCCGGCCGGCGATCAGTGCGAACTGGCTCGACGGGTCGAGACGTTTGGTTTCGTGACGGGCGAGGACCTCGATGGGACGAACTCTGGCCTGGGCCGCGAAGGTGATGGGGAGCGAGGTACGCTCAACCCATTCGTAGTCGAGGGTGGATGCGCCGGACTGGCCGGCGAGGAGGGCGTTCCAGGTGTCTGTGGCGGTCCCACCGATCGGCGAGGTGGCACCAAGGCCGGTGACAACGATTTTTTTGGTCATAACAACGACTCTCCGTGAGAACGTGCGCGAAGCGAGGTGGATACCCCGGATGGAGCGTCCCTGGAGAACGGGCCGGCCGGCAGTCGCAGGCCGGCCCGTTCGGGCGTGGACCTAGTCCTGGGCCTTGACGATGAACTCGACGGCGTCGCCGACGGTCTTGAGGTTCTTGACCTCTTCGTCGGGGATCTTGACGTCGAACTTTTCCTCGGCGTTGACGACGATGGTCATCATCGAGATGGAATCGATGTCCAGGTCGTCGGTGAACGACTTGTCCAGCTCAACCGTGTCGGTTGCGATGCCCGTCTCGTCGTTGATGAGCTCGGCCAGGCCGGCAAGAACTTCTTCGGTGGACAATGCCATGTTTTTTCTCCTTGGGGGTGTCTCGTTTGACCGAGACTCAGTTTAGATGAACAGCGGTGAACTACGGCAGCACAACCACCTGCGCGCCGTAAACCAGCCCGGCTCCGAAGCCGATCTGGAGGGCAAGACCGCCGCTGAGCTCGGGGTGTTCCTCGAGCAGGCGGTGGGTGGCAAGGGGGATCGACGCAGCCGAGGTGTTCCCGGTTGTGGCGATGTCGCGGGCGATGACGACGGTGTCCGGCAGCTTGAGCTGCTTGGCGAACTCGTCGACGATGCGCATGTTGGCCTGGTGGGGGATGAAGGCGGCGAGCTGGTCGGCGGTGATTCCGGCGGCCTTGAGGGTCTGCTTGGCGATCTTGGCCATGTCCCACACGGCCCAACGGAACACGGTCTGGCCCTCCTGGCGGAGCGTGGGCCATTCCTTCTCGCCGCGGCGGTATTCCTGCAGGGTGCCGTTCATGCCGACAGCGTCAGCGCGACCGTCGGAGCCCCACACCGACGCGGAGATGCCCGGATAGTCGCTCGGGCCGATGACCACGGCGCCGGCGCCGTCGCCGAGGAGGAAGGAGATGCTCCGGTCGGTGGGGTCCACCATGTCGGAGAGCTTCTCGGCGCCGATGACCAGGGCGTAGTGCGCGGCACCCGAGCGGATGAGGGCATCCGCCTGGGCCACGCCGTAGGCGTAGCCGGCGCAGGCCGCGTTCAGGTCGAACGCGGCCGCAGGGACCGCTCCGATGCGTTCGGCGACCACGGCGGCCATCGACGGGGTCTGGCGGCCGTTGCTGATCGTGGCGATGATGATCGCATCGATCAGCTCGGGTGCGATGCCGGAGCGTTCGATCGCCTCGAGGGCGGCGGCCGTGGCGAGGTCGACCGCCTGGACGTCCTGGCTGGCCCTCGTTCGCGTGATGATTCCGGTGCGCTGCTGGATCCACTCGTCTGACGAGTCGATCGGACCGACGAGGTCGTCGTTGGGTACGACGAGGTCACCGCGGGCAGCGCCGACGGCGAGGATGCGGGTGTACTGGGCTCCCTGCGACTGCAGGAGTTGTGGCTGGGTCATTCGTCTCTTCCGGTGGCGGCTCTGGCTGATTCAGGCCTGTTGGTCGATCAGTTCGTACGCAGCGGGCAGGTCGTCAGGGGTCTTGATGGCCACGCTCGGGATTCCCCGCAGGGCGCGCTTGGCCAGTCCGACGAGTGCGCCGGCAGGTGCGACCTCGATGATTCCGGTCACGCCGGCGTCGGCAAACGACTGCATGCACAGGTCCCACCGTACCGGCGACGAGACCTGGCCGACGAGCAGGTCCACAAAACGCGACCCGTCCGGCACGAGGCTGCCGTCGTGATTCGTCCACAGCGGAAGGGTCGGATCCTGCGGTGCCAGGCTGTCGGCAACGTCGGCGAGGTGCGCGACGGCCGGGAGCATGTGGCGGGTGTGAAAAGCGCCGGCGACCTGCAGGGGGATGACGCGCGCCTTGGCGGGCGGGTCGGCGGCAAGCGCGGCGAGGGCGTCGAGCGAGCCGGCCACGACGACCTGTCCGCCGCCGTTGAAGTTGGCTGGTTCCAGGCCCAGTTCGGCCAGCCGGGCCAGCAGGTCCGTCTCGTCGCCGCCGAGAACGGCGCTCATCCCGGTGGGGGTGAGCGCGGCTGCGGCCTTCATGGCCCGTCCGCGTTCCCCGACGAAGGTGAGGGCGTCGGCGGTGCCGAGTACCCCGGCTCCCGCGGCTGCGGTGATCTCACCGACCGAATGGCCGGCGATGCCGCCGATGGCGGCACGACGGCCGTCGGCGAAGAGGGCGGTCAGGGCGAGAAGACCGGCGGCCACGATCAGCGGCTGGGCGATCGCGGTATCCCGGATGGTGTCAGCGTCTGCGATGGTTCCGGCCGAGAGAAGGTCGGTCGATGACTGCTCCGACATGGTCTGCAGCTGCGTGGCGTAGGCCGGGTTCTGCAGCCACGGTTCGAGGAATCCGGGCGTTTGTGAGCCCTGACCGGGACAGACGACAACAATCATTTCCTTAGTCTCCCAACTGGGGGCGAACACGGGGTGTGGGCAACCTACCGAGTATCCGCGGAACGTTTGTCAAGAAACGCAAAGCAACGCGGCGCGAGCTCAGCGACGCCGAGGCGATCCGTCGTGATCGCTGATCGAACCGATGATCAGGGCGGACTGCAGGATGAGCGCCTCTCTGGCGCCGGTCGCGTCGTAGCCGATGACGTCGGACACCCGCTTCAGCCGGTAACGCACCGTGTTGGGGTGCACGAACAGTTCACGCGCGGTCGCCTCGAGGGACCGGCCGTTGTCCAGGTAGCACCACAGTGTGGTGAGCAGCTCGGTGGAGTGCGCCTGGAGTGGGCGATAGATCCGGTGGATCAGAGTGGCGCGGGCCAGCGGGTCACCGGCCAGCGCACGTTCGGGGAGGAGATCGTCGGCCTGCACCGGCCGCGGGGCGTTTCGCCACGAGCGGGCCACGGCGAATCCGGCCAGCGCGGCCTTGGCGCTCTTGGACGCGTCGACCAGGTTCGGAACCTCGTGGCCGAGCACCAGGTGACCGGCGCCGAAGCTGGGCTCGAGTTGCATGGCGATCTCCATGAAGCTCAGCGACGCCGGCGACCCGGCGGCCTCATCGACCTCAGGATTCGCGGGGTGTGCGCGACCGATCACGAGCACCAGCCGGTTGCCCTGCACCCCGATGAGGACGTCAGCGGTCATGTGTCTCGCCGCACGGCGCAGTTGGTCGACGTCGAGCATCTTCGGTGTGGTGCCAACGAGCACACAGACCTCGCCGTGTCCGTGCCAGCCGAGAGCGGCGATCCGGCTGGGTAATTCGTCGTCGTACTCGCCGCTGAGGATGGAGTCGACGACGAGGGCTTCGAGCCTGGCATCCCACAGGCCCCTGGCCTCGGCGGCGCGCGCGTAGACATCCGCGGCGCCGAACGCGATTTCGCGGGAGTACAGCAGGATCGCCTCGCGGAGGGTTTCCGAGCCGTCCTTGACGCGCTCCTCAACAACCTCGACGGTGACCCTGATGAGCTGCAGGGTCTGCTGCAGGCTCACCGAGCGCAGGAGCTCCCTGGGCGCGGCGCCGAAGACGTCAGCGGCGATCCACGGTGTCGACCGCGGGTCGTCGTACCAGGAGATGAAGGAGGTGATGCCGGCCTGGGCCACCAGGCCGACAGCGGACCGCCGCCCTGGTGGCATATCGCCATACCAGGGCAGCGTGTCCTCGAGTCGTTTCAGCGTCGCCGTAGACAACTCACCTGAAATCGTGCGCAACCAGGTGAGGGTCTGTTCCTTTGTCTTCGGCGCCGGTGCCACGCTCAGTTAGCTCTCGCCACCGGCCGAGCCGGTGTTGCCGGCCGAGACGTCGTGCAGCCGGTACTTGTCGATGGCCTGCTGCACGAGACTGCGGTCCAGTTCGCCGCTGTTGGCCAGCTGCTGCAGCGTGCGCACCACCATGGACGGGCCGTCGATCTTGAAGAACCGGCGAGCCGCGGGGCGGGTGTCGGAGAATCCGAAGTCATCCGCACCCAGGGTGGCGAAGTCGCCGGGGATGAACTGGCGGATCTGGTCGGGCACGGCGTGCATGAAGTCGGACACCGCCACGAACGGACCAGCCGTGTTGGCGAGCTTGTCCGTCACGTAGGCCGTCCGCGGTTCCTCGTTGGGGTAGAGGAAGTTGTGCTCCTCCGCCGCGAGACCGTCCCGGCGCAGCTCGGCCCAGGAGGTCACCGACCAGACGTCGGCGGACACCCCCCAGTCCTCGGCGAGCAGGGCCTGCGCTTCGAGTGCCCACGGCACGGCGACGCCGGAGGCCAGCAGCTGCGCCTTCGGGCCGGTCACGTCGGACACCGACACGCGGTGGATGCCGCGAATGATGCCGTCGACGTCGACATCGGCCGGTTCGACGGGCTGGACCTGCGGCTCGTTGTAGACCGTGATGTAGTACATGACGTTCGGGTCGGTGTGGGTTCCGCCGTACATCCGCTCGAGGCCGGAGCGTACGATGTGGCCGATCTCGTAACCGAAGGCCGGGTCGTACGAGACGACGGCCGGGTTGGTGGATGCGAGCAGCGGCGAGTGGCCGTCGGCGTGCTGCAGGCCTTCACCGGTCAGGGTGGTACGTCCGGCGGTGGCGCCGATCATGAACCCACGGGTCATCTGGTCGCCGGCGGCCCACATGGCGTCGCCGGTGCGCTGGAAGCCGAACATCGAGTAGAACACGTACACCGGGATGAGCGGTTCGCCCTGGGTGGCATACGAGGTGCCGACGTTCGTGAAGGCGGCGAGGGCGCCGGCCTCGTTGATGCCGACGTGGATGATCTGACCCTGCGGGCTCTCCTTGTAGGCGAGTAGCTGGGCGTGGTCCACCGAGGTGTAGTGCTGGCCGTTGGGGTTGTAGATCTTCGCGTTCGGGAAGAACGCGTCGATGCCGAAGGTGCGGGCCTCGTCGGGGATGATCGGCACGATGCGGTGGCCGAAGTCCTTCGAGCGCAGCAGTTCCTTGAGCAGCCGGACGAACGCCATGGTCGTGGCGATCTCCTGGGTGCCTGAACCCTTCTTGGTGACCGCGTAGGTCGAGTCGTCGGGCAGCTTGATCTGGGTGTACTTGCTGCGACGCTCCGGCAGGTAGCCGCCGAGCGCGCGACGGCGCTCGTGCATGTACTGGATCGCCTCGTCGTTCTCACCGGGGGTGTAGTACGGCGGCTGGTACGGGTTGGCCTCGAGCTGGGCATCCGTGATCGGCACGTGCATGCTGTCGCGGAACGTCTTGAGGTTGTCCAGCGTCATCTTCTTCATCTGGTGGGTCGCATTGCGGCCCTCGAAGCTCGGGCCGAGGCCGTAGCCCTTGACCGTCTTCGCCAGGATGACCGTCGGCTGGCCCTTGTGCTCCGACGCGGCCTTGAACGCCGCGTAGACCTTCCGGTAGTCGTGGCCGCCGCGCTTGAGGTTCCAGACCTGGTCGTCGGTGTACCCCTCGACGAGCTTGAGCGCACGGGGGTCGCGACCGAAGAAGTTCTCGCGCACGTATGCGCCGCTCTCGGCCTTGTAGGTCTGGTAGTCGCCGTCGGTGGTGACGTTCATCAGGTTCAGCAGGGCGCCATCGGTGTCGCGGGAGAGCAGGTCGTCCCACTCGCGGCCCCAGACCACCTTGATGACGTTCCAGCCGGCGCCGCGGAAGAAGCTCTCCAGCTCCTGGATGATCTTGCCGTTGCCGCGCACAGGGCCGTCGAGGCGCTGCAGGTTGCAGTTCACGATGAAGTTGAGGTTGTCGAGGCCCTCGTTCGCGGCGACCTGCAGCTGGCCGCGGCTCTCGACCTCGTCCATCTCGCCGTCGCCGAGGAACGCCCAGACCTGCTGGTCACTGGCGTCCTTGATGCCGCGGTTGGTCAGGTAGCGGTTCAGCTGGGCCTGGTAGATCGCGTTGATCGGGCCCAGACCCATCGAGACCGTGGGGAACTGCCAGAACTCGGGCATGAGCCGCGGGTGCGGGTAGGACGAGATGCCGTCGGGCGCGTGGGACTTCTCCTGGCGGAATCCGTCGAGCTGGTTGGCGCTGAGCCGGCCCTCGAGGAAGGCGCGGGCGTAGGTGCCGGGGGAGGCGTGGCCCTGGATGAAGATCTGGTCGCCGCCGCCCGCGTGGTCCTGGCCGCGGAAGAAGTGGTTGAAGCCGGTCTCATAGAGAGCGGCAGACGAGGCGTACGTCGAGATGTGGCCGCCGACGGCGATGCCGGGACGCTGGGCGCGGTGTACGAGCACGGCGGCGTTCCAGCGGATCCACGCGCGATAGCGGCGCTCGATGTCTTCATCGCCCGGGAAGTCAGGCTCGTTGGTCGAGGCGATGGTGTTGATGTAGTCCGTGGTTGGCACCATCGGAACATTGAGGTGCAATTCCTTGGACCGCTTGAGCAGGCTGAGCATGATCTCGCGGGCACGGCCGGGGCCGTTGGCCGCGACCAGCGCGTCGAGGGATTGCGACCATTCAGACGTCTCATCCGGATCGGCGTCTGAGTTGTCCATTGAATACGGGTCTTGGTCGTTGACAGTCACACTCGACCTCTTTCTGTAGGGCAGATCGTGTGGGGGAAGGATCATGCCTGGTTAGGCGTGCCGGACACAGCTAGGTCGGGTCACGACCGAAAGGCACCACGTCAGCCTAGTGATTCTTGCTGGGAACCGCGCACGGCTACGCCGGTGTCGCCTGGGTGCGGCCTCGCCTTATCTTCCGGCAGGGTGGGAGCAGCATGTGGGGCCGTGTTGGTGAAGGCCTGCGGGACGGCTAGGCTTGCCCCCCGTATTCAGCCATCGTCCCCCGATGGCCGGGAAGGACACCGCCATGGCGCTGGAGAATGACACCCAGGCACCCGATTTCGAGCTCGTCAGTCAGTACGGCGAGAGAATCCAGCTCAGCCGGTACCGGGGTGAAAAGTCCGTGGCGCTGGTGTTTTTCCCGTTGGCGTTCTCGGGCATTTGCAGCGGCGAATTGTGCGAGCTGCGCGACAACCTCGCCCTCTTCGCCGACAACAGCGTGGAGTTGATCGGCATTTCCGTTGATTCCAGGCACGCGCTGCGCGCTTGGGGCGAGCAGCAGGGGTACGGCTTCACCCTGCTGGCGGACTTCTGGCCGCACGGAGCCGTCGCGAAGGAATACGGCGTCTTCCTCGACGACAAGGGTTTCGCCAACCGGGCGACGTTCCTGATCGACCCCAGTGGCATCATCCGCGCGAGTTTCATCACGGCGCCTGGCGAGGCCCGCTCGTTGGAGGCGTATCGCGCGGCACTCGACGAGCTTCAGCCGGCCCAGTTTTCCGGCCGGTCGTAAAAGTCGGTAAGCTCTTCCCATCCTGTTCGGTTGCAACCGATCGGGGCCTTTAGCTCAGTTGGTAGAGCGCCACGTTTACACCGTGGATGTCATCGGTTCGAGCCCGGTAGGGCCCACCAGATTAATACGCCCGCGGGCACGCCGCGGCGGCGCCGGTGGCCGCGAGTAGGCTGCTGCTGTACAGGTCGCCCGCCGCGAGCCCGGCACTCGCCCCGGCGGCCTCCGAAGCCAGTCAGTTACGAGGTCACCATGGCAGCAGCGCGCACGGGTCGCGCTAGTCAGGCGAGCGCCCATGTCTGAGAATCCGGCATTCGGCGCCGCCGTCGAAGACCTCTCCCAGGCGTTCGAGCGCCGCACGAGCCTCTGCCGGCCGTTCCTCCGGGTGCTTCCGGTGCACGGTGCCGCGGTGTCGACGCTGGGGGCGCCGTTCGGGTCGGAGACCATCTGCGCGAGCGACGACACAGCAGCCCGTCTGGACGAGCTCCAGTTCGATCTCGGTGAGGGCCCGTGCTGGGACGCCATGACCAGCCGCCGGCCCGTGTTCACGGCTGACGCCAGCGCCGCCGACCCGCGGTGGCCCCTGTTCGCCCAAGCGATGGGGGAGAGCGAGGCTCTCTCGCTCTTTGCCTTCCCGCTGGCGCTGGGTTCGCTCAACATCGGCGCCGTCGACCTCTACACGCTGGGTGCAGGCACCCTCACCACGGTCCAGGTGGACGACGCGATAGCCCTGTCGAGCATCTGTGCCCGACAGGTCCTGCGCCGCTCGATCGCCGATCAGTCCAGTACCCCCGGCGAGCAGGATCAGCACTCCGACGGTTTCTCCCGCCGGGAGGTGCACCAGGCCACCGGCATGGTGCTCGCCCAGCTCGGGGTGAGTGCAGCCGATGCGCTGCTGATCATCAACGGTTACGCCTTCGCGCGGGGTCGCACGGTGCGGGAGGTCGCGGCCGACATCGTGGCCCGTCGCATCGATTTCGCCGAGGAATGGTCCGATCCGTCCGAGACATTATGATGGCGTGATGGCAACACAGACACGCGAAGGCCAACTCGTCGAGGCTTTCGTGACTCTCGCCGACACCCTCGTGGTCGGCTACGATCTCGTCGATCTGTTGCACACCCTCGTCTCGCACTGCGTGCCGCTCTTCGACGCGTCGGCTGCGGGCATCATCCTCACCGACGATGAAGAATTCGAAGTCGTCGCGTCGACCAACGAACGCAGTCGTCTCGTCGAGATCCTGCAGTTGCGCAGCGGCAGCGGACCGTGTGTGGAGAGCGTGATCACCGGGCAGGCCGTTGCCGTGCCCGACATCGCCGCGTCGGGTCCGAAATGGCCGCGATTTCGCGTCGGAGCCCTCGAGCAGGGCTTCGGCTCCATGTTCTCGGTGCCGATGCGGTTGCGCACCACCACCATTGGTTCGCTGAACCTGTTCTGGGACCGCACCGGCGGGCTGCCCGCCGATGATGCGCCGACGGTGCAGGCCCTGGCTGATGTCGCCACGATCGGGATCCTCCAGGAGCGGGCGTTGCGCGAGAGCGATATCGCCCGGCAGCAGCTGCAGTTCGCGCTGAGCAGCCGGGTCGTCATCGAGCAGGCCAAGGGCGTCGTGGCTTACACCCGGGGAGCGAACATGGATGAGGCGTTCGGGCTGATGCGCCAGCACGCACGGGCGAACGGACTGCCGCTGGCCGACGTCGCTGCACAAATCGTCAGTGGAGACCTCGCACTTTAGCGGCCACGGTCGTAATATGTCTTCATAGCCCCAGACCCCGGCTGAACCACGAGGCACTATCCGTGAGCGGCAGGGGCACATCATGAAACGTATTTATCATCCAGGCGGCTCGATAGTCACCGGCTCCGACCTAGCCGATGCGGTCATGCTGTACGCCGAAGCGCTGAGTAACCGCCGGGAAACCGATGTCGTCGACATTCCCGTGATCGCCGCTGACGGCGTACACGGGCGGGCACAGTTCCTGATCGGGTCCTCCAGTCAATTGGTCAGTGTGACCAGCGCCGACGGGGAGAGTGAACTCACCGAGACCGCCACCACCCAGGCCCTGCACGACAAGGTACGGGCGGGGTCGGTTTCGGCGCCGGTGGCGTGGACAGGTGCCGCGCTCGGGTCACCGCAGTTCGACGAGTTCGACTACTGACACCGTCCGGCGAGGCCGGTCCGGTTCACCTCACACGCTGGCCGTCGACGCGTACGACGGCGCATCGCTGGACGCCGCGACCCCGCGGGCGATCAGCACCGGGACGTTGATGTTCATCAGGACGTCGTGGGTGACCGAACCGATCAGAGTGGTCTCGCCGTGGCGGGCGGACACCCCCAGAATCAACAGGGCAGCGTCGAAACTGGCATCGAGCAGAGCTTCGGCGGGGTCTCGGTGCGCGACCCGACGCCGCACCGTGATGCGGGACGCCGTGGACGCGGCGACGGCGGCGGCATTCTGCATCAGGCGCGCGGTCTGGGGGCTGCGCTCCTCACCGGATTCGGTGCGTGACGACTCGGACCGCGGCAGGCCAGGGGGAGCGTAGACCAGGAGCAGGTCCTGGTCGAGGCGATCGGCTTCCTGGGCGCCCATCCGCACCGCGGACAGGCAGCCGTCGGAGCCATCGACGCCGACGACCACGTCGTGGCGCGAGTCAAGAGTGGTGTCGGGAACTATCGCCACCGAGCAGCGTGCTGCCGATGCGATCTGCACACTTCGGGAGCCCAGCACCCGGCCGCGGAGGAACCCGGTCTTGTGGGTGCCCACGATCAGAAGGTCTTCGGGGCTGGGTAGCTTGGCGAGAGCCCAGGCCGTGCCGCCGTGCACGATCCGGGTGGTCAAGGGCACCCCGGTCTGCAGGTCGGCAACCCGGGCGGACTCCTCAAGCAGCAAGTCCCGGGCCTGGCGCTCCGCATCCGCGGCCGCGTCCCGTCCGACCAGACCCCATTCGTCGTCGACGGTGTTGACAAGCACCACGGCGGCCTTGCGCTCGGCCGCCCGGCGGACGCCCCAGCGCAGCGCGGCCCGGCTCGGGCCCGAACCGTCGACGCCGATGTAATAGGTGGCACTCATTCGGATGCCCCGGACCTGGTGGGGTCGGCGGGGCGCCGGCTGCGCGGCACGACGATGACGGGGCAGGGCATGTTCAGGAGCACATCGTGACTCACCGAGCCGAGGATGAGCCCCGCAACCGCTCCGCGCCCGTGCGTTCCGACGACGAGCACCGCTGCGTCTTTTGCAGCTTCGACGAGGGCAGGGGCGGCCGCGCCCTGCACGAGGGTGGTGGATGCGGCGAGTGCCGGCGTCTTGGCGGCGACGCGTTCGCGGGCGCGGGCAACGATGTCCTCGTGGGCCTCGATCAGGGCGTCGAACGGCACGGCAGCACCGAAGTCCACCCCGAGGGTGGCGGGGATCGACCACGCGTGCACCAGCTCGAGTGGAACGCCTCGCGCAACGGCCTCGGCCATCGCGAGGTCGAGGGGAGCGTCCATCGTGCCATCGTCTTCGATTCCGACGACGACGCCGTCACCGCCGGCCACCCAGCCGGACGGAATGACCGCCACGGCGCACCGTGCGTGAGCGGCGAGTCGGAGCGGAAGCGTTCCGTGCACGGCGCCGGCCAGCGCGCTGGTCTTGTTCGTGCCGATGACGATCAGGTCGGCGTCGGCCGACGCGCGGACCAGCTCGTCGACGGGAACTCCGCGGCGGACGACGCTGGTCGTCTTGACCGCGGGGAAGTTCTGGGAGACGAATCGGCTGGCTTCGGCCAGGGCGCGCTCGTAGACGGGCTGGAAGTCTTCTTCGGGTCCGCCGACCGGTGACCAGCCCAGTTCGACGACGGTGGTCAACTCCAGTTGGAGTGGCACATTCTCGGCCCTGACCAGGGCCCAATTGAGGGCAGCCCGGCTTGCGGGACCCCCGTCAACGGCTACGATCACTCTCTCAACCATGAGTTGATCTCCAGTTCTTCCCGGGGTGCTTCGGGAGATGCCACGCCTCCAGAATGCGCCGGTCCCCTAAACTGCGAAAGGGCCGAAGGTCCCAGTCAGGTACACTTTGCTCTAGCTCCGACCGAAAGGGGACGCATTCTGTGACCGTTCCTGAGACCAGGCTTTCCTTTCCCGACGGCCCGCGGTCCGCGCTCGATCAGGCGCTGTCCGAACTCGTCCTGAATGCCCAGAAGGTGCTCGCCACCCAGGGCCGCCTGCGCAGTCTGTTGCAGGCCAGCCAGGCCGTCGTCGAGGAACTCGACCTCGCAGCCGTGCTCCGCCGCATCGTGGACGTGGCCGTCGACCTCGTCGGAGCACGTTACGGGGCCCTGGGGGTCATCGCCCCCAACGGCAATCTGGAGCAGTTCATCCACGTCGGCATCCCCGACGAACTGGCCGCCGAGATCGGTCACCTTCCTGCCGGGCACGGGCTGCTCGGCGCGCTGATCGACGATCCGCACGCCATCCGCCTGACCCACCTGGGCGAGGATGCCAGATCCTCCGGTTTCCCGGCGCACCATCCGCCGATGGACAGCTTCTTGGGTGTGCCCGTGCGGGTGCGCGGCGAGGTGTACGGAAACCTCTACCTCTCTAACCAGATTTCCGGCGCGTTCAGCGAGGAAGACGAGGAATTGTTGACGGCGCTGGCCGCAACGGCCGGCATCGCCATCGACAATGCCCGGCTGTTCGACGAGACCCGCCGCAGGCAACGCTGGTCGGCCGCCTCGGCGGAGATCAGCGCCGCCCTGCTCTCTGACCGGGCGGATGCGTCCCTGGAACTCCTCGCCGACAGATTCGCGTCGCTCGCAGACGCCGATCTCGTTTGTGTGGTCCTCGCCGCCGGCGAGGGAACCCTCATCGTGGACACGGCCAGGGGAAAACTCGCCAAGCAGGTGAAGGGGCTCGTCATCCCGGCGGCCGGAACCACGGTCGGGCGCGCCTTCGATAGCGGTCAGCCCATCCTCACCGCAGACGGCGGCGCCAGCCTGGATCAGCCGGACGCCCAGCTGGTGCTGGGACCCACCATGGTGATTCCGTTGCTGGCCTCCGGGCGCACCCACGGTGTCATGACCGTCTCCCGTTCCACCGGCCGGCCGCGCTTCACGACCTCGGACCTGGAGATGGCGGCGGACTTCGCCGGTCAGGCCAGCGTTGCCCTGGAGCTCGCCCGCGGGCGGTCCGCCGGACAGAAGCTCGCCCTGCTGGAAGATCGCAGCCGGATCGCCCGTGACCTGCACGACAACGTCATCCAACGGGTCTTCGCGGCGGGGATCGGTTTGCAGGCCATCAGCGGCTCGGTGGACGACCCCGAAGTCCGCGAACGCATCATCGAGGAGGTTGTCGCCCTCGATGTCGCGATCGTCGAGATTCGCACAGCCATCTTCGCCCTCACCGCTCAGACCAGCCGGGACCGCGGCTCGATCCGTCACCGGATCATCGACATGCTCAGCGAGCTGGCGTCACTGTTCGAGCAGACACCGCGCCTCGTGTTCACCGGCCCGATCGACCTGTTGACCCCGCCGGAGATGTCCGACGACATCGCCGCGGTGATTCGGGAGGGGCTGATGAACGTGGTCCGCCACGCGGAGGCGACCGAAACCGTGGTGAACCTCAGTGTGGCGGATGACCTCGTCGTGATCGAGGTCGTCGACAACGGCATCGGAGTCGTGGAGTCCGACCGGCGCAGCGGCCTGGCCAACCTGGCGGCCAGGGCCGAGCAGTGGGGCGGCGACGTCGTGCTGGAGAACCGTGCCAGAGGCGGCAGCCGATTGCGTTGGACCGCCCTCATCGAACCTGAACCTGTACGAAAGGAATCGTGATGATCCGAGTCTTCCTCGTGGATGACCACGAAGTCGTGCGCCGCGGAATCGCGGACATGATCAACGCCGAACCCGACCTCGAGGTCGTCGGTGAAGCATCCACTGCCCGGCAGGCCGTCGCCAGGGTCGCGGCGACGGTGCCCGACGTGGCCGTGCTCGACGTGCGGCTGCCAGACGGCAGTGGCATCGACGTGTGCCGTACCATCCGTTCGGCCAACCCGGTGGTCCAGTGCCTCATGCTCACCGCCTACGACGATGACGAAGCCAGCTATTCCGCTGTGCTCGCCGGCGCATCCGGTTACGTCCTCAAGGACATCCGCGGGCAGCACCTGGTGGAGTCCATCCGGCGCGTCGCGCGGGGGGAGTCCCTGGTGCAGAAGGCGGTCACGCGCAAGGTCGTCACCGAACTCACCGGTACCGCCGCCGACTCGCCCGCGTCCAACCTCACCACCAGGGAACGTCAGGTGCTCGAGCTGATCGCGGAGGGGCTCACGAACCGGCAGATCGGCGACCAGCTGGATCTGGCCGAGAAGACCGTGAAGAACTATGTGTCGGGTCTGCTCGCCAAGCTCGGCATGGCCAGACGCACCCAGGCCGCCGTCTACGGTGCCGGATTGCGGCCCCGGTAGGCGTCCGATGGTGCTCTCGCGGCTGCACAGGGTGATGCCGGCCCCCGGTCAGGAGTCGGTGTGGGACTACCCGCGTCCGCCGCGGGTGGAACCGAGCCTGGAGCACGTCGTGCTGCGGTTCAACGGCGTCGTGATCGCCGACACCAGGGACAGCGTCCGCGTGCTGGAAACCAGCCACCCACCCACGTACTACCTGCCCAGGGCCGCGTTCGCCGCTGGTGTGCTCGCGCCGGTCAACGGACACAGCGTCTGCGAATACAAGGGTCTGGCGTCCTACCTCAGCATCGTCGTCGGCGACCGCCGGGCGGACGCGGTGGCGTGGTGCTACCCCCGCCCTGAGGACGGTTTCGAGTCCCTGGCCGGCCGGGTCGCCGTCTACCCCGGCAGGTTGGACCAGTGCACCGTCGACGGTGAGCTCGTGCGCGCTCAACCCGGCGACTTCTACGGGGGCTGGATCACCGACCGGATCGTTGGCCCGTTCAAGGGCGCGGCCGGCACCCTCGGGTGGTGAGGTGGCCCGCCGGCCCTCGGTGCGCCATGCGGCTAGTAGGCTGATGGGGTGTCATTCTCGCTCGCTGAAGTCGCCCGGGTCTCCCATGACCTTTGGCCGCTCGCGGGGGCCGAGGAATGGGATGCGCCGGGTCTGATCAGCGGTGACCCCGCCAGGCCGGTGGAGTCCATTCTGTTGGCCGTCGATGTTGTCACCGAGACTGTCTCTGAGTCGATCGACTCAGGCGCCGACCTGCTCTTGGCGCACCATCCACTCCTCCTGCGCGGTGTCACCAGCGTGGCCGAGGATCGTTACAAGGGCGCCTTGCTGGCGCGTCTGATCCGTGCGAACTGCGCCCTGCTCTGCGCCCACACCAACGCCGACGTCGTCGAAGACGGCGTGTCCGATGTGTTCGCCCAACGTCTGGGCCTCCACGACGCGCGTCCGATCACCGTCGGCAACGCACCGGGCACAGGCATCGGCCGGGTCGGCCGGCTCCCCGAGCCGACGACTCTCGGTCAGCTCGCCAGGCGCCTTGCGGCGCTGATTCCGCCGACGGCGTCAGGTGTGCGGGTCGCCGGAGGTTTCACCGACCTCATCGAGACCGTCGCCCTGTGCGGAGGAGCCGGTGACTCGCTCCTGCGAGAACCCGCAGTTCTCTCCGCAGATGTCTTCATCACCTCCGACCTGCGCCACCACCCGGTGTCGGAGTCACGGGAACAGTCGACGCTGGCCGGGGTTGGTCCTGCCCTCATCGACGTGTCACACTGGGCCAGCGAATGGCTCTGGCTGGACGTCGCGGCCACAGCGCTTCGGCACAGACTGCCCGGCATTCGCGTCGAGGTCAGCGATCTGCGGACCGACCCGTGGGATTTCACCGTCACCCAGTGAGCTCGTGCCCACCCCCGTACATTTCAGCTCCATAATCATGAAGGTCAGGACATTGTGAAGGCATCTCCCACTGAGCAGAAGGAGCTCCTGCGGCTCCAGGCCCTCGACATCAAACTGCAGCAGGTCGAGCACCAGGCGAAGGCGTTGCCGCAGCACGCCGAACTCGTCGCCCTGGCGCGTGGCCTCGACGCGTCGAAGACCGTCCTGACCGGCCGCACCGGCGAGGTCGAGGACGCCCAGATCGAGTTGCGCCGCATCGAGTCCGACGTCGAGGTGGTCGAAAAGCGCATCGCGCGCGACACCGACCGCGCGCAGCACACCTCGTCCATCAAGGACGTGCATGCCCTCGAGACCGAACTGACCGCGCTGGGGTCCCGGTTGGCGGCGCTCGAGGAGATCGAACTGGCGGTGATGGAACGGCTCGAGGAGAAGGAAGCCGCCGTCGCCGAGACCGAGGCCGAACGCGCCGCGGTTTCCAGCCGGGTGGCCGGCATCGAAGCGGACCGTGACGTGCTGCTCGTGGACCTGAATCGCCAGCTCGGCGAGCTGGCCAGGGACCGGGTGGCGATCGTCTCGGCCATCGGCGCCGACCTGGCGGACCTCTACGAGAAACGACGGGTTGCCGGTCGCGGCAATGCGGCAGCGTTGTTGCGCGCCCGCACCTGCAGCGGATGCACCATGACCCTCACCGGCAACGACCTCGAAGACGTCAGGGCCGCCCCCGCGGACGACGTCGTCTTCTGCCCCGACTGCGGTGCCATCCTGGTGCGCACGGAGGAGTCCGGAATCTGATGCGGCGGCGCTGCTGGTAGCCCGTGGCGGCCGGGGCGCTGTAGGCTCGACGACGGAATGGGTCGGCAAGACGGTCGCGTCATCCGGGCTCCTCGGAGTCCGCGATGCCGAGGAACGTCCGGGCTCCACAGAGCAGGACGGTGGGTAACACCCACCCGGGGCAACCCGCGAGACAGTGCCACAGAAAGTAGACCGCCGTCGGCGCAAGCCGGGGGTAAGGGTGAAACGGTGGTGTAAGAGACCACCAGCGGCCAGGGTGACCTGGCCGGCTAGGTAAACCTCGTCCGGAGCAAGGTCGAACAGGAAACGCCAAGGCGGCTCGCCGAGTTTCCGGGTAGACCGCTAGAGGGCTGCGGCAACGTAGTCCCGAGATAGATGGCCGTCCATGGTGTGAACCAGGACAAAACCCGGCGTAATAGCCGGCCCATTCCCTCAACCTGTGAGTTCTCGCCGGGTGCCTCGCCGGGTGGCGCATTCCCAGCCGGAGAACCTACGCTGGGCCCATGAGCACATCCGAGGCCCGGTCAACGGTCGTGAACGAGCCGGCGGCGGTCGCCGCCGGTCGCTTCCTGCCGCGGACCCGCCGCATCCTCAGCCGCGCGCATGCCTGGATCCACCGCCATCCCCGCCTGCGTGCGCCGTACCGGGTGCTGGTCGCCGTGGCCGGCCTGACGGTGATGGTCATCGGGCTCATCCTGGTACCGCTGCCTGGGCCCGGCTGGCTCATAGTCTTCGTTGGGGTCGCCGTTCTCGGAACCGAGTTTCCCGCAGCACATCGCCTCACCGAGACGGTCCGTCGGCTCGCCCGTCGGGTGCGCCTCTGGTGGCGCGACAGGCAGCAGCGCCAGGCCGGATCCTCCCGCGCAGCCGCGTAACCGAGCCCAGGACCGACCACGAACGAAGCCCCGAAAACGCGTTGTTTTCGGGGCTGCTCGAGGAGCGGGTGGGTCAGGCGGCGACCGGAGCGTGCTTGACGGCCAGCGCGGCGGCACCGAGGATGCCGGCGTTGTTGCGGTGCACGGCCGGGATGATCCGGGTGTTCAGATGCAACAGCGGGAGGAAGTTCTCGTGGTGCTTCGACACGCCGCCGCCGACGATGAACAGGTCGGGCGTGAACAAGGCCTCGAGCTTGGAGTAGTACTTCTGCAGGCGCGATGCCCACTTCTCCCAGCTGAGGTTGTCGCGTTCCTTGGCTGAGAATGCCGCGCGGGTCTCATAGTCGACGCCGTCGATCTCCAGGTGACCGAACTCGGTGTTCGGCACGAGTGCGCCGTCGTTGATCAGCGCGGTGCCGATGCCGGTGCCCAGGGTGGTGAGCAGCACGACGCCGTCGACACCCTTCGCCGCGCCGAACATCGACTCAGCGTAGCCGGCAGCGTCAGCGTCGTTCACGAAATGGATGGGAACGCCGAGGCCCTTTTCGAAGAGCTTCTCTGCGGCGAGACCGATCCACTTGTCGGAGACGTTCGCTGCCGACATCGTGTGACCGTGCTTGACGACAGCGGGGAAACACACGCCGATCGGTAGATCGCCGGTCCCCGCCGAGACCGTCGCCAGGAGTTGGCGGGTCGTCTCGATGATGTCCTGGGGGCGGCCGCCCTTGGGGGTGGGCAGCTTGATGCGGTCGGAGAGCAGGGCGCCGGTGGATAGGTCGACCACGGCTCCCTTGATGCCGGTTCCGCCGATATCGATGCCGATGGCAGTGGTTGAACTCATGGTGTCAATCTACCGGCTACGGTACGGTCAGGATTTCGGCGCCGCGTTCGGTGACCACCAGGGTGTGCTCGAATTGCGCGGTGATGCTGCGGTCACGGGTGAGCACCGTCCAGTCGTCTGCCCACATGTCCCAGTCGCTGGTGCCCAGGGTCAGCATCGGCTCGATGGTGAAGACCATGCCCACTTCCATGACGGTGTCGTACTGCGGTGCCGAGTCGTAGTGAGGGATGATCAGGCCCGAGTGGAACGCGTCGCCCACACCGTGGCCTGTGAAGTCGCGGACGACTCCGTAGCCGAACCGTTTGGCGTAGGACTCGATGGTGCGGCCGATCACGTTGACCTGCCGGCCGGGTGCGACGGCCTTGATGCCGCGGGCCAGAGCCTCCCTGGTGCGGTCGACGAGCAGGGTGACCTCCTCGGTGGCCTCACCGACGATGAAGGTGACGTTGGAATCGCCGTGCACGCCGTTCTTGTATGCGGTGATGTCGATGTTGACGATGTCACCGTTCTCGAGCACCGTGTCGTCGGGAATCCCGTGGCAGATGACCTCGTTGACCGAGGAACACAGCGACTTCGGGTAGCCGCGGTAGCCGAGCGTGGAGGGGTAGGCATCGTTCCTGATCAGGAACTCGTGGCCGACCCTGTCGAGCTCTTCGGTGGTCACGCCCGGTTGCACGGCCCGCCCGACCGCCTGGATCGCTTCAGCGGCGATGCGGCCGGACTCCCGGATCAACGCGATGCGTTCGGGGGAGTAGACGTCCGACCCGGTGAACCGGGCCGGCGCGGTGTGACCGACGTACTCGGGCCTGGTGATGTGGGCGGGAACGGAGCGGTGGCTGGACACGGCTCCCGGAATGAGGTGACCGATGGAATCCTTAGGCATAGGATCAACCTTATGGCCGAAGATGCTGATCTCCAGTTCTGGTACAACATGCGCACCGGCGCGGTCGAGAAGGGCCTCTTGTCGCCCTCCGTCGACCGGGTAGGGCCGTTCTCAACGTTCGAGGAGGCGACCCACGCGCTCGACAAGCTGCGCGCCAACAGCGCCAAGTGGGCCGAGGACGACGCCGCTGAGGACCGCTAGGCGGCCAGGCGCCGGCTACTCGTAGCTGTGCTCCGGACCGGGGTAGGCGCCGGAGTCGACGTCCTGCCTGAAGGCGTGTACGGCCTCGGTGAGGGCCGAGCGCATGTTCGCGTACTGCCGAACGAAGCGAGGCACCCTGCCCTCGGTCATTCCGGCGAAGTCGGTCCAGACCATGAGCTGGCCATCCACGTCGGGTCCGGCGCCGACACCGATCGTGGGGATTTCCAGGCGCTCGGTGACCTGAGCGGCGACGGCTGACGGCACCATTTCCAGGACCACAGCGAACGCGCCCGCATCCTGAACGGCGAGGGCATCCTTGATCAGCTGCTCGGCGCCGGCGCCGCGTCCCTGAATGATGTGCCCGCCCAGGCCGTGCTCGCTCTGCGGGGTGAATCCGATGTGGGCCATTACCGGGATGCCCGCGGAGACGATTCTGGAGATCTGCTTGCGGCTGCGCACTCCGCCCTCGAGCTTCACGGCGTGCGCCTGCGCTTCCTTCATGAACCGCACCGCTGTGTGCAGGGCCTCGGACGCGCCGGTTTCATAGCTGCCGAACGGCATGTCGGCCACGACAAGGGCCCTGGTCACGGCGCGTGCGACGGCCCGCGTCAGCGGGATGAGCTCGTCGACGGTGACGGGCAGGGTGGTCTCGTAGCCGAAGACGTTGTTGCCGGCGGAGTCCCCGACGAGGAGGAAGTCGATTCCGGCCTGGTCGAAGATCTGAGCGGTCATCATGTCGTAGCTGGTCAGCCCCGTAATCGGGATCCCCTGCTGCTTCGCGTTCTGGAAATGCCTGGTGCGCACGCGCTTGGGACCGGCGGTGACGCTGACATAGGGATTCTGTACCTCGACGGCATTGGCCGCATCGGGCGTGGACTCTGGCATGTGCTCAGTGTACTCAGCGCTCCGTCCCGGGCCATTGGCCCCTCGATCAGCCGGTTTTCGCCCGCGCACCGTCGCCAGCCGGTAGCCTAGGAGCAACAAGAAAGGGCGTGGATGGACAAGCAGCGCGACTTCGTTCTTCGGACCATCGAGGAACGGGGCATCAAGTTCATTCGACTATGGTTCACCGATGTGGTCGGCACCCTCAAGTCGGTCGCCATCGCGCCGGCCGAGGTGGAGGGTGCCTTCGCCGAGGGGCTGGGCTTTGACGGATCCGCGATCGAGGGCCTGACCCGTTCGTTCGAGGCCGATGTGCTGGCCCACCCGGACCCCACCACGTTCCAGATCCTGCCGTGGCGGGGCGAGGTCGACCCGACCGCCCGCATGTTCTGCGACATCACCACCCCGGACGGCCAGCCCGCTGTCGCCGATCCCCGCAACGTGCTCAAGCGCACCCTGGCGAAGGCCGCCGAACGCGGCTTCACCTTCTACACGCACCCGGAGATCGAGTTCTACCTGCTGAAGTCGTCGAAGTTCGGTAAGAACGGGCCCGTCCCGGTCGATTCCGCCGGCTATTTCGACAACGTCCCCGGCGGCACCGCGCACGACTTCCGACGTCGGTCGGTGCGGATGCTGGAGGATCTGGGCATTTCGGTGGAGTTCAGCCACCACGAGGCCGGTCCCGGCCAGAACGAGATCGACCTGCGCTACGCGGACGCCCTCACCACCGCTGACAACATCATGACGTTCCGCACCGTCATCAAGGAGGTGGCGATCGAGCAGGGCGTCTATGCGACCTTCATGCCCAAGCCGCTGTCCGACCAGCCCGGCTCCGGGATGCACACCCACCTCTCCCTGTTCGAGGGAGACACCAACGCCTTCTACGAGGCCGGGGCGCAGTACCAGCTGTCCACGACGGGGCGCCAGTTCATCGCGGGCCTGCTGCGACACGCACCGGAGATCACGGCCGTCACCAACCAGTTCGTGAACTCGTACAAGCGGCTGTGGGGCGGCGACGAAGCACCGAGCTTCGTGTGCTGGGGTCACAACAACCGGTCGGCGCTGATCCGCGTTCCGCTCTACAAGCCCAACAAGGGTCAGAGCTCGCGCATCGAGTACCGGGCGATCGACTCAGCGGCCAACCCGTACCTCGCGTACTCGTTGATGCTCGCCGCCGGGCTCAAGGGCATCGAGGAGGGCTACGAGCTTCCGCCGGAGGCCGAGGACAACGTGTGGGGGCTCAGCGACACCGAGCGTCGCGCGCTGGGCTACCACCAGCTGCCCGCCAGCCTCGATCACGCCATCCAGTACATGGAGGAGTCCGAACTGGTTGCAGAGACTCTGGGGGAGCACGTCTTCAACTACGTGCTGCTGAACAAGCGCCAGGAATGGCGCGAGTACCGTTCGCAGGTCACCCCGTTCGAACTCAATAAGAACCTCGAGATGCTCTAGGGGATCAACAACCACGACAGGCACAAGACATGGCGAGAGAACAGTTGACCCTGACGGACCTCGCTCGGGTGGGCTTCGCCGATCTCGGCGAGGCCCGCGCCCGTCTCGACGAGGTCGGTGAGCTCGGCGGACCGGATCCGTCCGATCTGTTCCCGCTTCTGTCACGGGCGGCGAATCCCGACGCGGCGCTGTTCGCCGTGTTGTCGCTCGTGCGACAGGCTCCCGCCGACTTCGCCGTGCTCCGGCGGCATCCCGGCGCCCTGCAACGCCTGGTGCTGGTGACCGGCGCATCGACCGGACTGACCGATTTCTTCCTCCGGCACCCGGCCGAGCTCGTCGTGCTCCACGAGAAGACCGGCACCCTGGCCGGTCTGGACGAGCTGACGACCGACCTGCTCGAGGCCGTGCAGGCGACCGACGGTTTCGCCGCCCTGGTCGGAGACGAAGGATGGGTCGCGCTCCGAGTGCGGTATCGCCGCCGCCTCGCCGAACTCGCGGCCTTCGACCTGGAGCAGGGCGACCCGGTTGCCGGGCTCGACCGGATCGCGCGCACTCTGGCGCACCTGGCCGCCGCGGCGCTCGAAGCGTCTCTCGCCGTGGCCAGGGGCATGTGCAGCGGCGCCGTGGCCGCGCACGGTGTCTTTCCCGTGGACGAGGTGCGGGCGACCAAACTCGCCGTGATAGGCATGGGCAAGGCGGGGGCGGGGGAGCTGAACTATGTCAGCGATGTCGATGTCATCTTCGTCGCAGAGGGCTATGGCGATCTGAGCGCAGGCAGGGCCGTGGACATCGCCACCAGGCTCGCGGTCCTGATGATGCGGGGGCTCAACCAGCCAAGTCTGGAACCGGAGCTGTGGGAGGTGGACCCCAACCTCAGGCCTGAGGGCAAGTCGGGTGCTCTCGTGCGCTCCCTCGAATCCCACATCGCGTACTACGACCGCTGGGCCAAGAGCTGGGAGTTCCAGGCGCTCCTGAAGGCGCGGCCGTTGGCGGGCGACCTGGAGTTGGGGTCTCGTTACGTGGACGCCGTCGCGCCCAAGGTGTGGACGAGCGCCAGCCGGGAGAACTTCGTCGAGTCCGTGCAGCGCATGCGGGAACGCGTGACGAGCAACATCCCCGCCGACGAGGTGGCCGTGCAGCTCAAGCTCGGCCCCGGCGGCCTCCGTGACATCGAGTTCACGGTTCAGCTGCTCCAGCTCGTGCACGGTCAGACCGATCCCGATGTGCGCCAGCCCGGAACGTTGCCGGCGCTGGCCGCCCTGGCCGACGCCGGCTACGTCGGTCGTGCCGAAGCCGCCGAGTTCGCCCAGGACTACCGCATGCTGCGGCTGATGGAGCACAGGCTGCAACTGGACAGGTTGCGGCGCACCCATCTGCTTCCCCGCGACGAGGCGGGCCTGCGGGTCCTGGCACGTGCCACGGGACTCGCGACCAGCGCGGCCGCGCTCACGACCCGGTGGGAGGCCACCAAGCACCGGGTGCGCGGCCTGCACGAGCGGTTGTTCTACCGGCCGCTGCTCTCCGCTGTTGCAGCGCTGCCCGCCGAGGGCCTGAATCTCACCAGTGCGCAAGCCGAGGCCCGGCTCGCGGCGATCGGTTTCCGCAACACCAAGGGCGCCCTGGCCCATATCGCCGCCCTCACCGGCGGCGTGTCCAGGCGGGCGACAATCCAGCAACACCTGTTGCCCGTGCTGCTGCAGTGGCTGTCCGACGGCGCCGACCCTGACTACGGGTTGCTGGCCTTCCGCCGGTTGAGCGACAGCCTCGGCTCCACCTACTGGTTCCTGCGGATGCTTCGCGACTCGTCGGGCGCCGCCGAACGGCTCACCCGGGTGTTGTCCGCATCGCGGTACGTCGGCGAGCTCCTCGAGACCATCCCGGAGGCCGTTGCCTGGTTGGAACACGACGACGACCTGCGTCCCCGTCCGTTGCGCGTGTTGCAGGACGAGGCCCGTGCCGTGCTGGCCAGGCACGGCAGTCCGGATGCCGCCGCATCGGTGCTCCGCACCAGCCGGCGCCGGGAGATGCTCCGCCTGGCGTTGTCGGCCATCCTCGGCCGCATCGATATCGATGAGCTCGCCGCCGGCCTCACCGACGTGTCCACTGTCATCATCCAGGGTGTTCTCGGAGCCATCCGCGGAACCGGTCTCACCGGTGACGACGGACCCCTCGCCCCGGACGGCATCGAGTTCGCCGTGATCGCCATGGGCAGGTTCGGGGGAGCGGAGCTCGGGTTCGGCTCCGACGCCGACGTCATGTACGTCTTCAGGCCGGCCGGCCTGGAGGGCGGCGCGGCGCACGACAGGGCGACGTTCATCGTGCGGGAGCTGAACCGGCTCACCGAGGACAACCGGCTGCCGTTCGACCTGGACATCGGCCTGCGCCCGGAAGGCAAGAACGGTGCGGTGGTGCGGTCCATCGACTCGTATCAGGCCTACTACCGTCGGTGGTCGCTGACCTGGGAGGCCCAGGCGCTGCTGCGAGCCCGCGGCGTCGCGGGGGAACCCGCGCTGCGGGAGAGCTTCCACGCCGTGATGGACACCGTGCGCTATCCGGATCAGATCAGCGACCAGGACGTGCGCGAGATCAAACGCATCAAGGCGCGGGTCGAGAACGAGCGTCTGCCGCAGGGAGCGGATCCGAACCGGCACCTCAAGCTGGGCCGCGGGTCGCTGAGCGATGTGGAGTGGTTCGTGCAGCTTGTGCAGCTGCAGCACGCGGCGGCGCTGCCGTCGCTGCGCACGACCTCCACTCTGGTCGCGCTCGATGAGGCCACCAGGCACGGATTCGTCACCGCTGCCGAGGCCGCAACGCTGCGTGCCGCCTGGCTGTTCGCGTCCAGGTGCCGTTCCGCAATCACGCTCTGGACCAATAAGACCGCCGACGTTCTGCCCAGCGATCGCGTGCTGCTGGACGGGGTGGCCCGCATGATGGAGTACCCGCCGGGCTCCGCCAACCAGCTCGAGGAGGACTATCTGGCTGTCACCAGACGCGCCAGGGCGGTCTTCGAGCGTCGCTTCTACGGACCGGTGGAGCGGCCAGGCCCCTTCTCCGGTTGAGCTGGTTGACCGGCCGACCGGCGACCTGAACGACAGCGGGGCCGCAACCAGATGGTTGCGGCCCCGCTGTCGTTCAGCTGGTCAGATCAGACGCCGTAGTACAGCTCGAATTCGAACGGGTGCGGGCGCTGCGCGAGGGGCTTGATCTCCTTCTCGCGCTTGTAGTCGATCCAGGTCTCGATGAGCTCCGGCGTGAAGACGTTGCCGGCGAGCAGGAAGTCGTGGTCGGCTTCCAGCGCCTGCAGGGCCTCCTCGAGCGAGGCGGGAACCTGGGGGATGTTCTTGGCCTCCTCGGGCGGCAGTTCGTAGAGGTCCTTGTCGACGGGCTCGTGCGGCTCGATGCGGTTCTTGATTCCGTCGAGGCCGGCCATCAGCTGGGCGGCGAAGGCCAGGTACGGGTTGCCGGAGGCGTCGGGCGCACGGAACTCGAGGCGCTTGGCCTTGGGGTTGGTGCCCGTGATCGGGATGCGGATGGACGCGGAGCGGTTACCGGCCGAGTACACCAGGTTGACCGGTGCTTCGAAGCCAGGCACCAGGCGGTGATAGGAGTTGACCGTCGGGTTGGTGAACGCGAGAACCGCCGGAGCGTGCTTGAGCAGGCCACCGATGTACCAGCGCGCCACGTCGGACAGTCCGCCGTAACCGGCCTCGTCGTAGAACAGCGGCTTGCCGTCTGCCCAGAGGGACTGGTGGGTGTGCATGCCGGAACCGTTGTCGCCGAAGAGCGGCTTGGGCATGAACGTTGCCGTCTTGCCCCACTCGTGTGCGGTGTTCTTGACGATGTACTTGAACTTGAGCAGGTCGTCTGCTGCGTGCACCATGGTGTCGAACTTGTAGTTGATCTCGCCCTGGCCGCCCGTGCCCACCTCGTGGTGGCTGCGTTCGAGGATGAGGCCGGCGTCGATGAGCTTGAGGCAGATGTCGTCGCGCATGTCGGCGTGCTGGTCGACCGGGCTGACCGGGAAGTAGCCGCCCTTGAACGGGGTCTTGTTGGCGAGGTTGCCGCCCTCTTCCTTGCGGCCGGAGTTCCAGGCGCCCTCACCGGAGTCGACCGAGTAGAAGCTGGTGTGCTGGTTGACCTCGTAGCGCACGTCGTCGAAGATGTAGAACTCGGCTTCGGAGCCGAAGAACGCGGTGTCGCCGATGCCGGTGGAGGCGAGGTACTTCTCGGCCTTCTTGGCAACCTGACGCGGGTCCTTGGCGTAGATCTCACCGTTGCGGGGGTTGTAAATGTCGAAGAGCATGATCAGGGTGCGCTCGGTGCGGAACGCGTCGATGTATGCGCTGGTCACGTCGGGGATGAGCTGCATGTCGGATTCGTGGATCGACGCGAAACCGCGGATCGACGAGCCGTCGAACATCTGGCCGACGGTGAAGAAGTCCTCGTCAACGGTCGACGCGGGGATGTTGAAGTGCTGCTGCACACCCGGCAGGTCGGTAAAACGGAGGTCAAGGAATTTGACATCGGTGTCCTTGATGAACGAGAGCACTTCGGACGAATCGCGGAACATGCGGGTTTACTCCAAACGACGTAGGCGTGGGTGACTAGAAATGTCGCACACTGCGGCTTCCCCGAGGCTATTACGGACGGGTTACTTAAGAATGACGCTTATGTTTCCTCCATGTTACAGAGGGGGGTGCTCGGTACACTGATCGGGTGCACTCGACGCCTCCTGGACCCACCACTTTTGGGCAGCTTCCGCCCAGCAACTGGCCGGGGGAGCGCCTCGGCCTCCCGCGGACCGGTCCGCACTCGGTGGGCCGGGTGGGCAGACGAATCGGTGCGCTGATCATCGACTGGGCCATCGCGCTCGGGTTGGCCTGCCTGATCTGGGGATACACCCTGCTCGACTACGACGGTTTCGTCGTGCTGGGCGTGTTCGTGGTGCTCCAGACGCTGCTCCTAGCGATTTTCGGCGGCAGTGTCGGTCACCGATTGTTCGGCTTGCGCCTGATCGACCTCAGAGGTGGCAAGGCGGCCCTGTGGCGTCCCGTGGTGCGCTCTGTACTCCTCGGGCTGGCCATACCGGCCCTGGTCTGGGATTCGGACCAGCGGGGCTTCCACGACAAGATCGCCGGAACTGTGCTCATCCGGCGCTGACGCCCGGGCAAACGGAAAGGGCACGAGGTCGCCCCCGTGCCCTTGTGAGTGTCCTGCCCGTTGCGGCAGACTAGTTCCCGCGCTGAGGCCGGGCCTTCGTCGGGTCGACGCCCTTGGGGATCGGCAGCTTCTTGGTCATCGAGTTGAGACGGTTGTTCACCGCGAGCACTTCGGCTTTGGTCAGGGTGGGCTTGATCTTGGTCAGACGGCGGGCCAGCTTGTGCAGCGGAACGGCATCCGAATCCGGACCGACGGCGATGACGGTGACCGCGACGTTGCCGCCGACCTTGGCCACCGAACGTTTTTCCTCGTCCAGCATGCGGGCGGTGCGGGTGCGGGGGCCCTCACTGATGAGAACCACACCGCCGCGCCCCACGGCACGATAGACGGCATCCTGTGTCTTGCCGTTGACGGCGACGGGCATTTCGCTGCCCACCCAGCCACGCTTGAGGGAGCTGCGCAGAACCGCGCCAACGGCTCCGGGCTGGCCCTCGATCTGCGAATACGCGGCCTTTTCGGCGCGTCGGCCCAGAATGATGAGCATCGCCAGAACACCACCGAGCACCCCGGCCACGATCCACAGAGCGATCGTGAACCCGTTGTCAGGGGTCAACAGGAGCGCGAGGGCCAGCCCGATCACGACGGGGATCAGGAAGCCCAGGATCATGAACAGAACGATGTTCGAGTCGTAGCGCCGGGTCATCTGGAAGACCTGCCACATTTGCTTCAAGCGGCCAGGTTCTTTGGGGGTGCGGGGACTCTTGTCCTTGCTTCGTGCCATGGGTCTAAGACTACCCAGTCGGTCGATATCCGCGTGACGGATTTAGGGTCAAACGGCCTGGGTGAACCCCGAGGTCGCGTCGGCGAGGTGTTGCAGGTGCGCGGGAACCGCGCGCCCCGTGGCCGTCATCGACTGCGCCCAGAGCCGGCCCGCCCGGTAGGACGAGCGCACCAGGGGCCCGGCGAGCACGCCGATGAAGCCGATCTGCTCTGCTTCGGCCTTGAGCTCGACGAACTCTTCAGGCCGCACCCACCTGGCCACGGGAAGGTGGCGAGGGCTCGGGCGCAGGTACTGGGTGATGGTGATGATGTCGGTACCGGCGTCGTGCAAATCCTGAAGCGCCTGGGTCACCTCGGTGCGCTCCTCGCCCATGCCGAGGATCAGATTCGACTTGGTGATCAGACCGGCCGCTCGTCCCTGGCTGAGCACGTCCAGTGACCTGTCATAGCGGAAGGCGGGGCGGATGCGCTTGAAGATCCGCGGAACCGTCTCGACGTTGTGGGCGAAAACCTCCGGGCGGGCCGAGAATACCTCGGCCAGGTGATCCGGATTGCCGGTGAAATCCGGGACCAGGATCTCGACACCGGTGCCGGGGCTCTGCGTGTGGATCTGCCGGATCGTCTCGGCGTAGAGCCAGGACCCTTCGTCGGGCAGGTCGTCCCTGGCCACGCCGGTCACTGTGGCGTAGCGAAGGTTCATGGCCACCACGGATTCGGCCACCCGTCGTGGTTCGTCGGTGTCGTAGGCGGCGGGTTTGCCCGTATCGATCTGACAGAAGTCGCAGCGGCGGGTGCACTGGGACCCGCCGATCAGGAAGGTGGCCTCGCGGTCCTCCCAGCACTCGTAGATGTTCGGGCACGCGGCCTCCTGGCAGACAGTGTGCAGATTTTCGCTCTTCACCAGGTCGTGCAGGTGGCGGTACTCCGGCCCCATTTTCGCGCGGGTCTTGATCCAGGCCGGTTTGCGTTCGATGGGCGTCTCGGCGTTGCGGATCTCCAGCCGCAACATCCTCCGGCCATCCGGTGCGGCGTTCACGCGGGCACCGCCAGCCGGGCGCGGAAGTGGGTGGTGATGGAGTCGACGACGTTCGCGGTGGAGACGTTTCGGCCGAGCACCAGCGACATGGTGGTCACACCGGCATCGACGATGCCGCAAGCCACTATCCGGTCGTACGGCTCGAGGGAGTTGTTGCAGTTGAGCGCGAAGCCGTGCATGGTCACACCGTCGGCGACCCGGATGCCGATGGCAGCGATCTTTTCCTCTGCCCCGTCCGGCCCGACCCACACCCCGCTGCGCCCCGGCACCTGCGTGCCGACGATGCCGAAGTCGGCCAGGGCGTCGATGAGGATGCCCTCCAGCTGGCGAACGTAGCCGACCACATCGATCGGTTCGGCCAGGCGAATGATCGGATAGCCGATCAGCTGGCCTGGGCCGTGCCAGGTGATCCGGCCGCCGCGGTCAACGTCGACGACCGGGGTTCCGTCGGTGGGGCGGTCCTCTGGTCTGGTGCGTTTGCCGGCCGTGTAGACGGCGGGATGTTCGAGGAGCAGGACGGTGTTCGGTCGTAAACCGGACACCACCGTGCCATGGACGGCGCGCTGGAGCTCAAGGCCCTCGAAATACGGCACGGAGTTGGCGCTTAGCCCCGCGACGACAAAGTCGAGCATTCGGCAAGTCTAGGGGCACTCCTCCCCAGCGGGAGCCGGGTCCGACTTTCTGCCAGTGCCGCGCCGAGCTGCTCCACGCGGCGGGGCGGCGCGGCACGGTGGGGCGATGGAGAACACGCCCGCGGTGGAGCAGAGCCAGACCCTGGCCGGATTCCGGCTGGTGCGGCGGATCGGAACCGGAAGCCGCTCAACCGTTCACCTCGGCCTGGCCGTCGGTGAGCAAAGCGAGGCGCGGTCGGCGGCGCTGAAAATCTTCCGGGTCGATGCAGACCGGCCGGCGCTGGACCGTCAGGTGCGAGCCATGCTCGGCGTGCCGCCGGCGATGCTGGCCAACCTGCGGGACGTGGCCACCGCACCGGACGGCCGGCTCTGCCTAGTGCTGGATCGGCTGGCCGGCTCGTCGCTGCAGCGGTTGCTCGACGACCGGGGCCGGATCGGCGCCGGCGAGGCGGTCACGATTCTGGCCACCATCACCGCGACGCTGCAGGCGCTCCATGATGCCGGGTTCAGCCATGCCATGGTGGGACCGGCCTGCGTATGGTTCGACGATTGCGGGCGCCCGGTGCTCCTGGGCCTGGGCGCTCTGGGCGATCTGCCAGCTGGGGGAGCTGGGGTGGCGCGGCGGCGGGACGACCTGGTTCGGCTGGCCGGCTTCGCCAGGGCGGTGCTCGACCGCGTGGATCCGCGATCCCCGGAGTCCGGCTCGGCTGGGCCGATACTGACCGCGTTCGAATCGACGGCAACGGCGCGGCCCCTGCCGAGAGACCTGACCAGGCTGGAAGCCGACCTGTTCGAGTGGGCACCCGCGACGGCGGTGCGCGGCGCCATGCCCGGCGTCCGGGATACCGAACCTGACGAACCGGCCGTGTCCCCGGACGGCAGCCAGCCCGGATTCCCGCCCCGCCCGGCGATAGCGAACGGCACCAGGGAGCTCCGTTCACGGCAGACGTGGATGCTGCCGGGCGCGCGGCCCTCCAGCCAAGCAGCCAACAGCACGGCCGCCGGGACCGGCCAGGGAGCGCATCCCGACGGTTCGGCTCTGGCAGGCCGGAGGAGGCCGCTGAGGCCGCTGAGGCCGCTGGTGCCGCTGCTGCGGCGGTGGACGGCCGGCTCCCGGTCCAGGGTTCGCGCGGTGCGCTCCTGGACGCTTGCGACGGGCGGGCGGGGGAGGGCCCAGCGCTCCGGCGGGGTCGCACCCGCTGGCGCCCTGCCCGGTGGTGCGCGGTCTTCGCCCCGGGTCGTGCCGCGGCCGGCCATTGTCGGTGCCTGTCTGGCGGCCGTTCTGGCGTCCGGAGCCTGGGCGGCGCTCACCTGGGCGGAAGCCCCGAGCGGACCGGGCGTCGCCGCCGAAGCGTCGGCCGGCCCGCCGGTATCCCCGTCCGCTTCCCCACCCGTTGGCGCCGGGTCAGCGGATCCGGCCCTCGTTGCCGACGATCCGGCTGCGGCGACGTTGGCGCTGCTGCAACTGCGAGACGAATGCCTCGCGGCCGCGTCGGTGCTGTGTCTGGACGGCGTCGACCAGGCCGGGTCAGTGGCCATGGCCGCAGACACGTACCAGGCGCGGCAGGCCGAAGACGGGGCCGGCGGTTCGGCCGGTGATGAAGCGGAGGCGGTGGCCCGAACGGAGGTCACGGCCACCGTGCAGGAACGGCGGGGCAACGCGGCCCTGATCATCCTGACGCCGGTGACGGCGGCAGGGCAAAACACACAGCCGGCCTCGGCCCTGGTGATCAAGGGCGAGGCCGGCTGGCGGTTGCGTGAGCTGTTCGACTACTGACCGTCGAGCGGGTCGGCAGCCTGCAGCTGTTGCGGTCTTTCGGTGTTGTTAGATTCCGAGGTTTGCCTCGAACGCTCCGGCTTCCAGACGCGCCTTCATCGTGGTGAGGAAGCGCGAGGCGTCCGCACCGTCGATGATGCGGTGGTCGTAGGACAGCGCCAGGAACACCGTCGAACGAATCGCGATGGAGTCCAGGCCCTTGTCGGATACGACGATGGGCTTCTTGTAGACCACACCGGTGCCGAGGATCGCGCTCTGCGGCAGGAAGACCACCGGGGTGTCGAACAGTGCGCCGCGCGAACCCGTGTTGGTGAGCGTGAACGTGCCACCGGACAGTTCGTCGGGCTTGAGCTTGTTGTCGCGGGTGCGTGCTGCCAGGTCGGCGATCTGGGCGGCGAAGCCGGCCAGATCGAGGTCTCCGGCGTCACGGATGACCGGGGTCAACAGGCCCCGCTCGGTGTCCACGGCGATGCTCATGTTTTCCTGGCCCGGGTACACGATCGAGGTGCCGTCAACGGTGGCGTTGATGATCGGGTTGGCCTTCAGCGCCTCGGCCGCGGCCAGGGCGAAGAACGGGAGGAAGGACAGCTTGTTGCCGGTCTTCTCGTGGAAGGAGACCTTCACCTTGTCGCGGAGCATGGCGACGCGGGTGACGTCGACCTCCACGACAGTGGTCAGCTGGGCCGTCTGCTGCATGGACGCGACCGCGCGTTCCGCGACGACCTTGCGCAGACGGGACATCGGCTGTGTGGTTCCGCGCAGCGGCGACACCTCGACCTCGGCGGCGGCCGGGGTGGCGGGCGCAGCGGTGGCGGAGATGATGTCCTGCTTGCGGATCCGTCCACCGACACCGGTGCCGGTGATCGTGGACAGGTCGACGCCGGCCTCGTTCGCGAGCTTGCGAACGATGGGCGTCACGTAGCCGCTGGTGCCGGCGTGCGCGCCACGAGTGGGCTCGGCCGGAGAAGCGGACGCTGCGGGTGCTGCCGGGGCTGCGGGTGCGGCGGGCATGGCCGACGGCGCGGCCGGGGCAGGTGCGGCGGGGGCCGGCGGTGCCTCGACAACTGCTGGGGCCGGCGGCGCCGCGGCGGCGGCGGGGGCCTCTGCAGGGGCGGGAGCGTCCGTGGACGGGACCTCGGCCGGTGCCGCAGCCACGGGAGCAGGTGCTGCCGCCGCGGGTGCTGCAGGAGCGGGAGCAGCTTCGGCTTCCGGTGCCGGGGCCGCGTAGCCGGCAGGCTCCTGCGCGGCGGGTGCAGCGGCGGCGGGTGCAGCGGCGGCGGGTGCAGCGGCCTCGGGCGCCTCGGCCGGAGCCGCGCCGTCGCCGATGGTCACCAGCGGGGTGCCGACCTCGACGGTCTCGTCCTCCTGGACGAGGATGGCTTCGATGACTCCGGCGATCGGGGATGGGATCTCCGTGTCGACCTTGTCGGTCGATACTTCGAGCAGCGGTTCGTCGACTTCAACGCGGTCTCCCACGTTCTTGAGCCAGCGGGTAACCGTACCTTCTGTGACACTCTCACCGAGTGCCGGGAGGTTGACGGATTCGCTCATGCGTTTGTCTCCTTTGAAACCATTAATGTCTGACCAATGTTAGTGAGAATCTGTGTGCCGTAACGGGCTACATCGCGTGCAAAGGCTTGCCGGCGAGGGCCAGGAAGGCTTCGCCGAGCGCTTCGTTCTGCGTGGGGTGTGCGTGCAGGAGGGGTGCGAGGTCTTCAGGGTATGCCTCCCAGTTCACGATGAGCTGGCCCTCGCCGATCAGTTCGCCGACGCGGGCGCCGATCATGTGGATGCCGATGATGGGGCCATCGGCCTCACGAACGACCTTGATCGACCCGGTAGTGCCCAGGATGGAGCTCTTGCCGTTGCCGCCGAGGCTGTACTCGTAGCTGGTGACCTTGTCGGCGCCGAACTTGGCGACGGCCTTCGCCTCGGTGTATCCGACCGACGCGATCTCGGGGTCGCAGTAGGTGACCTTCGGGATGTTCAGGTCGTCGACGACGATCGGGGACAGGCCCGCGATCTCCTCGGCCACGAAAATGCCCTGCTGGAACCCGCGGTGCGCGAGCTGCAGGCCGGGGACGATGTCGCCGACGGCGTACACGCCGGGGATGTTGGTGGCGAGGCGCTCATCGGTGATGACGAACCCGCGGTCCATGGTGATACCGGCTTCTTCGAAGCCGAGGCCGGCGGTGGACGGACCGCGTCCGACCGCGACGAGGAGCAGTTCGGCCTCGATCGTGGTGCCGTTTTCCAGGGTGACGACGACGCCGGAGTCGTCCTGGGTGACCGACTGGAACCGCACGCCGAGGGAGAAGTCGATGCCGCGCTTGCGGAAGGCCCGCTCCAGCTGCTTCGAGACGGATTCCTCTTCGTTGGGAGCGAGGTGCGGGAGGGCTTCGATGATGGTGACGTCGGCGCCGAACGACTTCCAGACGCTGGCGAATTCGACGCCGATGACGCCGCCGCCGAGCACGGCGACCTTCTTGGGCACGTAGTTCAGTTCGAGTGCCTGCTCGCTGGTGATGACGCGGCCCTCGATGGCCAGGCCGGGCAGTGACCTGGAGTACGAACCGGTGGCCAGGATGACGTTCTTGCCAACGATGGTGTCCTCGCCGACCTGCACGGTCGTGGGCGAGACCAGGCGGCCTTCACCGGCGATGACCGTGATGCCGCGGGCCTTGATCAGGCCCTGGAGTCCACGGAACTTGCTGGCGACGATGCCCTCGCGGAACTTCGTCACCGCGTCCATGTCGATGCCCTCGAACGAGGTGTTCACACCGTACTTGGCCGACTCGCGGCTCACGTCGGCGACCTCGGCCGAGTGCAGCAGAGCCTTGGTCGGGATGCAGCCGACGTGCAGGCACGTGCCGCCGAGCTTGTCTTTCTCGATGAGTCCGACGGTCAGGCCGAGCTGGACGGCGCGCAAGGCGGCCGCGTAGCCGCCACTTCCTCCGCCGAGAACTACAAGGTCAAAATTCTGTTCAGACACCCAGATACTCCCTCGTGCATCACATACACTTTCACGGCCCGCCAGCGCAATGATCGTGCGCGGACAGGCGTTGAACGGCAAGGATTTTCCTGCCTATACGACTGTACTACGGGCGCGAAAAGTCCTCGGCCAGTCGCAGCAGGGTCCGCACGGTGACGCCGGTCGGCCCGGGGGCGGTGAAGCCGAGTCCGCCACCGACGAGTTGGGCACTGCCGGCGATGTCCAGGTGCGCCCACGGAATCGGGGTGGCGTCAGCACCCTCACCGACGGTGCCGATGAACTCCTTCAGGAAAACCGCCGCCAGGAGCATCCCGCCACCGGTGTTGCCGATCTTTGCGTTGGCGATGTCGGCGACGTCGGAGTTGAGCAGCGCGCGCAACTCCTCGGGCATCGGCATCGGCCAGGCCAGTTCGCCCTCTGCCTTGCTCGCGCCGAGCACGTGGGCGACGAGGTCGTCGTCGCCGAGTACGGCGGAGTATCGGGTGCCGAGGGCGACGACGGCGGCGCCGGTCAGGGTGGCGACGTCGATGATGGCGTCGGGGTTCTCCTCGCCGGCGGCGACGAGCCCGTCCGCCAGAACCAGGCGGCCTTCGGCGTCGGTGTTGAGGACCTCGACGGTACGGCCGCCACGGATGCTCAGCACGTCATTGGGGCGGATGGCCGACCCAGACGGCATGTTCTCTGCGATGCAGAGCCAGGCCGTGAGTCGCACCGGCAGCCTCAGCCGCGCGGCGGCGAGAGTGACGGCCAGCACCGTCGCGGCACCGGTCATGTCGTACTTCATGCCCACCATCGATGCCGGCGGCTTCAACGACAATCCACCGGTGTCGAAGGTGATGCCCTTGCCCACCAGGGCGAGGTGCTTGATCGCCTCGATCGGATCGTAGCTGACCTTGACCAGGCGTGGCGGCCGGGTCGAGCCCTGGCCGACGCCGGCAATGCCGCCGAACCCATCCGCGACGAGCTGGTCTTCGTCCCAGACCGTGAGCTTCACCGGGAGCCCGTCGGCGGCGGCCGCGGCCAGCTCAGCCAGAGACTCCGGGTAGAGGTCGAGGGGCGGCGTGTTGACGAGGTCCTTCACCAGTGCCACCGCGTCTGCGACGATTCCGGCCCGCTCTGCGCCATCCTCGTCGGCCTGGTCGGTGTGCACGGTGATGTCGGTGGCGGACACCTTGGTGGCCGCCAGTGAGGCCTTGCGGTATGTCGTGAACGAGTACGCGCCGAGGGCGGCCCCCTCCAGGACCGCCGCCGCCTGCTCGGCGTCGGCGAGCGGGAAGGCGAACGCCAGGGTGTCGGTTCCGGTGAGCTGGCGCACGGCGGAGCCGGCGGCGTAGCGCAGCGACTCCGTGGTGACGACAGGACCGAGGCCGACCACGGCGATGCTCCGGGCAGCACCGACGACGGGCGCCAGACGAACGACCTGGTCCTTGGCGCCGGACACGGCCACGGCGGCGAACTGCGCGGCGATCTGCTCGAAACCCGGGCCGGCGAACAGGGTCGGACCGTCCTTCCCCTGCACGGCACCGACGACGAGAACGTCGGCGGTGGATTCGATCGGGAGCTCTGCGGACACGGAAACGCGGGAAACGGTCATGCCTCGATGCTACGGGGCGCGGTGTTCGCTCTGGGCACCACAGCGGGACGGACGAATCCCAGGCAGCGCGCGAAACCTCCGCTTAGAGTTAACCAATGCTCGATCCTGATGAAATCTATACGCTCACTGCGGACGCCGCCGGCGTTCCAGAAGGGCTGCATCTTGTCGCGGGCCTGACCGGATTCGCTGACGCCGGCGGGGCCGTGTCCCAGTTCACCGAATATCTGCTGGCCACCCTCGAGCACGAGGTCATCGCCGAGTTCGACGCGGACCTGCTGCTCGATTACCGCGCGCGCCGACCCATCATCTATTTCGATCAGGATCACCTGACCGACTACCAGCCTCCGCGGCTGCGCCTCTATCTCGCCCGCGACGAGATCGGTCAGCCGTTCCTGCTCCTGGCGGGCTTCGAACCCGACTTCAGGTGGGAACAGTTCACCGCCGCGGTCCTCAGCCTGGTGGCCCGCTTCACGGTCTCCTCCACAACGTGGGTGCACGCCATCCCGATGCCGGTCCCGCACACCAGGCCCATCGGCGTGACCGTCAGCGGCAACCGCACCGACCTCATCGAGAGCATGTCGGTGTGGCGGCCGCACACGCAGGTGCCCGCCAACGCTCTGCACCTGGTCGAGTTCAGACTGCAGGAGATCGGCGCGTGGACGGTTGGCTACGTCCTCCTGATTCCGCACTACCTCGCCGACACCGAGTACCCGTCCGCGGCGCTGTCCGCGTTGGAGAGCACCAGCGCGTCGACGGGCCTGATCTTCCCCACCGATCGCCTGCGGGAGAAGAACCGGGAGTTCATCGGCCGGATCGACGAGCAGGTGGGCGAGAACCCCGAGCTCGCCAAACTCGTCGGCACCCTCGAAGAGCGCTACGACGCCTATATGGAGGGGAATACCCTGCGGTCGCCCTTGACCGACGAAGACGGGGCGCTGCCGTCGGCGGACGAGATCGCCGCCGAGCTGGAGAAGTTCCTGGCGACCAGACGCGGTCGGGACGACTCTCCGCAGGGCTAGGCCACCCGGCGCCCGGCCGGCCACGGGCTTGCGCCGTGCGGTGGTCGGCCGGTCGGCGGCACCCGGCTAGGTTGGGGGGAGTGAACTCTCGTCGATCCTGGTTGATCTTTTCCTTCGGGTCGTTCGTGTACCTCTCCGCCGTCATGCAGCGCACGTCGCTCGGCATCGCGGGGGTCTCGGCAACCGAACGCTTCGGCGGTTCCGCCGCCGTGCTGTCCAGCCTTGCTGTGGTGCAGCTGATCGTGTACGCGGCTGCCCAGATCCCGGTCGGCGTGCTGATCGACAGGTTCGGACCGCGTGTGCTCATGCTCGCCGGCACCGTGTTGATGGTGGCCGGCCAGCTGACCCTGGCGTTCGCTCCGAGCATCACCATCGCTGTGGCGGGCCGGATGCTTGTCGGTGCAGGCGACGCCACCATCTTCATTTCGATGATCCGGCTGATTACGTCCTGGTTCTCCGGGCGCACCGTGCCCCAGCTGTCGCAGTGGTTCGGCAACATCGGTCAGCTCGGGCAGGTGCTCTCCGCCGTGCCCCTGGCGTGGGTGTTGCACGAGTTCGGCTGGACACCCGCATTCCTGGTCGCCACCCTGGTGGCGTTCGCAGCCTTTGTGGTGGTGGTGGTGACCATCCGAGACCGGCCGCCCGGGTCTCAGGACCAGCCGAGGCCGAGCAGCTGGGGGAGCGCCCTGACCCAGCTGCGGCACAGCTTCAGTCGGCCGGGCACCCAGCTGGGGTTCTGGTCCCATTTCGTGACCCAGTCCTCGGGCACTGTCTTCACCCTGCTGTGGGGCTTTCCGTTCATGGTCTACGGGCTCGGCTACGAGTCCAGCATGGCCGCGGGCATGCTCACGATCCCGGTCGCCGCCGCAATCGTCAGTGGTCCGGTTCTGGGCGTGTTGACCGCGCGCCATCCGCTGCGTCGCAGCAATATCGTGCTGGGCATCGTGACGGCGATGGGTGCGGCGTGGGCCCTGCTGCTGCTGTGGCCGGTAGCGCCGCCGTTCTGGCTCGTGGTGCTGCTGCTGATCGTGCTGGGCGCCGGCGGCCCTGGTTCGCTCATCGGCTTCGACTTCGCTCGCACCTTCAATCCGCAACGCAGTCTCGGCTCGGCCAACGGTGTCGTCAACGTGGGCGGGTTCCTGGCCAGCTTCGTCATGATGTTCCTGATCGGAGTGCTCCTGGACCTGCAGGACGGCTGGCGTCAGGCGCAGGGTGGTGCCAGCGATCTGTACTCGCTGGACTCCTTCCGAATCGCCTTCACGGTGCAGTTCCTCATCATCGGCATCGGAGTCGTGATGCTGGTCAACACCCGGAAGCGAACCCGGCGCATGCTGTCCCGCGACGAGGGAATAGAAGTCGCCCCGCTCTGGGTTGAACTCTCCAGGAAGCTACGGCGACGCAGGCACGGCGACTAGGCGTGGGTGGCTCGGTTTATACACAATCCGTGCAATAATTGTCAATAGGACCCGTTCTGGTTCCTGGGCGCACCGGCTGCTTGTCGGCTGCATTCCCGGGGACTTGACATGGGTCCTAGTACTGCCCAAAAACGTACTGCCCACAACCCTTTCTCGACGTGTGCACCCGGCCCGCGCCGGGTGAACGGTGCGGGCGAGGAAGCGCCGCACGCGCACGAACTACGGCATGAGAGGTGTTCGAATGGCAACCCCAACGAAGACAGAGCCCGAAATGAAGACCACCGAGACCGAGCCGGCCGTCGACGAGTCGACCGCGGCCAAGACGCCCGCACAGAAGGCGGCAGCGACTCGCGCCGCCAAGGCCGCCGCCGCTGCCGCGAGCGGCGATGCCCCCGAGAAGGCCGCGCCGCGCAAGCGTGCCGCCAGCACCAAGACCAAGGCACCCGCTGCCGGCAAGAAGAAGGCCGCCGACGCCGGCGACGACGAGACCGCGGCTCCGGGCGATGAGCACGACGGCGACGACGACGACACCACCGATGGCGCCGCCAAGCGCGTAGCCCCCGCAGAGCCGCTGCCCAGCGGCGCTCTCGTCCTGTCGCTCGTCGACGACGAGGACGAGGTCCCCGTCTACTCGAGCGCCATCACCGGTGCAACAGCGGACCCCGTCAAGGACTACCTGAAGCAGATCGGTAAGGTCGCCCTGCTCAACGCGGCCGAAGAGGTCGAACTGGCCATGCGGATCGAGGCTGGCCTGTTCGCCGAGGACAAGCTCTCTCAGATGACCGACGCCGAGAAGAAGAGCGCGCTCGGACGCGAACTGCAGTGGGTCGCCAAAGACGGTGCCCGCGCCAAGAGCCACCTGCTCGGAGCCAACCTGCGCCTCGTCGTGTCGCTTGCCAAGCGCTACACCGGTCGTGGCATGCAGTTCCTGGACCTGATCCAGGAGGGCAACCTGGGCCTCATCCGTGCCGTCGAGAAGTTCGACTACACGAAGGGCTTCAAGTTCTCGACCTATGCGACCTGGTGGATCCGTCAGGCCATCACCCGGGCGATGGCCGACCAGGCCCGCACCATCCGCATCCCCGTGCACATGGTCGAGGTCATCAACAAGCTCGCCAGGGTGCAGCGCCAGATGCTTCAGGACCTGGGCCGCGAGCCCACACCTGAGGAACTGAGCCGCGAGCTCGACATGACTCCGGAAAAGGTCGTCGAGGTACAGAAGTACGGCCGCGAACCGATCTCCCTGCACACACCCCTGGGTGAAGACGGCGACAGCGAATTCGGCGACCTGATCGAGGACACCGAAGCCGTGGTCCCCGCGGACGCCGTCGGGTTCACCATGCTGCAGAAGCAGTTGGAGAGCCTGCTCGACTCGCTCTCCGAGCGCGAAGCCGGCGTGATCCGGATGCGCTTCGGGCTGGGCGACGGCATGCCCAAGACCCTGGACCAGATCGGCGACACCTTCGGTGTCACCCGCGAACGGATCCGTCAGATCGAGTCGAAGACCATGGCGAAGCTCCGCCACCCGTCCCGTTCACAGTCGCTGCGCGACTACCTCGAGTAAGCCTTGCCAGTGCGGTATGCGCCGGCGATCCTGCTCGGCAGGGTCGCGCGCACCCTTGCGCGTCTGCGTAAGCCCGGTGGCGGGTCAGCGGTCCCCGGCCTGGTGGTCAACACCATCGCGCCGGGGTTCCTGCCCCGCACCCTGAACGGTTTTCCCGGCGGCCTCGTGATCGTCACGGGCTCGGCCGGCAAGTCCACCACCACCAAAATGCTGGTGGCGGCGTTGCGCGCCTCCGGCGTGTCGGTCTTCACCAACCAGTCCACGGCGAACATCAGCCAGGGGCTCACCTCTGCGCTGCTGGAGCAGGTCAGCCTGACCGGCCGCATCGAGGGTGACATCGCGGTGCTGGAAATGGACGAGGGCCACGGCGCTCTGATCTCCGCCAAGCTCAACCCCCGGGTCGTCGTGCTGACCAACGTGATGGTCGACCAGATCGACCGCTTCCACGACTCCGACATGGTCGCGGCGATGCTGGCCAAGATCGCCCTGCGCGCCACCGGCTCCGTGGTTCTGAACGCCGACGACCTCTACCTGGCCAGGCTGGGCGAGGGGATCGCCCACGGCGTCACGGTCAACCGCTACGGTGTCTCCGACGAGGTCCTGGCCGCCAACCCGCGCGGCCTGGGCTACACCCTGACGGCGCCGACCCGGCTCGATGCTGCCGACGGCATGGTGCTGACCCGGGTCAGCGGACTGGACGCGACGGTCCTGGTGGACGGCCGGGTGCACGAGCTGCGCCTGCCCGCCCGAGGGACCCACTATGCGGTGGATGCGATCACCGCTCTCGCCGCCGCCAGAGCTGCCCTGCAGGACAGGTTCGACCCCGCCGTCGCTGTCGCCGCCATCTCGAGCATCCCGCCGGTCTTCGGTCGCGGCGAGGTCGTCTCGGTGCGCGGCACCACTGTGGAGTTCGTGCTGGTGCAGAACCCGGCCAGCCTGCAGTTGAACGTGGACAGCCTTGACCCGGACACCGAGCAGATCCTCGTCGCCGTCGGCTCCGACGTGCGCGACCCGTCCTACCTCTGGCCGGCCGACACCTCCCGCCTCGGCCATGTCCTGATCGCCTCGGGGTCGAAGGCGCACGACATAGCATTGCAGCTTCGGTACGACGGAGTACTCGTCGATCGCGTCGAAGCCGACCTCGGCCGGGCGCTGGACGACTTCCTGGCGCTCCCGGAACCCGCTCACGGCGTCAAGACGATCATCTTCTCGGCCGACTCGATGCGGCGCACCCGGGCTCATCTCGGCCTGGAATCCAACGAAGCGGACCCGTCATGACTGTTGACCACCCGGCAGACCTCACCATCGTCACCCTGGTCCCGTTGCTGCTGGACACGAACGGGGACGCGGCGAACGCCCGAGTCCTCGCTCAGCGTGCCCGCTGGGCCGGGCTGAGCGCCCGCATCGTGCCCGTGCACTCCGTGGCCGATCTGCCCGCGGTCGTCGACCTCGTGGTGATCGGTTCGGGAACGGACACCTCTCTCACGGCCGCCCGCGACGCCCTCTCCGCCCTGGCCGATGCGCTCCGTGGCTGGCTGGGCGGGGGAGTGCCCATCCTGGCGGTCGGCACCGGCTGGGAGCTGCTCAGCGCCGGGCTCGACCTGGCCGACGGTTCATCTCTCGCCGGTCTCGGCCTCGTGCCGGGCCGCGCGGGTCTCCTGCCCGACCGGGTCGCCGACGACCTCGTCGTCGACGCCGCCGGCCAGCGGCTGTCCGGTTTCGAGAACCACCGGCGGGGATACTCCGGCGCGACGGCATCGCTGGGCGTGGTGTCCTACGGCACCGGAAACGGAGACGGAACCGAGGGGGTGCGTCACGGCAGCTTCATCGGCACCCACCTGCACGGACCGGTTCTGGCCCGCAATCCTCACCTCGCGGACCTGCTGCTCGACCTGGCCTGCACCGCCAGGGGACTGACCCCGGCTGGTTCCACACAGACCGCGAGCGTCGACGGCATAGCAAAAGCCGCACGCAACCAGGTTGCAGTGCGGCTCGGGCTCACGGCGGAATAACTCCGACCGGATGCGTTCGGCGCCGCAGCTGACTGCGGCGCCGATCGACGTTTTAGGACTTCTGGTCTTCGAAGAGTCGGCTCGACTCGTCGTGCCAGCTTTCGGCGATAGCGGCGAGCTTCTCTTGGTGCTTGCGTCCGTGGTGGGCGCAGAAGAGCAGCTCGCTGTTGTTCACGACTACACGAATGTAGGCCTGAGCGCCACAAGCGTCGCAGCGGTCGGCCGCGGTGAGCTGGTGGGGGGCGCCCTGTTGGTCGACTGCACCATTTTCGGTGGCGATCTGGGACATATTCTCCTCCTCCAGACTGATACCAGGTGATACCAATTGAATCCTTACTGACCATGTAAACACGGCTGAGCCCCGATTGGGCCACAGTTGGGTGACATTTCGCTCACCGCGTAGCATTCGCGCGGCGGACCCGGGGCATTGGGCTCCCGCGCGAGTGTCGATCGGAGCGGGACGCGTCCGGGTCACTATTCTTAACCGTTGTGAGTTCTGACTATTCCGCCCGCCACCTCTCGGTCCTCGAAGGCCTCGACGCGGTGCGCAAACGCCCCGGCATGTACATCGGATCGACCGACTCCCGCGGGCTCATGCACTGCCTCTGGGAGATCATCGACAACTCTGTCGACGAGGCGCTCAGCGGGCACGGCACGTCGATCGGCATCGTCCTCCATGCCGACGAGAGCGTAGAGGTCAGCGACACGGCGCGAGGCATCCCCGTCGACATCGAACCGAAGACCGGTCTGTCCGGTGTCGAGGTCGTGTTCACCAAGCTGCACGCGGGCGGGAAGTTCGGCAGCGGGTCGTATGCGGCATCGGGCGGCCTGCACGGCGTCGGCGCGTCGGTGGTGAACGCCCTGTCGGAGCGTCTGGACGTCGAGGTCGACCGGGACGGCAAGACCTGGGCGATGTCCTTCCACCGGGGCGAACCCGGCATCTTCGCCGACACCGGCGAGAAGAGCCCTGACGCACCGTTCACCCCGTTCGAGAACAAGAGCGAACTGCGTGTGGTCGGCAAGGTGCGCAAGGGCGTCACCGGTACGCGGATCCGCTACTGGGCGGACCGCCAGATCTTCACCAAGGGCGCCGCCTTCCAGACCGAAGACCTGATGGGACGGGCCCGCCAGACGGCCTTCCTGATTCCGGGCCTCACCATCAACATCGACGACAGGCGAAGCGACGAGCCGGTCGCGGAGTCCTTCACCTTCGCCGGTGGTATCTCCGAATTCGTCGACCACCTCGCGGTCGACACGCCGATCACCGACACCTGGCGCCTCACCGGTGCGGGCAGTTTCACCGAGACAGTGCCCGTGCTCACCGACACCGGTGCCATGATCCCCACCGAGCTCGTGCGTGAGTGCCAGGTCGACATCGCCCTGCGCTGGGGCACCGGCTACGACACCGTGATCAAGAGTTTCGTCAACATCATCGCCACCCCCAAGGGCGGCACCCACCAGGCCGGGTTCGACGCCGGCATGCTCAAGTTCCTGCGAGCGCAGGTGGAGCAGAACGCCCGGCGCCTCAAGGCCGGCTCGGACAAGCTCGAGAAGGACGACATCCTCGCCGGGCTCACCGCCGTGCTCACGGTGCGGCTGCCCGAACCGCAGTTTGAGGGCCAGACCAAGGAGGTCCTCGGCACCCCGGCGGTGCGCGCCATCGTCGCCGCGGTGATCCAGAAGACCATGACCGAACGGTTCACCTCCACCAAACGGGACGACAAGACCCAGTCGGCCGTGGTGCTCGACAAGATCGTGGCCGAAATGAAGTCGCGCATCTCCGCGCGGGCCCACAAAGAGACCCAACGTCGTAAGAATGCGCTGGAGAGCTCGTCCCTGCCCGCCAAGCTGGTGGACTGCCGCAGCAACGACGTGGCGCTCAGCGAGCTGTTCATCGTGGAGGGCGACTCCGCGCTCGGCACCGCGAAGCTGGCCAGGGACAGCGAGCACCAGGCGTTGCTGCCCATCAGGGGCAAGATCCTCAACGTGCAGAAGGCCTCGGTCTCCGACATGCTCTCCAACCTCGAGTGCGCGTCGATCATCCAGGTCCTCGGCGCCGGGTCCGGCCGCAGCTTCGACCTCTCCGCCGCCCGCTACGGCAAGGTCATCATCATGAGCGACGCCGACGTCGACGGCGCGCACATCCGCACCCTGCTGCTCACGCTGTTCTTCCGCTACATGCGCCCCATGATCGAGGCCGGGCGGATCTTCGCCGCCGTGCCCCCACTGCACCGTGTCGTCGTGATGAACCCCGGCAGCAAGCCCAACGAAACCATCTACACGTACTCCGAAACCGAGTTGCAGGCCGTGCTCGCCGCCCTGAAGAAAAGCGGGAAGCGCTACCAGGACCCGATCCAGCGCTACAAGGGACTGGGCGAGATGGATGCCGACCAATTGGCGACAACGACCATGGAGCGCGCCCACCGCACCCTGCGCCGCGTCCAGGTGGCCGACGCCGAAATGGCGGGGAAGGTGTTCGAACTGTTGATGGGGAACGACGTCGCGCCGCGCAAGGAGTTCATCATCGAAAGCTCGGACAAACTCAGCCGCGACCGCATCGACGTCTGAACAACGCTTCGCCGGCCGGCGGGGGAGCGGCAGGTCAGCTCGGCGCTGGAACCGCGAATGCGGTGCTGGGCAGGTCCCGCTCACCGTCGGCGAGCCCTTGCACGATCCGGGCGCACACGAATACAGGGTCCAGGCCCACGGGCAGCGTCGGCGCGGTGCCGCTGATCGGATGTGAGGAGAGCGCCGTCTCGGTGTGTCCGGGCCTGGCGTCGACGACCCGGATGCCGGTGCGGCGCAGTTCCCGGCCGGCCGCCGCACCGAAGGCAGCCAGGGCGGCCTTCGACGCTGAATATGCCGCGAGGTTGGCCGTCGGGCTCTCGCTCACCACACCGCTGAGGGTGAGCAGGAAGGGCGACCGACCCGCGAGCGCCGACGCCGCCAGCGGCCCGTGGGCGGCCTGCAGCAGCAGCATCGGCGCGGTGGTGTTCACCGCGAAGAGCAGGGCAATGATGTCAGGGGTGAGTTCCGCCGCCGGCCCGAACGCGACGACACCGGCTGCCACCACGACCCCGTCCAGGTGCCCGGTCACCGTCGCCGCCACTTCGACCAGACGACGGATGCTGGCCGGGTCGGTGAGCTCGCCGGCGACGATCGCACCCGGCACGCCCAATGCGGCCAATGCGGCGGGATCCCGGCCGCTGAGCACCAGCGTCGCGCCGGCATCGGAGAGTTGGCGAGCGATTTCCCTGCCGAGGCCACCGGTGGCACCGACGACGAGGATGGTGGAGCCGCGGAGTTCAGGCATGCCTCACCCTACTGCCCTCGCCCGCGCGGAGACCCGGCGGGTCACCCGATCCCGGAGCCGATCGAACCGATCACGGCGTCCAGCATCGTGCCGGAGGCGTCTCGGCGTGCGCCGGATTCCGGCAGCGTGCGGGGCGTGCCCTCGACGCCCAGTGCGCGAGCGGACGCGGCACCCACCCAAGCCACGGCGATCACGTCTTCGCCCTTGAGGAACCTGTGCGAGCGGACCCCACCGGTGGCTCGCCCCTTGGCGGGGAACTCGGTGAACGCCGAGAGCTTGGCGCTGCCCGGGTCCGTTCCCGGCAGGGTCTGGCTTCCGGCGGCGATGGTCGCCACGACCGCGTCGTCGGCGTCAGCGGGCGCGAGACTGGTGAAGAACACCACGCGGGCATCTTCGCCGAGCTTGATTCCCGCCATCCCGCCGGCCGTCCGGCCCTGCTGGCGCACCGACGTGGCGGGGAAGCGCAGCAGCTGGGCATCGGACGCGACGAAGACCAGCTCGTCCTCCTCGGCACCCTGCACGGCTCCGACGACCTCATCTCCGGCCTTGAGGGCGATGATCTCGAAATCGGGCTTGTTCGCCCAGTCGTTCGGGGTGACCCGCTTGACGACGCCCTGCCGGGTGCCGAGCGCGATCGCCCGGTCTCCGGTCAGCGACACCAGGGCGATGACGACCTCGCCGCCGCTGCCCAACGAGAGGTAGTCGCGCACGCGCACGCCTGCCGCCAGCTGGATCGAGGTGGGCGGCAGCACGGGCAGATCGACGGGGGAGAAGCGGATGAGCCGGCCGCGGTTGGTCACCGCGCCGATCTCCGTGCGGCTGGAGGTGTCCAGCACGGACCGGACCGCGTCGTGCTTGGTGCGGCGGTGCGCGGGGGTGATGCGTTCGGCCTGCTCGTCGCCGGGCTTGGGGAGGTCGACCCTGGCGATTCGGCCGGTGGTACTCAGGTAGACCCTGGTGGGGGAGTCCGTCACTTCCAGCACGGCGGTCTTCCGGGCGGATGCGCCGGCGATGCTCGGGCGGGCCTCGGTGAGCAACGTGCGTCGCGGGGTGCCGAACCGGTCGGAGACGGCGGCGAGCTCGCTGGAGACCAGGCTGCGGATGGCCTGCTTGCTGGCGAGCAGGGCCTGGAGTTCCTTGATCTCGGCGAGCAGCTGGTCGCGCTCGGTCTCGAGTTCGATGCGGGAGAACCTGGTGAGCCGGCGCAGCCGCAGCTCGAGGATGTACTCCGCCTGCAGCTGGCTGAGGTCGAAGACGTCGATGAGTCGGGTGCGTGCCTGCTCGGTGTCGTCACTGGCGCGGATCACCTGGATGACCTCGTCGATGTCGAGGATGGCGATGAGCAGCCCCTCCACCAGGTGCAACCGTTCCAGCCGTCGGGCCAGCCGGTACGAGGTCCGCCGGGTGACGACCTCGATGCGGTGGTTGACATACACCTGCAGCAATTCGACCAGGCCCAGCGTCTGGGGCCCGCCGTCGACGAGGGCGACGGCGTTGATGTTGAAGGAGTCCTCCAGCGGCGTCACCCTGTACAGCTGTTCGAGAACCGCCTCGGGGCTGAAACCGGTCTTGATCCCGATCACCAGGCGCAGCCCCTTGGTGCGGTCGGTGAGGTCGGTGACATCCGAGATGCCGCTGAGCTTCTTGGAGTTGACGCCGTCCTTGATCTTCTCGATCACCCGTTCGGGGCCCACGAGGTAGGGCAGTTCGCTGACCACCAGGCCGGCCTTGCGGGCCGTGATCGCTTCGACGGTGACCTTCGCCCGGGTCTTGAAGCTGCCGCGCCCGGTCAGGTAGGCGTCCTTGATGCCGGCCAGGCCCACGATGGTGCCGCCGGTGGGCAGGTCGGGGCCGGGCACGAATTCCATGAGTTCGTCGAGGGTCGCGCGCGGGTGGGCGAGAAGGTGCCTGGCCGCCCCGATGACCTCGACGAGGTTGTGCGGAGCCATGTTCGTGGCCATGCCCACGGCGATCCCGCTGGCGCCGTTCACGAGCAGGTTGGGGTACGCGGCCGGCAGGACGTCCGGCTGGGTGAGCTGGTTGTCGTAGTTGGGCACGAAGTCGACGACGTCCTCGTCGAGGTGCTCGGTCATGGCCAGGGCCGGCGCCGCGAGGCGGGCCTCGGTGTACCGGGGTGCGGCGGGTCCGTCGTCGAGCGAACCGAAGTTGCCGTGCCCGTCGATCAGCGGCACGCGCAGGGTGAAGGCCTGCGCCATGCGCACCATCGCGTCGTAGATGGCGGTGTCGCCGTGCGGGTGCAGCTTGCCCATCACCTCGCCCACGACGCGCGCCGACTTGACGTGGCCGCGGTCCGGCCGAAGGCCCATCTCGCTCATCTGGTAGAGAATGCGGCGTTGCACCGGCTTGAGGCCGTCCCTGGCGTCGGGGAGGGCCCGCGAGTAGATCACCGAGTAGGCGTATTCGAGGAACGAGCCCTGCATCTCCGTCGACACATCGACGTCTTCGATGCGCTCGGTGGACATGGTGGTCCCCGTTTTGGCTGACACTGTGTTCTCTGAGCGGCTCATTCGTAGATTCTGCTCTGTGGTGCGTGCCGGCAGAACCGGTTGCACCAGGCTGATGCGCACGGACCTGCGCCTAGGAAACCTGAGGCCGGGTCTATGTCAGACTGGGCCAGATGCCCCCTATGTTACCGGTCCGGCCCTTCAGCGCCGTTCGCCTTGCCGACGTGTTGACAAGTTCCCTGGCGTCGCTGGATGCGCAGCCCAACCCGCTCGGCCTCCCACCGGCAGGCAAGGCCATCGTGGTCCTCGCGGACGGTTTGGGCGTGAGCAGTCTGCGCGCTCGCGCCGGGCACGCCAGGTTCCTCACCGCTCACCTGGCCAAGACCGACGTCGTCGATGGGGTGTTCCCGGCCACGACAGCGGCGGGCATCGCCTCGCTGACCACAGGTGTCGCGCCGGGAACCCACGGGCTGGTCGGCTACAGGGTGCTCGACGCCCAGAACGACCGGGTCGTCAACCAGCTCACCGGCTGGGACGAGCGGATGGAGCCGACCCGCTGGCAGAACCAGCCGACGGTCTTCGAACGGGCCGGAGAGACCGGGATCCCCAGCTTCGCCGTGGGACCCAAGCGGTTCACGGAATCGGGCTTCAGCCAGGCGGTGCTGCGCGGCGCGACCTACGAACCGGCCGAGACCGTCGGCGCACGCTTCGCCGCGGCGCGGGCGCTCTTCGATGCCCATCCCCGGGCCCTGATCTACCTGTACGTGCCCGAACTGGACATCAGCGCGCATGCCCATGGCTGGGAGTCCGGGCGGTGGCTTGCTCAGCTGGAGAGCCTCGACGCTGAAACCAACCGCTTCAACGCCACCCTGCGGCACGACGAAGGGATGCTCCTCACCGCCGATCACGGCGTCGTGGATGTTCCCGGTGCCAAGCAGGTTCTCTTCGATACAGTTCCCGCCCTCGTCTCCGGGGTGCGGCACATCGGCGGTGACCCGCGCTGTCTGCAGCTCTACACCGAGACCGGCGTCGACGCCGACGCGCTGGCCGAGGCCTGGCGCGCGGTCGAGGGGGAGCGGGCCTGGATCTTCACCAGGGCCGAGGCCGTGGCCGCAGGGCTGTTCGGCACGGTGCGCCCCGAGGCACTGGACCGGATCGGTGACGTCATCGTGGCGGCACGGAAGCTGGTCGCCTACTACGACTCGCGGGAGCCGAACCAGTCGGCGCGCAGCATGATCGGCCAGCACGGGTCACTGACCGACGAGGAACTGCGTGTTCCGGTGATCCGGTTGGGCGCCTACCGGCGCTGATCCGCCCTGGCAGCACAAACCCCTCGGAGCAGGCTCCGAGGGGTTTGTGTCAGGTGGCGGATCAGGCCGGGTACTGACCGCGCTTGACCTGCGGCTTCGGCAGGCGCATGACCCGCAGCTGGAGGGCCCGCATGGCCGCGTACCAGCGCACCTTCTCGGCACGGTCCTCACCGAACTTGGCCTCGATCTTCTTGGTCAGGATGAAGCCGAGGATGATGCAGTCGACGATCGCGACGAGGAAGAACGCCCAGAGCGCCAGGATGCCGTACGTCTGCACCGACGGGTCAGGGAAGAACGTGAGCAGGATGACGAGGAACATCACCGGGATCATGAACTCACCCACGTTGAACCGGGCGTCGATGTAGTCGCGGGCGAAGCGCTTCTGCGGTCCGCGTTCCCGCGACGGGAGGTATTTGTCCTCACCGGCCGCCATGCCCAGACGCGCCTTCTCGCGGGCCTCCGCCGATTTCGCGCGGGCCTGCTTGGCGGCGAGCTTGCGGTCGTCCGGCACCAGAGGACGCTTGTTCGCGGCCTCCTGAACGCGTCGGCTCGGCGTCGGCTGGCCCTTGCCCGTCGGCGCTCCGGCCAGACGTGCCTTCGTCTCGTCAGCGGACTCGATCGACGGTTCTGCGCCGGGATTTACAGGTTGCTTGGCCACATCAGTTCCTTGCAGTTAGGTTGCCTTAAGATTACTCGCATGACGGATACCGCGGATACAGCACCAGGAACCACCCAGCAAGCAGCCGGCGACACGCTCCAATCGGCACTGCGGAATGCGGTGGAACAGGAGCTCCCACGCACCGTCGCCGACCTCTGTGCCCTGGTGAAGATCCCCTCGGTCTCCTGGGCGGCGTTCGACCCGGAGCACGTAGCCACCAGCGCACGGGCCGTCGCCGCGCTCGTGCGGGAGATCGGCATTTTCGACTCCGTCACGGTGACCCAGGCCGGCATCCCCGGCACGGCCGAGCTCGGCCAGCCGGCCGTCCTCGCCACCAGGGCCGCCAAGAACGGCCGCCCGACCGTGCTGCTCTACGCCCACCACGACGTGCAGCCGCCCGGACAGGACGAGCAGTGGGACTCGCCGCCGTTCGAACCGACGGTTCGGGGCGACCGCCTGTACGGACGCGGCGCCGCAGACGACAAGGCGGGGGTGATGGCGCACGTCGCCGCACTGCGCGCGCTGCTGAGCGCCACCGGCGGCGACCTCGACCTCGGGCTGGCATTGTTCATCGAGGGGGAGGAAGAATTCGGCAGCCGCTCGTTCGCGTCCTTCCTCACCGACAACCGTGATGCCCTGCGGGCCGACGCCATCGTGGTGGCGGACTCGAACAACTGGGACATCTCCACTCCGGCCATCACGATCGGACTACGCGGCAACGTCACGTTCCGCCTCACGGTCAGCACGCTGGCGCATGCGTCGCACTCCGGAATGTTCGGCGGCGCGGTGCCGGATGCGATGATGGCGACCATCAAGCTGCTTGGCACCCTCTACGCCGCCGACGGCTCAGTGGCGATCGACGGTCTCACCAGCCACGACGCTCCCACTCCGCCGTACGACGAATCGGCGCTGCGCCAGGAGACCGGCCTGCTCGACGGCGTCGCCCCGATCGGCCACGGCTCCATTCTCAGCCGCATCTGGTCCCAGCCCGCCCTCACGGTGACGGGCATCGACGCACCGTCCGTCGCCAACGCCTCCAACACCCTGACCCCGTCGGTCAGCGTGCAGATCAGCGTGCGCATCGCGCCAGGCCAGTCCGCCGGTCAGGCCGCCGGCGTGATCGAGGCGCACCTGCGCGCCAACGCCCCGTTCGGCGCGCACATCACCATCGACGACCTCGACACCGGGGAGCCGTTCCTGGTGGACACCGGTGGGTGGGCCATCGCCGAAACCCGCCAGGCCATGAACGCGGCGTGGGGGGTGGAACCCGTCGATATCGGCGTTGGCGGCTCCATCCCGTTCATCGCCGACCTGGTCCGCGAATTCCCGGACGCCCAAATTCTGGTGACCGGGGTAGAGGATCCGGATTCCCGGGCGCACAGCCCCAACGAGTCCCTGCACCTGGGCGTCTTCAAGCGGGCCATCCTCAGCGAGGCGTTCCTCTTGGGACAGCTCAACGACCGCACCGGACACTGACGGGGGCGATCCGGCCGAGTTCCAGCCCGCTCACGGGTCTGGCGGATACACTAGAGACAGATTCGCCGGCCGAACCCCATGCGCGTGGGACGCTCACCGACGCGAAACCGGATAATACCGAGGAGTACCATGACCGACACGATCGAAACCAGCACCTCTGCCCATGGCGTCGGCCTCACCGATGTCGCCGCCCAGAAGGTACGCAGCCTGCTCACGCAGGAGGGCCGTGAAGATCTGCGTCTGCGGGTCGCCGTGCAGCCCGGTGGCTGCTCCGGCCTGATCTACCAGCTCTACTTCGACGAGCGCACGCTCGATGGTGACGCCGTCATGGACTACGACGGTGTCGAGGTCGTCGTCGACAAGATGAGCGTCCCGTACCTGGAGGGTGCCTCGATCGACTTCGAGGACACCATCCAGAAGCAGGGCTTCACCATCGACAACCCCAACGCGGGCGGCAGCTGCGCCTGCGGGGACTCGTTCCACTAGGCGGTCGATTCACACGATCGCGAGCAGGGGGCCATCCACGGATGGGCCCCCTGCTCACTTTTTTGTGCTGCCGTCCGCTGCCGGTGCGACCGGATCTTTGCCCCGGAAATCGCTCGGAACAGGCCCTTCGACCCTGTTGGCACGCCCAGATGGGGGTCCAGAATAGCGACGGGTCCGTCGATCGTGCACTCGGGCGGGACCGGCGCGGAGTAGGCTAGAGATGATAAACGCACTTCCTGTGTAGTGCCCTCACGTCTCCCCGAAAGGTCACCGGTGCTCAAAAACCGCCGTCTCCGATGGGCCGTCATTCCGGTCGCAGCAACGCTTGCCATTGTCCTGGCCGGATGCACCCAGGCCCAACTCAACGGGTACCTGCCCGGTTTCGAGGAGGGCGAGTCCCCGGTAACCAACAACACCGAGCGGGTGTCCGGTCTCTGGACCACCTCGTGGATCGTGCTGCTGATCGTCGGACTCATCACCTGGGGCCTCACCATCTGGGCCGTTGTCGTCTACCGACGCCGCAAGGGCCAGACCGGCCTGCCGGTGCAGCTGCGCTACAACATGCCCATCGAGATCTTCTACACGATCGTGCCCCTCATCCTGGTGCTGGGCTTCTTCGCCTTCACCGCACGCGACCAGAATGCCATCGAGGCCCGGTTCGACGAGCCCGACGTGCAGATCGAAGTGATCGGCAAGCAGTGGGCCTGGGACTTCAACTACGTCACCGACGACGTATTCACCCAGGGCATCCAGGGACAGCCCGACCTCGAGGGGGAGAAGGGCGCGCTGGTCGAGTCCGAGATCCCGACCCTCGTGCTTCCGGTCGGCAAGAAGATCGAAATCGCCCTGGAGGCGCGCGACGTCATCCACTCCTTCTGGGTCATCGACTTCCTCTACAAGAAAGACATGATTCCCGGCAAGACCAACTACATGTCGGTCATCCCCGAGCGCATCGGAACGTACGCCGGCAAGTGCGCCGAGCTGTGCGGCGAGTACCACTCGCTGATGCTGTTCAACGTCGAGGTCGTCTCTGAGGCCGACTACGAGACGTATGTCGACTCCCTGCGTGCCGCAGGCAACGACGGTCAGGTCTCCAACGAATACGACCGCAACTTGAATCTCCCAGGCACCGATGCCCCGACGGCTGAGGAAGGCAACTAGACCATGAGCACGACAACCGCTCCCGCCGGCTCCCCGGCCGCCCCCGCTGCTCCCGCGAGGCCGACTGGCGTCGACCGCAAGGGCAACATCGTCGTTCGGTGGATCACCTCCACCGACCACAAGGTCATCGGGTACATGTACCTGATCACGTCGTTCATCTACTTCTGCCTCGGCGGAGTGATGGCGCTCGTCATGCGCGCCCAGCTCTTCGAGCCCGGCCTGCAAATCGTGCAGACCAAGGAGCAGTACAACCAGCTGTTCACCATGCACGGCACGATCATGCTGCTGATGTTCGCCACGCCGTTGTTCTTCGGTTTCGCCAACGCCCTGATGCCGCTCCAGATCGGCGCTCCCGACGTCGCCTTCCCGCGGCTGAACGCGTTCTCCTTCTGGCTCTTCTTCTTCGGCAGCCTCATCGCGGTCGGTGGCTTCCTCACCCCGCAGGGCGCGGCATCCTTCGGCTGGTTCGCCTATCAACCGTTGGCGAGCACAACGTTCTCGCCGGGGATCGGCGGCAACCTCTGGATGGTGGGACTCGGCCTGTCCGGCTTCGGCACCATCCTCGGTGGCGTGAACTTCATCACCACCATCGTCACGATGCGCGCACCCGGCATGACGATGTTCCGGATGCCGATCTTCACCTGGAACACCCTGGTGACCTCGCTGCTGATCCTGATGGCGTTCCCGGTTCTCGCGGCCGCCATGCTCGCCGCGGCCAGCGACCGGATCTTCCTCTCGCACATCTACGACCCGGCCAACGGTGGCGCCATCCTCTGGCAGCACCTGTTCTGGTTCTTCGGCCACCCCGAGGTGTACATCATCGCCCTGCCGTTCTTCGGCATCGTCTCCGAGGTCTTCCCGGTCTTCAGCCGCAAGCCGATCTTCGGATACAAGACCCTGATCTACGCCACCATCTCGATCGCGGCGCTGTCAGTGACCGTGTGGGCGCACCACATGTACGTCACCGGTTCCGTCCTGTTGCCGTTCTTCTCCCTCATGACGATGCTGATCGCGGTTCCGACCGGCGTGAAGATCTTCAACTGGATCGGCACCATGTGGCGCGGCTCCCTCACCTTCGAGACCCCCATGCTCTGGGCCATCGGCTTCCTCATCACGTTCACCTTCGGTGGCCTGACCGGGGTCATCCTGGCATCGCCGCCGCTGGACTTCCACGTGTCGGACACCTATTTCGTGGTCGCCCACTTCCACTATGTGGTCTTCGGTACCGTGGTCTTCGCCATGTTCAGCGGGTTCTACTTCTGGTGGCCCAAGTGGACAGGCAAGATGCTCAACGAACGCCTGGGCAAGTGGCACTTCTGGCTGCTCTTCATCGGCTTCCACACCACGTTCCTCGTGCAGCACTGGCTCGGCGTGGTGGGCATGCCCCGCCGGTACGCGTCTTACCTGCCCGACGACGGCTTCACCTGGATGAACCAGCTGTCCACCGTCGGATCGATGATCCTGGCCGTCTCGATGATCCCGTTCTTCCTGAACGTGTACATCACGGCGCGGAATGCTCCCAAGGTCACGGTCAACGACCCGTGGGGCTACGGTGCCTCACTGGAATGGGCCACGTCCTGCCCGCCGCCGAGGCACAACTTCACGTCGATCCCGCGCATCCGCTCCGAGCGGCCGGCCTTCGACCTGAACCACCCCGAGGTCGGCATGCCCGTCGGAATCGGACCGGCAAAAGATGCCCCGGATGCCCCCACGTACGATGCCGGATCGGAAAAGGTCAAGTAGATGAAAGCCAATATCAACCTCTACTGGATCCTCACGGTCTTCCTGGCGGTCGTGGCTGTCGCCTACGTCGTCTGGGGCCTCGTCGATCCGCTTCAGGGCCGCATCGAATGGGTGGGAACCTTCGCCATCGCCCTCTGCGCTCTGCTCGTGGCCTTCATCGGGTTCTACCTCTCCCGCGTCTACAAGGCGCAGGGCGGGGAACTGCCCGAGGACATGCTCGATGCGAACATCGATGACGGCGACCCCGAGCTGGGCTTCTTCAGCCCGTGGAGCTGGTGGCCGATCATGCTCGCGGCCAGCGCCGCTCTGCTCTTCCTCGGACTCGCCGTGGGATTCTGGATCTCCTTCATCGCCGTCGGCATCGGAGTGATCAGCCTCGTCGGGTGGGTCTACGAGTACTACCGGGGCTTGTTCGCCCGCTAGGCCTCCACCGCACGAACGAAGCGCCAGTGACCCACGGTCACTGGCGCTTCGTCGTGTGCCCCGGCCGTGACTGTGTCAGGCGCCGGTGCGCCGGAAGCCGAGTAGACGGAACGCCACGGTGACCGGGGTGGACGCCCCCGGCTGGTCAGCATCCGCCTGAGCGGCATGGTGTGAAGACGGTCCCATGCCGATGAGAGCGGCAATGTCGACGGGGGACAGCGGCAGCACGCGGGCCAGATCCTGGGTCGATTCCAGGTCGAAGCCGGAGCCGAGGCTGGCAACCAGGTCGGCGCTCTTATTCGCGTGCACCTCGAGGGCCAGGCCCGCGGCCCGCAACTCCTGCAGATGGCTCGGGTGCGGCAGCACGACGGCCAGCAGCGCGCCCGGGGCCAGGATGCGATGGAACTCGGCCGGGTTCCGCGGCGCGAACACGTTGATGGCAACGTCTGCGGCCGCGTCCCTGACCGGCAGCGGTGACCACACATCTGCCACGAGGCCCTGCGTGGTGGTGCCGCGGTCGGCCACTCCGGCTCTGACCGTGCGCGAGACAGCGGCGGCGGACAGATCCATGGCCAGCGCCCGCACGCCCGCACCGTGGTCCGGCCCTGCCTCGGCGATGTGTGCGGCGGACACGGCGTTCAGAACGCCGCGGAGGTAGTACCCGGTGCCGCAGCCGATATCGATGACCCGGCGGGGGGATTCGGCGGCCACCAGGGCGCTGAGCGCCGCACGGAGGTCGGCGTACCAGCCGTGCTCCAGGAAGGCGTCACGGGCATCGAGCATGGCGGGGGAGTCGCCGATGAGCTTGCGCGAGCCGATGACGAGGGACGCGTAGCCTCTGCGGTTGGTGTCGAAGCGGTGCCCAGCGGCGCAGGCGAGCACGAGCTCACCCGCCGGAATCAGGTCCAGGAAACAGTTCGGGCACCGCAGCCACTCCGACAGAGTCTGGAGTGGTTGCGGTGCCCGAACCGGGTCACCGACGACGTCAGTGGTGATCGCCGTGGCTTTCTTCAATTTCCTTGGTGCCGACCGGGGCAATCCGATCCTCGAAGAACCAGCGGGACAACCCGGCACGGACCTTCTGCACGGGCGAGATCTTGCCCTTGGCGTTGGGCGTGAGGGCGAGAGGCTTGTAGTCGGTGTAGCTGACCAACTTCCAGCGCTCATACTCGTCGACGGGCTGGTGCACCTCGATGTACTCGCCACCGGGGAGGCGAACGATGCGCCCGGACTCGTAGCCGTGCAGCACGATCTCGCGGTCCTTCTTCTGCAACGCGAGGCACACCCGCTTGGTGATGAAGTAGGCGATGAACGGACCCAGGATCACGACGGCCTGGAGAGCGTGGATGACACCCTCCATGGTGAGCTTGAAGTGCGTTGCCATGATGTCCGAGGATGCCGCCGCCCAGAGGCCGGCGTAGAACGTGACACCGGCGGCGCCGATGGCGGTTCGGGTCGGGGCGTTGCGCGGACGGTCCAGCACGTGGTGTTCGCGCTTGTCTCCGGTGATCCAGGCCTCGAGGAACGGGTACAGCAGCACCACGACGATGAACAGACCCAGCCCCACCAGGGGGATCAGGATGTTGAACGAGTAGGTGTGACCGAAGATGACCCATTCGAGTCCCGGCGGAATCAGGCGCAGGGCCCCGTCGGCGAAACCGATGTACCAGTCCGGCTGGGTGCCGGCAGACACGGGTGACGGGTCGTACGGGCCGTAGTTCCAGATCGGGTTGATCGTGAAGAACGAGGCCATCAGCATGACAACGCCGAAGACGATGAAGAAGAACCCACCGGCCTTGGCCGCGTAGACGGGCAGCACCGGGTAGCCGACGACGCGTTCGTTCGTGTGGCCCGCCCCGGGGTACTGGGTGTGCTTGTGCACGACGACGAAGAGCAGGTGGATCGCAATGAGTGCCACGATGATCGCCGGCAGCAACAGGATGTGCAACGAGTACAACCGCCCGACGATGTCGGTGCCGGGGAACTCTCCGCCGAAGAGGAGGAAGGAGATCCACGTGCCGACGACGGGCATGCCCTTGACCATGCCGTCGATGATCCGCAGGCCGTTACCGGAGAGCAGGTCGTCGGGGAGCGAGTAGCCGGTGAAGCCCTCGGCCATGGCCAGGATGAAGAGCACGAAGCCGATCACCCAGTTGAGCTCGCGAGGCTTGCGGAAGGCGCCGGTGAAGTAGATCCGGAGCATGTGCAGGCCGATGGACGCCACGAACAGCAAGGCGGCCCAGTGGTGTACCTGGCGCATCAACAGACCGCCGCGCACATCGAAGGAGATGTCCAGGGAGGAGGCCATGGCCACGGACATCTCGACGCCCTTGAGGGGAACGTACGAGCCGTCGTAGTGCACCTCGGCCATCGACGCCTGGAAGAAGAAGGTCAGGAACGACCCGGACAGCAGGATGATGACGAAGCTGTACAGCGCGACCTCGCCCAGCATGAAGGACCAGTGGTCGGGGAAGATCTTGCGGCCGAGCTCCTTCACCAGGGTGGAGGCACTCGTGCGCTCGTCGATGTAATTGGCCGCCGCGCCGGTCAGTCCGCCTGACTTCTTTGTTTCGGCGGGTTTCATATTGGTTGTCGTACTCACTGTCGCTCCCAAAAGCTCGGTCCGACCGGTTCAAGGAAATCGCTCTGGGCGATGAGGTATCCCTCGGAGTCCACCTCGATGGGCAACTGGGGGAGGGCACGCTTGGCCGGTCCGAAGATGACCTTGGCGTGGTCGGCCACGTCGAACTGCGACTGGTGGCAGGGGCAGAGCAGGTGGTGGGTCTGCTGTTCGTAGAGACCGACAGGGCAACCCACGTGCGTGCAGATCTTGGAGTATGCGACGATGCCGTCATACGACCAGCCGGCACGCTCGGGAAGCTGGTTGAGGTCCTCCGGCTTCATCCTGACCAGGATGACGGCGGACTTGGCCTTCTCTTCGAGACGGCCGTGCTCCAGGTCCTGCAGACCCTCGGGGATCACGGCGAACGACGAACCCAGGGTGACGTCGGACGCCTTGATCGGCGCGCCGGACGGGTCCAGGGCCAGGCGGGTGCCCTTTTTCCACATCGTCTGCTTGAGCAGCGCGACGGGATCCTGGTCCTGCGGCGCAAGGCCGCGGAACAGCACCACGGCGGGCAGCGGGAAGACGACGATGGCACCGATCAGGGTGTTGCGGATCAGGGTGCGACGGCCGAGGCCGGATTCCTCGATCACTTCGTGGAAGATCTCCACCGAACGCTCGCGGGCCTCGTCGCTGCCGCGAACCGGGTGACGCTGGTCGATACCTTCGGTGTTGGGCATGAGGGACTTGCCCCAGTGCACGATGCCGATGCCGAGGGCCAACAGAGCCAAGGCCAGACCGATACCGATGAACAGGTTGTTCAGCCGCACGGAGCCCGGGTCTTCGGGGACGATCGGGAAGATCATGTACGCCGCGATGGCGAAGATGCTGCCGACGATCGACAGGTAGAACAGGGTGTACACCGCACGTTCGGCGCGCTTCTCCGCACGCGGATCAAGATCGGTGACGCGCTGCCGGTGCGGAGGCAAGCCGGGGTTCTGCACCGCATCGCGGGCAACCACGGAGGTGCCTGCGGCGGCCTGGCCGTGCTCGACGCTCGAGGAGTCGGCAGCGGTCAGGTCCTTTCCGCTGGTCTCATCGCTGGCCATTGTTCTCCTTCGGGGGCGCTATCTGCTGTTGCTGTGTCATAACCGGATGCCGATCAGTTGGACTTCGCTGCGATCCACACGGTCAGGGCCACAATGGCGCCCAAACCGAAGATCCAAAGGAAGAGGCCTTCGGACACCGGTCCGAGGGATCCGAGTGCGAATCCGCCCGGTGACGGGTTGTTCTCGACGTACTTGAGGTAGGTGATGATATCCCGCTTGTCTTCGGGCGAGATGTTCATGTCGTTGAACACCGGCATGTTCTGCGGGCCGGTGACCATGGCCTCGTAGATGTGCTCAGGGGTGACGCCGTCCAGCGCGGGAGCGTACTTGCCCTCGGTGAGCGCGCCGCCGGCGCCGGCGACGTTGTGGCACATGGCGCAGTTGATGCGGAACAACTCAGCACCGGCGGCAGCGTCGCCGGCGGCGTCGAGGTACTCGGCTTCGGGCTGGGCGGGGCCGGGTGCCAGGGAAGCGACGTAGGCGACGAGGGCCTCGGTCTGCTCCTCGGTGAACTGAACCGGCTTGACGATTGCCTGCGGGCCGTTGGCCTGCATGGGCATGCGTCCGGTGCCGACCTGGAAGTCGACTGACGCGGCGCCGACGCCGATCAGGCTGGGACCGCTGCCGGTGCCGTCGGCGCTGAGGCCGTGGCAGGTGGCGCAGTTCGCGGCGAAGAGCTTCTCGCCCTCGCTGACGGTCTGCGCGGACGCGGATTCGGTTTGAGCGGTGGCGGTGCCTGTGCTGATCATCGCGTAGGCGCCACCGGTGAAGAGCAGGCCGATCGCGATCAGGGCGACGCTCGCGAGCGGGCTGCGCCGGCCGGTGCGACGTGCGCGGCCGTTGGTAGGTTTCTGAGTCCTGGGCATACTGAGTGTGTCCGCTCCTGCTTGTTATTTAAGAACGTAGATGACCAGGAAGAGCCCGATCCAGACGACGTCGACGAAGTGCCAGTAGTACGAGACCACGATGGCGCTGGTGGCTTCCTTGTGACCGAAGTTCTTGACCGCGAATCCGCGGCCGATCACGAGGAGGAAGGCGATGAGCCCGGCGGTCACGTGGATGCCGTGGAACCCGGTGGTCAGGTAGAACGCGGAGCCGTAGGCGTTCGACGCCAGCGTGACACCTTCAGAGACCAGGGTCGCGTACTCGAGCACCTGGCCGGACACGAAGATCGCGCCAAGGGCGTAGGTGAGGAAGAACCACTCGACCATGCCCCACTGACTGGGCTTCCACCCCGTCGACCGGGACTGGAGGCGCTCAGCGGCGAAAACGCCGAACTGGCAGGTGATCGAGGAAGACACCAGGATCAGCGTGTTCACCAGGGCGAAGACGAAGTTGTGCTTTTCAGTCTCGAACAGCCAGAGCTCCGGAGCGGTGGAGCGCAGCGTGAAGTAGATGGCGAAGAGGCCAGCGAAGAACATGACCTCACTGCCCAGCCAGACAATGGTGCCAACCGCCACGCTGTTGGGCCGGTTCACTACGGGGATGGTCGCCCGGGGAGTCATTGAGGTCGTCGTCACTATTCCATTATGACCGATTCCTCCACAGGTTTTTCTCAAGGTGAAGTGCCATAAGACCCTAATTTGGGATCTGGCACCCCCAACCAGAGGCTGACGGGGCCGGAATTGCCGGGCGGGGGAGCCTGACGCTTAAGCTGGGAACATGCTCGAATCCCAGTCCTGGCCCGCCATTCTTGATTCCCTCCTGCGCGGGGAGGACCTGAGCGTCGCCGATGCGGCGTGGAGCATGGAACAAATCATGCTCGGCGAGGCGTCGCCGGCCCAGCTGGCCGGATTCCTGGTGGCCCTGCGCGCCAAGGGGGAGACAGTCGATGAGATCGTGGGTTTCCGGGATGCGATCCTCGACCACGCGGTTCCCCTCAACGTCAACTCGATGGGGCTGGACATCGTCGGTACCGGCGGCGATCGTTTCGGCACCGTCAACGTCTCGACGATGGCCTCGATAGTGTGCGCTGCTGCCGGCGTGCCCGTGATCAAGCACGGCAACCGGGCGGCCAGCTCCGCGTCGGGTTCGTCGGATGTGCTGGCTGCGTTGGGGATCGACCTGACCCTGTCGGCCGACGTCGTGGCGTCGATCCTGGCTGCCACCGGCATCACCTTCGCCTACGCGGCGGCGTTCCACCCCGGTTTCCGGCACGCCGCCGCGGTCCGCGGGGAGCTCGGCATTCCCACGGTGTTCAATTTCCTGGGCCCGCTCGTCAATCCGGCCAGGCCGGAGGCCTCCGCGGTCGGCGTCGCCAACCTCGAGAGGGTTCCTCTGTTCGTCGGTGTCTTCCAGACCCGCGGCGCTTCGGCGCTGGTCTTCCGCGGTGACGACGGTCTGGACGAGCTGACCACCACCGGACACAGCCACGTCTGGGAGGTCTCCAGGGGGCTGGTGACCGAGCACGACATCGATCCGCGCGACCTCGGGATCCCGCGTTCGAAGATGAGCCAGTTGGTCGGGGGTTCGCCCGAACACAACGCGTCGGTGGTGCACTCGGTGCTGGCCGGCGAACACGGCCCGGTGCGGGACATCGTGCTCCTGAACGCCGCGGCGGGCCTTGTCGCCTACGACCTCGCGCACGACCCTGCGCAGTCTCAGATCAGCATCCTGGACCGGTTCAGGGCCAAGCTGGCCGTCGCGGCGCGGGCCATCGATTCCGGCGCCGGCACCGCGAAGCTGGCCCAGTGGGTAGAGGCCAGCCGCGCCTGACGGACCTCGTCGGGTAGGTCCGGCATTGTCGGCGGAGTGCGCACCCCGCAGACGTGAGTCGGCCGGCTGCCGGCCCCGGAATCCCGGGGTCGGCAGCCGGCCGGTGAGACTGCAGCAGGTCGCGGCAGCGGTTAGAGCACGTCCTCGTCGACCCAGTCGAAGGTCTTGGTGACGGCCTTCTTCCAGTTGCGCAGCTGACGGGCGCTCTCCTCGGCGCTCAGCGTCGGCGTCCAGCGGCTGTCCTCCTGCCAGTTCGAGCGCAGTTCGTCCAGCGTGCTCCAGAAGCCCACCGCCAGGCCGGCCGCGTATGCGGCGCCCAGGGCGGTGGTCTCCGCCACCACCGGGCGGATCACCGGCACCCCGATGATGTCGGCCTGGAACTGCATCAGCAGGTTGTTCTTGATCATGCCGCCGTCGACCTTGAGCTCGGTCAGCGGCACCCCGGAGTCGGCGTTGACCGCGTCGAGCACCTCCCTGGTCTGGAACGCCGTGGCCTCCAGCGCCGCCCGGGCGATGTGGCCCTTGTTGACGAACCGGGTCAGGCCCACCAGTGCGCCGCGAGCATCCGAGCGCCAGTACGGCGCGAACAGGCCGCTGAACGCGGGCACGAAGTAGGCGCCGCCGTTGTCGTCGACGCTGGCAGCCAGTGTCTCGATCTCCTCGGAGGACCCGATCAACCCCAGGTTGTCCCGCAGCCACTGCACCAGGGCGCCGGTGACCGCGATCGAGCCCTCCAGGGCGTAGTGCGGTTCGGCGTCACCGAGCTTGTAGCCCAGCGTGGTGAGCAGGCCGTTCTTCGAGTGGATGATGTCGGTGCCGGTGTTGAAGATCAGGAAGTTACCGGTGCCGTAGGTGTTCTTCGCCTCGCCCTGATCGAAGGCGGCCTGACCGAACGTGGCGGCCTGCTGGTCGCCGAGGATGCCGGCGATCGGCACCTCGCGCAGCAGGCTGTGCTCGTTGACGGTGCCGTAGACCTCGGATGAGGACTTGATCTCGGGCAGCATCGACTTGGGCACGTTGAAGGCGGCGAGGATGTCGTCGTCCCACTGCAACGTTTCCAGGTCCATGAACAGGGTGCGGCTGGCGTTGGTGACGTCGGTGGCGTGCACGCCGCCCTCGAGCCCGCCGGTGAGGTTCCAGAGCACCCACGAGTCGGTGGTGCCGAACATCAGGTCGCCGGCGTCGGCCTTCGCCCTGGCCCCCTCCACGTTCTCCAGAATCCAGACGATCTTGGTGCCGGAGAAGTAGGTGGCCAGCGGCAGGCCCACCTTCTGCTTGAACCTCTCCACACCGCCATCGGCGGCGAGCCGGTCCACGATCGGCTGGGTGCGGGTGTCCTGCCAGACGATGGCGTTGTAGACCGGCTTGCCGGTGGTGCGGTCCCAGACCACCGCGGTCTCCCGCTGGTTGGTGATGCCGACAGCGGCGATGTCGTGCCGGGTGAGGTTGGCCTTGGACAGTGCCTGGCCGATCACCTCGCGGGTGTTGTCCCAGATCTCCATCGGGTTGTGTTCGACCCAGCCGGCGCGGGGGAAGATCTGTTCGTGCTCGAGTTGGCCGGTCGACACGATCGATCCGGCGTGGTCGAAGATGATGGCGCGCGAACTCGTGGTGCCCTGGTCGATGGCGAGAACATACTTTGCCATGGTTTACCTCCTTGTACGTTGCGTGATGGCTTGAAAAGACTATAAAACTGACTGGCGGTTCGGCTGGTGTTGCACAGCGAAGCAGGCCGGTCCTTGGCGGAACCGGCCTGCCGCCGCTACGCGATGACGGGCAGCCAGACCAGCGATGCCCAGCCCGCCAGGACGCCGCCGATGACGGGACCGACGACAGGGACCCAGGAATAGGCCCAATCCGAGGAACCCTTGCCCTTGATCGGCAGGACGAAGTGCGCGATCCGCGGGCCAAGGTCACGGGCAGGGTTGATGGCGTATCCGGTCGGGCCACCGAGGGACACACCGATCACCAGAACGAGCAGGGCCACGGGCAGCGCGCCCAGGGCGCCCAGGCCGCCGGCGGAACCGTCCTGGTTGCCGAAGGTGAGGATCACGAAGACGAGCACGAAGGTGCCGATCACCTCGGTGACCAGGTTCCAGCCGTAGGAACGGATGGCCGGCCCGGTCGAGAACGTTCCGAGCTTGTTGGCCGGTTCCGGCTCCTCGTCGTAGTGCTGTTTGTAGGCCAGCCAGACCACGACGGCTCCGAGGAACGCGCCGAGGAACTCCCCGGCCAGATACACGAGCGTCGACAGGAAGTTCACCGGGACGTCAGCGGCGCCGCCGAAGCTTTCGGCGCCGGACGCGACCAGACCGAGGGTGACGGCGGGATTGAGGTGGGCGCCCGAGTTGTAGGCGACGAGCACGCCGGAGAAGACCGCGAAGGCCCAGCCGAAGGTCACCATGAGGAACCCACCGCCGAAACCCTTGTTCTTCGTCAGGGCGACGTTGGCCACGACACCACAACCGAGGAGGACGAGCATCCCTGTGCCCAGCACCTCCGACAAAAATACAAGACCGATATTGTCCACGATGACCTTTCTCGTAAGAAGCGAGATGCCGGTTGAACCGGAGCAATCCCTTCGCGGTGAGCGATTTCGCAGTCACCATAGCGCGGGCGGGGCCGGAGCGAAATAGTCCCGATGGGCTGCCTCATCTGCCTCTTACCCAGACTCGTGGCAGCGCGTAGGTTGTGGGGGAGCACGATTGCGTGCCCGGCGTTGCAGCCTGCGCCGGTCGACCCCGACGAAACGAAGGAATGGTCATGAAAAAGCTTGTCAACGACCCGAAGAACGTTGTCGACGAAGCCGTCGCCGGTTTCGGTGCGGCCCACGCGGATATCGTGCGCGTCTCCCTGGACCCCGTGTTCATCGTGCGAGCCGATGCACCGGTGGCGGGCAAGGTCGGCATCGTCAGTGGCGGCGGCAGCGGGCACGAGCCCCTGCACGGTGGTTTCGTCGGGTTCGGCATGCTGGATGCCGCGGTTCCTGGCGCCGTGTTCACGTCGCCGACCCCCGACCCGATTCTGGCCGCCACGAAGGCCGTCGACGGGGGAGCGGGGGTGCTGCACATCGTCAAGAACTACACCGGCGACGTGCTCAACTTCGAAACCGCGGCCGATCTGGCCGAGGCCGACGAGATCGAGGTGCGCACCGTGATCGTCAACGACGACGTCGCCGTGAAGGATTCCCTGTACACCGCCGGCCGCCGCGGTGTGGCCGGAACGGTGCTGGTCGAGAAGATCGCCGGGGCCGCCGCGGCCAGGGGCGATGACCTCACCGCCGTGGCCACGGTCGCCGAGAAGGTGATCGGCCAGGTGCGCTCGATGGGAGTGGCCCTCACCCCGTGCGTCGTGCCGCACGCCGGCGAGCCCAGCTTCACCCTCGCCGACGATGAGATCGAAATCGGCATCGGCATCCACGGCGAGCCCGGGCGTGAGCGCATCAAGCTCGAACCTGCCGACGCCATCGTCGACCGGATCCTCGGACCGATCCTGGACGACATTCCCTACGCATCCGGCGACAAGGTGCTGCTCTTCGTCAACGGAATGGGCGGCACGCCTCAGGTGGAGCTGTACATTGTATTTCGACGGGCCGCCGAAGTTCTCGCCGAGCGAGGCATCGAGGTGACACGCACGCTCGTCGGCAATTTCACAACATCACTGGAGATGCAGGGCATGTCGATCACGGTTCTCAAACTCGACGACGAGCTGACCGCCCTGTGGGATGCTCCGGTGCACACGGCCGCACTGCGGTGGGGAAAGTAGGGAAGACCGAATGAGCGTAGACGTCGCATGGGCAGAGGCCTGGATCCGGAGCAGCGCCAAGGTTCTGTCGGAGCACCGCGCCGAACTGAACACCCTGGACCGGGAGATCGGCGACGGTGACCACGGCGAGAACATGGACAGAGGCTTCCAGGCCGTGCTGCCCAAACTCGACGCCCTGACCGACGCCGGCACGCCAGGAGAACTGCTGAAAACCCTGGCGTCCACGCTCATCTCTACCGTCGGCGGCGCGGCCGGCCCGCTCTACGGCACGGCGTATCTCAAGGCCGCCGGTGCCGTGAGCGGGAGCCCCGAACTGGACGGCCCGGCCGTCGTGGCGCTGCTCACCGCGGGACGGGACGGCATCGTGCTGCGCGGCAAGGCCGAGCCGGGCGACAAAACCATGGTCGACGCCTGGACCCCGGCGGTGGACGCGGCCATCGAGGCCGAAGCCGCGGGCGCCAGCCCCAGCCTGATCCTGGCCGCCGCCGCGGATGCCGCCGAAGCCGGCGCGGTGGCGACCGAACCCTGGGTCGCCCGGAAAGGTCGGGCGTCTTACCTGGGGGAGCGGGCCATCGGCCACCGCGACCCCGGCGCACAGTCGACGGCTCTCATTCTGCGCTGCGGCGCCGACGCGGCGGCGCAGTCCTAATCGTGTCCGACTCGTCGGCACCGGACGCGGGGGAGAGCCCCGCGCCTTCCGTGGGCCTCGTGTTCGTCTCGCACAGTGGGCAGATTGCCGCCGGCCTCGTGGAACTGGCCAGGCAGATGGCGCCGACGGTGACCCTGATCGCCGCCGGCGGGCGGGACGACGGGGGCATCGGCACCAGCTTCGACGCCGTCGCCGCCGGCATAGCCGACGCCGACCACGGTGCGGGTGTTGTCGTGCTCTGCGACCTGGGATCGGCCATCCTCACCGCGGAGACGGCACTGGACTTTCTGGACGACGAGGTGCGGGCGCGGGTGCGCCTGGCCGACGCTCCCCTCGTGGAGGGCGGCGTGGCCGCGGCCGTTGCCGCGGAGGTCGGGGGAGACCTGGCGGCCGTGCTGAGTGCGGCTGAGTCCGCCCGGGGCGCCGGGGCTGGCGCTGCAGCGTCCGCCGACGCCCCAGCGCCCGCCGCCGAAGCGGTTGACCGCACCGTGCGGCGCACGGCGACTCTGCGCAACCGGGACGGCCTGCACGCCCGCCCGGCCGCCGACTTCGTCAAGCTGGCCAGCACCTTCGATGCCGAGGTCAGCGTGAACGGGCGGGACGCGCATAGCCTGCTGGGCATCATGGGCCTGGGCCTGACCCGGGGAATGAGCGTCGAGATCACCGGGCCCGACGAGCGATCCCGCGCCGCCGTGGATGCGCTGGCCGACCTGATCGAATCCGGGTTCGGCGAGGAATGACGCCCCACTGGCGGGGTGTGCTGCCGTGCTGGCCGTCAGGCCGGTGACGGGCGTACGCTGGCGGCATGGTCAAGCATGAGAAATCCTCGGCCAAGACGCATCGCGTCGGGCCCCGCCAACTGTTCGACTGGGTGGAAGACCGGATCAGGCCGGCCTTCGACTCACCGCCCAGCGGCACCTACGATGCCGCGGAGACGACCGGATTGTCCGAGTGCCCGGTGTGCGGCCGCCCGATGACCGAGCACACGATAGAGCACTCGGCGCACGACACCGTGCTGAACTGCCCGGTGCCACACCCGGGGGCCTGGGACCGGGACGCGTTCGAGCCGGTCAACGAGTTCGGCATGGTGATCCGGCACCGTGACGAGGACCCGGCGCCCTGACCGTGCGGCGCCCAGAGCAAAGGAGAGCCCCATGGGCACAGTGGTCATGTACGCCTCCGTCTCAGTGGACGGCTTCATCGCGGACGAGGACGACGAGCCCGGAGCGCTCTTCGACTGGCTGACCAGCGGGGACGTCTCGTTGGACGAGGGCGGCGAGTTGGCCGTCTCGCAGGCATCCTACGACTACACGCGGGCGTACTGGGATCAGATCGGGGTGACCGTCGTCGGTCGCCACGTCTTCGACCTGACGGACGGGTGGGACGGGACACCGCCGAGCGGGATCGACCACGTGGTCGTCGTGACGCACCGGCCGCAGCCGGCGGGCTGGGACCCGGAGTCGCCGTTCCACTTCGTCGACGGTGTCGAGGCCGCCATGGCCACGGCGCAGGAGCTTGCGGGTGGCCGCCTGGTGGAGGTCGCCGCCGGCGACGTCGGTGGCCAGGTGCTCGCCGCGGGCCTGGTCGACGAGGTGCGCATGGACGTCGCACCCGTCGTGTTCGGGTCCGGTAAGCGCTACTTCGGGTCGGTCAACGCGCAGCAGCTCTTGGAGGATCCGGACGTGGTGATCCAGGGCGACCGGGTGCTGCACGTGCGCTATCCGGTGCGCCGTAGGCCGAGCTGAGCGGGGCGCGAAGATCCTTTTGTTGACATAATGTGCATTATCGGTCATATACTGATGCGGCCGGTCGGGGCGGAACGGGGCTATTCGACTCACTATTGACCGGCAGGTAAGTCGCCGGCTGGCGCCACGGCGTCACGGTGCCGCGCACCGGCGCATGCCGGGTCACGCCAAGCCCTCCGGTGGCACGTTGCCTGTCAGGGAACGGCCGGAGCAGGCACGCGTGTCCGGCGCCCCGCTCGAGCTGGCTGGCGGCCCCGTCCACACGTTATGTCAAGAAGCATCCGGCGCGGCGCAAATACGCCGGAATCCGGTGTCAGGACCCGACGTAGGCCGCCAGGTGCTGTCCGGTGAGCGTCGACCTGGCGGCAACGAGGTCCGCGGGAGTTCCCTCGAAGACGATCAGGCCGCCGTCATGGCCGGCGCCGGGGCCGAGGTCGATGATCCAGTCAGCGTGGGCCATCACCGCCTGGTGGTGTTCCACCACGATGACCGACTTGCCGGAGTCGACCAACCGGTCCAGCAGGCCGAGGAGCTGTTCGACGTCGGCGAGGTGCAGTCCGGTGGTCGGCTCGTCGAGAACGTAGATCCCGCCCTTCTCCGAAAGGTGAGTGGCCAGTTTCAGCCGCTGCCGCTCTCCCCCGGACAGCGTCGTCAGGGGCTGGCCCAGGCTGAGATAGCCCAGACCCACGTCGGCCATGCCGACCAGGATGGCATGCGCGGCCGGTGTCCGGGCCGGGCCGCTGCCGAAGAACGTCTCGGCTTCGGTGACCGACATCGCGAGGACCTCGCTGATGTCTCGGCCGCCGAGGCGGAACTCCAGCACGGAGGCGTCGAACCGCTTGCCCTCGCACACCTCGCAGGTGGTCGATACCGTCGCCATCGGGCCGAGGTCGGTGAAGATCACCCCGGCGCCGTTGCAGTTCGGGCAGGCGCCCTCGGAATTGGAGCTGAACAGCGCCGGCTTGACGCCGTTGGCCTTCGCGAAGGCCTTGCGGATCGGTTCGAGCATGCCCGTGTACGTGGCCGGGTTGCTGCGCCGGGAACCGCGGATGGCACCCTGGTCGATCGACACGACGCCGGCACCGCCGGGGATCGAACCGTGCACGAGCGAACTCTTGCCGGAGCCGGCCACGCCCGTGATCACGGTCAGCACGCCCAGCGGGATGTCCACGTCGACATCCTGCAGGTTGTGCGCCGTCGCGCCGCGGATCTCGAGCTTCCCTGTGGCCGCGCGCACCGTCTGCTTCACCTTGGCGCGGTCGTCCAGGTGCCGCCCGGTGAGGGTGTCGCTGGCGCGGAGGCCGTCGAGGGTGCCCTCGAAGCAGACGTTGCCTCCGGCAGTGCCCGCGCCGGGGCCGAGGTCGATGATGTGGTCGGCGATGGCGATCATCTCCGGCTTGTGCTCCACCACGAGCACGGTGTTGCCCTTGTCGCGCAGCCGCAGCAGGAGCTCGTTCATCCGCTGGATGTCGTGCGGGTGCAGACCGATGGTGGGTTCGTCGAAGACGTAGGTGACGTCGGTGAGCGACGAGCCGAGGTGACGGATCAGCTTGGTGCGTTGCGCTTCACCCCCGGACAGGGTGCCGGCCGGCCGGTCGAGCGACAGGTAGCCCAACCCGATCTCGGTGAACGAGTCGAACAGGTGCTGCAGCGCCGCGAGCAGCGGCGCCACCGAGGGGTCGTCGAGACTGCGCACCCAGGCGGCGAGGTCGCTGATCTGCATGGCGCAGGCATCCGCGATGTTCACGCCATCGATGCGGGAGGACCTGGCCGCCTCGCTCAACCGGGTTCCGCCGCACTCAGGGCAGGTCGCGAAGGTGACGGCGCGGTCCACGAAGGCGCGGATATGCGGCTGCATGGCCTCGCGGTCCTTGGCCAGGAACGACTTCTGCACCTTGGGGATCAGGCCCTCGTAGGTCATGTTGATGTCGCCGACCTTCACCTTGACCGGCTCCTTGTAGAGGAAGTCGTGCACTTCCTTCTTGGTGTAGTCGCGGATCGGCTTGTCGGCGTTGAGGAAACCGGAGCCGGTGAAGATCTTCACGCCCCAGCCGTCGGCGGTGTAGCCGGGGATGGTGAGTGCACCCTGGTTCAGCGACTTGGAGTCGTCGTACAGCTGGGACAGGTCGATGTCGTTGACGGTGCCCATGCCCTCGCACCGCGGGCACATGCCGCCGGTGATGCTGAAGCTGCGCCGCTCCTTGGTGGTGACGCCGCCCTTCTCCATGGTGACGGCTCCGGAGCCGGAGATCGAGGCGACGTTGAACGAGAAGGCCTGCGGTGACCCGAGGTGCGGCTGGCCGAGCCGGCTGAACAGGATGCGCAGCAGCGCGTTCGCGTCGGTGGCGGTGCCCACCGTGGAGCGGGAGTTGGCGCCCATGCGCTCCTGGTCGACGATGATCGCCGTCGTCAGGCCGCTGAGCACGTCTACGTCAGGCCGGGCCAGCGACGGCATGAAGCCCTGCACGAAGGAACTGTAGGTCTCGTTGATCATCCGCTGCGACTCCGCGGCAATGGTGCTGAAAACCAGCGAGCTCTTGCCCGAGCCGGAGACTCCGGTGAACACGGTCAGACGCCGCTTGGGGATCTCGACGCTGATGTCCTTGAGGTTGTTCTCGCGGGCGCCCTGCACCCTGATCAGGTCGTGACTGTCGGCGTCCAGGGTGGGCTGCTGAGGGACCGTCGAGGTGGAAGTTGTCATCGTGTCTCCAAAGGGTGCGTGGGCCGTCGCTCGGGAGTCGACCAGTTCCGAGCATACGTCAGGCACTCCCCCGTCACCGGGCGTTTTCGGCGCACGCTGCGCGACTGTATCCGGATGCGCGCGATCGGATTAGGTTGGCGGCGGGCGGTGTCACGATTGTGCCCGGATCCAGTCCGCCGTCAACGTTGCCCAGGCGAAGCCGCATGCAGAACAGGAGCACCATGCCCACCACGTCCGGACCCACCAGCGCCGTCTTCGCCATCGCGATCGATCCCCGGCAGCTGACCCAGCGGGAGGTCAGCGGCATCAGGGCGGCCTTCGCGGTGAGCGCCGTGGTGGCCATCACGGTCGGCACGATGCTGTTGGTCTGGACCGAGGCGACCCTCACGGTGATTGCCGTCTTGTTCGGGCTCTACTTCGTCATCAGCGGGGTCGTCCGGATCGTGCGCGGGGTCGCCAGCACCAGATCGGCCGCCGGCGGCCGGGTGCTCAACATCGTGCTCGGTGTGATCGTGCTGATCCTGGGCATCCTGGCGATTCGCAACCCCGAGGGATCGTTGGCCGTTCTGGGGCTGCTGGTGGGCATCGTCTGGATCGTCGAGGGAGTGGCGGCGCTCGTGGAATACACCACGGACTCGAGTCGCTGGCCCGGGATCCTGCTCGGGGTGGTCGGCGTTCTCGCGGGCGTGATCGTCCTGTTCGCGCCGGTGCAGACCATCGGTGTGCTCGTCACCATCGGCGGCATCATGCTGATCGTCTCCGGGCTGGTGCAGCTCGTGCGTGCCTTCACCTTCGGCCGCGGCCTCGCCGCCGGGTGACCGGCCCCGACTAACTGGTGAAGTCCGAGGTGTCGCCCACGTAGCGGGTGTTGTTCGCCGGCACCGGCTCGACGGCGGCGAGCACGATTTCCGCGGCGAATTCGCTCACGTTGTACAGCTTGCCTGCGGAATCCTGGCGGGCGCTGATCGCCCCGGGGTTCGCCCGCTCGAGGAGCACAGCGGTGATGGTGCCCTGGATCATGTCGCCGGACACGACGACGAAACCGATGCCGGCTTCGGCCAGCTCGGGGATGACCGCACGGAGGGCGTCCTCGCCGGCACGCTTACTGCGGGCCACCGGCTCGTAGACGGCGACGTTGGACGCCGTGTCGACGAAGTGGGCCTGGTGGCTCGTGATGAAGACCACCCGGGCTCCGTCGCTGAGCAGCGGAACGGCGGTGGTGAGCAGGTTGACCTGGGCGTCGCGGTTCAGCTGCATGGCGTAGTCCTCGGCCATGCCGGATTCCATGCCGCCGGAGGCATTCATCACCAGGACGTCGAGTCCGCCGTACTCGGCGCGGATGGTGTCGAACATCGCCGACACCGACTCAGCGTCGGTGAGGTCGGCGGCCACGGTGATGGCCGTTCCGCCCGCGGCGCGAATTGAAGCGGCCAACTTGTTGGCGCGCGCTTCCTTGTTGCGGTAGTTGATGACGACCTTCGCGCCGGCTTCGGCGAAGTAGGCGACGGTGTCGGCTCCGATCCCCCGGGACGAACCCGTGACGAGGATGCGCTTTCCGGAAAGGCTGCCGGGCTGGAGGGGATTCATCGATGGTGTGCTCACGGGGATAAAGACTATCAACATGCCCCACGCCTCCGAGTGCTAGCGTCTCTAGCAACCGACGCTTAGAGGGGCGGCGAGATGGTGGATCTGACTGATTACCTGTGGATCGCGTGGCTGGTCTTCATCCTGGTCTGCGTCATCATCGAGTTGCTCACCCTCGATTTCACCTTCCTGATGATCGCCGTGGGCAGCGTCGCCGGGCTGGGCGCGAACCTGCTCGGCTGGGACTGGTGGGTGCAGATCCTCGTCGCCGCCGCCGTGTCGGTGCTTCTGCTGCTGCTCATCCGGCCGGTGCTGCTGCGCCTGATGAACAAGAGCGCCCAGGCGGTGCCGCCGAGCAATGTGGCCGCGCTGATCGGCATGGGCGGCCGGGTGTCGACCACCGTCGCCGAATTGGGCGGCCTGGTGCGGCTCGACAACGGCGAGACCTGGACCGCCCGTCTCGCCCCCGGCTCGGCCCCGACCAGCATCGACCCCGGCGAACGGGTGCTGGTGTCAGCCATCGAAGGTTCTACCGCCGTCGTCGTTCCCGAGGAAAGGACCGAGTAACGTGCCAAGTCCCGATCAACTCCTAATCCAGATCTTCGTGCTGGTGCTCGTCATCGTCGTCCTGGTGTTCGTCGTGGTGGTGCTCGTGCGCACAATCCGCATCATTCCCCAGGCCAGCGCCGGGGTGGTTGAACGTCTCGGCAAGTATCACAAGACCCTGATGCCCGGGCTGAACATCCTGGTTCCCTTCATCGACCGGGTGCGCCCTCTGATCGACATGCGCGAACAGGTGGTGTCCTTTCCCCCGCAGCCGGTGATCACCGAGGACAACCTCGTGGTCTCGATCGACACCGTCGTCTATTTCCAGGTGACGGATGCCCGGGCCGCCACCTACGAGATCGCCAACTATCTCGGCGCGGTCGAGCAGCTCACCACGACCACCCTGCGCAACGTGGTCGGCGGGCTCAACCTCGAAGAGGCACTGACCAGCCGGGACAACATCAACGGGCAACTGCGGATCGTGCTGGACGAGGCGACCGGAAAGTGGGGCATCCGGGTGGGCCGGGTCGAGTTGAAGGCCATCGACCCACCGCACTCCATTCAGGACTCGATGGAGAAGCAGATGCGCGCCGAACGTGACCGCCGGGCGCTGATCCTCACCGCCGAGGGCACCAAACAGTCCGCGATCCTCACCGCGGAGGGTGCCCGCCAGGCGTCGATCCTGCAGGCCGAAGGTCAGGCGAAGGCCGCCGTGCTCCGGGCGCAGGGCGAGGCCGAGGCCATCACAACGGTGTTCAAGGCCATCCACGACGGTGATCCGGACCCCAAACTGCTGGCCTATCAGTACCTGCAGACCCTGCCGAAACTGGCCGATGGCAGCGCGAACAAACTGTGGATCGTGCCGAGTGAGCTGACCGAGGCGATGAAGGGCATCGGGCGGGCCTTCGGGCCGAATCCGGTCGCCGGCTCCTACGCGCCGTCCGGCAGCACAGACGGTGCGGCGGGGACCGCGCCAGAGACCCCGGTGCCGCCACGTGACCACTGAACCGCCGACCTTCCTGTCGCCCCCTGGCACCCGGATCCTCGCGCACCGCGGGCTCAGCACCGAGGCGCCGGAAAACACCCTGCTCGCCTTCCTGCAGGCCATCGCCCACGGCGCAACTCACCTCGAAACCGACGTGCACGCCAGCAGCGACGGAATCGCCGTGATCAGCCACGATCCCGTGCTGTCGGATGATGGGCCGGCCGTGAACACCCTCACGATGGCAGAACTCGCCCGGATCGACCTCGGCGAGGGGCAGACCTACTGTTCACTCGCGGAGGCGCTGGCGGCCTTCCCGCAGGCGCGGTTCAACATCGACGTCAAATCTGCCGACGCCGTGCTGCCGGCTGCACGTGCCATCCGGGCAGCGGCGGCTTCGCGCCGGGTGCTGCTCACCTCGTTTTCTGAGAGCCGGCGGCGGCGGGTGCTCCGGGCCGTCCCCGGCGCGGCGACCTCTGCCTCCGCGCAGGGGATCGCACTGATGCTGGCGGCGATCGCCCTGCGCCAGCATTGGGCGCTCCCCCGCATCCTGCGCGGGGTCGACGCCATCCAGGTACCCGTGCGCGCGGGCCGCGTGCCCGTCGTCAGCACGCGCGTGATCAGGCAGATGCATGCAATCGGAGTGGAGGTGCATGTGTGGACCGTGAACGACCCTGCCCTGATGGCCCGGCTGTTGACGCTGGGCGTTGACGGCCTCGTCACCGACCGCTGCGACCTGGCCGCCCACCTGATCGCCCGGCGCTGACCCGCACCGGCCCACGCCGACACGCCGTCGTGTCGAGAGAGGTTTCTGAGAGATCGCCGCGAGATCGGCGATAACGGAAAGATAACGTCCAGCTTGATGGTTTACAACTGAGAATGCATCGCGAGAGGAGACCACACGATGGCAGATCGTAGTTTGCGTGGCATGAGGTTGGGTTCACAGAGCCTGCAGAGCGAAGAGGGCGTGACCTTTTCCCCACGCGTGAGTCACACGTATTTGTGTGCAACGTGCGAGCGCGAGACGGTGATGATTTTCTCCGCCGAAGCTGAGGCACCCGATGAGTGGGAGTGCCGTTTCTGCTCCCAGACCGCGACCCGGTTGGTTGATTCGAAGCCCGTGGTCGTCGACCACTCCGACGAAAAGATCGCCCGCACGCACTGGGACATGCTCCTGGAACGTCGCACCAGGGCAGAGCTCGAGGAACTGCTGGAGGAACGCCTCGCGGTCCTTCGTCAGCGCCGCGGCCAGAAGGTCGGCGCATAACCACACCGCGCTGCTGACCCAGCGCACGTCACCACACGGCGCCGGCTAACCCCGGCGCCGTTTGCGTATCCTGGCCCGGTCCGCGATGGGCGGCGCGGCAGTCAGCCGGCTGCCGGCCGCGGCGCGGCGCAGGGCGGGAGTCAAGACGAAGCAGAGCAGCACCCCCGCCAGGCCCAGGCCGGAGACGAACCACTCGAGGGGGCGGCCAATGCTCATGGCCGGGGTGTCGGTGACGCTCAACGGCACGGTCTGGACCATCGCTCCCGGCTCCCAGGTGGGCAGGCTGTCGAGTGAGCGGCCGTCGGGCGTGATGATGGCGCTGGTGCCGACCGTGGAGATGTTCACGACGGTGCGCCCGGCCTCGATCGCACGGAGCCGGGCGATCGCCAGCTGCTGCACCGACTCGTCGGTGCGGCCGAAGTCGGCATTGTTGGTCTGGGCCAGGATGATCTCGGCGTCGTCATCGATCATCTCCTGCACGAGCTGGTCATCGGCGATGTCGAAACAGATGGCGATGCCGGCGATGATGCCGTCGATGTCGAAGACGTTGTCCCTGGTGCCGATCTCATAATCGCGGGAGACCAGGTCGATCAGGTCGGGCGCGAACGGCCGCCAGAATTCCCGGTCCGGCATGTACTCCGCGAACGGCACCGGATGCACCTTGTCGTAGAGGTCGACGGCGCCCTCGCCGGCCTTCCAGAGCAGCGAGGTGTTGTAGAACTTACCGTCGCGCTCGGTGATGGTGCCGGCGATCAGCGGTGCGTCCATCGCCCGGCTGACGTAGTCGGCCACCCGGGCCGACTCCGCGGAGCGCAGCGGATCGACGTCGATGCCGTTCTCTGGCCAGACGACGAAGTCCACCGGCTCCCCCACCAGCGGGAGCGTGGCGGAGACGTGGTCGTTCAGGATCTGGCCCGGCGCGTTCTGGGCGAACAGACCGGCGTCTGAGGCGCCCTGTACGGCGGCGATGCGTGCAGAACCGCTCTGCAGGGTCGGCCACGCGGGGAACGCCAACAGCAGCGCCACCGCGGCGACAGCTATGGCGGATCTGGCCCCGATGCGCACGCCGGATTCCCGCCACAGTTGCACGGCCAGGGCGCTGAGCCAGACCATGACGAAGGTGAGGCCGGACATGCCCACCCAGGCGATGAGACCATTGAACGGGCTCTCCGATTGCGAGATCGCGATACGGCCCCAGGCGAAGCCGCCATACGGCCACACCGCGGAGATCGCTTCCCGAGCCGTCCACAGTCCGGCCACGACCACAGGGAGCAGAGCCAGTCGACCCACGACCGACGGCCAGACGCGGGGGCCGACGTTCAGGACCACCGCGGTGAGCGCCAGGCCGACGCCGAAGAAAATCGCTTGCAGCCCGGCCAGGGCGAGCCAGGGCACCGGTCCGAGGTACAGGGTGAGCCAGCTGATGTGGATGAGCCAGAACGACAGCCCGGCCACCAGACCGACGACCAGGCCGGTCCAGAGCCCGCGACCCAGCAGCGCCAGGAGCATCAGCGCCACGCCGACTGGAGCCAGGATCCACCAGGACCGGTCCGGGAAGCCGGCGTCCATGATCGCGCCGGCGCCGACGGCAAGCAGGATCGCCGCCCACAGGGGCAGGCCGGTGCTCCGCAGAGTAGCCATCTTCACTTCAACAGCCTACGCGACCGAGGAATACGCGACGATGCCGCGCCGGATGGAGTCCATCGCCACCCGTGCCGTGCGCCCGACCGGCCCGTCCGCCACGAGCGACAGCTGGTCGAGCAGGTCGATGGTCTGCTTGGTCCAGCGCACGAAGTCGCCCGCGGCCATCTCGGCCTCCTCCAGCACCAGGCCCAGGGAGTCGCCCCTGGCCCACTTCCACATCGCCAGGCTCAGACCGCCGGCGAGGGGGTTGCTGCCGGGCAGCTTGTGATCGCGTTCCAGATCGTCCAGCTGGCTCCACAACGTCTGAGTGGCGTCCAGGGCGGGCCGGAACGGACCCTTGGGCAGGTAGCGTTCGTCGGTCAACCCCTCGTCGCGGCGGGGCTCGAAGACCAACGCGCAGGCCATCGCGGCCAGGCTGGGCGCATCGAGGGAGTCCCAGAGGCCCCGGCGCAGCGACTCGGCGACGAGCAGGTCACGGTCGGCGTAGATGCGGCGCAGGATGCGGCCGCTCTCACTCAGCGTGACGGCGCGACCCTCGCCGGGCAGCAGATAGCCGAACCCGAGCAGCACATCGGTGACCCGGTCGAACACCCGCGCGACAGCCCCGGTGCGTGCGGTGATCTGGCTGGTCAGCGCCTCGGTCTCCCGGGTCAGCTTCCACCAGCGCTGTGCCCAGCGCGCGTGCGCCTCCCGGTCGGGGCAGCTGTGGCAGGGGTGCGAGCGCATCCGCTTGCGGAGGGCGGCGAGTTCCTTCTGACGCCGGTCCCGGCCGCGGGCGTTCGAGTCGGCGGCCGCGTTCTCCCGCTCGAGGTCGGACAACCGCCGACGGATGCCCGAGTATTCGGTGAAGTCGCCCAGGTGGCACGCCATCGAGGTGGCGTAGCCGTCGAGGGAGCTCTGCTGCTGGCGTACCCGGCGGGCCAGGTCGACGACGGCCCGGTCGGCCTGGAACTGCGCGAACGAGGATTCCAGCACCTCCCTGGTGCGTTCCCGGCCGAACTGGTCGATGAGGTTCACGGCCATGTTGTAGGTCGGTTTGAAGCTCGAGTTGAGCGGGTAGGTGCGACGCGAGGCCAGCGAAGCCACGGCCTGGGGGTCCAGGCCCTGCTGCCACTGGATGACGGCGTGCCCTTCGACGTCGATGCCCCGCCGCCCGGCCCGGCCGGTGAGCTGGGTGTACTCCCCCGGCGTGATCGGCACCCGGGCTTCGCCATTGAACTTCTCGAGCTTGTCCAAGACCACGGTGCGGGCCGGCATGTTGATGCCCAACGCCAGCGTTTCAGTCGCGAAAACGGCTTTGACCAGCTTCTTCTGGAAGAGTTCTTCCACGACTTCCTTGAACGCCGGCAGCATGCCGGCGTGGTGCGCGGCCACGCCGCGCTCCAGACCGTCCAGCCACTCCCAGTAGCCGAGCACGGCGAGGTCTTCGTCGAGCAGGGTGCGGCAGCGTTCGTCGACGATCTGCCGGATCTCGTCGCGTTCAGCGGTGTCGGTGAGGCGCACTCCGGCCCTGAGTACCTGTCGTACGGCCTGATCGCAGCCGACCCGGCTGAAGATGAAGAAGATGGCCGGCAGCAGGTGCTTGCCCTCCAGCATCCGCACGATCTCGGCGCGGTCCATGCGCCCCGAATCGCTTTGGGCGCGCTGTTGGTGGTACCGGTTCTGGTGCGACGACCCACGGCGTCCGCCGCCGGAGCGGTCCGGCACCGGACGACCGCCGAACTGGGCCAGTCGCACCAGCTCGGGGTTGACCCGGTGGGTGGCGGCCAGGCCGGAGGAGTCGAAGAGGTCGAGCATCTTGCTCTTGACCAGCACGTGCTGATCGAGGGGCACCGGGCGTTCCTCCGACACGATCACATCGGTATCGCCGCGAACGGCCTGCAGCCAGTCGCCGAATTCCTCGGCGTTGGACACCGTGGCGCTCAGCGAGACCATCCGCACCGACTGGGGCAGGTGGATGATGACCTCTTCCCACACAGCGCCACGGAAACGGTCGGCGAGGTAGTGCACCTCGTCCATGATGACGAAGGCGAGATTGACGAGCAGGTCGGAATCCGCGTAGAGCATGTTGCGGAGGACCTCGGTCGTCATCACGACGATCCGGGCGCCGGCGTTGACGTTGGTGTCGCCGGTGAGCAGGCCCACCTGGTCCGCGCCGTACTCGGCCACGAGCTCCTGGAACTTCTGGTTGCTCAGCGCCTTCATCGGCGCGGTGTAGAACACCTTCGCCGTGGGCTGCTGCATGGCCAGGAAGATCGCGAACTCGGCGACCACTGTTTTGCCCGCACCGGTGGGCGCGGCGACGAGCACGCTGTTGCCGGCCTCGAGGGACGCCCCGGCGGCGAGCTGGAAGGAATCCAGGTCGAAGCGGAGGCCCTGCCGGAAGGCCTCGAGCTTGGGCGTGCGCTCGCGCAGGCGTGCTGCCGTGTACCGGTCCGCCGGTGACTGAATATCGCTCATCTGGTCCGCTACAGCGCCATCTCCCGTTGGAGGGCGAGGGCCCGCTTGGCGGCGCGCCGATCGTGCAGGAGCGCGATGCCGTACGCGGCGAAATACAGAATGACCATCGGCACGGCGAGCATGAACATCGAGACGACGTCAGCGGCCGGGGTGGCGATGGCGGTGAAGAGGATGATCACCAGAATGGCCACCCGCCAGGACTTGATGATCGAGGCGGCGCTGATCACCCCGGCGAAGTTGAGCAGGACCACGAAGACCGGCAGTACGAACGCGACCCCGATCGCCACCAGGAGCTTGAGGGTGAAGTCCAGATAGTTCTGCGCGTTGATGAAGGCGGCGTCCTCCGGGGGCGCGAAGCTCGTCATGAGGCCGACCACCTGGGGCAGCACGTACCAGCCGGCGGCGCAGCCCGCGAGGAACAGAGGAACGGCGGTGAAGACGAATCCGTAGACGTACTTCTTCTCGCCCCTGGTGAGGCCGGGCATCAGGAACGCGAAGATCTGGTAGAGCCACACCGGGCTGGATACCACCAGGCCGACGTAGAACGCGATCTTCAGCCGCAGGTCGAAGGCGGACGTGATGTCCGGGTAGTTGATCTGGGCATTCCGGTCCTGCGCCTCGATGATGGCGTAGATGGGTTGGCGCAGGGCGTCCCAAACGCCTTCGGAGAGCAGCCAGCCCAGGATGGCGCCGACGAGGATGCCGGCGGCGGCGCGGAACAGGCGCTTGCGAAGCTCGACAAGGTGCTGGCCGAGCGACATCGTGCCCGCACGGTTCGCACGCTTGGTGTCGCGTACGGCCACCGGCTTAGGGCTTCGTCTGGTCGCCCGGGCCGACGGGCCGTGTCGTACCGTCAGCGGAATCCGGGTGCACCGGTGAGCCGGCCTTGTCGGCAGGGTCGTCGACGGTGTCGCTCTTGATCTCGTTCTTGAAGATCTTCATCGACTGGCCGAGACTGCGGGCCAGGCCCGGGAGCTTCGGCGCGCCGAACAACAGCAGGATGACGACGAGGATGATCAGAAAGTGCCATCCGGTCAGATTGCTCAACATGAGGGTCGATCCTCTGGCTTGTGGGGAGTGTGTTGAAGTAGTTTACCCCGGTTGATTGAGAGATCCCGACGGGTAGCCCGCCGGTGTGCACGCACGATGCGGGCCTGATCGATCGCGGCCGCCAGCTCCCGGCGGTTCTGGAACACCGCCGCACGAAACGGCGCCCGCGGCAGGTCCGCGTCCAGGTCGAGTTCGGCCAGCTGGTCGCCGAGGTCCTCGAGTGCGCCGAAGGTGGCCATCAGCTTGCGGAAGAGGTGAACCGCGAACCACGCCAGCATCGCGATCAGCCCGGCGGCCAGCAGCGTCCAGATCAGAATCCAGGACCAGACCGGCATCAGCGCACGGCCTCGTCGTCACGGGCGGCCGGCGGCCCGGCCGGGGAATCGTACCTCGCGGCCCCCGCTGCGGCCCAGTCGGCCACGGTCTGCCTGGCGAGGCCGGGGTCGACCACGGTGACGACGCCGGCCAGGCCGGCGACGAGGCGTTTGAGGCCGTGGAAGTGCGACACGCGCACCTGTGCTCTGGAGAGACCGTCAGTGGTGGCAGGCCCGGCCGGGACGGGACCGTAGTCGGCCAGGAGTTCGAGGGCGGCCGCCGGCAACTCGATCGTGACGGTGAGGTCGTCCACGGAGCCTTCGAACAGGGTGTCCGGCAGCAGCGCCCCGTCGTCGTGGGAATCCGCTGGGACCTCGGTTGACCTGAGGTTGCTCATCCGGTCGAGCCGGAAGGTGCGCATGGCCTCGCGCAAGTGGCACCAGCCGCGCAGGTACCAGTCGTTGTCGACGGATTCGATGCGTAGCGGGTCGACACACCGGTGCTCGGCAGTGCCGCGTGAGTTCAGGTAGTCGAATTCCACCTGAGTGCCGGCTCGCACGGCTCCCTGGATCACCGAGATCGTGACATCGGCGTCGGTTCGTGACACGGCCAGCTGGCTGGGTACTCCGGTGGAGCTGCGAGTGAGCTTGGCCATCAGGGAGGCGATGGCGTCCAGGTCGCCGTTCTCGGGCAGGGCAGAGAGGTACTGCAGTCCGGCGATGAGTGCCGCGGCTTCCCTGGCCGAGAACCTCGGTGAGTCATCGATGGCGACCAGGTGGGTGAGCACGATGTTGTCGTTGTTCTCGAATTCGTCCCACTGGATGTCGAAGAGGTCGCCGTGCAGGTATTGCCGGGTCTCCCCCGGCACCCCGGACATGGCGATGAGGTTCACGGCATCCCGGACCCGCTGGGGGGTGACCCCGAAGTGGTCGGCGACGGCGGTCACGCTCACTCTGTCGTGGTCCATCAGGTACGGCACGAGAGACAGCAGGAAGGTGAGTTTGTCGGACGCTCCGAGGGCGGCGGGCTTGATGCTCATCGGCCGATCTCCATTTCCGGCAGGGGGGCGTGAGCGTCGCGCACCCGGCGCAGCCGGGCCAGCACCGCGTCGACCAGGGCGGGCGGGGAGAGCACAAAGACCTCGGGTCCGTAGCCGGCCAGCTCGTCGGCGAGGATGTTGGCGTCGGTGTAGTGCAGCTCGACGCTGTCGGCGGCGCTGCCGGGCCCGCCCCGCTTGCTCAGCCGCACCGCGGCATCCGAGCCGGGCTCGACCGTGATCAAGGCGATCTGGGCCTGCCACAGCGCGTCGAGTTCGGCGAGGGCACGCTGGCCCTGGCCGTCGTCTGCAGGTGCGGCGCTGAGGCCGGGTACTGTCACGACGGGTCCGACGATCCGGGCCAGCAGGAACGTGCGGGTGGCGCCGGCGTCCTGGTCGGTGCCGTACAGGTGCCACCGGCCCTCGTGCAGCACCACGGCCAGCGGGGCGATGACCCGGCGGCGCGGGGAGCTCTCGCCAGGCTTGAGGTAGAGGAAGGCGACCACCTGGCGGCGGTCCATGGCCTTGCTCAGCGGTTCGAACGATGCCTCGCGGGCTCGCAGCGACGGCGCATAGCCGATCACCGGGTCGGTGGAGTCGATTCCCAGGGAGTTGAGCTTGGTGAGCGCCCGGCGGGACTCGGCCGAGAGTGAGCCCTCGCGCCAGACCGTCGCGGCCAGTTTGAGCAGCATGATCTCATCGGGCGAGAACGAGATGTCGGCCGGCAGGTCGTAGAGACCCTTGGGGATCCGGTACCGCAGATGATGATTGCTGCCGGGGTCGCCCTGCGACTCGATGGTCTCCAACGGGATGCCGAGCTCGCGGATGTCGTCTTTGTCGCGTTCGAACTGCCGCTCGAGGCTGGCGTTGTCACCGCCGACCCGGAACCGTTGCCGGTAGCCCTGCACCGTCGAGAGGATCTCGGTCTTGGTCAGGCCGATCTGGGTGGCGATGAGCGCGAGGACCAAACTGAAGAGGCGTTCCTCGACAGTGACGGGGTGCGTTTGTTCTGGGGTGGGCGACACATACGCGATTCTATCGGTGGTGCACTCGGTGGTTGGCCCGTCCCGCGGTGGACGCGGGACGGACCGGGCAGAGGTTAGTCGACGCCGAGGATGTCCACGACGAAGACCAGCGTGGAACCGGCCGGGATGGTGTCGGTCGCCTGATCGCCGTAGGCCTGGTCGGGCGGCAGCACCGCGACGATCTGCGAGCCGACGGTCTGGCCGATGAGGGCGTTCGCGAAGCCGGGGATCACACCGCCCTGGGTCTTGGACCCGTCCGCGGCCACGAACGCGGCCGGCGACCCGGCGGCCCAGCTGGAGTCGAAGACCTCCTTGGAGTCCCAGAGCACACCGGTGTACTGCACGGTGACGGTCGACCCCTCGGTGACGGTCTCGCCGTCGCCCTTCTTGAGCACGCCGACCTTGAGCTCGGTGGGCGGCTCGGCCGAGGGGATCGTGATGCCGGGGGTGCCGTCTTCCGCGAGGACCACGGCGGGCAGTCCCGCGACGGGCAGCTGGTTGGCGCCATCGGCGCGGGTGGGGTAGGACTTGACGACGTCGATCACGAACACGAGCGAGTCGTCGGCGGCCACGCCGATGTCGGCGTTGCCGCCGCCGGGGCCGAATGCATCCTCGGCCGACGCGGCGACGGCGACCCTGGAGCCCACCTGGGCACAGAGGAGGCCGTCGGTCAGGCCGGTGAGGGTCTGGTCGTTCAGCACGAAGCTGGCCATGGATTTGCCGTCGTAGCTGCTCTCCTCGATGGCTTCGCCCGTGGTGGCGTTGAACACGCTGAGGTCGACCTGCACCTTCTGGCCCTCGACGAGACCGGGACCGGAGCCGTCGATGATCTCGCTGCGCTGGGTGGTCTTGGTCTTCAGCGGGGTGGGGAAGTCGACGGTCGGCGCGGACCCGAAGTCACCGGTCACCGACACCAGCTTGGAGGCGTCGCCGGAGGAGACCGGAGCCGTGCAGCCGGCGTCGGCAGAGCCGGGGCTGCACGCGGTCAGGGTAGCGAGCACCAGGCCGGCGGTTGCGATGAGTGCGGGAACTTTACGCACGGGTCCTCATTTCGATACGGGAGGCGGCACGGTGATGCCGTCGGTGACTGTGGGGGTGAGTGCTGGCAAAAACCGCTGGTGCGGGCGGCGGGCCTCGGCCCATCCTATCCGGCGTCGAGGTCCCGAGCCTTGGAGAGTGCTGCACCATTCTCGGCCGTGCGGTTACGCTTGCGCATCACTTTGGCGCTCACCGACCTTTCGCCCAGTGCGCCGGGGGTCCACAGCTCGACATCGGCATCGCTGAAGTCGGTCTTGGAGGGGCGGCGTTTGAGCTCGGGCAGGATCGTGTCCGGCGCGAGGCGGCGTGCGGTGATGAGGAAGCCGGTGTGGCCGATCATGCGGTGATCGGGCCGCACGGCGAGGCCTTCCACGTGCCAGCCGCGCACCATGGTCTCGTGCGAGTCGGGGTTGGTGTAGTTGCCGGTGGCACGGATGGCCTCGGCGACCCTGGACAACTGGGTGACCGTGGCCACGTAGCAGAGCAGCACTCCCCCGGGCTTGAGCGCGGCGGAGACCACGTCGATGCACTCCCACGGCGCCAGCATGTCGAGCACGACGCGGTCGACGGACTGGGAAGGCCGGGTCTCGGGCAACGTGTCGGCGAGGTCGCCGAGGGTGATCGACCAGTTCTGCGGGTCGTGGCCGAGGAAGGTCGCGACGTTGGAGCGCGCCACGTCGGAGAACTCCTCACGACGTTCGAACGAGGCCAGGTGACCGGCCGGCCCGATGGCGCGCAGCAGCCAGAGCGACAGGGCACCGGAGCCCACGCCGGCCTCGACCACGGTGGCGCCGGGGAAGATGTCGGCCTGGGCGAGGATCTGGGCGGCGTCCTTCGGGTAGATGATGGCCGCGCCGCGCGGCATGCTCATGACGAAGTCGATCAGCAGCGGGCGCAGCGCGAGGTGTTCCACGCCCACGTTGTTGGTCACCACGGAGGCGTCGGGCAGGCCGATGATGTCGTCGTGCTCGAGGATTCCCCGGTGGGTGTGGAACGTCTTGCCCGGTTCGAGGGTGATGGTGTTCAGCTTGCCCTTGGGGCCGGTCAGCTGCACTCTGTCGCCGGCGCGGAACGGTCCGCTGTTCTGGATGACCTGGTTGTCGCTCATGCGTGTGTTGCGTCCTTGGGTGTGGTGGGGCTGGAAAGGGAAGATCGTTTGGACCGGTAGACCTCGGTGAGCGTGGCCAGCGAACTGCCGGTCAGGCTTTGCACCAGTGTGTAGTGCTCGCTCGCTTCGAGCGGCACCATGTGCGGCACGGCGATGACGACGGCGCCGGAGGCGACGGCCGCGGCCACGCCGGGCAGGGAGTCTTCGATGGCGACGCAGTGCACGGGGTCGACACCCAGGGTGCCGGCTGCCGTGAGGTAGGCCTCCGGATGCGGCTTGCTCTGCTGCACCATGTCCCCAGAGATGATGGTGGTGAAAGCGTCGAAGCCGACGATGGCGCTGATCTGGCGCGCCATCCGCTGTTCGGACATGGTCACCAGGGCCATCGGCACGCCCGCGCCGTGCAGCTCGGTGAGCAACTCGTGCGCTCCGGGACGCCACGGCACGCCGGCAGAGGCGAGCTGTTCCTGCACCCGTGTGGTGAGCCTGTCGACGATGGCCTCCGCGCTGAGATTGACACCGCGGTTCTGCAGGATGGCCGCGGAACCGAGCAGCCCTGAGCCGACCAGGAGCATGGCGTCGGTGTGCGTCCACACCCCGCCGAACGACTCCACGAGCTCGTGTTCGGCCCGCATCCAGTACGGTTCGGTGTCGACCAGGGTGCCGTCCATGTCCCAGAGGACGGCTGCCGGTGGGGCTGAGTGTGTTGGGTTCGGTGTCACGGGGTTCAAGTTTAGGGGGCACCGCCTATCCTTGAAGGAGGTCACCCAGTTCTGGAGGCCGGAATACACGAGGTCTTAAAGAGTGACAGACGGCAATGGGTTCCTCAGCGGGCGTCTCCTGGTGGTCGCCTTCGAAGGCTGGAACGATGCGGGTGAAGCCGCAACGGGGGCCGCGAGCACGCTGAAGGACCTTCTCGACGTCGAGGAGGTCAAGCGGATCGACCCCGAGCTCTACTTCGATTACCAGTTCAACCGGCCGACGATCTCCACCGACGAAGACGGCCAGAGGGTCATCGAATGGCCCAGCGCCGTCATGTACGGCCCCGTCGTTCCCGGAGCCAGCGGGATTCCGCTGGCCGAGGATGCGCAGCTCAAGGTGAGCGGCACCAACGCCGGGAACATATACCTCTTGATCGGCACGGAGCCCTCGCGCAGCTGGAAGAGCTTCGCGTCCGAGATCCTGGACTCCGTGCTCGCCGCTGACGTCAGCGGGATCGTCTTCCTCGGTGCGATGCTTGCGGATGTGCCGCACACCCGGCCGATCTCGATTTTCGTGTCCAGCGACAACCCCGAGGTGCGCGCCGAACTGCAGATCGAACGCAGCAGCTACGAGGGCCCGGTCGGCATCCTGAGTGTGCTGGCCGCCGCGGCCGAGACCGTGGGTATCCCCAGCCTCTCCATCTGGGCGTCGGTGCCGCACTACGTGCACAACGCCCCGTCGCCGAAGGCCATGCTCGCCCTGATCGACAAGCTCGAGGAGATCATCGACGTCGTGATTCCCCGTGGCGACCTGGTCACCGACGCCTCGGAGTGGGAGACCGGCATCGACGCCCTCGCCGCCGAGGACGAGGAGATGGCCGCGTACATCGGCCAGCTCGAGCAGGCCAGGGACACCGTCGACTCACCAGAGGCGAGCGGGGAAGCCATCGCCCAGGAATTCGAGCGGTACCTGCGCAAGCGCGGCGACGGCAGGGACGGCTGGGCCGACGGCCGGCAGGGTCCGGGCCCTGAGCCCCGCCAGCCCTAGGACCCGACCCCGTGTGACGCGCAAGCGGCGCGCTCCTTAGAGCTGCACGCCCAGAAGCGCGTGCACCGCGCCGGCGATCAGCGCCGGGTCGTCGACCCCGGCCGACACCGCGGCATCCACCGCGGCCAGGGCACCCCGGGTGTCGAGGTCGTTCACCAGGGCCGCGCGCATGCGGTCGACGACGGCCGTGGCCGACTCCTGGGCGATGCCGGCGGCGACGGCCGCTGGAACGGCGATCGGACCGAAGGCCAGTGTCCAGGCGGCCAGCCGGGCTTCGGCGTCGTCGAGTTGCCCGGCGGTCCACTCCCAGTCGGTGCGGTAGTGCTGCGCCAACAGGGCCAGGCGGATCGCCCGCGGGTCGCTGCCGCCTGCCCGCAGCCTGGAGACGAGGACCAGGTTGCCGAGCGACTTGCTCATCTTCTCGCCCTGGTAGGCGACCATGCCGGTGTGGCTGTAGACCTTCGCCAGCGGATGCCCGGACAACGCCGCGGCGTGCCCGGCGCTCATGTCGTGGTGGGGGAAGATCAGGTCGCTGCCGCCACCCTGCACCGTGAAGTCGGTTCCGAGTTCGGCCAGGGCGATGACCGAGCACTCGATGTGCCAGCCGGGGCGGCCGGCGCCGACGGGTGACTCCCAGGCCGGCTCTCCCTCGCGGGCGGCGCGCCAGAGCAGCGGGTCGAGCTTGTCGCGCTTGCCGGCGCGGTCGGGGTCTCCCCCGCGTTCGGCGAACAGGGCGAGCATGGTGTCCTCGTCGAGGTTGCTCTCCTCGCCCAGGGTCCAGGGCGCCTGGCGCTCGGCCGCACGAATGTCGAAGTAGAGGTCGGCTCCGGGGCCGTCGGGGGTCGGCAGGGCATCCGGCGTGGCCACCCGGTAGGCCAGGGCGGACTGGCGCAGTTTCAGCACGGCGGCGCTGATGTCATCGATGACATCGGTGACGGCCACGAAGTCGTTGGGCGGGATGATGCCCAGTGCTTCCATGTCGGCCCGGAACAGGTCGGTCTGCTCGGCGGCGAGGACGCGCCAGTCAACGCCGGTGGCCGTGGCCCGCTCGAGGAGCGGGTCGTCGACATCCGTCACGTTCTGCGCGTAGTGCACCCGATAGCCGCCGTCCAGCCACACCCGCTGCAGGGTGTCGAAGGCGAGGTAGGTGGCGGCGTGGCCGAGGTGGGTGGCGTCGTACGGCGTGATGCCGCAGACGTACAGCCGGGCCACGTCGCTGGGCTTGGCTTCGACGATCGCGTCCGTCGCCGTGTCGTGCAGGCGCGGAGCGTCTGACCTTCCCGGGATCGACGGGATGAGGGGTTGTGACCAGGCGCGCATGCTTCCAGCCTAACTAGGCGGCGATGGTGTTCGTGCCGAGCAGGATCATCACGACGACGCCGAGCGCGATGCGGTACACGACGAACGGCATGAAGCTGCGCTTGGAGATGTAGTTCATGAAGAACCCGATCACGAACAGCGCCACCACGAACGCCACAACGGTGGCGACCAGGGTCTCGAGCGGGCCGAACAGCTCAGGGGTGCAGTTCGCGGCAGCCGCGACGCAGGGCTCCTTCACCGACTTGTAGATCTGGTAGAAACCGCTGCCGAGCACGGCGGGGATGGCGAGCAGGAACGCATAGCGGGCGGCGGCGGCACGTTCGTAGCCCAGGAACAGGCCGGCGGTGATGGTGCCGCCGGAGCGGGAGACGCCGGGGATGAGCGCCAACGCCTGCGCGAAGCCGAAGATGACGCCGTGACCGACGGTGATATCGCCGAGCTTGCGGCGTTTGGCGCCGACGTAGTCCGCGACGCCCAGCAGCACTCCGAAGGCGATCAGCATGATCGCCGTGACCCAGAGGTTGCGCAGGGACGTTTCGATCTGGTCCTGGAAGAGCAGGCCGAGAATGACGATGGGCAGGGTGCCGAGGATGATCAGCCAGCCCATACGGGCATCCGGATCGCTCTGCGGCACCTTGCCGACCAGGGACTTCGCCCACTGGCCGATGATCCGCACGATGTCGCGCCAGAAGAAGATCACGACGGCCGCTTCGGTGCCGATCTGCGTGATCGCGGTGAACCGGGCGCCCGGGTCCTCGCCGGTGCCGAGGAACTGGCCGACGATGCTGATGTGGGCGCTGGAGGAGACCGGCAGGAATTCGGTCAGTCCCTGAACCAGGCCCAGGATGACCGCGTTGATGAAGTCCACGTAATACTCGTTTCGTGTGTGCTGTGTCTGGCCGGGTACGCGTCGTGAGCTAGTACGTCGTCGGGCTAGTAGGTCGACAGCAGATCGGTCAGAACCGTCCTGCCAAACACTAATGCGTCCAGCGGCACCCGCTCATCAACGCCGTGGAACAGTGCGGGAAAATCCAAATCCGCTGGGAGCTTCAGCGGAGCGAAGCCGTATCCTTGGATGCCCAGCTTGCTCAGCGCCTTGTTGTCGGTGCCGGCCGGCATCAGGTACGGCAGCACCGGTGCCCCCGGGTCGTGGGTCTCGAGGGTCTGAACGATCCGGTCGAACAGAGGGCCGGCGAACTCGGTCTCCAGGCCGACGTCACGGTGCATCACGACGATCTCGATGTCCGGTCCGACCAGTTCGGCCAGTTCGGCCAGGACGGCGTCTTCCTCGCCGGGCAGGGAGCGCACGTCGATGAGAGCCTCGGCCCGGTCCGGAATGACGTTGTGCTTGTACCCGGCCGTGAGGACGGTCGGGTTCATGGTGGTGCGGAGGCTGGCCTGGATGAAGCCGGAGGCGGTGCCCGTGGCCAGGGCCAGTTCGTCAGGCCCCATCGACTGCGGCTCCACGCCGAGGATCCGGGCGATCTCGGAGAGCAACTGCCTGGTGGTGTTCGTCAGGCGGATCGGCCACTGCCGGCGACCGACCTTGGCGACGGCCTCGGCCAGTCGGGTGATGGCGTTGTCGGTCACCAACCGTGAACCGTGACCGGCCGGGCCGTGCGCGACGAGCTTGAGCCAGATGAGAGCCTTCTCACCCGTCTGCAGCAGATAGGCCCGCTCGCCGCCGATGCTGATCGAATACCCGCCGACCTCGCTGATCGCCTCCGTCGCTCCCGCGAACAGGTCAGGGCGGGTGTCCACCAGGTAGTGCGAGCCGAACACTCCCCCGGCCTCCTCGTCGGCGAAGAACGCCACGACGAGGTCACGCTCGGGTTGACCGCCGGCAGCGAGCACATCGCCGAGGGAGGCGAGGATCATCGCGTCCATGTTTTTCATGTCCACGGCGCCACGGCCCCAGAGCATGCCGTCTTTGATCTCACCGCCGAACGGGTCCACCGACCAGTTCGCCGGTTCGGCGGGCACCACGTCGAGGTGGCCGTGCACCACCAGGGCGCCCTTGGCCGGGTCACGGCCGGGCACCCGGGCCACCACACTGGTGCGGCCGGGCTGTGAGTCGAACAGCTCGGGCGTCAGGCCCAGGGCGCGGAGTTTCTCGGCCACGTATTCGGCGGCATCCGTCTCGCCGTTGGAGCGGCCCTCACCGTAGTTGGTGGTGTCGAACCTGATCAGGTCGCGGGCGATCTCGGCGGTCAGGTCGAGAGCGTCGGCCGGAGCTGGTGTGGGGACGGCTGCAGTCATGCAGTTCACGCTACCGGGCATCCAGGCGGCTCCGCCCCCTGCCGGCAGCCGGAGGCGTGCTGGAGCCGTCCAGGGTGCAGGTGGAGCGCACCGGTGTCCGGACGGGCTCTGGATCCGTGCTAAGTTATTCCCCGGCAGCAAAACATAACTGCGGCCGAAAACATCCAGTCCGGGTGGCGGAAATGGTAGACGCGCTAGCTTGAGGTGCTAGTGCCCGTATAGGGCGTGGGGGTTCAAGTCCCCCCTCGGACACGGAGATTGTTGGTAAGACAGCAGTCAACGAGAACTGGTTGAGACAGTTCACGGGCCGGATCATTAGATCCGGCCCTGTCTCGTTTAAGCGATGAATTCTTCGGCCCCGCGTGCGGCCGGAAATTGCCCTGACCTCTCCCCCGCTGTCGGCTCGCGGAGCGCCGGTGGTGCCGTGCCACACACGGGTGCTCGTGGCCCGTTCCTGCTGCTAGAGTCATCCCAAGCGTCCGTGAGAGCGCTCTCATTGAGACTAGGCCCGGCTGTGACGGCGGATTCAGGATGTTGAATCGCCACCACATCCGGTCCGTTCAAACCGAAAAGGTGCACGCATGAAGTTCGGCCACTTCGACGACGAAGCCAGGGAATATGTCATCGAGACCCCGTTGACCCCCTACCCGTGGATCAACTATCTCGGCAGCGAGGACTTCTTCTCGCTGGTCTCCCACACGGCGGGCGGGTACACCTTCTATAAGGACGCCAAGATGCGTCGTCTGACCCGCTACCGCTACAACGACATCCCCACCGACTCCGGCGGGCGTTACTTCTTCATCAAGGACGGCGACGACGTCTGGACATCCAGCTGGCTGCCGATGAAGAAGGACCTCGACTTCTTCGAGACCCGGCACGGCATGGGCTACACCCGCATCACCGGTGAGCGCGGGGGGCTGCGCGTCTCCACGCTGTACTTCGTGCCTCTGGGTGAGACGGCGGAGGTGCAGAAGGTGACCATCACCAACACCTCCGACACCGTCAAGACCTTCTCCCTCTTCTCGTACCTCGAGTTCTGCCTCTGGAACGCCCAGGACGACCAGACCAACTACCAGCGCAACCTCTCCATCGGCGAGGTCGAGGTGGACGGCAGCGCCATCTATCACAAGACCGAGTACCGCGAACGGCGCGACCACTATGCCGTCTACGGGGTGAACGCCGAGATTGCCGGCTTCGACACCGACCGGGAGACCTTTGTGGGGCTCTACGAGACGCTGGCCGAAGCGAAGGTGCCGCACGCCGGCGCGAGCGCGAACTCGATCGCGTCGGGCTGGTACCCGATCGGCTCGCACCAGGTCGACTCGACCCTGCAGCCCGGCGAAAGCCGCGACCTGGTCTTCGTGCTCGGTTACGTGGAGAACAACGCCGAAAACGGCGAGGAGAAGTGGGCCGACGACGCCAAGCAGGTCATCAACAAGACCCGGGCCCAGGCGCTGCTCGCGCGGCTGTCAACCACGGAGGCCGCAGACGCCGCCTTCGACGCCCTCGGCGTCTATTGGACCGACCTGCTCTCCGCCTACACTGTCACGTCGCCCGACGACAAGCTCAACCGGATGGTCAACATCTGGAACCAGTACCAGTGCATGGTGACGTTCAACATGAGCCGCTCGGCGTCGTACTTCGAAACCGGCATCGGTCGCGGAATGGGCTTCAGGGACTCGACCCAGGACATCCTCGGCTTCGTGCACCTGATTCCGGACCGCGCCCGCGAACGCATCCTCGACATCGCCGCCACCCAGCTGCCGGACGGGTCGGCGTATCACCAGTACCAGCCGCTCACCAAGCGCGGCAACAACGAGCTCGGCTCGGGATTCAATGACGACCCCGCGTGGCTGATCATCGGGGTGGATGCCTACCTCAAGGAGACCGGCGACTACACGATCCTCGACGAGGTGGTGCCGTTCGACAACAACGACGCCCTCGCCGAGACCCTGTACACCCACCTGACCCGGTCGTTCGAGTTCGCCCTGAACAACCTCGGCCCGCACGGTCTGCCGCTGATCGGGCGCGCCGACTGGAACGACTGCCTGAACCTGAACTGCTTCTCCACCACCCCGGGCGAGTCGTTCCAGACCACCGAGAATCAGGCCGGCGGGGTGGCGGAGTCCACCTTCATCGCCGCGCAGTTCGTTCTGGCCGCCGGCCAGTACGCCACGATCGCGGAGCGCGGCGGCGACACCGTGCAGGCCGACAAAGCCCGCACGGCCGCTGCCGGGATGAGCGAGGCGTTGCTGACGCACGGCTGGGACGGCGACTGGTTCCTGCGCGCCTACGACTTCTACGGCAACAAGGTCGGCACCTCAGAAGACACTGAGGGCCAAATCTGGATCGAGCCGCAGGGCTTCGCCGTTCTCGCCGGTGTCGGTGTCGAGCACAACGCCGACGGCACCCCCGTGCAGACCAGCCCGGCCTTCCGCGCCCTCGACTCGGTGGACCGGCTGCTCGGTTCCGACCACGGCCTGGTGCTGCAGTACCCCGCCTACCGGAGCTATCGCATCGAACTGGGTGAGGTGTCGACGTATCCCCCGGGCTACAAGGAGAACGGTGGCATCTTCTGCCACAACAACCCGTGGGTGATCATCGGTGAAACCGTGCTCGGCCGGGGCGCGAAGGCGTTCGACCACTACCGCAAGATCGCCCCGGCGTACCGGGAAGAGATCTCAGAGGTGCATCGCACCGAGCCGTACGTGTACGCGCAGATGATCGCGGGCAAGGAAGCGGTCAGGCACGGCGAGGCCAAGAACTCCTGGCTCACCGGCACGGCGGCGTGGAACTTCGTGACGGTCTCCCAGTACCTGCTGGGTGTGCGCACGGACTATGACGGCCTCGTCGTGGACCCGCAGATCGGACCGGACGTCGCTGAGTTCACCGTCACCAGGCGGGCGCGGGGCGCCACCTATGTGATCACCGTGGCCAACTCGGGGCGTGACGGCTCCCGCGCCAGCCTCGAGGTGGATGGCGTGGCGATCGAGGGCCGTACCGTGCCGTACGCCCCGGCCGGCGCGACAGTGCAGGTGCGCGCAACGCTGTAGCAACAAAGCAGACTGAGGGCCGGATCTCGCGATCCGGCCCTCAGTCGGTTCAGCACCGGGTCAGGCTGCGGAGACCGCGACCTCGCCCGCCGGAGCGCCGACGCTGCCGAAGGTCAGGCGCCGGTTGGCGATCTTGTCGGTGAAGAACCTGTCGTGGCTGACCACGACGACGGCGCCGGGAAAATGCACCAGCGCCCGCTCCATCACCTGGGTGCTGGACATGTCCAGGTGGTTGGTGGGCTCGTCCAGGAGCAACACCGAGGCGCCGGAGAGCAGGCACTGCGCCATCGCCACGCGGGCCTTCTGACCGCCGGAGAGGTTGCCGATCTTCTGCTTGAGGTCGGCCTCGGAGAACTGGAACATGGTGAGGAACCGGTTCACCGACTTCTTGGTGGCCGTGAACGCCAGGCTGCCCTCGAGCGCGTTGACGGCGTGACTGACGGTGTCGGTGTCGTCCAGCTCGGCGAGCACCTGGTTGTAGGAGACCATGCCGGCGCCCTTGGCCCAGTCCACGTGGCCGTGATCGGCGGATTCCTCACCGGTGAGCACCCGGAGCAGGGTGGTCTTGCCGCTGCCGTTGGCGCCGAGCACCACGATGCGGTTGCCGCGGCGGATCTCGAAGCTCAGGTCGTTGAACAGCACCTTGTCGCCGTAGGCCTTGCTGAGCATCTCCACCCGGCAGAGCACATCCTTGATGTGCAGGCCGCCGTAGATCTCGGTGATGATCTTGTCGACCGGCCGCGGCGTGCGGGACTTCTTGATGGTGGCCAGCTGGCTGCCGAGCTTGCGGCTGGCGGCCTTCTGCGCCTCGCGCCGGTCGGCGATGCCCTCGGACTCGAAGGCGAGGAGCTCGGACTCGTGCACGAACTGCTGCTCGAGGGTCTTCAGCCGGAACTGCTTCTGCACCACGTATTCGCCGAAGTTGCCGGGGTACTCGTGCAGGTGGAAGTTCTCCAGCTCGATGATCCTGGTCACCACGGAGTCCAGGAAGGTGCGGTCGTGCGAGACGATCACGGCGGCGCCGTTGAAGTCGCGGAACCAGGTCTCCAACCATTCCACCCCGGCAACGTCGAGGTAGTTGGTGGGTTCGTCCAGCAGCAGAACATCGGGCGCTTCGAGCAGGATCTTGGCCAGGGCGGCGCGGTTGCGCCAGCCGCCGGAGAGCTCGTCGATGGTGCAGGTGCGGTGTGCCTCGTCGAAGCCCAGAACGGTCAGCGCCTTGTCGATCCGGCGCGGGTAGTCCCAACCGTCGAGCCGGTCCATGTCGGCGAACAGCTCAGACTGCCGGTGGATCAGCCGGTCCAGCTCTGCGCTGGCCGACGAATCGGCGGCGATCGCGGCGTCGATCGAGGCGAGCTCCGCCTCCACGGCCTTGATTTCGACGAACAGGGCGTCCAGCACCTGGGTGATGGTCTCCGCACCGTTCAGTTCGGAGAACTGGGAGAAGTAACCGATCTTCACCCCGTCGTCGACGGTGACAGTGCCGGCGTCCGGCGTCACCTGGCCGAGGATCAGCTTGATCAGTGTGGTCTTTCCCGACCCGTTGCGGCCGATCATGCCGACCCTGTCGCCCGGTTCGAGCCTGAAGAAGGTCTCGCGGAGCACCTGGGTGTTCTCGAAACGCACACTGACGTCGTTCAGCCTGATCAAACTCATGGATGCTGCACTCTCGCGGGTAGGTCGGGGAACCGCTGCCGACTGGCGCGGCTTCTGGACGGTGGTCTGGGTCTGCTGGCGGGTCAGTCGCTGTGTTCGGCGGCGTCGACGATGCCGATGAAGCGGCTGCCGATACCGTCGACCTCACGGCGGCTGAGGCCTGCCGCGGCCGCCGGCAGCTCGTCGTAGCCGTGGTGGTCACAGGTGAGATAGGTGAACGTCGGCCACCACTTCTTCGGTCGCGCCGCCTCGGTGAAGCCACACACGCTGCAGGTCAGTTCGATCCAGACGGGCTTCTTGCCGGTGCGGTTGGCCCGCGACTGCACCAGCCAGGCCGGCGGGTTCGTTTCGATCTCGGCGAGCTGAGCCTCGGTCATCCGGCTGGGCAGGTCGTGGCGCTGGGCCATCTCGAGGGGAATGTCGAGGCGAAGCGCTGCCTCTCGTCTGGTAATCATCACCTCCAACGATAGGCGGTGGCGGCCCGGCTCCGGGCCGCACCGGGAACTGGTTCAATGAACCATGCCAGAAATCAGCTCCCCGCTCGGCCTGCTCCTTGATGTTGACGGCCCCATCGCCAGTCCGGACACCCGAACCATCAATACGCCGAGCATCATCGCCGACCTGATCACCCTGGCCGGTGCGAACGTGCCGATCGGCTTCATCACCGGCAGGTCGGCGCAGTTCATCAGCGAGCAGGTGGTGACCCCGCTGGTTACCGCGGGACTGCCGAGCCGGATGCGCATGTACGGGGTGTGCGAGAAGGGTGCCGTATGGTTCCCCATCACCGACGCCGGCATGGGCGACGTCGTCGTGGACGACAGTGTGGCCCTGCCGGCTGCGGTGGCGGGCCGCATCCGCGCCCTGGTCGCCACCGACTACGCCGACACCATGTTCTTCGACGAGACCAAGCTAGCCATGGTCTCGGTCGAACAGCGAACGGATGTGGACAGGGCCGTGTACCACGCCGCGCAGGCCTCATTCGAGGCGGCGGCCTACGCGATCATGATCGAACACGGACTGGGTGTGCGCTTCGGCGACACGGTCTCCCCCGATGCGAACCGTGCGGTGCCGTTCCGCATCGACACCACGATCATCTCCACCGACATCGAATCGGTGGACCTGGACAAGGACCACGCCGCCGAACGCGCGCTGGCCTTCTTCGCCCAGGGCGGTCCGCTCCCCCGTCTGTGGCGCTCGGTGGGCGATTCGCGCAGCGACTACCTGATGGCCGATCACCTGCACGCGGCCGGCTATGACGTGGCGCACGTGGATGTGCGTCCGGCCGACGGCATCCTGGACCGCCCGTATCGCGTGATCGTGGAGGGCGACCTCATTCACGACGAAGCCGGCGCCGCATTCCTGGGCTATTGGGTGAAAAAGCTCGGCCTCGCCGAGGCCGTCTCCGTCTGAGGCCGGTCGGTGCGGCCCAGGCCGAGCCGCGCGGCCGCCTAGTCTTCGACGAAGCGGATGCCGTTCTGCAGGGTGCTGCGCAGCTCGAACACCTTCTCGAAGCTGCCCCGCTCCATGCCGGCGATGCCGTCGCGCAGCACCTGCACCAGCCGGGACCGCGGGATCACCACGACCATGGGGCGCCGGCCGCGGCCGGGCAACGACAACGGTTCAGCAACCGCCTCGTCGGGAGCCACCACGATCAGCGCCGTGAACCGCACCCGCAACGACTTCGCCAGGATCCGGGCGGCCGAGGCGAACTCGTCCACCGGCTCCTCGCCGGGCTCGAGGGCGTCGCCGATCAGTTCGCCGCGCTTGAGCAGCACCGGGGACCCCCAGTCCTCGGAGAGGATCGCGAACAGCCCGGCCGGACCGAGCACGACGTGGTCGATCTTCTCGACGTCGTCGCGGGTCGCGATGTCGTGCCAGGCCGTGTAGCCGATGCCGAGGCCGGAGATCAGCTGGGCGGTGGATTCCTCCGCGAGGGCCTTGGCCAGGCGGTGCCGGATCTCCCGCGGCGCCGAGCGGATCAGGTCGGGGGCGTACGGGTCCTCGATGACGGTGCCGCGTCCGGCCCATTCCCGCAGCAGAGCCAGGTAGCGCTGGCGGGAGTGGCCGCCGGGGTGGCCGTGCATCCGTGCTTTCATCCCCGAGGAGGACGTGCGTGGCTCGTGGCCGCGACCGGTGCCGCCCGTGCCGCTCGTCCCGGTGGCGCCGGCGGAGTACGCGGTCTCCGGGTACCGGGCGCCGTCGTACGCTGCGCGGGATTCCGGGCTGCCGACGCGCTCCCAGGCCACCTGGACGGCGTGGAAGGACGCGGCGCTGCCGCCGACATCGGGGTGTGACTGGCGGAGCTTACGGCGATAGGCGCGGCGGAGTTCCTCGTCGGTCACCGACGGGCTCACGCCGAGCACCTCGTAGGGGCTGGCTGCGGCCGGACTCTCTGACATTCGTGCGATCTCTTTCGGCCTGGAACGGGGATGTTACTTCGGCCCCAAGCTTAACCAGCGTTGCTGGCATCTCGCCGACACCGGTTTCCCGGTCAACTCCGCGCCGCACCGAATCCGTCGGGGCGCCGGATTCGTGCGACGATCAGCGAGTGAACACATCAGCTCTCGTTCCCCGGGCGCACCGCTCCAGCACCCGGCTCCTCGTCATGGCGGCCGTCGGTCTGCTCGCGGGACTGGCCACCGGCCTGCTCGACAACTGGCTGTTGGCGCCGGCGACCGGCTGGGCGGCCGCCGCGGTGCTCTACATCGGCTGGGTGTGGTTCAGCATCGCCCCGATGGATGCGGCCACCACGGCCGCCCACGCCACCAGGGAGGACCCGTCCAGGGGCATCACCGACCTGCTGTTGATTCTGGCGAGCCTGGCCAGCCTCGGCAGCATCCTCATCGTCCTGCTGCAGGCGCGCGCCGCGATGGGGGCGGGGCAGGTCCTGCTCGCGGGACTGGCGGTCGGCGTCGTCGCGTTGTCCTGGGTGCTGGTACACACCCTGTTCACCCTGCGGTACGCCTCGCTGTACTACGCGGACGAGGACGGCGGCGTCGATTTCAATCAGTCGGAACCACCGCGGTACGCGGATTTCGCCTACCTGTCGTTCACCCTGGGCATGACGTTCCAGGTGTCTGACACCTCGCTGACCTCCACCACCGTGCGGGCCACGGCGCTCAGGCACGCGCTGATGTCGTTCCTGTTCGGCTCGATCATCCTCGCAACGCTGATCAACCTCGTCGCCGGCCTCTGAGCGGGCCGAACGGATGCGTCACCCGGCGTAGGGCTTCGCCGCACGTCCCGCAACGCCCGGGCTCGCCGTGAACACCGAACCGGCCAACGGGTCCTCCCCCGGGGCGACGTCTTCGCGGGACGTCGTGATGAACAGTTGGCGCAGGTCATCACCGCCGAAGGTGCACGCGGTGACCTTGCGCGCGGCAACGTCGATGACCTCGTCGAGGGTTCCCTGCGGTGAGTAGCGGCGCACCGCACCACCCGCGTACAGGGCAACCCAGACTCCACCCTCGCTGTCCACGGTGAGGCCGTCCGGAAACCCCTCGTCGGAGGGGATCTCCACGAAGGGGCGCAGGCCCGTCAGCCCGGTCTCCGGCGCCCAGTCGAAGACGCCGATCCGGCCGGTCGGAGTGTCGTTGTAGTAGGCCAGCGTGCCGTCAGGGCTCCACTCGAGGCCGTTGGAAATGGTCACGTCGTCCAGGACCAGATCCACCGACCCATCCGCCGCGAGCCGGTACAGCGACCCGGCACCGGTGCGTTGGTCGTAGGCCATCGAGCCGCAATAGAACGAGCCGTCCGGTGCGCTGCCGCCGTCATTCATCCGAACGCCGGGGTCGGACCAGACCTCCGGCAGCCGGGTCAGGGTGCCGTCGGGGTCCTCCAGCGCGAAGCCGCGTTCCAGGGCGATCACCGCACCGCCGCCGACCCTGGGTCGCAGAGCCGCGGCGATGGTGTCCACATGCCGTCGGGTCAGGGTGCCGTCTGCGGCCAGGGACAACACGTCTCCGGCGAAGAGGTCCACGAGGCGCAGTCCGCCCCAGGCCGGTGAGTAGACGGGACCCTCACCGTGGAAGGTGATCGGGTCGGTGAGCTGTTCGGCGCGCATGGATCCTCGGTGATCTCTGTTCGAGCCGCTCGGCGACCCTCGTCTGGGGAAGGTCAGTTGCGCAGGGCGCGCATGGGAATGGCGACGGCGGCGCTGACCGCCAGGATGCCGGCGAAGAAGATCGCGCCCTGCCAGGCGGTCACTGTGAAGGCCAGACCGAACAGCCAGAGGCCGAGGACGAAGACGGCCATCGCGATGACGAAGGTAAGAATGGGCATGGAAAGGTCCTCTCGACGGTGCCACGAAAGCTTATCCGGGCTCAATTCGAGCGTACTGGTTCGCCGCCTGCAGCGGGGCGGTGCACGCCGGTCAGGCGCTGTAACCGACCTCGCGCTCCGGACCGACCGGGTCGATGAGTTCGGGAGCGTCGCCGGAGACCGGTGCCACCTGGTAGAACGCCAAGCCGGCGGCCGCCTCGGTGGACGCCTCCACCACGGCGTCGACGAGAGCCTGATCGCCGTCGGCGTGCGGGTCCAGCCACCGGTCCCAGCACTCCTCGGGCAGCACCACGGGCATCCGGTCGTGGATGTCGGCGAGGGAGCCCTGGGCAGGTGCGGTGAGGATCGTGGCGGTCAGCACCCAGCGGGCCGGGTCGTCCGGGCCGAGGGTGGGATTGCGCCACCACGAGTACAGTCCCGCCAGCGCCAGGGGCAGGCCGTCGTCGGAGTGCACGAAGTAGGGGGTCTTGACGGTTCCCACGGTTTGCCACTCGTAGTAGCCGGCGACGGGCACGATGGCCCGGGTCTTGGCCAGGGCGGTGCGGAAGGTCGGTTTTTCACCGACGGTCTCCGCCCGGGCGTTGAAGGTGGCGAAGGCGGCGGTCAGCTCGGGGGAAAAGGTCGGAACCAGCGACCATCGAGCCGGTTCCAGACGGCGAACGACCGGGTCGGACTTCATCGATTCGAGCACGATCGGGATCTGCTCGGTCGGTTTGACGTTCCAGGACGGCTCCGGCAACTCTCCGGCCTCGTGCTCGATGTCGAACATGGCGGCGAGGTCAGGCGCCGAATCGGTAATGATGAATCGCCCACACATAGGCTCAGGTTATCGTGCGGCCGAGGCCGAACCTGGTTATCCACACCGGTTGACTAAATCGAATCTGTGTTCGAAAATTAGGGGGTGTCCATTCCTCTGACCTCCGTACCGCGCGTCGCGGGCCCCGCCGGGGCCGCCGCCGAGCGGGTCAGTGAGCTGCAGGCCCGCATCCACGGCATGCAGCGCGACCGCTTCGCCTCCGGCGGCCGGCAGCTGCCCGGCAGCCTGGGCCGGCTCCTGCCGGAGGGGGCCCTGCGCACCGGCGTGGTCTACACGATCGAGAATTCCACGTCTCTCGTCATGGCCGTGCTGGGCGCTGCGGCCGCCGATGGTGGCTGGAGCGCGGTGGTGGGTGTGCCCGACTTCGGCGCCGAGGCCGCGACGGGCTTCGGCATCGACCTCGAACGCCTGGTGCTCGTGCCTGACCCGGGCGACCAGTGGCTGGCGGTCACGGCGGCGCTCGTCGATGTGCTGCCCCTGGTTGTCGTGCACCCCCAGCGCCCTGTGGGCGATACCGAGGCTGCCAGGCTCGGTGCGCGCCTGCGGCAGACCGGCTGCACCCTGATCGTGGCGGGCAGCTGGTCGCAGAGCGAGGCCGACCTCCGGGTCACCGGCACCCGCTGGGACGGCCTGGGCTCCGGGCACGGATACCTGTCCGGTCGCGAGCTCACGGTAAGCGTCACCGGGCGGAACGGCAGCGGCCGGCGTCGGTCGGAGCGCGTGCGCCTGCCCGACCTCCCCGCCGCTGAGCCTGCACCCGGCCCGCTGATGCCCGCCGCGCCGTTGCGAGCAGATCTGCCCCGGCATCCGGCAACCGGGTGAGACCATGAACCGCGAACGCACTCTCGTGCTCTGGTGCCCGGACTGGCCGGTCCGCGCCGCGCGCTCGGCCTCCGATCTTCCCGCAGACGCTCCGCTGGCCCTGATCGACCGCGGGCTGGTATTCGCCTGCTCACCCGAGGCGCGACGCCTGGGCGTTCGGCGTGGCCTGACCGTGCGGGAAGCCCAGTTCCGCTGCACCGACCTCGTCGTGCAGCCCTACGACCCCGCACTGGACCGGCGGGCCTTCGACCCGATCCTCGACGGACTCGAGCAGATCACACCGGGACTGGCCGTGCTGCGTCCGGGCACCTGCGCCATCCGGGCGAGGGGCCCGGTGCGCTATTACGGCGGTGAGTCCGCGGCGGCCCTGGCGATGCTCGACTACCTGAACGGGGCCGGTCTCCCCGAGTCGAGGGTGGGAATCGCCGACGGGCCGTTCGCCGCCGAGCAGGCGGCGCGACGCGGCGTGGCCCGCCCACCTGCCGGCGCCCAGGGTGAACGTGCTGTCCTGGACGACCGTGAGGATCGGGTGCAGATTGTTCCGCCCGGTGAGTCCGCCGCCTTCCTGGCGCCGCTGCCCGTGGCGACGGTCGCCGAAGCGGCGCTGGGCACCCTGCTGGCCAGGCTGGGCGTGCACACCCTGGGCCAGTTCGCGGCCCTGCCCGCGCTCGACGTGCACCGCAGGTTCGGAGCCGCGGCCGCGCAGGCGCATGCCAGGGCGGCCGGGCGGGAGCGGGAGGAGGTCGTTCCGCGCACCCCCACGCCGGTGTTCGACCGCGGCCAGGAGTTCGAACCGGCCCTGGATCGCATCGACCAGTTGGCCTTCGCGTTGCGCACCACTGCGGACTCCTTCGTGCAGGCACTGCGCGAGCAGACGCTGGTCTGCACGGGTGTGTCGATCCTGGTGAGCACCGAAGACGGACTGCTCACCGAGCGAACCTGGCGGCACCCCCGCTGGTTCACGGCGTCTGACCTCATCGACAGGGTGCGCTGGCAGCTGCAGGGCGAGGGCAGGGCAGACTCCGGCCTGGCCGCTGCCGTCGTGCGGGTGGTCTTCTCGCCCGATCAGGTCGACGCCGTCGCGAACCACGAGGACGGCCTGTGGGGCACAGGGCCGGACGAACGCATCCATCACGCTCTCACCCGGGTGCAGGGCTTGGTGGGCCATGCCGGCGTGGTGACGGCGGCGATCGGGGCGGGGCGGATGCTGGCCGACCGGCAACGGTGGGTGCCCTGGGGCGACGACGTCGCGGGCAGCCCCGGGACGGGCCGGGGCCGGAGTTCCGGCCGTACCCCCGGCGGCAGGGCGCAGCCCTGGTCAGGCAGCCTCCGTGACGTGTTCCCCGCCACGGTGTTCCGCGGCCGCCGTCCGGTGACCCTGGTCGCGGCGGATGGCCGTGCCGTGGCCGTGGATGACCGCGGCGGTCTCGACGGTGAGCCGCAGCGGTTCTCGCCTGAGCGGCTCAGTGACGGGGCCACCCGGAACGACCTGCGCCGAGTGCAGGCCTGGGCCGGCCCGTGGCCGGTGTTCGAACGCTGGTGGGATACCGATGCGGTGCGGACGGTGCAGCGGATGCAAATCGTTGATGAGAACGATCAGGCCTGGTTGCTGGTCCTGGACGACGACGGTTGGCGAGCCGAGGCCCGCTATGACTAGACCCCGAGAGGACGAGTAACCCGCATGGGTTTCAACAACCCGCCGATTCCGTGGTCGGAGCTCGAGCGAAAGCTCTCCGACCGCCGGCCAGGCGGCCCGCCGCCGGAGGCCGACGGGGGCGACAGCCCGGCGTGGAGCAGACACCGTCAGCCCTACGCCGCCGAGGCTCCCCCACGGCCTCCCGCCGGGAGCGTCGCTGCCTACGCGGAGTTGCACGCCCACTCCAACTTCAGCTTTCTCGACGGCGGAAGCTCGCCGGAACGACTCCTCGAGGAGGCCGGTGCGCTCGGCCTGCACGGCCTCGCCCTCACCGACCACGACGGGTTGTACGGCGCGGTCCGCCTCGCCGAAACCGCGGAGAGCTTTCCGGACCTCCGCACGGTCTTCGGCGCCGAGCTGTCCCTCGGGCTGACCCGGCGGCAGAACGGGGTGGCAGAAGTCGAAGGCACCCACCTCGTCGTGCTCGCCCGCGGCCAGGAGGGCTACCACCGCCTCGCCGCCGCGCTCACCCACGGCCAACTCGCCGGCGGGGAGAAGGGCCGGCCCGTGTATGAGCTCGAGGAACTCGCGGAGGCGGCCGACGGCCACTGGAGCATCCTGACCGGCTCCGACTCGGGCGCGGTCCGCCAGGCGCTCCACGAAGACGGCGAGCCGGCGGCGGCCCGGGAGCTGGACCGGCTCATCGCCCTGTTCGGCCGGGATGGCGTCAATGTCGAACTCGTCGACCACGGCCGCCCGCAGGACTCCGTCACCAACGACAGGCTGGCGGCACTGGCCGCCCGGGCCGGCCTGCCGGTGCTCGCCACCAACAACGTGCACTACGCCCGCCCGGCGGACTTCAGGCTGTTCTCCGCCCTGGCCGCGGTGCGCGCCCAGCGCAGCCTCGACGACATGGACGGCTGGCTGCCCGGCGCGCCCACCCAGCACCTGCGGAGCGGGGCGGAGATGGCCGGCAGGTTCGGCCGGTATCCCGGCGCGGTGTCCCGCACGGTGCCGCTCGCTGACGAGCTCGGCTTCTCGCTGCGCCGGGCCAGGCCCCGGCTCCCCCGCCAGCACGTTCCCGACGGCCACACCCCGATGAGCTGGCTGCGCCACCTGGTGTGGGCGGGCGCCGAGCGGGCCTATCCGGGCTACAACGCCAATGTGCGCGACCGGCTCGAGAAGGAACTGGCCGTGATCGAGGCGAAGGACTTCCCCGGCTACTTCCTGATCGTGCACGACATCGTGCAGTTCGCCCGGCGCCAGGGCATCCTCTGCCAGGGCCGGGGTTCCGCGGCGAACTCGGCGGTCTGCTTCGTGATCGGCATCACGGCGGTGGACTCGATCTTCTATCGCCTGCCCTTCGAGAGGTTCCTGTCCAGCCTGCGCGAGGAAGAACCGGACATCGACGTGGACTTCGATTCCGACCGCCGCGAAGAGGTGATCCAGTACGTCTATGAACGCTACGGGCGCCTCAACGCCGCCCAGGTGGCCAATGTCATCACCTACCGGCCCAAGTTCGCGGTACGGGACATGGCCAAGGCGCTCGGCTACAGCACCGGCCAGCAGGATGCCTGGTCCAAGCAGGTGGAGCGCTGGGGCGCCACGGTGTCGAGCCCCGACCACGACATTCCCGACCAGGTCGCCGACCTCGCCGGACAGGTACTCGGTTTTCCCCGCCACCTCGGCATCCACTCCGGTGGCATGGTGCTCACGGACCGCCCCGTTGGGGAGGTCTGTCCCATCGAACACGCCAGGAAGGAGAACCGCACGGTTTTGCAGTGGGACAAGGACGACTGCGCCTGGATGGGCTTGGTCAAGTTCGACCTGCTCGGTCTGGGAATGCTCGCCGCCCTGCAATACACCTTCGACCTGGTCCGGGGGGCGCTGGGCGAGGACTGGACCCTGGGCAGTATCCCGCGGGAGGAGGCAGGAGTCTATGACATGCTCTGCCGCGCAGACTCGATCGGCGTGTTCCAGGTGGAGAGCCGGGCCCAGATGGGCACCCTGCCGCGTCTGCAGCCGCGCCGTTTCTACGATCTCGTCGTGGAAATCGCCCTCATCCGGCCCGGACCCATCCAGGGCGGGGCGGTGCATCCGTACATCCGGCGCAAGTTGGGTCAGGAACCGGTGACCTACCTGCATCCGAAACTCGAGCCGGTCCTGGAACGCACCCTGGGGATTCCGTTGTTCCAGGAGCAGCTCATGCAGATGGCCATGGCTGTGGGCGGCTGCAGTGCAGAGGACGCCGACCTGCTTCGCCGGGCGATGGGCTCCAAACGCGGGGTGGAGAAGATCTCCTCGTTGCGCGCCACGCTGTACCAGGGCATGGCCGGCAACGGCATCACCGGTGAGCTGGCCGACGAGATCTACGAGAAGATCGAGGCGTTTGCGAACTTCGGTTTCGCCGAGAGTCACTCGATCAGCTTCGCGCTGCTCGTCTACGCGAGCGCCTGGCTGAAGCTGCACTATCCGGGTGCCTTCCTCGCCGCGCTGCTCCGCGCCCAGCCGATGGGGTTCTACTCGCCGCAGTCGCTGGTGGCCGACGCCCGCAGGCACGGAGTGCAGGTGTTGCGTCCGGATGTGCAGCTCTCCGGAGTCGATGCGGTGCTCGAGGCGCTGCCAGGCGGCGCCGGCGACCCGGCCGGACGGCCGGGCTGCCTGGACCACGAGCAGCCCCAGGTGGCGGACTTCGACCGGACTCTTCCCGTGGAGGATCGTGCCCACCGCAGGGACGGCGGCCTGGCCGTGCGTCTCGGGCTGGCGGATGTGCGCTCGATCGGCGCGACGGTGGCCGAGCGGATCGTGACCGAACGGGCCGGGTTCGGTCCGTTCCGCTCCATGAACGACCTGGCCAGACGCGCGCGGCTGAGCAGCGAACAGCTCGAATCCCTGGCCACGGCCGGAGCCTTCGAGGGCATGGGGCTCGAACGCCGACAGGCACTGTGGTCGGCCGGGGAGGCCGCTGCCGACACCGACGCCCACCTGCGGGGCACCTTCGAAACCGTGCAACCCCCCTTGCTGGCCCTGATGACACCGGTGGAACAGGTTGCCTACGATCTCTGGGCCACCGGCGTCTCCACCGACGACCATCCGATCCGGCACGCCCGCGCCGCGTTGCGGGCCAGGGGCGCCCTCGCCGCGAATGAGCTGGCGAGCACCGAGAACGGCCGCCGCATTGAGGTTGGTGGTGTCGTCACCCACCGCCAGCGGCCGGCCACGGCGAACGGAGTCACCTTCGTCAACCTGGAGGACGAGACCGGAAACGTCAACGTCGTGGTGAGCGTCGGGGTGTGGAACCACTTCCGTAGGATCGCCAGGGAATCCCCCGCACTCATGATTCGCGGCATCCTGGAACGCTCGCCTGAGGGCGTCGTGAACCTCATCGCCGACAGATTCGAGCCCCTCACCGTGGCGGCCCACACGTCCTCGAGAGACTTCCGCTAGCGTCGATTCAGTGAATGAAGACCGCTACTCCAATGACGTGCTCGCCTCCGGATGGCGTGAGGTGGGCCGACGGGTCGTCCCTCACCAGGAGGCCGTGCGGGACCTTGTGGTCGAGGAGGTCGCCACCGGCTTCTGCGGTGCCGTCATCAGGGTCGAGAAGAAGGTCGTGACCCTCGAGGACCGGCACGGCAAGCTGCGGTTGTTCCCCCTCGGCGGCGGCTTCCTGCTTGACGGCGAGCCGATCGTGCTCGTGCAGCCGCGGGCGGTCGCCCCGGCCGGCCGGGGGCGCACAGCCTCGGGTTCGATGGTCGTGGCGGATGCGCCGGCCCGGGTGGCCAGGGCCAGCCGGATCTTCGTCGAGGGCCGCCACGACGCCGAACTGGTGGAGAAGGTGTGGGGTGCCGATCTGCGGATCGAGGGCGTGGTCGTCGAATACATCGAGGGGGTGGACAACCTCGCCGAACTGCTGGCCGAATTCAAGCCGGGGCCGACACGCCGGGTGGGGGTGCTCGTCGACCACCTGGTTCCGGGGTCCAAAGAGAGCCGTATCGCCGAGGCCGTCGCCCGCGGACCGCACGGCCGGCACGTCCTGGTGGTCGGGCACCCCTATGTGGACGTGTGGCAGTCGGTCAAACCCGCTCGATTGAATTTGCCGGTCTGGCCGCAAATCCCGCGCAACATCGAGTGGAAGCACGGCATCTGCGCCGCCCTCGGCTGGCCGCACGACGACCAGGCCGACATCGCCAGGGCGTGGCAACGCATCCTCGGTCAGGTGCGCACCTACGCCGACCTCGAACCGGCACTGCTGGGCCGGGTTGAGCAGCTGATTGATTTCGTCACCGTCGATTGACGCTGCCACCGGCCCAGTTTGGGCATTTCTGTCAGAATTCGTAACACTTTGATCGCTTTTTCGCACAGAACTCCACGGAGACCGAGCGATGTGGGCTAGTGTTGTCGAAGTAGTTGTAGTGCTTGCACGTCTAAAAAACGTATTGACTTCGGTCGGTACGGGCTTATTCCTTTCGGAAGCGGACGACGAATACCGCGACGAACGGTCCCGAAAGTCGGGGCCTTTCTAACACTCCTGGAGGAGTTTCATAATGGCAACAGGTACCGTGAAATGGTTCAACGCTGAAAAGGGCTTCGGATTCATCGCTCCCGACGACGGAAGCGCCGATGTCTTCGCGCACTACTCTGCGATCGCTTCGAACGGCTACAAGTCGCTCGACGAGAACCAGAAGGTCGAGTTCGAGGTAACCCAGGGCCCCAAGGGTCCCCAGGCCGAGAACATCCGCGCCCTCTAAATAGAGCTGCGGCAGCTCAACGAGCTGCTGGCAACGCCCTCGCTTCGGCGGGGGCGTTGCTTTTTTAACCCCGATCCCAGAGACAACTGTTTCCCGTGCGGACAACTGCACCCGGCGCACCGGGTGCACTCGTCCGCAGCGGGAACAGTCGTCCCGGCTCCGGGCGGCGACGCGCTACTTGACCAGGTCCTGCCAGCCGTCTCCGTCGACGTACTCGAAGATCAGGTTGGTCTCGGTGTGTGCCACCGCCGGATGCTCCGCGAGGTGCTCGAGCACGAAATCGCGCAGGTCTGACGCATCCGCCGCGGCCACGTGCAGCAGGTAGTCATCGGCGCCGGCGGTGTGGAACAGCCCGATCACCCCGGGCCAGTGCGGAGCGGCGCTGCGGAAGTCGTCGATCTGCTCCCGGGCGTGCTTGGCCAGCCGCACCGAGATCAGGGCCTGCAACGAGGCGCCCAGAGCGGCCAGGTCGATGTTGGCGCGATAGCCGCGGATGTGGCCCAGCTGCTGCAGCCGGCGCAGCCGGAGCGACACCGTGGACTCGGCGACGCCGATCTCGGCGGCCAGCGCAGCGCCGGACGCCCGCGCATTGACGGAGAGCGCGCGGAGCAGCGCCCGGTCGACGCGGTCCAGGTCGGCTTTCTTGGAATCCATACACGCTCTCTTTCGTTGAGAGCAAGTTTATCGAGCGTTCTGCGACAGCGACAGCCGCCCCTGCACCAACTGCATCACAAGGGGGTTTCGGGCGGATTACGCCGCTGGACCTGCGGGTCAGCTGCGGCCGAGCCGGCGGCGCAGCAGGTCGATGCGCTTCTGGATCTGCGTGACACTCGCCTGGGCGACCGCGGGCCCGCCGCAGAGCCGGCGGAGTTCGGCGTGCACCATGGCGTGCGGCTCCCCCGACAGCTTCGACCACATGCCCACCAGACTGCCCAGCAGTGTTCGCTGCTCCTTGAGCGTGCGATAGAGCGGGATGGGCTCCTCCGGTGCCCCCTCCACGGCGGCAGCCGCTGTGCGGCGCTCAGAGCCGCGCTTGGACTGTCGCTGTTGACGCTGGCGGAGCAGCTCGGAGACCTGCTCAGGTTCGAGCAGTCCAGGGATGCCGATGAAGTCGAATTCCTCGTCGGTGCCTGGCTCGGCCAGCTCGCCGTATTCGTCACCGTTGAACATGACCATGTCGAAGGTGGCCTGGGAGTCCAGGGCCTGCCAGGTGAATTCCTCACCGAGGTCGTCGGAGGCCTTCTCGGACTTGTTCGCGGCGGCCACCATGGCGTCTTCGGGGTTGTACATCCCGTCGTCACCGTCGTCACGGTTGCTCCGATCGAGCGCGTGGTCGCGCTCCAGCTCCATGGCGTTCGCCAGGCTCAGCAGCCCGGGAACGTTGGGCAGGAAGATCGATGCCGTCTCGCCGCGGCGGCGGGCACGCACGAACCGGCCGATGGCCTGCGCGAAGAACAACGGCGTCGACGCGCTCGTTGCATACACCCCGACGGCCAGACGCGGCACGTCCACGCCCTCGGACACCATCCGTACCGCGACCATCCAGCGTCGGGTGTTGTGCGAGAACTCGTCGATCCGGTCGCTGGACTCCTTTTCGTCGGAGAGCACCACCGTGGCCGGTTCGCCGGAGATCTCTTCGAGGATCGCCGCATAGGCCCGCGCCGTGGTCTGGTCCGTCGCGATGACCAGTCCCCCGGCGTCCGGGATCCCGTGCCGCACCTCGGTGAGCCGGGCATCCGCGGCCCGCAGAACCGCGGGAATCCACTGGCCGCTCGGCTCCAGCGCCGTGCGCCAGGCCTGGGAGGTGATGTCCTTGGTGTTGCCCTCGCCGAGCTTGGCTTCCATCTCGTCGCCGGCCCGCGTGCGCCACTTCATGTGTCCGGCGTAGACCATGAACATGACCGGGCGCACGACGCCGTCCTCGAGAGCACGGCCGTACCCGTAGTTGTAGTCGCTCTGCGACAAGCGGATGCCGTGCTTGTCGGGTAGGTAGGTCACGAACGGGATCGGCGAGGTGTCCGAGCGGAACGGGGTTCCGGTGAGGGAGAGCCGGCGGGTGGCCGGGTCGAAGGCTTCGCGGATCGCGTCGCCCCAGCTCAGAGCGTCTCCGCCGTGGTGCACCTCGTCCAGAATCACCAGGGTGCGGCTGGCCTGGGTCAGTTCGCGGTGCAGGGCCGCGCGGGTTGCCACCTGCGCGTAGGTGACGGCGATGCCGTGGAAGTGGCTGCCGTAGCGGCCGTGCGCGTTCTTGAACCCGGGGTCGAGCCGGATCCCGGCGCGGGCAGCCGCATCCGCCCACTGGCGCTTGAGGTGCTCGGTGGGCGCGACCACGGTGATGCGGTCGATGACCCGGCGGGCGCGGAGCTCCGCGGCCAGCCGCAGCGCGAAGGTGGTCTTGCCTGCGCCCGGTGTTGCGGCGGCGAGGAAGTCGCGCGGCTGGTGCTGGAAATAGGCCTCGAGGGCCTCGGCCTGCCAGGCACGCAGCTTGCTCGCGGTGCCCCAGGCGGCACGTTCGGGGAAGGCCGGGGACAGGTGTTCTGCCGCGCTCGTGCCCTGGGCAGGCCCCTGGGTGGGGCCGTACACGGGCGGGGTTTCCACGGCGTCGGGCAGGGACAGGAATCCGGGTTCAGTTCTCTCCCGGTTCGAGGGTTCCCGGAAAGCGGATCCGAAGTCAGGTGGAGTAGTCACTTCATAAGAGATTACCAACGTCTGAGCCGACATCTGCCCGACGGGGCAGAATGAGGTCATGTCGAAGCAGCAACATCCGTGGTCTCGCTACGTCGCCGTGGGCGACTCGTTCACGGAGGGAGTCGGTGACCCGGAACCGGCCAGCCCCGGCGGCAACCGCGGCTGGGCGGACCGGGTGGCCGAAATGCTCAGCCTGGGCTCGGACGATTTCGCCTACGGCAATCTTGCGGTGCGGGGCAAGCTGATGAACCAGATCCTGGCCGAACAGGTGGCGCCGGCGTTGGCGCTGCACCCCGACCTGATCACCATCTCGGCCGGCGGCAACGATGTGCTGCGTCCGGGCAGCGACCCGGATGCCATCGCCGCGAAGCTCGACGAAGCGGTCACCCTGCTGGGCGCGGAGGGCGCGACGGTTGTGGTCTTCACCGGCACGGATGTGCGCTTCTCCCCGGTGCTCAGGGGGCTGCGGGGCAAGGTCGCCATCTACAACGAGAACATCCGTACCATCGCGTCGGCACACGACGCGATCGTCGCTGACCTGTGGTCGCTCAGTGCTGCTCAGGACGCCCGGATGTGGGCCCCGGACCGGCTGCACCTCAACCCGCTCGGTCACCACACGGTGGCCCGGATGGTGCTGGACGTGCTCAATGTGGCCAACCCGCTGGAGCCGCTGCTGCCGGAGCCGATGCCCGGCGTCACCTGGCGGCAGGCCCGCACCGAGGACCTCGCCTGGGCGCGGGAATACCTCGTGCCCTGGGTGCTGCGCCGGGTGCGTCACCAGTCCTCGGGGGACCACATCCTGCCCAAACGTCCTGCCGCCGACCCGGTGACCAGGCTCGACGACCCGGCAGAACCGGAGCGGGGAATCGGTTAGACGTCGCCCGGGTGCGTCCAGCGCCAGAACGGCCCCGGATCGGTGATGGTCTGATCGAGCACCAGAGGCACTGTGACCGTCTCGGCGCCCACGGTCACGTCAACACTGCCGACGGGGTCGCCCTCGTCGCCCAGGGTGACTTCGGCGATGTCGACGGTGCTGGTGACCGGCGTGTCCGACCACACCACGGTGGATTCCGAGGTCTCGGCGACGGCCTGACCGGTCTGGCCCCAGGGCGTCGTGAAGGTGCCGAACGAGGTCCCGGCTTCCACCAGCGTCACCGTACGGAAACCGGGCTCCACACTCCCGATGAGACTGAGGATGCTCTCGTTCAGCTCGCTGTGGGTCTCCCCGCCGAGCACCACGCCCACGAGGGTGACCGAGGTGTCGCCGACGGGCACGTCCACCGCGAAGAGCAGGCAGGCGCCGGCCTCGTCGGTGGTGCCGGTCTTGATGCCGTCGACGCCGTCGACGCCCAGCAGCTTGTTGGTGTTGACGACGGTTCCCACCGTCGGGATGACGGCACTGGGCATGGCCACGATGCTCGCCAGGGCCGGGTTCGCCATCACGAGCTTGCCTATGGCCACCAGGTCGGCCGGGTTGCTCACGCTCTGGGCGGAGATGCCGCTGGTGTCCGCGACGGTGGTGCCGGTGAGGCCGTTCGCGGCGAGGTAGTCCGCGGCAGCGGTCAGGTAGGCGTCCACGGAGCCGAACGCCCACACGGCCAGCGAGACGCTGTAGTTGTTTGCCGACGGAATCAGCATCGTCTCGAAGGCCTCACGCTGACTGAGCACCATGCCGGACACGACGGGCGCGACAGATCCGTTCTCCGCGATCGCGTCGTAATAGATGTCGACGTCCTTGTCGGTGAAGGTGATCTCGGGCCCGACCTCGTCGCCGGCCAACGGTTTGGCGTCGAGGATCACCAGGGCGGTGACCATTTTGGTGATACTGGCGATCGGAACCGAGGCCTGATCGCCGCTGGAGCCCAGGACCCCGTCGAAGCCGACGGCGCCGATCGCGCCGGCTCCCTGCTCAGGCCAGGCGGGGGCGACGGCCGGCTGGGTGAGTGCGGGCGGTTCGGTGAGGGCCGCGGCCACGCTGGAGACCGGGGCGAGACCCGTGCTGGTGAGATAGGCGGCGGCAGCGAGGACCACGGCGAGCACGCCGAAGAAAGCGATTCGCCGACGGCGGTAGACCTGGCGTCGGGAGAGGGGCATTCGATGATTCTAACCACCGCTGTCCAGACCGGCCTGCAGGGTTGCCGCGCGCCAGGGAAAAGGCTAGGCGCGCAGGGCGTACAGGGCCACCGCACTGGCCGACGCCACGTTCAGCGAATCCACGCCGTGCAGCATCGGGATCGTGAGGACGGTGTCGGCAACGGCCAGGGCGGTGCGGCTCAAGCCGTCACCCTCGGTGCCGAGGATCAGCGCCACCCGTTCCGGCGGATCGATCGCGAAGGTATCCAGGGAGACCGCGTTCTCCGCCAGGGCCAGGGCCGCCAGATGGAAGCCGTTCTCCTTCAGGACCGGAGCTGCCTCTGACCATTCCGGGAGCCGGGTCCAGGGCACCTGCAGCACCGTTCCCATGCTCACTCGCACACTGCGACGGTACAACGGGTCGGCGCAGCGCGGCGTGATCAGCACGGCGTCGGCACCGAGCCCGGCCACAGACCTGAAGATCGCTCCGACATTGGTGTGGTCGACGATGTCCTCGAGAATCACGATGCGCCGGGCACCGCGGATGATGTCGGCCACAGACGCCAGGTCGGGCCGGTGCATGGCCGCCAGCGCGCCTCGGTGCAGGTTGTAGCCGGTGAGCTGCTCCAGGAGCGCCGCCGAGCCCACGTAGATCGGCACCTCAGGCCAATCCGCCAACAGGCGCTGCGCCTCGGCCAGCCACTGCTCCTGCACGAGAACCGAGCGCGGGCGGTGCCCGGCGGCCAGGGCCCGGCCGATGACCTTGGCCGACTCGGCGATGTACAGACCGTTGGCCGGTTCGGACACCCGCCGCAGGGCCACATCGGTCAGGCGCGAGTAATCGGCCAGGCCGGGCGCATCGAGGTCGGTAATCGGGACGATCTGCACGGAGGCCGCCGCCTTTCTGAGAGGTGTCTGTCACGCGAAGGCCGGGGCCGGAACCCCGAACCGCAACACAGCCGAAAACTGACCAGTTTAGACTCAGAGGACAACGTTGCCGCACCAGTTCCCTGAGGGGCTGAGCGGGCGGCGCGGGACGAGGATGGAGCACCATGACGGCCGAGACTGTCCTGACGACATCGGCGGCAGCCGGCAAAGACCTCGACGCTGTTGCCGGGATCCTGCGCGGCCGGCGGACAGCCGTGCTCACCGGTGCCGGGGTGAGCACCGACTCCGGAATCCCCGATTACCGGGGCGCGGGCGCCCCGGTGCGTGTGCCGATGACGTTCCAGACCTTCCTCGCCGACGAGCGGGCCCGCAAACGATACTGGGCCGGAAGCCACCTCGGCTGGCACCGCTTTCGCGCCGCCGAACCCAATCTGGGCCACCGGTCCCTGGTGGCGCTCGAAGCCGCCGGCCTGGTCAGCGGCATCGTCACCCAAAACGTTGACGGCCTGCACACCAGGGCCGGGTCCCGCCACGTCGTCGACCTGCACGGCTCGATGGACCTGGTCGTCTGTCTCTCCTGTGGCCAGGCTTTCGGCCGGGACAGCATCGCGGCGCGCCTGGAGGCGCACAATCCGGTGCTGGCGAACCCGGACCAGGTGGAGATCGCCCCGGACGGTGACGCGATCGTGGTCGACATCGACGACTTCGTCGTGCCGGACTGCTCGGTGTGCGGCGGACTGCTCAAGCCCAATGTCGTCTTCTTCGGCGAGTTGGTGCCGACGGGAAAGTTCACAGCGGCGGCGGCCCTCGTGCGGGCGGCGGATGCCCTGGTGGTGGCGGGCTCCTCGCTCGCCGTGAATTCGGGAATCCGGTTGCTCGAGTTGGCCCGGCGTCGCAAACTACCCATCGTGGTGATCAACCGCGGCGCCACCAAGGGCGACGCGCGTGCGGTGGTTAAGCTGGAGGCAGGCACGTCGGAGACGTTTGCCGGGTTGGTGACTCGCCTCACCGACTAGCCCACCTCGAGCAGAAGGCAGCGTTGTGACCACCAAGCTCGCCATCGTCCGGCACGGCCAGACGGACTGGAATCTTCAGAAACGCATCCAGGGCAGCACCGACATCCCGCTGAACTCCACCGGTCGGGCGCAGGCCGCCGAAACCGGCCTGCGGCTGAGCGGCTCCCGCTGGGATGCCATCGTCACCAGTCCCCTGCTCCGGGCGCACGAGAGCGCACGGATCATCGCCGGCGAACTGGATCACCCGGCGCCGCTGGTCGTTCCGGAGCTGACCGAGCGGCACCACGGCCAGATCGAGGGGCTCACCTTCGCGGAACGTCAGGCACGGTTTCCGGACGGCTCGACGGTTCCGGGTCTGGAAACCCGGCAGGCGGTGCTCGATCGAGTGCTTCCGGCGCTGGAGCGCATCGCGGTGGCCTACCCGGGACGGGAGGTGGTGGTGGTCTGCCACGGTGGGGTGATCGGCACGCTGCTGCGCTACACGACGGCCGGTGAACGACCGGCCGCCGGTGAGCTCATCCCCAACGGCTCTGTGCACGATTTTCTCTGGCAGGGCGGCCGGCTCGAACTGGAAAGCGCCGTTTCGACGCGCTGACCGCGCTCAGCCGCGGCGGGAAGCGGCCTGGGTGCTCTGCAACACCCGCAACAGCCGTGCGGCGGACTCGGCCCAGGTGAATCGTCCGGCCTGCTCGACGGAGAGCTCTGAGCGGCGGGTCCACTCCCCCGGCGCCTCGAGGTTCCGCACGGCGTCGGCCAGCGCCTCGGGGTCCAGCGCCGGAACGTAACCGGCCGCGGCGCCGCCGATCTCCCGGAAGATGGGGATGTCGCTGACGATCACCGGAATCCCCAGGCTCATGGCTTCGACCAGCGGGATGCCGAATCCTTCGTCGAGGGAGGCCGTGACAAGTGCGGTGGCGCCGGAGAGCAGGGCGACGTACTCCTCGTCGCTGACACCGTTGTGGAACACCAGCGTGGCCTGCGGAGCGAGAGCCGAGAGCCGGGCACGTTCGGCGTCACCGATGCGGCTGAGCAGGTGCAACTCGTAGCCGGGCAGGGCGGCAGCGGCCCGCACCAGGGTGTCCACGTTCTTGTACGGCATGAACGAGCCCATGTACACCAGGCGTTTCGTCGCCGGTCCCTGGCGGGCCGACGACACTCCGGCCCCGGCGACGGAGTCGGCGGCGTTGGGCACCACGGACACCGGGCGCCGGGTGAGCCGGTGGCGGGCGATGAGAGCGCCGGTGGTCTCCGAGACCGTCACGACACCGTCTGACCGGTTCAGGAGCATCCGCTGGGGCACCCAGGAGAGGTGATAGAGCCGCCAGAGCAGCCGGATTCCCGCGGAGAATTCGCGCGGTGGGGTGCGGTTCCGGTAGTAGATGAGGTCGTGCACGGTCAGCACCAGGCGGTACCGCCGGCCCCACGAGCCCATGGTCTGCATGGGGCTGAAGACGATATCGGGATCCAGCCGGTTCACGGTCAGGGCCACCAGGGGTTCGAGCGGGCTGGTGGGCGAGCGCACGAGTTGCCACGGCAGCGCCGGCAGCAGGGCCAGCTGGCGGTGATCGCTGATCAGCATCGTCACCGGGTGCAGTCGGGCCAGTTCGGTGACCAGGCCGGCCGTGTACCGGCTGATGCCGTCGTGCCGGTCCGTCCGGGTGTAGCGGCAGTCGAAGACAATGCGCAGGGGGCGTTCGGCCGGGGTCATGACGGCTCGTCCACGGGCGTGTGGGCCGGGGCGACGGGTTCGAGGAAGCGGCGTAGTTCCCTGGCCGCGTCTTCGGGTACCTCGTAGTGGATGAGGTGGCCGACCCCGGGCAGAACGTGCAGCCGGGCGTCGGGGAACAGGGCGCGCAGCCCCACCTGGGCTTGCACGGGGGTGATGTCGTCTTTCTCGGCGGCGATCAGCAGGGTGCGGGTGCCGATGGCGGCGGCGTACTCGCTGACGTCGTGGCTGACCGAGGCGGTGAACGCTTCGAGGACCACGGTGCGGTCCGCGAACGCGGAGAAGTACCTGTCGTGCTGATTGTGAATCCAGCGGCGGCGTTCGCGGCTCGTGGTCTTAGCCATCGTGATGCTCATCACCCGCACGATCACCCGGTTGCGCAGCAGCGCGAAACCAAGGCGTTCGGGCAGCCTGGACGCCAGCCAGTAGTAGAACACGGCGAGGCGGGTGAGGATGCCGCGGGGCCCGGAAAGAGCGGGAGCGGCGATCGGGTTCACCAGCACCAGGTCGTCGGCCGGGAGGCCGCCCGGCGCCGCGGCGGCTGCGGCGACGACGATCGACCCGAACGAGTGACCCAGGACCACGACCCGGCCGGGAAGGGCCAGTTGCCGAAGGAATTCCGTCAACCAGGTGGCGTACGCGTCAATCGAGTGCGGCCCGGTGCGGAAGGCCGCGGACTCGCCGAAACCGGGCAGATCCGGGGAGATGATCCGGAGACCGTGCAGCTGGGCGACGACGGCTTCGAGGCCGTGGTGGTCGCCGCGGAACCCGTGCACCATCACGACGGTTGTCGATGATGCCGGGTCGCCATACTCCCAATAGCGGGTGTCGCTGCCCAGCACCGGTTGGGTGTGGGCGCGCGGGTCCATGAGGGTGAGCAGGGCGGCGAAGGGCGAGGGAACGATCATCGGTTCCAGTTTAGGCTGGCGACGACGAGGGAGCTCGACCGAAGCCGGTCGGATCGACTTAGACTCGTGCACATCAGCACCACAGACACCTGCACCATCCACTTCTGCGTCGGGCCTCGGGCCGCGTCAGGGACGGAGGGAACGCCGTGAGCTTCACCGCACCGATTCAGCTCCCAGGGTTGACGCTCGATCCACGGTGGTACCGCCGTGCAGTGTTCTACGAGGTGATGGTCCGCTCCTTCGTCGACAGCAACGCTGACGGCGCCGGGGACATGTCCGGGCTGATCTCCAAGCTCGACTACCTGCAGTGGCTCGGCATCGACGCCCTGTGGATCCCGCCGTTCTTCACTTCGCCGCTGCGGGACGGCGGCTACGATGTGGCGGACTACAGGTCGATCCTGCCCGAGTTCGGCACCCTGGAAGAGTTCAAGGAACTCGTCACCAAGGCCCACGAGCGCGACATGCGTATTGTCATCGACCTGCCGCTCAACCACACCTCCGATCAGCATCCCTGGTTTCAGCAGTCCAGAGCGCAGCCGGACGGGCCGTTCGGGGACTTCTACGTCTGGAGCGACACCGACGAGAAGTATCCGGACATCCGGATCATCTTCACCGACACCGAGGACTCGAACTGGGCCTTCGACTCGGTGCGGCGCCAGTTCTATTTCCACAGGTTCTTCTCCCACCAGCCCGACCTGAACTACGACAATCCGGCCGTGCACGACGCGATCCTGGGTGTCGTGCGATTCTGGCTGGACCTGGGCGTGGACGGGTTCCGGCTGGACGCGATCCCCTACCTGTATGAATCCGACGACGGCAACGGTGAGGGCGAGCCGCTCACCCATGAGTTCATCAGACGGCTCAGGGCGGTGCTGGACCGCGAATACCCGGGCCGCGTCATGATCGCCGAAGCCAACCAGTGGCCACGCGAGGTGGCCGCGTTCTTCGGCACCGAGGAGGAGCCGGAGTGCCATATGGCATTCGACTTCCCTGTCATGCCGAGGGTGTTCTACTCCCTGCGTTCCCAGCGGGCGGGCGAACTCGTGCGGGTGCTCTCCGAGACCACGGACATCCCCGAGGCCGCCGGTTGGGCGGTGTTCCTGCGCAACCACGACGAACTCACCCTGGAGATGGTGAGTGAGGAATACCGGCAGGCCATGTACGGCTGGTACGCCTACGACCCGCGGATGCGTGCCAACATCGGAATCCGGCGTCGCCTGGCGCCGCTGCTGGACAATTCCCGGGCTGAACTCGAACTCGCCCACGCCCTGCTGTTCTCGCTGCCGGGCAGCCCGTTTCTCTACTACGGCGACGAGATCGGGATGGGCGACAACATCTGGCTGCCCGACCGGGACAGCTCGCGCACGCCCATGCAGTGGACGCCGGACCGCAACGGAGGGTTCTCCACCGCTGACCCGGGCAAACTGTACCTGCCCGTCGTGCAGTCGCTGGTGTACAACTTCGCGCAGACCAACGTCGAGTCCCACCTGGCGCAGTCCGGCTCGCTGCTGCACTGGATCCGGAATGTCATCCACGTGCGCAAGAGCCATCCGACCTTCGGCCTGGGATCGCTGACCGTGCTCGCCACCGACCACGAGTCGATCCTGGCCTTCACCCGCAGCTACGCCGGCTCCGGATCGAGCTTCGGCGATCAGCCGGAGACTGTGCTCTGCGTGTTCAGCTTCGCCCACAACGCCGTCGCGTTCCGGCTCAGCGAGCCCGACCTCGCCGGCACCCGGCTCTACGACATCTTCGGCGGGGCGGTCTTCCCGCCGTTCGACGAGGAGGGCGGGCTCACCCTCACCCTCGGGGCGCAGAGCTTCTACTGGTTGCACTGCGGCTAGCCACACCGAAACAGGGCGACCAGCCGAAGCCGGTCGCCCTGTGGGGCGGATCCACGAAGGGATCCGAATGGAACTGGTCGGGCTACTTGCCGAAGCCCTTGTAGCGCGAGTTGAACTTCTCCACGCGGCCGGCGGAGTCCATGATGCGCTGCTTGCCCGTGTAGAACGGGTGCGACTCGGACGAGATTTCCACGTCGATGACCGGGTAGGTGGTGCCGTCTTCCCACTCGATGGTCTTCGAGCTGGAGACCGTCGAACGGGTAAGGAACGTCGCACCCGACGCGAGGTCGCGGAAGACCACGGGAGCGTATGTGGGGTGAATGTCAGACTTCATGGAGACTTCCTTGTTGCGTTTCGATGGGTGGGTTCTGGCTCGCCGGTTGCGGCAGAAAAGTGTATCGGTCACGAGGACCAGCTAGTGAGTTTAGCAGAATCTTCGGGGCAGGGATGAACAGCACCGCCGATCCGTCAGATTGCGCGTGCCGAATAGCGTCCGTCGGTCTCGGTGAGTTCGATCGGGAGGCCGAATGCCTCGGTGAGAGTGTCGGCGGTGAGCGCCTCGGCCAACGGTCCGGCACTGACCACCTTGCCGCCGGCGAGCAGCAGCACGTGGGTGAAGCCGCGCGGAATTTCCTCCACGTGGTGGGTGACCATGATGATGGCCGGGGAGTTCGGCTCGCTCGCGTAGCCGCTGAGCAGGCGCAGGAGCTCTTCCCTGGCGCCGAGGTCGAGGCTGGCGGCAGGCTCGTCCAGAAGCAGGATCTCCGGGTCGGTCATGATCGACCTGGCGATCTGCACGCGCTTCTGCTCGCCGTCACTGAGGGTGCCGAACTTACGGTCGGCGAGGTGGTCGAGCTTCCACTCGCCGAGCACGCGCTGGGCGCGACGCTCGTCGATGTCCTCGTATTCCTCGTTCCACCGGCCGGTGACCGAGTACGCGGCCGTCATCACGACGTTCAGCACGGTTTCGCCGGCCGGTACCCGTCGGGCCATGGCTGTGGAGGCGAAGCCGATCCGCGGGCGCAGTTCGAACAGGTCGCTGCCGCCCAGTGGCTCTTCGAGAACTTCGGCGGTTCCCTTGGACGGGTGGATGAGCGCGGCCGCGATCTGCAGGGTGGTGGTCTTGCCCGCTCCGTTGGGGCCGAGGATGACCCAGCGCTGATCGCCGTCGACGCTCCAATCCACTGAGTCGAGGATGGTTGTGCCACCCCGGACGACGGAAACTCCGGTGAAGTGAAGAACGTTGACCATACAGCCATGTTATCGGGCGTCGTCGGCGCCCCAGGTCACGCTAGAGCAGCGAGGCGTAAATCTCCCGGGTGCTCGCGGCGATCTGACCCCAACTGAACATTTCCTCAGCGCGCACCCGACCCGCGCGGCCCATCTGCGCCGCCAGTGCCGGGTCGGAGAGCACCTCGGTCAGGGTTCTGGCCAGATCCGCCACGAAGACGTCGGGGTCGGTGGGCGTGCCGGTTCCGTCGCTCAGCTGCTCGATGGGCACCAAACGGCCCGTGACGCCATCCGCCACGACCTCGGGGATGCCGCCGGTCGCGGTGCCCACCACGGGCAGGCCGCAGGCCATCGCCTCGAGGTTGACGATGCCGAGCGGCTCGTACACCGACGGGCAGACGAAGACGGTTCCGGCCGTGAGAACAGCAGACAACTCGTGCTGAGGCAGCAACCTGTCGATCCACACCACGCCGGAACGTTCCCGCTGCAGCGCCTCGACCAGCTGGGTGACCTCGGCGAGGATGCCAGGGGTGTCCGGGGCGCCGGCGCACAGCACGAGCTGCACCTCCGGCGGCAACAGGGCGGCCGCACGGAGCAGGTAGGGCAGCCCCTTCTGGCGGGTGATCCGGCCGACGAACACCACGGAGGGCCGGTCGGGGTCGATCCCCAGGGCACGCACCGCGGCGTCGTCCTCGGTGGGCTTCCACCGGTCCAGGTCGATGCCGTTGTAGACCACGTGCACCCTGGACTCGTCCAGTGCCGGGTAGCTGCGCAGGATGTCGGCGCGCATGCCGCCACTGACCGCGATCACGGCATCCGCGGCTTCGAAGGCAGTTTTCTCGATCCAACTCGACACCCGGTAGCCGCCGCCCAGCTGTTCGGCCTTCCAGGGTCGCAACGGTTCCAGGCTGTGCGCCGTCACAACGTGCGGCACGCCGTGCAGCAGCTTGGCGATGTGACCGGCTCCGTTGGCGTACCAGGTGTGCGAGTGCACAACATCGGCGCCCTGCACGTCCTGGGCCATCTGCAGGTCGACGCCGAGGGTGGTCAGCGTGGCGTTGGCGTCGGCCAGCTCGGCGGGCACGCCGTAGGCGAAGGTGTCGGCCTCAACCCTCTGGGCACCGAAGCACCGCACGGTGACATCGATATCGGTACGAAGGGCCTTGACCAGCTCGGCGACGTGAACGCCGGCACCTCCGTAAATCTCGGGCGGGTATTCCTTGGTGAGCAGATCGACGCGCATGCAGTAAAACTAGCGCAGGCTGAACCCAGGACACACCCCCGCGCGCTGGCCCAACCCCCCGGTTGGCCCTACTCTGAAGATATGAAGGCCAAGAAGATCTTTGGAATCGTTCTCGCAGGCGGCGAGGGAAAACGGCTGATGCCGTTGACCGAAGACCGCGCCAAACCGGCGGTGCCGTTTGGAGGGCACTACCGTCTGATCGACTTCGCACTGTCGAACCTGATCAACTCCGGTGTCACCCAGATCGTCGTGCTGACCCAGTACAAGTCCCACAGTCTCGACCGCCACGTTTCCCAGACCTGGCACGTGTCCGGCGGACTCTTCAACTCATACATCGCCTCGGTGCCCGCCCAGCAGCGGCTCGGCAAGCGCTGGTTCAGCGGGTCGGCCGACGCCATCCTGCAGAGCCTGAACCTGATCCACGACGAGAAGCCCGACATTGTGGTGGTGGTCGGTGCCGACCACGTGTACCGGATGGACTTCAGCCAAATGATCCAGGCCCACATCGATTCGGGCGCCCAAGCCACCGTCGCGGCCATCCGCCAGCCGATCTCCCTGGCCGACCAGTTCGGTGTCATCGAAGTGGATGCCGCCACGCCAGACCGGATCAAGGACTTCCTGGAGAAGCCCAAGGATGCCGTGGGACTGGCCGACGCGCCGCACGAGGTGTTCGCGTCGATGGGTAACTACGTCTTCAACGCCGACGCCCTGATCGAGGCCGTGCGCCGGGACGGCGAACGCACCGATTCCAGCCACGACATGGGCGGGGACATCGTTCCGGACTTCGTCTCCCGCGGTGAGGCCGGCGTATACGACCTCCAACGCAACGACGTACCCGGCTCGACCGACCGCGACCGCTACTACTGGCGCGACGTGGGAACCATCGACTCGTTCTTCGAGGCACACCAGGACCTGATCTCGGCCCTGCCCGTGTTCAACCTGTACAACCAGAGCTGGCCCATCTTCAGCCAGCAGTTGAACTCCCCGCCGGCCAAGTTCGTGCGCGACAGCAAAGGCTCGCTCGGCACCGCCATCGACTCGATTGTGTCGCTCGGCTGCGTCATCTCCGGCGCGCACCTCGAGCGCAGCGTCGTCGGCCCGTGGGCCGTCATCGACTCCGGCGCCCACGTCGTCGATTCCATTGTGTTCGACCGGGTGCAGATCCGGCCGGGCGCCGTGGTGCACCGGGCGATCCTGGACAAGGACGTGATCGTGGCCGAAGGCGCAGCCATCGGCGTCGACCGGGACCGCGACCTGGCCCGTGGCTTCAGCGTCACCGAATCCGGCATCACCGTGGTCGGTAAGGGCGTGCACGTCCACCCGTGATCCCTGCAGCCCGATTCCTCGTCGTCCTGGATGCCGATTCCACCCTCATCGAGAACGAAGTTATCGAGCTTCTCGCTGACGCGGCCGGTTCCCTCGCCCTGGTGGCCGAGGTGACCGACCGCGCCATGCGCGGCGAACTCGACTTTGCCGACAGCCTCCGCGAGCGGGTGGCCACCCTGGCCGGGTTGTCCACCGACGTTTTCGCGGAGGTGGGTGAACTCATCCGCCCCACCCCAGGCGTGCACGCGCTGATCTCCGGGCTGCATGCAGGCGGAAGCCGTATCGGTGTCGTCTCGGGCGGTTTCCACGAGCTTCTGGACCCGTTGGCGGCGACCCTCGGGCTTGACCACTGGCGGGCGAACCGCCTCGAGGTACGGGACGGGCGCCTGACCGGCGGGCTGGTCGGGCCGATCATCGACGCCACCGCCAAGGCGCACGCGCTCACCGAGTGGGCCGCACTGGACGGCATCGACCTGTGCAGCACCGTGGCCGTCGGCGACGGCGCAAACGACCTCACCATGATGCGAGTCGCCGGTCTGGGCGTCGCGTTCAACGCGAAACCGATCGTGCGGCGCTCCGCCGACCTCGCCATCGGAAGCGTCGACCTCAGTCAGGTGCTTCCGCTCCTCGGCCTGCGGGGCTGACCCGCCCGCGAGAGGCATAACTCCTGCAAATCTTCCCCGAAGCGGTGCTCTGCAGCGTCATTCCGGCTTTCGACTGGTCGTCGAGGAAAATTGCGGGAGTCATGCACCCGCCAGGTGGTGGTCGCGACGGGCTAGTGGCCCATGCCCAGGCCACCGTCGACCGGGATGACCGCGCCGGAGATGTAGGAGGCGTCGTCGCCGGCGATCCAGGTGACGACCCGGGCGACCTCGGCCGGGGACGCGAAGCGCCCTGCCGGGATGTTGCGCTTGTACTCGGCCTGCTGGGCTTCGGGCAGCGCCGCGGTCATATCGGTCTCGATGAACCCGGGGGCGACCACGTTGGCGGTGATGCCGCGGGCGCCGAGTTCGCGCGTGACCGACCTGGCCAGGCCGACGAGGCCGCTCTTGGAGGACGAGTAGTTCACCTGGCCGGCCGAGCCGTACAGGCCCACCACACTGGAGATCAGCACGATTCGGCCGAACCTGGCCTTGAGCATGCCCTTGGACGCACGCTTGACCACCCGGAACGCGCCGCTGAGGTTGGTGTCGATCACCGACGTGAAGTCGTCCTCAGACATGCGCATGAGCAGGGTGTCCTTGGTGATTCCTGCGTTGGCCACGACGACCTCCACGGGACCGTATGCGGCCTCGATCTCGCTGAACGCGGCGTCGATGGACGCGTAGTCGGTGACGTCGGCACGCACCGTGAGGCTACCGGCGGGGCCCTCGCCGGAGCGCGCGGTGATGGCGACCCGGTGACCCTGGGCGATGAATTCCTCGGCGATCGCGAAGCCGATGCCGCGGTTGCCTCCGGTTACCAAAACTGTTCGAGCGGTCGCCATGGCGCGGTCCTTTCAGTGGAAACGCCCGCGAAACGGCGGGCACAGATTCATTCAGCTTAGAGCGTCCCGTGATGGGACCCGGAGAGCGGGCAGTGGACGTAGGCTTGATTCAGCGCGTGGACAGGCGTATCAACACCCCGGGCAGTTGAGATCTCACCGGCAGTCAAGCGATGGGCACGATGAAGCAGCAGCAGTCGATCACGACGCTCCCTCTGTCACCGGAGGAGGAGCGGCGCCGCCGCATGATCCGGTACGCCGTGACCATGGGCATCCGCATGGTGTGCATCGTCATGATGCTCTTCGTGCAGGGCTGGTGGCTTCTGGTCTGCGCGCTCGGGGCGATTCTTCTGCCGTACTTCGCCGTGATCGCCGCGAACGTGCACGGGGACCAGCGTTCTCAGAACGTGCTGCGTCCCGGCGCCGTCGCGCTGCTCCCCCGGCCCACCGATTCCCGCCCCGACGGCACCCGCCCGGACGAGACCCGCCCTGACGAGGCCCGCCCTGATGAAGCGCGCCCTGATGAAGCGCGCGGCCACGACCGCCCGGATACCGGCAGCACCCCAGACAGCGAGGACGCACGATGATCGGATTCGGTGCGGCCCCGGAAACGACCAGTTGCTCGAGGGCGGGCTGCCGCGAGTCCGCCGCCTGGCGGCTGGACTGGCGTAACCCGCGCATCCACGCCGAGGATCGGGTGAAGACCTGGCTGGCGTGCGACGAGCACGTCGGCTTCCTGCGTGATTTCCTGCTCACCCGTGATTTCCCGCTGCGGGTAAGCCCGCTGCTGGACGAGCCGATGTCGACCGACCGGACGGAGCAGGCGTGAACGGCTGGCGGTTCCTGCTGTCCAGGCAATGGGCGGGCTACCTCGCGCTGACCATCGTCTTCGCGGTGGTGTGCTCAGGACTGGGCATGTGGCAACTCGCCCGCCGCGCCGAGGCCCAGGCCGAGATCAGCCGGGTCGACGAGAACTTCGACGCGGAGGGGATTCCCGTCACCGATGCCCTGCCCAGGCTGGACTCCTTCGACGAGTCCCAGAAGTGGTTGCCCGTCGAGCTGACCGGAACGTACCTGCGGGATGAGGAGATGTTGGTGCGGAACCGCCCTTTGAACATCAACCCTGGCTTCGAGGTGCTCACTCCCCTGCTCCTGACCAACGGTGATGTCTTCATCGTGAACAGGGGCTGGGTGCCCACCGGGGAGGACCAGAACGCACCGGATGCCGTGCCCGCGGCCCCCGACGGCGAGGTCACGGTGATCGCCAGGCTCAAGCAGGGTGAGCCCGCACTGGCCGGGCGCAGCGCCAGCGGCAACCAGATCGCCACGATCAACCTCACCGAGATCGCCGAACGCCTCGGCACCGACACGTACACCGGGGCCTACGGCCTGATGAAATCGGAAGATCCGGCCACCACCGACAGGCCCACCGCCGTCACCCGTCCGGTGCGCGACGAGGGCCCGCACCTGTCCTACGCCTTCCAATGGTTCGTCTTCGCCCTGATGGCTTTCATCGGTCTCGGTTGGGCGGCACGCCAGGAGTACCGCACCATCAACGCCGAGGTGCCCGAGGAGCAGGAGCGGGCCGCGGAGCGGGCGCGCCGTCAGGCGGCCAAGCCGCGCAGCGACGCGGACATAGAAGATGAGCTGATCGACCAGCACTCCTGAGCAGGCACGAAAAAACCCGCCGGCCCTCACGGGCCGGCGGGTGGAGTTCGAGACCGGTCAGGCCAGCGTGATCAGGTCCAGGTAGTCCTTGTTCCAGTGGTCCTCGGTGCCGTCGGGCATGATGAGCACCCGCTCGGGGTTGAGCGCCTCGACGGCACCCTCATCGTGGCTGACCAGCACAACGGCGCCGGTGAAGTGCGCCAGGGCGTCCAGGATCTCTTCACGGCTGGCCGGGTCGAGGTTGTTGGTGGGTTCGTCGAGCAGAAGCACGTTGGCTCCGGACACCACGATCATGGCCAGGGCCAGGCGGGTCTTCTCGCCGCCGGAGAGGACCCCGGCAGGTTTGTGCGAGTCGTCGCCGGTGAACAGGAAGGAACCGAGCACCCGGCGCGCTTCCATCTCGGTGATGTTCGGCGAGGAGGAGATCATGTTCTGCAGCACGCTGCGCTTCACGTCGATCGTCTCGTGTTCCTGGGCGAAGTAGCCGATCCGCAGGCCGTGGCCGGCGACGATCTCACCGGTGTCCGGCTTGTCGACGCCGGCGAGCATCCGCAGCAGGGTCGTCTTACCGGCACCGTTGAGACCCAGGATGACGACCTTGGAGCCGCGGTCGATGGCGAGGTCGACGGCCGCGAAGATCTCCAGCGAACCGTAGCTCTTGGACAGGTCGCTGGCCATCAGGGGCGTGCGACCACACGGAGCCGGCTCGGGGAAGCGCAGCTTGGCGACGCGGTCGACGGCGCGCACGGCGTCGAGGCCGGAGAGGAGCTTCTCGGCGCGGGCGACCATCTGGTGCGCGGCCGCGGCCTTGCTGGCCTTGGCGCCGAACTTGGCGGCCTGCAGCTGCAGGGTCGAGGCCTTCTTCTCCGCGTTGGCGCGTTCCTTCTTGCGACGGTCGGCGTCGGCGACACGCTGGCGCTGGTAGTTCTTCCAGTTCATGTTGTAGATGTCGATGACCATGCGGTTGGCATCGAGGTAGAAAACCCGGTTGACGGTGTCGCCGACGAGTTCGATGTCGTGGCTGATGATGATGCAGCCGCCGCGGTAGTTCTTCACGAACTCGCGCAGCCACACCACTGAATCGGCGTCCAGGTGGTTGGTGGGCTCGTCGAGGATCATGGTCTCGGCGGCGGAGAAGAGGATGCGGGCCAGCTCGATGCGGCGGCGCTGGCCACCGGAGAGGGTGCGCAGCGGCTGGTCCAGGATCCGGTCGGGCAGGTTCAGGTTGCTGGCGATCGACGCGGCCTCGGCCTCAGCGGCGTACCCGCCGAGCGCGTTGAACTCGTCGGTGAGGGTGCCATAGCGCTTCATCGCCCGTTCACTGGTCTTACTGTCGGTCGAGCCCATCTCGATGCCGGCCTGGGTGAGGCCGAGCGAGATGGTGCCGAGGCCGCGGGCGTCCAGGATACGGGTGCGGGCCAGCATGTCCGGGTCACCGGAGCGGGGGTCCTGCGGCAGGTAGCCGATCTCGCCGGACTTCTCGATCTTGCCCTTGGTCGGCAGGGTCTCCCCCGCCAGGGTCTTCGTCAGCGTGGTCTTGCCGGCACCGTTCCGGCCGACCAGGCCGATCTTGTCGCCAGCGGACACCCGGAAGCTCACGTCCTCCATGAGCACGCGCGCCCCAACTCGGATTTCGAGATCTTGCACACTGAGCACAGCAATAGTCCATTCGAGGGAGTCGTGGGAGGTCGGCCGAACATGGCCAATTCACCAGTATATTTGCTCGCGCGCGGTTTCTGCGCCGAAGTGTCGGAACAGACCCGACCGAAGCGGGTTTACCTGGCCGTCAACCGCCCGGTCGGCAGCACTCCGGGCAGTGCGGATCGCAGCCAGGCCGTGTAGGTTTCCCTCGACCAGCCGAGCCCCACCACCAGGGTGTGAAAAACCTGGGGGTGGCCGAGAGCCCAGATCGACGTGGCCGCTTCGTGGTCGCTGAGCCCGGACCGCAGCCCCAGCTGCCCGCGGAGGGCGCCGACGGCCTCGGCGTACGCGTGCAGGCTGCGGGCGGCCATGCTGACCTCGAGCTCGCGGATCTCCGGGTCGGTTCCGGCGGCCTCATTCACGACGCGGTGCAGGGGTGCCGTGCGCTCGTTGTCGGCGGTGATCCAGGTCGCCAGCCCGCTGACGGCCGTGGCCGGTGTCGCCGACCCGCTGATGCCGGAGGCGAGCTCGGCCACGGAGAGCCCAGTGGCCCGCGATGCGGTGTTGGCGGCGGCGAGCACGGCGGCGAGCACGTCCACCTTCGAACCGATGGCGTTATAGATGGTCTGCACGGCCACGCCGCCGCGCTCGGCGATGGCGGCTATCGATGTGCCCGCATAGCCGTGCTCGCGCATAAGCTCGGCGGCGGCTTCGACGATGTCCCCCCGGGTGCCTGCAGTCTGCAGGTCTCGCCGGATCTGGCTGCGTGTGCGGGTGCTATCCATCTGATTAGAATACGCCTCCAGCGATTGACATGCTCTTCCAGAAGCCCGGGATTGCCCGGGTTGAGCCGGTTAACAGCGAACCGCGCCGGGAAACGGATGCAAAGGCATCCGTCCCGGCGCGGACAGGTGGTGCAGGTGCTGGCGACGGTCAGATCGCGAAGCCGAGGGCTCGCATCATGTCGCGGCCGTCGTCGGTGATCTTCTCCGGACCCCACGGCGGCATCCACACCCAGTTGATGCGGAACTGGTCGACCACGCCGTCCAGTGCCTCGGCGGTCTGTTCTTCGAGCACGTCGGTCAGCGGGCAGCCGGCCGAGGTGAGTGTCATGTGGATGATGAGAGCGTCGTTCTCGTCGTCCCAGCCGAGGTCGTAGATGAGTCCCAGGTCGACGACGTTGATGCCGAGCTCCGGGTCCATGACGTCCTTGAGCGCCTCTTCGATCTCATCGAAGCGCGCCGGTGTCAGTGTCGAAACCATGCCTCTAGCCTACGGGCGTCTCGGCCAGGAAGCGATCGTAACCTTCGTCTTCCAGGCGGTCAGCGAGCTCAGGGCCACCCTGTTCGGCAATGCGGCCGTCGACGAACACGTGCACGAAGTCGGGCTTGATGTAGCGCAGGATGCGGGTGTAGTGCGTGATCAGGAGCAGCCCGAGGCCGGTGTTCTCCTTGGCCCGGTTCACGCCTTCGGACACGATCTTCAGTGCGTCGACGTCGAGGCCGGAGTCGGTCTCGTCGAGCACGGCGAACTTGGGCTTGAGCAGTTCAAGCTGCAGGATCTCGTTGCGCTTCTTCTCACCGCCGGAGAAGCCCTCGTTGACGTTGCGCTCGGCGAAGCTCTTGTCCATGCGCAGCTTGACCATCGACTCGCGGACGTCCTTGATCCAGGTGCGGATGGCCGGGGCCTCGCCGTCGATCGCGGTCTTCGCGGTGCGGAGGAAGTTCGTGACGGTGACTCCGGGGATCTCGACCGGGTACTGCATGGCGAGGAACAGGCCGGCGCGGGCGCGCTCGTCCACCGTCATCGTCAGCACCTCGGCGCCGTCGAGCAGGATCGAACCGCTGTCGACGTGATACTTCGGGTGGCCGGCGATGGTGTACGCGAGCGTGGACTTGCCGGAACCGTTCGGTCCCATGATGGCGTGGATCTCACCCTCGTTGATGGTGAGGTCGACACCGCGCAGGATCTGCTTGGTGCCCTGGTCGGTCTCGACGCTGACGTGCAGGTCTTTGATCTCAAGAACAGACATTTTTCGGTATCTCTTTCGTTGTCCGCGTGGTGCGGGCTTTCAGTGTGTGGGTCCTGGCCGGGAAGGGCCTGGAGCGTCAAACGGCGATGGTGACCAAAGGATCGATGAACACATCGCCGTCGACCAGGTCGACCTGGTAGACGGGAACGGGCTCGTACGCGGGGAGCGTCAGCGGGCGCCCGGTCTTGAGCGAGAACTTGGAGCCGTGCGCCCAGCATTCCAGGGTGTCGCCCTCGACGAAACCCTCCGACAGCGAGATGTCGCCGTGGGTGCAGGTGTCGCCGATAGCGAAGACAGCGCCGTTCGAGTCACGCACGACGGCGATGTTCACGCCGCCGATCTCGACCTTGATGGCCTCGTTGGGTTCGAGGTCGTCGAGCGCACAAATCTTGGTGGACGCCATGTTCAGTTGCTTTCTGTTCCGCGGAGCTCGTCTTCGATGGCGCCCTGCAGGCGCTCCTCGAGCGGCTTCGATCCGATGTGTTGCACGATTTCGCTGAGGAAGCCGCGCACGACGAGGCGTCGTGCTTCGATCTCGCCGATGCCGCGGGACTGCAGGTAGAACAGCTGCTCATCGTCGAACCGGCCCGTGGCACTCGCGTGACCGGCACCCAGGATGTCACCGGTCTCGATCTCGAGGTTCGGGATGGAGTCCGCGCGGGTTCCCTCGGTCAGCACCAGGTTGCGGTTCTGCTCGTAGCTGTCGGTGCCAGGGGCGGTGCGGCCGATGAGCACGTCGCCGATCCACACCGTGCGCGCGCCCACGCCCTGCAGGGCACCCTTGTAGGTGACCCTGCTCCGGCTGTTCGGTGCGTCGTGGTTCACGTAGACCTGCTGCTCGAGGTGCTGGCCGGCGTCGGCGAAGTACAGCCCGAACAGCTCGGTGTCGCTGCCCTGACCGGCCAGGTGCACCGAGGGGTTCACCCGCACGATGCCACCGCCGAGGGAGACGACAACGTGCTTGAGGCGGGCGTCGCGGCCGATGCTGGCGAAGTGGTTGGCGAGCTGCACGGCGTCGGCGTTCCACTCCTGCACCGTCACGACGGTGAGGTTCGCGGACTCGCCGACGATGATCTCAACGTTCTCGGACAGGCGGGCGTCGCCGGTGTTCTGCAGGATCACGACGGCCTGGCTGAACGGCTTCGCTTCGATGATTGTGTGCGCGGCGCGAGCACCTGAGCCGAGGTTTGCCCTGGTGAGCGTGACCTCCTTGGCCTCCTCGCCGCTGACGGTGATGGCCAGGGCCTTTTCAAAGCTGCTCCACGCGTTGGCGGATGCACGCTCTTCGGGGGCGCCGGCGCTGCCGATGCGCACGTCGGTGCGGTCGACCCAGGACACGTCGACGTCAGGGTTCGGCGTGGAATCCTGGTCGTAGACGGAACCGTCCAGCACACCTCCCGTGAGGTCGGTGAACTTGGCGACGGGCGAGAGCTTCCACACCGCTTCCCGGCCGGTGACGGCGGGGAAGTCGCCGGGGTCGAAGCTCTTGAACCTGCCGGATCGGGTCTGCACGGGAACGAAGCCGAAGCGTCCGTCCGAGTGCTCCTTGATGCCGTGCTGTTCGGCCGTGGGCAAAGCCTGGGACGACGGTGCGGATACGGGTGTTGTTGAAGTCGAGGCGGCGGACATTTAGCCGACGGATCCTTCCATGCCCATTTCAATGAGCTTGTTGAGTTCGAGGGCGTACTCCATCGGGAGCTCCCTGGCGATGGGTTCGATGAACCCGCGCACGATCATGGCCATGGCTTCGTCCTCGGGCATGCCGCGGCTCATCAGGTAGAAGAGCTGCTCCTCGCTGACCCGCGAGACCGTGGCCTCGTGGCCGAGCTGCACGTCGTCGACCCGGATGTCGATGGCCGGGTAGGTGTCGGAGCGGGACTGGGTGTCGACCAGCAGCGCGTCACAGCGCACGGTGTTGGCGGAGTGGTGCGCCGTGGCATCCACCCGCACCTCGCCGCGGTAGCCGGCGCGGCCGCCGCCCCGGGCGATCGACTTGGAGACGATCGAGGACTGGGTGTACGGGGCCATGTGGATCATCTTGGCGCCGGCGTCCTGGTGCTGGCCGGGGCCGGCGAACGCGACGGAGAGGGTCTCGCCCTTGGCGTGCTCGCCCATCAGGTAGATGGACGGGTACTTCATGGTGACCTTGGAACCGATGTTGCCGTCGATCCACTCCATGGTGGCGCCCTCGGCGGCCGTGGCGCGCTTGGTGACGAGGTTGTAGACGTTGTTCGACCAGTTCTGAATGGTCGTGTAGCGAACGCGGGCGTTCTTCTTCACGATGATCTCGACCACGGCGGAATGCAGCGAGTCCGACTTGTAGATCGGCGCTGTGCAACCCTCGATGTAGTGCACGTAGCTGCCCTCATCGGCGATGATCAGGGTGCGCTCGAACTGGCCCATGTTCTCGGTGTTGATGCGGAAGTAGGCCTGCAGCGGGATCTCGACGTGCACGCCGGGGGGCACGTAGACGAACGAGCCGCCGGACCAGACCGAGGTGTTCAGCGCGGCGAACTTGTTGTCGCCGGACGGGATGACGCTGCCGAAGTATTCCTCGAAGAATTCCGGGTGTTCCTTCAGCGCGGTGTCGGTGTCCATGAAGATGACGCCCTGGGCTTCGAGTTCCTCGTTGATCTGGTGGTAGACCACTTCGGACTCGTACTGTGCGGCGACGCCGGACACGAGGCGCTGGCGCTCCGCTTCGGGGATGCCGAGCTTCTCGTAGGTGTTCTTGATGTCGTCGGGCAGGTCTTCCCAGGTCTGGGCCTGCTTCTCCGTGGAGCGGACGAAGTACTTGATGTTGTCGAAGTCGATCTCCGACAGGTCGGCACCCCAGGTGGGCATGGGCTTGCGCTCGAAGAGCTGCAAGGCCTTCAGCCGGCGCTCGAGCATCCAGGCCGGCTCCTGCTTGAGGTTCGAGATGTCGGTGACAACCTCGGGCGAGATACCGCGGCGAGCGGATGCGCCGGCGGCGTCGGAATCGGACCAACCGAATTCGTACACCCCCAGCCCCTCGAGCTCGGGTCGGTTCAGCAATACGTCAGACATCTTTACCTCTTCTCCTACCCACATCAACCCGGATATCAGTCCGGCCATTCCCGTGCCGAGTGCAGCGGCCAACCGTTTGGTCGGACGTGCAGGCCGCGCGGGCATGAATTGTGTGGATGGCTACGTTGCGTACCTAAGATGAACACGGGCCGGTCGTGCCGCGCTGAAAGAGCGACGCCGCGCACACGGAACCCGTGAAAGACCTAATTCTACAGGCTAGTGATGTTATTAGTAGTGCGACCCGGCGTATTCACATACGCGCGCACCAGCAGGGAGCAGAACCCGTGAACCGGATTATTCAGTGGTTGCCCACAAACGTGGACCGTCGCCTGAGGGTGCTCGGCTGGGTCTACCTCACTGCCCAGATCTTCCTCGTGGGCACCGGCGGGCTGGTCCGGCTCACCAGCTCCGGTCTGGGCTGCCCCACCTGGCCCAAGTGCACCGACGATTCCCTCGTGAACACCCCCGAAATGGGCATCCACGGCGTGATCGAATTCGGCAACCGGTTGCTCGGCGTTCTGCTGGGTCTCGTGGCCATCGCCGCCTTCGTCGCTGTGCTGCGGATGCGGAAGAGCCGCCCCGACCTCTTCCGCCTCACCCTGCTGGCCGGTTTGGGCATCCCCGCCCAGGCCGTGATCGGCGGCATCAGCGTGCTGACCCAGCTGAACCCGTTCGTCGTGGGCCTGCACTTCGTCATCTCCGTCGGCCTGGTCGGGCTCTGCACGGCCTTCGTTTACAGGCTGTACACGGTGCCGGGCCCGCGGGAGCGCGTGGTGCCGCTCTGGTTCCTCATCGTCACCCACCTCACCACTTTTGCCGTCGCCGTGACGATCGCCGTGGGCATCCTCACGACGGGATCAGGGCCGCACGCGGGCGACGCGGATGCGCCTCGCAACGGCCTGGACTCCGAATTGCTGCAGCACATCCACAGCTGGCCGGCCTACCTGACCGTCGCCCTGACCCTGGTGCTCGTGATCGGCGCCGTGGTTCTGCGCCTGCCGGTGCGCCGGTGGGTGCTGTTGCTGCTCGCCGTCGAGGTCGCGCAGACCGCGGTCGGCCTCATCCAGGCCAACCTGGGGCTGCCGGCCGTCCTCGTCGGCATCCACATGGTGCTCGCCTGCGTGCTCGCCTCGGTGATGACCGCCGTGGTGCTGAACCTGAAGCAGCCGGTTGTGGCGGACGCTCCGCAGGCCCCGCGCGCCCCCGCGGAGTCCCTCGCCCGCTGACCGGCCCCCCGCTCCCACGTTCCCCTGCGCGAGAGCACCCTCGCGACCCTCGCGAGAGCGGTGAAACGGTCACCTCAGCGTGCTCGAAGCAGCCACATCCCCGCTGTCGCGGCAGGTGCACCCGCTCGTTCGCGGCACGTCAATCCCGCGAAAGCGGTGAAACGGTCACCTCAGCGTGCTCGAAGCAGCCACATCCCCGCTGTCGCGCAGGCCAATCCCGCGAGAGCGGTGAAACGGTCACCTCAGCGTTCGCGAAGCAGCCACATCCCCGCTTTCGCGGCCATTACCGCGAGAGCGGTGAAACGGTCGCCTCAGCGCTCGCGAAGCAGCCACATCCCCGCTTTCGCAGTCGGCGTACTCGAGGCAGCGCGGCGCGGCGTGGGGCTGGCCCGGGCCGGGAGGGGCTAGAAGGGCAGCAGCGGGTCGACGCCGACCGCCACGAAGACCAGCGTGAGGTAGGCGATCGAACCGTGGAACACCCGCATCGGCGACACGTGCTCGTGACGGATCGCGAGGTTGTAGAGACGGTGGGTCTCGTAGATGAACCAGGCCCCCGAGCCCACAGCCACGACCGTGTAGACCAGGCCCATGCCGGCGATGGGCACCAGCAGCAGGGAGCACGCCACTGTGGCCCAGGCGTATAGGATGACCTGCAGGCCGACCTGGGCGCGACCGCGCACGACGGAGAGCATGGGCACCCCTGCGGCCTGGTAGTCGTCCCGGTACTTCATCGAGAGCGGCCAGTAGTGCGGCGGCGTCCACAGGAAGATGATCAGGAACAGGATGAACGGCGGCCAGGACAGGTCACCCGTCACAGCCGCCCAGCCGATCAGCACCGGCATGCAGCCGGCGACGCCGCCCCAGACGATGTTCTGGGCGGTGCGACGTTTGAGGATCATCGTGTAGAACACGACGTAGAGCAGAATGGCGCCCAGGGACAGCAGCGCGGCGACCCAGTTCGTGAAGACCCAGAGCCAGGCGATGGACACGGCGCCGAGCACCCAGGCGAAGACCAGAGCCTGACGGTCACTGAGCTCCCCCGTGACCAGCGGGCGGCCCTGGGTGCGGTTCATCAGCCTGTCGATGTCGCGGTCGAGGTAGCAGTTGAACGCCCCCGCGGATCCGGCGCTGAAGGCGCCACCGATCAGAGTCGCGAGCACCAGCCACAGGTCGGGGATGCCGCCGGTGGCCAGGATCATCGTCGGAGCGGTAACAACGAGCAACAATTCGACGACCCGCGGCTTCGTCAGCGACAGGTACGCCAGAAAGGTCCGGCGGAACCGTGCAGAACGGTCCTGGGCCCCCTGTTCGCGGGGCTCCTCGGCAGTGTCCATGGCTTCTCGTGCGCTTCGCATATTGCCTTGATTCTAGGCCATTTCTGCACCTCTCAGACCCGGCTCGCCTCTGCGACAGTGGCGCAATATCACCGAAACAACGACGCCAAGCCGCGTTCCGTATACTGGAATGGCTCGCCAATCTAGGTGCAAGCATCCGTGAGCGCCTGACCTGGGCCCTCCGCTGCGCACCTGATGCCGATAACGATGTCGGCGGGCAATCACTCTCCAGCGGCGCGGGAATAGCGTGCCGCCTTTTCGGATTCAGAAGGGTCAGTTCACGTGGCAGCATTGCAGTGGGATTCCATCGACAATCGGGCGGTTGACACCGCCCGCATCCTTGCGGCCGATGCCGTGGAGAAGGTGGGAAACGGTCACCCGGGAACAGCCATGAGCCTCGCTCCGGCCGCTTACCTCCTCTTCCAGAAGGTGATGCGTCGCGATCCTGCTGACAACGAATGGATCGGCCGCGACCGGTTCATCCTCTCGGTGGGCCACAGCTCACTCACCCAGTACGTCCAGCTCTACCTGGGCGGCTACGGCCTCGAACTCGACGACCTGAAGGCGCTGCGCACCTGGGGTTCCAAGACCCCCGGGCACCCCGAGTACGGCCACACCGACGGTGTCGAGATCACCACAGGCCCCCTCGGCCAGGGCCTCGCGTCCGCCGTGGGCTTCGCCTACGCCGCCCGCTTCGAGCGCGGCCTGTTCGACCCGGAGGCCGAAGCCGGCACCAGCCCGTTCGACCAGTTCGTCTACGTCATCGCCGGCGACGGCGACCTGCAGGAGGGCATCACCTCCGAGGCATCCTCGCTCGCCGGGCACCAGCAGCTCGGCAACCTGATCGCGATCTACGACTCGAACCAGATCTCGATCGAGGACGACACCAACATCGCCTTCACCGAGGATGTCGCGGCCCGCTACGACGCGTACCACTGGCACGTGCAGACGGTGGATTGGAAGAAGACCGGCGAGTACGTCGAAGACGTCGCCGCGCTCAACGACGCCATCGCGGCCGCCCAGGCCGTCACCGACAAGCCCTCGCTGATCATCCTCAAGACGATCATCGGCTGGCCGAGCCCGAAGAAGCAGAACACCGGCAAGATCCACGGGTCCGCCCTCGGCGCCGAGGAACTCGCCGGCGTCAAGGAGATTCTCGGTTTCGACCCCGAGAAGTCCTTCGACGTGGCCGACGACGTCATCGCGCACACCCGCAAGGCCCTGGACCGTGGCGCCGAGCAGCACGCGGAGTGGACCGTGCGTTTCGACGCCTGGGCCGCCGCCAACCCCGAGCGCAAGATCCTGCTCGACCGGATCCTCTCCGGCGACCTGCCCGACGGCGTCGAAGCGGCCCTGCCCGTCTTCCCGGCCGGCACCGAGGTCTCCACCCGGGCCTCGTCCGGCAAGGTGCTCAACGCCCTCGGCCCGGTCATCCCCGAACTGTGGGGCGGCTCAGCCGACCTGGCCGAGTCGAACAACACCACGATCAGCAACTCGGCGTCCTTCATCCCCAGCGAACACTCCACCGGCGAGTGGACGGGAAACACCTACGGCCGTGTGCTGCACTTCGGTATCCGCGAGCACGCGATGGCCGCGATCCTCAACGGCATCGTGCTGCACGGCAACACCCGCCCGTTCGGCGGCACGTTCCTGATCTTCAGCGACTACATGCGCCCCGCCGTGCGTCTGGCCGCGCTCATGAAGGCGCCGTCGATCTTCGTCTGGACGCACGACTCCGTCGCTCTCGGTGAAGACGGACCGACCCACCAGCCGATTGAACAGCTGGCCTCGCTCCGCGCCATCCCCGGACTCGACGTGGTGCGCCCCGGCGACGCCAACGAGGTCTCCTGGGCCTGGAAGACGATCCTCGAGCGCCGCAACGGCCCGGCCGGCATCGTCCTCACCCGCCAGAACATCCCCGTGTTCGAGCGCGGCGACGGTGACGCCAGCGGCGAGACCTTCGCGTCGGCGAAGAACGTCGCCAAGGGCGCTTACGTGCTCGCCGAAGCACCGGGCGGGACGCCCGACGTGATCCTCCTCGCCACCGGCTCCGAGGTTCAGCTTGCCGTCAACGCCCGCGAGGCCCTCAAGGCGGATGGCGTCAACGCCCGCGTCGTGTCCGTGCCCAGCCTCGAATGGTTCGAGGAGCAGTCCGCCGAATACCGTGAGGCAGTTCTGCCCAGAGCGATCACCGCTCGGGTATCGGTCGAGGCCGGAATTGCGTTGACCTGGAATAAGTACGTAGGCGACCGCGGCCGCAGCGTTTCGATCGAGCACTTCGGTGCCTCGGCTGACTACAAGACCCTGTTCCGCGAATTCGGCATCACCACGGAGGCCGTCGTCGCCGCCGCCAAAGAATCCCTCGCCGCGCTCTAAGCGCGACACCAACAAGCGCAGCATCAAGGAGATTTGATTTTCATGACTGAAACAACCCCCACCGCCGCCCTGTCCGCCGCAGGCGTCAGCATCTGGCTCGACGACCTGTCGCGCCAGCGCATCCAGTCCGGCGGACTGACGACCCTCATCGAAGAGAAGAACGTCGTCGGCGTCACCACCAACCCGACGATCTTCGCCGGCGCACTGAGCAAGGGCGAGGCGTACGCCTCCCAGGTGGCCACGCTGGCCGCCGCCGGAACCAACGTCACCGACGCCGTGTTCGAGATCACCACCGACGACGTCGCCGCAGCCTGCGACATCTTCCGCCCGGTCTACGACGCCACCAAGGGCTTCGACGGCCGTGTGTCGATCGAGGTCGAGCCTGGCTTCGCCCACGACGCCGACAAGACCCTCGCCCAGGCTCAGCAGCTGTGGAACAAGGTCAACCGCCCGAACGCGATGATCAAGATCCCCGCCACCATCGAGGGCCTCGACGCGATCACCGAGACGATCGCGCTGGGCATCAGCGTGAACGTCACCCTGATCTTCAGCCTCGAGCGGTACCGCGCTGTCATCAACGCGTACCTCAGCGGCCTCGAGAAGGCCAAGGCTGCAGGCATCGACCTGTCGACGATCCACTCCGTCGCCTCGTTCTTCGTGTCGCGCGTTGACACCGAGATCGACAAGCGCCTCGCGGCCGTCGGCACCGACGAAGCCCTCGCCCTGCAGAGCAAGGCCGGCGTCGCCAACGCGCAGCTGGCTTACCAGGTCTTCGAGCAGGCGTTCACGTCCGAGCGGGCCGCCGGCCTGCTCGGCGCCGGCGCCAACAAGCAGCGTCCGCTCTGGGCCTCCACCGGCGTCAAGTCGGCCGAGCTGCCCGACACCCTCTACGTGACCGAGCTGGTCGCGCCCGAGGTCGTCAACACCATGCCGGAGAAGACCCTCGAGGCCACCTTCGATCACGGTGTCATCGTCGAAGGCGCCGTCACCGGCTCCTACGACGAGGCCAACGCGGTGCTGGACGCCATCGCGGCGCAGGGTGTCTCCTACGACGACGTGACCCGCGTCCTCGAAGAGGAAGGCGTCTCGAAGTTCATCATCTCCTGGAACGAGCTGCTGGACACCGTCACCGCAGCACTCGAAGCTGCCAAGTGAGTTTTAAGATCTCGGTGAGCGGCGCGGCGGCCGACGCCGTCCGCGCCGCCCTGCCAGCCCTGGTCGACGATCTCGTCGCCTCGGGTATCACCTCGCTCGACCCCGCCCTGTGGGGACCCGAGGCCGAGGCTGAGGCGGGCAAACGCCTGGGCTGGACCGAATCGGTCGTCACCTCGCGTCCGCTCGTCGCCGAGATCCTGGCCCTTCGCGAGCACCTGCTGGCCGGGGGCGTCACCCACATCGCCCTGGCCGGCATGGGCGGCTCGTCGCTCGCACCGGAGGTCATCGCCCGCACCAGCGGTGTCGACTTGACCGTGCTGGATGCCACCGACCCCGGTCAGGTGTTGGCGGCGCTGCGCGACCGCCTGGAGTCGACCGCACTCGTGGTGTCGTCGAAGTCCGGCGGCACCGTCGAAACCGACAGTGCGCGCCGGGTCTTCGAACGCGCCTTCCGTGAGATCGGCGTCGACCCCGTCGACCGCATCATCGTGGTGACCGACCCGGGCTCCCCGCTCGAGGCATCCGCCACCGAGGCCGGCTACAGGGTCTTCACCGCCGACCCGACCGTGGGCGGGCGCTTCTCGGCGCTCACCGCGTTCGGACTGGTACCGACCGGCCTGGCCGGCATCGATATCGGCCAACTGCTGGACGAGGCCGAATCGGTCTCGCTGGCCTTGGCCGTTGACTCCGAGGACAACCCCGGGCTGATCCTCGGCGCAGCGATCGCCGCGGCAACTCCCCGCCGTGACAAGCTGGCGATCGTCGCAGACGGCACCCACATCGTCGGCCTCGCCGACTGGGCCGAACAGCTCATCGCCGAGTCCACGGGCAAGATCGGCACCGGCATCCTGCCCGTCGTCCTTGACCTGGATGCGCCGGAGCTCACGGCGGCGCTGCCCGACGTGCAGATCGTGCGGGTCGTAGACGATGCCGGCGACGAGGTCTTCTCCGACCATGACGACGCTGACCTGAACAGTGCCGGCGAGATCCGTGTCAGCGGCACCCTCGGCGCGCAGTTCCTGGTCTGGCAATACGCCACCGTCGTCGCCGGACGGTTGCTCGGAATCAACCCGTTCGACCAGCCTGACGTCGAGTCTGCCAAGTCCGCCACCCGCGGTCTGTTGGACTCCCGTCCGGAGCCCGAACCTGCCGCGTTCATCTCTGACGGCATCGAAGTGCGCGGCACGCCGCACGTGATCGGTGCCGCCAGCGATCTGGCCAGCGCCATCGACGCGCTGCTGGAAGAGCTCGGCCCGGACGGGTACGTGGCTGTGCAGGCCTATGTGGACGCTCTCGCGCTCCCCCAGCTGGCCGAGGTGCGCGGGTTGCTCGCCACACTTTCCAAGCGCCCGGTGACGTTCGGCTGGGGACCCCGGTTCCTGCATTCCACCGGACAGTTCCACAAGGGCGGCACGCCCACCGGCGTGTTCCTGCAGATCCTCAGCACCCCCGCAGAAGACCTCGACATCCCCGACCGCCCGTTCACCTTCGGTGAGCTCATCCAGGCCCAGGCCGTTGGTGACGCCAGCGTCCTCGCCGAGCACAATCGTCCGGTGCTCACCCTCACGTTGACCGACCCGGCTGCGAACATCAACACCCTGTTCGCCGCCGTCCGTTAGTCACGCCCGCCGCGTCGTTTCGCTTTCATTCTCTAAGGAGCCGCATGTCCCCGGTGGAAATCACCCCGGAGTTCAATCCGCTGCGTTCACCCTCCGACTATCGCCTGAACCGGATTGCGGGGCCCTCCAGCCTCGTCATCTTCGGCGTTACCGGAGACCTGTCGCGGAAGAAACTCATGCCCGCCGTCTATGACCTGGCCAACCGGGGGCTGCTGCCCCCCGGTTTCGCCCTCGTCGGGTTCGCCCGGCGGGATTGGGACAACCAGGACTTCATGCAGGTCGTGCACGACTCCGTCAAGGAGTACGCCCGCACAGAGTTCCACGAGGACGTGTGGGCGCAGCTCGCCGAGGGCATCCGGTTCGTGCCGGGCACCTTCGACGACGATGCCGCCTTCGAGCTGCTCAAGGAAACCATCGAAGAGCTCGACCGGGAGCGGGGAACGATGGGAAACCATGCGTTCTACCTGTCGATCCCGCCGAAGGCCTTCCCGCAGGTGACCGAGCAGTTGCGCCGGTCCGGCCTGGCAGAGCAGAAGAACGGCCAGTGGCGACGCGTCGTCATCGAGAAGCCGTTCGGCAGCGACCTCAAGACCGCCCGTGAGCTCAACGATGTCGTCGAATCGGTCTTCCCGGCCGACTCCGTGTTCCGCATCGACCACTACCTGGGCAAGGAGACTGTGCAGAACATCCTGGCGCTGCGCTTCGCGAACCAGCTGTACGAACCGATCTGGAACGCCAACTACGTCGACCACGTGCAGATCACCATGGCCGAGGACATCGGCGTCGGCGGACGAGCCGGGTACTACGACGGCATCGGCGCCGCCCGCGACGTCATCCAGAACCACCTGCTGCAGCTCCTGGCCCTCACCGCCATGGAAGAGCCGATCTCGTTCGACGCGGCGGACCTGCGCACCGAGAAGGAAAAGGTGCTCGCTTCAGTTCGTCTGCCGGAAGACCTGGCCACGGGCACCGCCCGCGGACAGTACGCCGGCGGCTGGCAGGGCGGCGAGAAGATTCTCGGCTTCCTCGAAGAAGACGGCATGAACCCGGAGTCGCTCACGGAGACCTATGCGGCCCTCCGCCTGGAGATCGACACGCGTCGCTGGTCCGGCGTGCCGTTCTACCTCCGGGCGGGTAAACGACTCGGTCGCCGGGTCACGGAGATCGCCGTGGTGTTCAAACGCGCCCCGCAGTACCTGTTCGAGAAGAGCCAGACCGCTGCGCTGGGCGAGAACGCCCTGGTGATCAGGGTCCAGCCCGACGAGGGAGTCACGATCCGGTTCGGGTCCAAAGTTCCCGGTGTCGGCATGCAGGTGCGCGACGTGACCATGGACTTCGGTTATGGCCACGCGTTCACCGAAGCCAGTCCCGAAGCCTACGAGCGCTTGATCCTGGACGTTCTGCTTGGCGACCCGCCGCTCTTTCCCCGCCACGAAGAAGTCGAGTTATCGTGGAAGATCCTCGACCCGATTGAGGAATTCTGGGCCACTCAGGGCCAGCCGGAACAATACCGACCTGGAACCTGGGGGCCCGCATCAGCCGACGAACTGCTGTCACGAGACGGCCGGAACTGGAGACGCCCATGATCGTCGATCTGCCGGACACCACCACCGCGAAGGTCTCAAAGGCGCTCGTGCGCATCCGGGAGGAGGGCGGCGCTGTCGCACTCGGCCGGGTGCTCACCCTCATCATCGCCGCTGAGCTCGGGCACGAGGAGGAAGCCATCGAGGCGGCCAACGACGCCTCCCGGGAGCACCCGATGCGGGTCATCGTGCTCTCCACCCAGCCCGAGGGCAGCGCAGCGTGCGACCCTCGCGTAGATGCCGAGATCCGGGTCGGCGGCGACGCCGGCGCGAGCGAGGTCATCGTGCTCCGCGCCTACGGTGATGCCGCCAGCGACCCTGAGAGCCTGGTGACCGGGCTGTTGCTGCCGGACGCCCCCGTCGTGGCCTGGTGGCCCGGTGAGGCCCCCGAAGTGCCCGCCGAGTCTCCCCTGGGGCGTATCGCGTACCGCCGCATCACCGACGCGTCGGCCCAGGCCGACCCGCAGGCGGCGCTGACCAACATCTGCGCGTCCTACCGTCCGGGTGACACCGACTTCGCCTGGACCCGGTTGACCCTGTGGCGCGCTCAGCTCGCCGCGGTCCTGGACCAGCCGCCCTACGAGTCGATCACCGCGGTGTCGGTCAGCGGCGCGCTGGACTCCCCCTCGACGACACTCCTCGCGGCATGGTTGCAGTTGCAGTTGCAGGTCCCGGTGGACTACGAGCTCACCTCGGGTCAGAACTCGAACGGTATCCACGGCGTGCACCTCACGCGGGCCTCCGGGGTGATCTCGCTCGAGCGCGAGGTACCCGGCATCGCCACCCTGACCCAGTCCGGACAGCCCGTGCAGGACCTGACCCTCAAGCGCCGCAGCCTGCGGGACTGCTTGAGCGACGAATTGCGCCGCCTGGACCCCGACGAGTTGTACGGCGAGGTCATCACCAAGGGTCTGCCCCAGCTGGCAGGACCCACCACATCGACCGGAGATCATTCATGACGTACGACAGACGTGTGCTTGTGCACGACGACAAAGCGGCCCTGATTGCCTCGGTCGCGACCCGCTTCCTCACCAAGATGGCCGACATCCTGCATGAGCAGGGTCACGCCCACGTGGTTCTGACCGGTGGAACCGTGGGCACCGGGGTGCTGGAAGCGATCAACGCCTCACCCGACCGCGACAGTGTCGACTGGGCGAAGATCGATTTCTGGTGGGGCGACGAGCGCTGGGTTCCCCGCGCGCACGCCGACCGCAACGAGGTGCAGGCACGCGCGGCACTTCTCGACCACATCGACATTCCCGCGGGGAATGTGCACGCGTTCCCCGCCTCTGACGAGGGACTCGACCTGGACGCCGCCGCGGACCGTTACGCGGCCGAGCTAAAGACCAAGGCAGCCCCTGACTCGCTCGTGCCGCAGTTCGACGTCACGTTCCTCGGCGTCGGCCCAGACGGTCACATCGCGTCGCTCTTCCCGCACATGCAGGGCATCAGGGAGAACGACCTCACGGTGATCGCGGTGCTGAACTCGCCGAAGCCACCGCCGGAGCGGCTCAGTCTCACCCGCTGGGTGCTCAACTCCTCGGAGCGGATCTGGCTCGTCGTTTCCGGTACCGACAAGGCGTCGGCACTGGGCCTCGCCCTGGCCGGTGCGAGCCGGGACGAGGTTCCCGTCGCGGGCATCCGCGGTCGCCACTACACGGACTTCTTCGTCGACGGAGAGGCTGCTGCGGAGGTTCCGGAGAACCTGATCGCTTCGCCGCAGTGATGTAGCCCGTCGGCAGACACAAAGAAGCGCATCGGTTCCTTGGAACCGATGCGCTTCTCTTGTTGGTACGGATGCGCCCTAGTTGGTGGCGCTGAGCTTGCCGCGCCGGACCCGGAGCTGCTGGAGCGCCTCTTCCAGAAGCGACTCCGCCTCTTCTTCGGTGCGGCGTTCCTTCACGTAGGCGAGGTGTGTCTTGTACGGTTCCAGCTTCACGACCGAGGGCGGGTTCTCCTTGTCGCGGCCGGCGGGCAGGCCGGACGACGGGCAGTCGATGGTATCGGGGATTTCCTCGTCGGGCAGGTTGGCGGCGAAGTACCGGACCGTCTCGTTGCCAAGCGCGTCCCAGTAGGAGACTCGGATTCGGTCAGCATGAAAACCACGGTCCTGCTCGCCCATGGGGCCGGCTCCGACTCGCGAGCCGCGAATTGCGCTTCCACCAGATGCCATTGTGTTCCTCCGCTGTTAAGACTGTTCGGCTTGTTCGTGTTGTGCGTGCGTACCGGTTGCGCCGTCGGTGACCGGATGCGATGTTCTGTGCGAGAGGGGTGCCGTGAGTCGGGCTGCTGCCGGTGGGCCGAACGGCCCGCCCAGGGCGCTCAGACGCCCTGCAGCGCCCGACCTAGGCGCCGGTATCGAATTTAGTTATCAGGCCCAGCACGACGATGCAGGAGATCCACAGCACGGCCAGAATGATGGTGATGCGGTTGAGGTTCCGCTCAGCGACGCCGGAGGCGCCGAGGTTCGAGGTGACGCCACCGCCGAACATGTCGGATAGACCCCCACCGCGCCCCTTGTGGAGCAGAATGAGCATGGTGAGCAGGAGGCTCGTAATACCGAGCAGGACCTGCAATACAACCTGGAGAATCTCCACGCGAAACCTTTCACAAAACGATGGGCGCTAGAGCTCCACCAAGACCACTGGCAATTATAGCCTGACGGCAGACGAAACCCGCCGCACCCCCGAAGGGGGTACGGCGGGTGAGGGCTACAGTCCGACGTGCTTCTGGAAGCGGACGATGCTGGAGAACTCGGTGATGTCCAGGCTTGCGCCTCCAACAAGTGCTCCGTCGACGTTCGGTTCCTTCATGAAACCGGCGATGTTGACGCCCTTGACCGAACCGCCGTAGAGGATGCGGGTCTTGTCGGCGACGTCCTGGCCGAGAACCTCGGCCAGGGTCAGCCGCAGCTGGGCTGCGACCTGCTCGGCCTGGTCGGGCGTCGCGGCCTGTCCGGAGCCGATGGCCCAGACCGGCTCGTACGCCACGACGATGTCCGCGGCGTTCTCGACTCCGGCCAGTGCGGCCTTCAGCTGAGCAACCGGGACGGCGCTGGGTCCGTGCAGTTCCAGGTCTGCGGCGGTTTCGCCGACGCAGATGATCGGAACGATGTTGTGCTTCAACGCTGCGGTCACCTTGGCGGCGACGACCTCGTCGGTCTCGTTGTGCAGGGTGCGTCGCTCGGAGTGACCGATGAGCACGTACTGGCACTCGAGCGCGGCCAGGAAAGCGGCCGAGATCTCGCCGGTGTATGCGCCGGACTCCTGGGTGGAGACATCCTGTCCGCCGTACGCCAGCGGCAGCTTGTCTGCTGCCACCAGGGTCTGCACACTGCGCAGGTCGGTGAACGGCGGGAACACGGCAACCTCGGTGGAGGTGAAGTCGTGACCGGCGTCCTTGAGGCTCCAGGCCAGCTTCTGCACGAAAGCGATCGCCTGGAGGTGGTCCAGGTTCATCTTCCAGTTGCCTGCGATCAGTGGAACACGCGTGTTTACTGCCATCCGAGGACCTCCAGTCCTGGCAGTCGCTTGCCCTCGAGGAACTCGAGGCTGGCGCCACCGCCGGTAGAAATATGACCGAACTGGTCATCTGAGAAACCAAGGATGCGAACTGCGGCGGCGGAGTCTCCTCCGCCGACAACGCTGAGTCCGTTGACCTCGGTGAGTGCGGCAGCAACCGTGCGGGTGCCGTCGGCGAACGGTGCCAGCTCGAACACGCCCATCGGGCCGTTCCAGAAGACAGTCTTCGACTCGCGGATGATCGCGGCGAATGCGGCCGCGGTGTCCGGTCCGATATCGAGGCCCAGGCCGGCAGCGCCGAACGGGGTGTTCTCGATTTCGTTGGCGGGCGTGGTGACGTACTCTGCGTCAGCTCCGAACTTGGAGGCGACGACGACGTCAGTCGGCAGCACGATCTTCACGCCCAACCGGTCGGCCTCGGCGAGATAACCGCGCACGGTCTCGATCTGGTCGACCTCGAGCAGGCTGGCGCCGACCTTGTGGCCCTGGGCCGCGAGGAAGGTGAACAGCATGCCGCCGCCGATCAGGAGCGAGTTCACCCGCGGAAGCAGGTGACCGATCACGCCGAGCTTGTCCGACACCTTGGAGCCGCCGAGGATGACCGTGTACGGCGCCTCGGGCTTCTCGGTGAGGCGGTCGAGCACGTCGAGCTCGGCTGCGATGAGCAGGCCGGCAGCGCTGGGCAGGATCTGGGCCAGGTCGAAGACGCTGGCCTGCTTGCGGTGGACGACACCGAAGCCGTCGGAGACGAGGGCGTCGCCGAGGGCGGAGAGCTCGGTGGCGAACGCCACCCGCTCTGCTTCGACCTTGCTGGTCTCCCCCGCGTTGAAGCGGAGGTTTTCCAGAACGACGATGTCGCCGTCAGTCAGGGCCGCAACCGCGGCCTGGGCGGATTCGCCGACGGTGTCGGCGGCGAAGGCGACAGGGGAACCGATCAGTTCGGCCAGGCGTGCCGCAACGGGAGCCAGGCTGTACTTGGGGTTGACCTGGCCGTCAGGGCGCCCGAGGTGAGAAACGATCACCAGACGGGCGCCCTGTTCGACCAGAGCCTTGAGGGTGGGCAGGGACGCCCGCACGCGGCCATCGTCGGTGATCTGACCGTCTTTCAACGGAACGTTCAGATCACACCGAACGATGACGCGCTTGCCGTGGAGCGATCCCAGCGATTCGATAGTGCGAAGCGTCACTGCGTGTCCCCTAGTTAGAGACGCTCGGCGACGAACTCGGTGAGGTCAACCATGCGGTTGGAGTAGCCCCACTCGTTGTCGTACCAGGAGGACAGCTTGACCTGGTCGCCCAGGACGCGCAGCAGGCCGGCGTCGAAGATCGAGGAGTGCGGGTCGGTCACGATGTCGCTGGAGACGATCTCGTCTTCGGTGTACATCAGGATGCCCTTGAGGGGGCCCTCTGCTGCAGCCTTGTACGCAGCCTTGATGGCCTCGACGGTAACCGGCTTCTCGGCGATGACGGTGAGGTCGGTGATGGAACCGGTGGGCACGGGTACGCGCAGGGCGAAGCCGTCAAGCTTGCCGGCGAGCTCGGGGAGGACGATGCCCAGGGCCTTGGCGGCACCGGTCGACGTCGGGATGATGTTCACGGCGGCGGCGCGGGCACGACGCAGGTCGCTGTGCGGGCCGTCCTGCAGGTTCTGGTCTGCGGTGTACGCGTGGATGGTGGTCATCAGACCGCTCTTGATGCCGAAGTTGTCGTTGAAGACCTTGGCCAGCGGGGCGAGGCAGTTCGTGGTGCAGGACGCGTTCGAGATGATGTCGAACTTCGCGGAGTCGTAGGTCTCCTCGTTGACGCCCATCACGATGGTCGCAACGTCGCCCGTGGCGGGAGCGGAAACGATGACCTTCTTGGCACCGGCGGTGATGTGCTTGCGCGCATCGTCGGCCTTGGTGAAGCGGCCGGTCGACTCGATGACGATGTCGACGCCCAGGGCACCCCAGGGGAGGTTGGCCGGGTCGCGCTCGGCGAGGACCTTGATGGGCTTGCCGTTGACGAGGATGGAATCGCCCTCGACGGAGACGGTGGCGTCCAGACGACCCGTGATGGAGTCGTATTTCAGCAGGTGCGCCAACGTCTTGGTGTCGGTGAGGTCGTTGACGGCAACGATCTCGATGTCGCTGCCCTGGGCCAGTGCGGCGCGCAGGTAGTTGCGGCCGATGCGGCCAAATCCGTTAATACCGATCTTTACAGACACGAATGACTCCTGTTATTGATGGCGCATGTAGCGCCGGTGGTGGGAATGAAAGAACTTCAAAGGTGGGGTGGTGAGGCGAACCTAGGAGAGCAACAGCAGGCCGTTGGTCTTCTCCCTGGCGGCGACGAAGCGCGCCTGGACGTTCGCCCAGTCGACGATGTTCCAGAACGCCTTGACGTAGTCGGCGCGCACGTTCTGGTAATCGAGGTAGTACGCGTGCTCCCAGACGTCGAGCATCAGGATGGGGACTGTGCCGGCGGCAAAGTTGGCCTGCTGATCGAAGAACTGCTGGATGATCAGGCGCTGCCCGATGGAATCCCAGGCGAGCACCGACCATCCCGAGCCCTGGACGCCCATCGCGGTGGCCGCGAAGTGCGCCTGGAACTTGTCGAAGGAACCGAAGAAATCGTCGATCGCGCTGGCGAGTTCACCGACCGGCTTGTCGCCGCCGTTCGGGGACATGTTGGTCCAGAAGATCGAGTGGTTGACGTGACCGCCGAGGTTGAACGCGAGGTCCTTCTCGAGCTTGTTCACGTACACGAGACTGCCCGAATCGCGGGCTTCAGCCAGCTGGGCGAGTGCGGTGTTCGCACCGGTGACGTACGCCTGGTGGTGCTTGCTGTGGTGGAGCTCCATGATGGTGCCGCTGATGCTCGGCGCAAGTGCCGAGTAGTCGTAAGCCAGTTCAGGCAGGGTGTATTCGGCCATAGCTCGTATCTCCTCATTTATGTGGCAGCGGCTAAGATTTCTCTCGCCATCTGCACTGTAAGTGACCTTTTTAGTCTACTCAGGTGAATAGGGGACGTTAGTCCCCTCTCCCCCGGTGCGGGGGCCATCCGCGGAGGACGGACGGCCCGGGCGGCGGGTCAGACGTCGTCGAGGTCGGCCGGCAGGTTTGCGTCGGTGCCGGGGATGCCGAGGTCAACGGCCTTCTTGTCGGCCATCGCCAGGAGACGGCGGATGCGACCGGCGACGGCGTCCTTGGTCATGGGCGGGTCGGCGTGGTGGCCGAGCTCGTCGAGGCTGGAGTCCCGGAAGGACAGTCGAAGCTCACCCGCGTAGCGCAGGTGCTCGGGAATGTCGTCGCCGAGGATCTCCATGGCGCGATCGACACGGGCGCAGGCGGCGACGGCGGCCTGGGCGGAACGGCGCAGGTTGGCGTCGTCGAAGTTGACCAGACGGTTGGCGGTCGCGCGCACCTCACGGCGTTGGCGCAGGGCTTCCCAGTTGAGCACGGTCTCCGCGGCGCCCATCTGCACGAGCATCGCGCCGATGGCGTCACCGTCGCGGATGACCACCCTGTGCACACCGCGGACCTCGCGGGCCTTGGCGGCGATCCCGAGGCGCCCCGCGGCGCCGACGATGGCCATGGCGGCCTCGTTGCCCGGGCAGACGACCTCGAGGGCGGCGGAGCGACCGGGGTCGGTGAGCGATCCGGTCGCGAGGAACGCGCCTCGCCAGACGGCGGCGATTTCCTCTTTCGAGCCCGTCGTCAGGCGGTTGGGCAGCCCGCGAATGGGTCGGCGGCGGGCGTCGAGCAGACCGGTCTGCCTGGCGAGAGTTTCGCCGCCGTCCAGAACCCGTACGAGGTAGTGGTTGGTGCGGCGCAGTCCGGACGCCGCGATCACGGACACGTCGCTGCGCACTCCGTAGAGTTCGGCCAGGTCTTTGCGTACCCGGCGGGCCAGCAGTGGGGTATCGAGCTCCGACTCAATGGCGATCCGTCCGGAGATCATGTGCAGGCCGCCGGAGAACCGCAGGATCGTCGCCAGTTCGGCCGCGCGAACCGTGGTCTTCGAAACCTCGACGCGTGCTAGTTCATCTTTGACGTCGATGGTGAGTGCCAATCGTCATTCCATTCTGTTGTTCGAGGCCGGCCGCCACGGTGGACGGCAGGCCGTGTTGTTATTCTCGTCCGAGGTCGCGGTGCTTGAGGCTCACCGCGACGCCGGGAAATTCTTGGAGCAGACCAGCCAATTCCCTGGCCATGGCGACGGAGCGGTGCTTGCCGCCCGTGCAGCCGATGGCGATGGTGGCGTGTCGCTTGTTCTCGCGCTGGTAGCCGGCGAGCACGGGCCGCACGGCGGCCGCGTAGCTGGTGATGAACTCGCGTGCGCCTTCCTGGCCCAGCACGTACTCGCTCACCTCGGGGTCGAGGCCGGTGTGCGGCCGCAGTTCCGGGATCCAGAACGGGTTGGGCAGGAACCGCGCGTCGGCGACCATGTCGACGTCGGTGGGCAGCCCGTATTTGAAGCCGAAGCTCATCACGGTGAGGTGCAGTCCGGCGGCGTTCTCGGCGGCGAACCGTTCGGTGATCGTGGTGGCGAGCTGGTGGATGTTGAGGTCGGAGGTGTCGATGACGATGTCACAGGACTCCCGCACGACCGCCAGCCTGGTGCGTTCGGCCGAGATGCCGTCCAGGATGGTGCCCTCACCCTGGAGCGGGTGCGGACGGCGGACGGCTTCGAAACGGCGCACGAGCACATCGTCGCGCGCCTCGAGGAAGATGACGCGGACCTGGGTGCCGCTGCGGAGCGCCTGCACGAGTTCCTGAAAATCGCCGAAGAAATCCCGGCCGCGGATGTCGACGACGGCCGCGATCTTGGGCAGGCTGGTGCCCGCCCGCCCGACGAGTTCGACCAGGGGCCGGAGCATTTGGGGCGGCAGGTTGTCGACGACGTACCAGCCCAGGTCCTCCAGGGCGTTCGCCACGGTGGATCGACCGGCGCCGGACATGCCGGTAACGATCAGCATCTCCTGCTTTTCGGTCTCCGTGCTCATGCTGGATTTGCGCCTTCGGTCGAAGTTGGTGAATGTCCAGCCTACCCACCGGGGGGCAGGTTCAGGCGCGCAGGTGCCGGTGGATGCCGTCGGCGAGGGCCGGTCCGATGCCCCGGATCTCGGCGATCGAGTCGACCGATGCCTCTCTGAGCTTGGCGACAGAGCCGAAGTGGCCCAGGAGCACCTTGATCCTGGCTGGGCCCAATCCGGGGATTTCTCCGAGAATGGTGTTGATGTCGCGCTTACGGCGTGCGCGTTGGTGGGTGATGGCGAACCTGTGCGCTTCGTCGCGGATGCGTTGGATGAGGAACAGGGCGTCGCTGTTGCGGGGCAGGATCACCGGGTAGTCGGAATCCGGCAGCCAGATCTCCTCCAGGCGTTTGGCGATTCCGCAGAGGGTGATGCCGGTCACTCCTGATTCGCGCAGGGCGCGGGCGGCAGCGGCGACCTGAGGCTGGCCGCCGTCCACGATGAGCAGGTTCGGTTGGTAGCGGAACTTCGCCCGCTTGGCGGATTGCTCGACACCGTCGGCCGCGGGCTCGTCCGTGCCGGCACCGGATGTCGCGGTGAGAGAGAGTCCGTCGAGGGGGTCGGTGGGCACCTTGATCACACCACCGGTCGGCAGCGCATCCGGAGTGGCATCGTCGGGAATCAGGTAAGCCAGCCGCCGGGTGAGTACCCGGTATAGCGAGTCGGTGTCGTCGGTGGACTCGGGGACGCCGAACCGGCGGTACTCGTCTTTACGGGGCAGACCGTCTTCGAAGACCACCATCGACGCGACGATATTGGTGCCGCCGAGGTGGGAGACGTCGTAGCACTCCATTCGCAGCGGCGCGGTCTCCATGCCCAGGGCCTCCTGGAGGTCTTCCAGGGCCTTGGACCTGGCGACGAAGTCCGAACTACGCCGCGTCTTGTAGAGCATCAGCGCCTGCTTCGCGTTCTGCTGGGCCGTCGCCAGCAGCGCAGCCTTCTCCCCGCGCTGCGCGGCCACGAGGCGCACCTTGCGGTGCGCGATCTCGCCCAGCCAGCCCTCGAGGGCCTCAGCGTCGTCCGGCAGCTCGGGCAGCACGATCTCCCGGGGCGGAACCGCGTCGCCGGTGTATGCAGTCTGCATCACCGAGTCGATGAGTTCGCTCATCGTCAGGTCGAGTTCCTTGTCGACCACCCAACCGCGCACACCGCGGATGCGGCCCCCACGCACGATGAACAGCTGCACGGCCGCGGCGAGCTCGTCCTGCTCGATCGCGAACAGGTCGATGTCCACGTTGTCGCGCAGCACCACTGCGCTCTTTTCCAGCACGGCGTTGAGCGCCTTCACCTGGTCGCGGCGCCTGGCGGCGGTTTCGTAGTCCTGGGCGAGGGCGGCCTCTTTCATCTGCGCCGTCAGGCTGTTGATGAGCTTGCGGTCCTGACTGCCCATGAAGCTCACGAACTCGTTGACGGTCTTGCGATGCTCCTCGATGCCGACCTTGCCCGAGCAGGGTCCGAAGCAGCGCCCGATCTGGCCGGCGAAGCAGGGCTTGCCCGACTGCATGGCGCGTTTGTAGTTGGCGTTGTTGCAGGTGCGGATCGGGAAGGCCTTGAGCATCAGGTCGATGGTCTCGTGCACGGCCCAAACCTTGGGGTACGGCCCGAAGTACCTGGCGCCCTTGATGCCGGTGGTGCGGGTCACCAGGGCCCGCGGGGCCTCGTCGGCCAACGTCACCGCGAGATACGGATACGACTTGTCGTCCTTGAACTGCACGTTGAACGGCGGGTCGAACTCGTTGATCCAGGTCCACTCGAGTTGCAGGGCCTCGATCTCGGTGCCCACGGTGGTCCACTCGACGCTGGTGGCCGTGGTGACCATCCGCCTGGTGCGCTCGTGCAGGCTGCTCAGCGGGGCGAAGTAGTTGCTCAGCCGGGCGCGCAGGTTTTTCGCCTTGCCCACGTAGAGCACCCGGCGGGAGGGGTCGCGAAACCTGTACACACCGGGTTCGGTGGGGATCTCCCCTGGCTTGGGGCGATAGCTCAAAGCGTCAGACATGTTCTTCCTCGGCCTACCGCGCGGCGAGGACCTCCTTCAGGAACATTCCGGTGTGGCTCTTCTTCACGCCGGCGACGTGCTCGGGGGTGCCGGTGGCGAGGATCTTGCCGCCGCCAGAGCCACCCTCTGGACCCAGGTCGATGACCCAGTCCGCCGACTTGATCACGTCGAGGTTGTGCTCGATCACGATTACCGTGTTGCCCTTGTCGACGAGGCTGTTGAGCACCAGCAGCAGCTTCCGCACGTCTTCGAAGTGCAGGCCGGTGGTCGGTTCGTCGAGCACGTACACGCTGCGTCCGTTGGAGCGGCGCTGCAGCTCGGTGGCGAGCTTGACCCGCTGGGCCTCGCCACCGGAGAGGGTGGTGGCACTCTGGCCCAGCCGCACGTAGCCCAGGCCCACCTCGACGAGGGTCTTGAGGAACCGGTGGATCGACGAGATCGGTTCGAAGAAGTCGGCCGCCTCGCTGATGGGCATGTCGAGGACCTCGGCGATGTTCTTGCCCTTGTAGTGCACGGTGAGGGTGTCGCGGTTGTAGCGCGCTCCCCCGCAGACCTCACAGGCCACGTACACGTCGGGCAGGAAGTTCATCTCGATCTTGATGGTGCCGTCACCGGAGCACGCCTCGCAGCGGCCGCCCTTGACGTTGAAACTGAACCGGCCGGGCAGGTAACCGCGCGCCTTGGCCTCCATGGTCTCGGCGAAGAGGGTGCGGATCTTGTCGAACACCCCGGTGTAGGTGGCCGGGTTCGAGCGCGGCGTGCGGCCGATCGGTGCCTGGTCGACGTGGATGACCTTGTCGAGCTGGTCGAGTCCGGTGACCTTGGTGTGCCGGCCCGGCAGCTTGCGGGCACCGTTGAGGCGGTTGGCCAGCACCCTGTAGAGCACGTCGTTGACCAGGGACGACTTACCGGAACCGCTCACCCCGGTGACAGCGGTGAACACGCCCAGCGGGAACTTGACGGTCACCTTCCTGAGATTGTTGGCCTCGGCGCCCACGACGGTGATTTCCCGCTCCGGGTCGAGCGGCCGCCGGGTCTGCGGCGTGGCAATCGACTTGCGGCCGGAGAGATAGTCGCTGGTGAGGGACTCGGTGTTCGTGAGCAGGTCGGCGTACGAGCCCGAGTGCACGACGTGGCCGCCGTTGACGCCGGCGCCGGGTCCGATGTCCACCACCCAGTCCGCCGTCTTGATGGTGTCCTCGTCGTGTTCGACGACGATGAGGGTGTTCCCGAGGTCGCGGAGGGCCACGAGGGTCTCGATCAGCCGTCGGTTGTCCCGCTGGTGCAGACCGATGCTGGGTTCGTCGAGCACATAGAGCACGCCGGTGAGCCCTGAGCCGATCTGGGTGGCCAGGCGGATGCGCTGGGCCTCGCCGCCGGAGAGCGAGCCGGCGGCCCTGGCCAGGCTGAGGTAGTTCAGGCCCACCTGCAGCAGGAAGTCCAGGCGTACCTTGATCTCGCGCAGCACCTGGGCCGCGATGGTCTTCTCCCGGTCGGTCAGTTCCAGGCGGTCCATGAACTGGCGGGCGTCCGACAGGCTGAGCTGGCAGATGTCGGCGATGCTCTTCTCGTGCACGAGGACGGCGAGGACCTCGGGCTTGAGCCGGGTGCCCTCACAGACCGGGCAGGCCACCTCGCGCAGGTATTCTCCCCAGCGCTGCCGCTGGCTGTCGGTCTCGGCCTGCAGGAATTGGCGTTCGATATACGGCACGACGCCTTCGAACCCTGAGGTGTAGCTCATCTCCCGGCCGTAGCGGTTCTTCCACTTGACCTTGACCTCGAAGTTGTCACCCCGCATGACGGCGGTGCGCACCTCGTCGCTCAGCTTCTTCCACGGTGTCGTGAGCTTGAACTTCAGGTCGCGGGCCAGGCCGTCCAAGAGCTTCTCGTAGTACTGGAAGAGGCCCTTGCCCTGGGTGGTCCAGGGCAGCACGACGCCCTCGGCGATGCTGAGGTCGGGGTCGCCGAGGAGCAGGTCCTCGTCGACGGACATCCGGGTGCCGAGCCCGGAGCACTCCGGGCAGGCGCCGAACGGTGCGTTGAACGAAAAGGTGCGCGGCTCGATTTCGGTGAGCTGCACGGGGTGGTTGTTCGGGCAGGACAGCTTCTCGGAGTAGCTTTCCCAGGCGTCGTCGCCGGTGAGGTCGACATAGTTGACCTGCACCAGGCCGTCGGTCAGTTTGAGCGCGGTCTCCAGCGAGTCGGTCAGCCGGCTGAGCAGGTCCGGTCCGGCCACGAGGCGGTCGACGACGACGGAGATGTCGTGTTTGAGCTGCTTCTTGAGCGTGGGCGGTTCGCTCAGCTGGATCTGAGTGCCGTCGACCATGGCGCGGGAGTATCCAGCGGCCGCGAGCTCTTTGAACAGGTCGACGAACTCGCCCTTCTTCTGCGAGACGACGGGGCTGAGGATCTGGTACCGCACGCCGGTCTCGATCTCCATGAGCTGATCGGCGATCTGCTGGACCGTCTGGGACTGGATGATCTCACCGCAGATCGCGCAGTGCGGCACGCCGATGCGCGCCCAGAGCAGGCGCATGTAGTCGTAGATCTCGGTGATGGTGCCCACGGTGGACCGCGGGTTGCGGTTCGTGGACTTCTGGTCGATGGACACCGCGGGGCTGAGGCCCTCGATGAAGTCGACGTCGGGCCGGTCGACCTGCCCGAGGAATTGGCGCGCGTACGCCGACAACGATTCGACGTAGCGTCGCTGGCCTTCCGCGAAGATCGTATCGAAGGCGAGCGATGACTTGCCCGACCCGGAAAGACCTGTGAACACCACGAGCGAATCGCGGGGGATGTCCAGGTTGACGTTGTGCAGATTGTGCACGCGGGCACCACGGACGCTGAGTTGAGAGCCCTGCTCTACCTTGGAAATTGACACCATTCGAGTCTATGCAGTGCCACCGACACTGCAGTGCCACCGAGACGACAGCGCCCCTAGCCCAGGTGGCCGGCCTTCTCCATTTGCCTCAGCTCTCGCTTGAGCTCCGACACCTCGTCACGCAACCGGCCGGCCAGCTCGAACTTGAGTTCGCCGGCGGCCTCGAGCATCTGGGCGTTGAGGTCGGCGATGATCGACTCCAGGTCGTTGGCCCCGTTGGCGGCCAGGCCCTTTCGCATCGCGGGGGTGGGGCTGCGGCGGCGGGCGTCGCGACCGGCGAGGAGTTCGGCGGTGTCCGCCTCCTCGCGGGCGAGGACGTCGGTGATGTCTGCGATGCGTTTGCGCAGCGGGGTGGGGTCGATGCCGTGCAGAGTGTTGTACTCCACCTGCTTCTCCCGGCGCCGGTCGGTCTCGTCGATGGCCCTGGCCATCGAGTCGGTCATCCTGTCGGCGTACATGTGCACTTCGCCGGACACGTTGCGGGCGGCACGCCCGATCGTCTGGATCAGAGACGTCGACGACCGCAGGAAACCCTCCTTGTCGGCGTCGAGGATGGCCACCAGGGAGACCTCGGGCAGGTCCAGGCCCTCCCGGAGCAGGTTGATGCCCACGAGCACGTCATACAGCCCCTGGCGGAGTTCGGTGAGCAGCTCCACCCGCCGGAGGGTGTCGACATCGGAGTGCAGGTAGCGCACCCGCACGCCCGCCTCGGTGAGGAAGTCGGTGAGTTCCTCGGCCATCTTCTTGGTCAGGGTGGTGACCAGCACCCGCTCGTTCCGCTCGACCCGCAACCGGATCTGTTCGAGCAGGTCGTCGATCTGCCCCGCGGACGGCTTGACCACGATCTGCGGGTCGATGAGCCCGGTCGGCCGGATGATCTGCTCGACGATGCCGTCGGCGATGCCCATCTCGTACTTGCCCGGGGTCGCCGACAGGTAGACCGTCTGGCCGACCCGGTCCTTGAACTCGTTCCACTTCAACGGCCGGTTGTCGAGGGCGCTCGGCAGTCGGAAGCCGTGCTCGACGAGGGTGCGCTTGCGCGACGAGTCGCCCTCGTACATCGCCCCGATCTGCGGCACGGTCACGTGCGACTCGTCGATGACGACGAGGAAATCGTCGGGGAAGTAGTCGAGCAGGCAGTGCCCTGGCTCCCCCGCCGAGCGTCCGTCGATGTGCCGGGAGTAGTTCTCGATGCCCGAGCAGAAGCCGATCTGTTCCATCATCTCGAGGTCGAAGCTGGTGCGCATGCGCAGGCGTTGCGCCTCGAGCAGCTTGCCTTCGCGTTCCAGCTGGCCCAGCCGCTCGGCCAGTTCCTCCTGGATCGTCACCATCGCGCGCTGCATGACGTCGGTGCTGGCCACATAGTGGGAGCCGGGGAACACCGACACGGCGTCGAGTTTCTTCACGATGTCGCCGGTGAGCGGGTGCAGGCTGTAGAGCGCCTCGATCTCGTCGCCGAACATCTCGATACGGATGGCCAGCTCTTCGTACATCGGGATGATCTCGATGGTGTCACCGCGCACCCTGAAGTGACCGCGCGAGAAGTCGACATCGTTGCGCTGGTACTGCATGGCGACGAACCGGCGGATCAGCCAGTCCCTGTCGACCTTCTGGCCCACCTGCAGGGCCACCATGGCTTCCAGGTAGCCTTCCGGTGTGCCCAGGCCGTAGATGCACGACACCGTGGAGACCACGATGACGTCCCGGCGGCTGAGCAGCGAGTTGGTGGTGGAGTGCCGGAGCCGCTCGACCTCCTCGTTGATGGAGGAGTCCTTCTCGATGAAGGTGTCGGTCTGCGGCACGTACGCCTCTGGCTGGTAGTAGTCGTAGTACGAGACGAAGTACTCGACGGCGTTGTTGGGCATCAGCTCGCGGAACTCGTTGACGAGCTGGGCGGCGAGGGTCTTGTTGTGGGCCAACACCAGGGTGGGCCGCTGCACCTGTTCGATCAGCCAGGCTGTCGTCGCGGACTTGCCGGTGCCGGTGGCGCCGAGCAGCACGATGTCGGTCTCGCCGGCGTTGATACGACCGGCGAGCTCAGCGATCGCGGCGGGCTGGTCGCCGCTGGGGGTGTATTCGCTCACGACCTCGAACGGGTGAACGGCACGGGTGGGTTCCATGCTTCCAGTCTAGGGAGCACCACCGACACTGGAGTCTGAGGGCGTCGGCACCACCGCGGCCACCGCGTCATGGTGCGAGCGCAATTTGCGGTTCCAGAGCCTGTCCACCTGGGTGAGGGTGGCCGGGAGGGAACCCGTGGAGTCGATGACGGCGTCGGCCACGGCGAGGCGTTCATCGTCGCCGGCCTGGGCGGCGATCCGGCTGCGGGCGTCGGACTCGGCCATGCCGCGCAGGTCGACCATGCGGCGCACCCGGGTCTCGGCATCCGCGTGCACCACCACGATGAGGTCGAACGGATGCCCGACCGACGCCTCGACCAGCAGGGGCACGTCATACACGACGACCACGTGCGGGTTGGCCTTCTCTGCGGCGTCGATGGCCCGGGCGGAGAGGGCCCGCACGGCGGGGTGCACGATCTGGTTGAGGAGTTTGAGTGCGGCCGGATTGCCGAAGACGATGGATCCCAGAGCCGCTCGGTTCAGGCTGCCGTCGTCATTGACGACCTCGTCGCCGAACACCTCGATGACGTGGGCGAGCGCGTCAGTGCCTGGTGCGACTGCGTCCCTGGCCAGCTGATCGGCGTCGATGACCACCGCCCCGTGTTCGGCGAATCGCTTCGCCACAGTGCTCTTGCCCGATGCGATCCCGCCGGTCAACCCAATCAAGTACACCGCCCCATGGTAGCGGTTGGGGGTGGGTGGCCGGTGTGGCCGGTGCCCGCGGCTATCCGCCCGGCCGTTAACCGGAACAGGCCGGCCCCCGAAGGGTCCGGCCTGTTCTCGCCCCGGCGTGAGCCGGGAGGATGCTGCTAGTTGTTGCTGCTGAGCTTCTCGCGCAGGGCGGCAAGCGCCTCGTCGTCGGCGAGGGTGCCGGCTCCGGCAGCCTCACTGGTGAACGAGTTGCCAGCTGCGGACGCGACATCGCCGGGGGCGATGATCTCGTCGTTCGCGGATGCGACCTGCTTCTTGTGAGCTTCCCAACGAGCCTGGGCTGCAGCGTAGTCCTGCTCCCACTTCTCGCGCTGGGTCTCGAAGCCTTCGCGCCACTCGTTGGTCTCCGGGTCGAAGCCCTCCGGGTACTTGTAGTTGCCCTGGTCGTCGTACTCGGTGAGCATTCCGTAGAGTGCCGGGTCGAACTCGGTGCCCTCGGGGTCGACACCATCGTTGGCCTGCTTGAGGCTCAGCGAGATGCGGCGACGCTCGAGGTCGATGTCGATGACCTTGACGAACACCTCGTCGCCGACAGAGACAACCTGCTCGGCGAGTTCGACGTGCTTGCCGGACAGTTCGGAGATGTGCACCAGGCCCTCGATGCCCTCTGCGACGCGAACGAACGCGCCGAAGGGAACGAGCTTGGTGACCTTACCCGGTGCAACCTGGCCGATGGCGTGGGTGCGGGCGAAGACCTGCCACGGGTCTTCCTGCGTGGCCTTGAGGGACAGGGACACGCGCTCGCGGTCCAGGTCGACCTCGAGGATCTCGACGGTGACTTCCTGACCGACCTCGACGACCTCGCTGGCGTGCTCGATGTGCTTCCAGCTGAGCTCGGAGACGTGAACCAGACCGTCAACGCCACCCAGGTCGACGAACGCACCGAAGTTGACGATCGACGAGACGACGCCCTTGCGGACCTGTCCCTTCTGGAGGTTGTTGAGGAAGGTGGTGCGGCTCTCGGACTGGGTCTGCTCGAGCAGTGCGCGACGCGACAGGACCACATTGTTGCGGTTCTTGTCGAGCTCGAGGATCTTCGCCTCGATCTCCTGGCCCAGGTACGGGGTCAGGTCGCGAACACGGCGAAGCTCGATGAGCGATGCCGGCAGGAAGCCGCGCAGGCCGATGTCGACGATGAGCCCGCCCTTGACGACCTCGATGACCGAACCGGTGACAACGCCGTCGGATTCCTTGATCTTCTCAACGTCGCCCCATGCACGCTCGTACTGAGCGCGCTTCTTCGACAGGATGAGACGGCCTTCTTTGTCTTCCTTCTGAAGAACGAGGGCCTCGACCAGGTCGCCGACCTTGACAACCTCGGAAGGGTCAACGTCGTGCTTGATGGAGAGTTCGCGGGAGGGGATGACACCCTCGGTCTTGTAGCCGACGTCGAGGAGGACCTCGTCGCGGTCGATCTTCACAACGGTGCCCTCGATGAGGTCTCCGTCGTTGAAGAATTTCAGAGTCTTTTCGACCGCGGCAAGGAAGTCTTCAGCAGATCCGATGTCGTTGATGGCGACCTGCTTGGGTGCCCGTTCGGTCGTTGCGATTGTCATGTAGTAGTTGCTCCAGGATGGACATATTCGGGCCAGAAGGGAGGGACGTGCGATGTGAATTCATTTCCGCGACTGGCAGCGGCTAATTCGTCACAAGCGTGACAGTAAAGCTTAGCTGTTTCCAGGCGCCGGCGGCAACCCGCCGGGCGGCAGGTTCACCTGGCGGCTCGACGGCCGCCGCGAGCCCGCACGATCGAGCGCAGGGCAGGCAACAGGGCCGGGTATTCGAACTTGTAGCCCGCCGCCAGTAGCCGTTCCGGCTCCACCCAACGGCTCTTGAGCACCAGCTCGGCTTCGGTGCGGAGCAGCCAGGTGCCCAGTTCGACGAGGGCGCGCGGGGTCGGCAACCCGACCGGGCGACCCTGCAGGTGGCGCAGGTGGCGCATCAGCGAGGCGTTGTCCGATACCTCCGGCGCCGACACGTTCACGGGTCCGGTCAGGCCCGGTGTGGCGTCGATGAACCGGATGGCCCCCAGCACGTCGGCCAGGTGGATCCAGCTGAAGCGTTGGCTGCCGCCACGGGCGGCCGCGACATGTCCGGTGCCGGCCGCACGCCGCGCACGCCCGATCGGCCACGGTCCGTCCAGCTGTGGTCCGCCGAGCCCCGCCCAGGCCAGCCGCAGCAACGGGATCAGGGCGCTGCCGTCGCCGAGCACGATCGCCATCCGGAGCGCCACCCTGCGGGTGCCTGGCAGTTCCCCGCGGAAGAACTCCTCCTCCCAGGCTGTGGCGATCGACACCGAGAACCCGGTGCCGATTTCGCCGGCGCTCTCGGTCATCGGCCGGTCCTCCGCATGCCGGTAGATGGTCGCGGTGGAGGAGTTCAACCAGAGCCGGGGCGGCACGGTCGAGGCCCGCACGGCCGTCGCCAGTTCCCGGGTGGTTTCCACCCTGGAACGCATGATCTCCGCGCGGTTGGCGGCGGTGTACCGGCAGTCCACACTCTTGCCGGCGAGGTTCACGAGCAGGTCGGCGCCGTCCAGAAGTTTGGTGATCGCTTCGGTGTCACCCCAGGCGGCATCCGGCCCGGTGCGGCCGATGATGCTGACCTGGTCGCCGTCGGCCCGGAACGCCGCGGCCAGGTAGCGCCCGATGAAGCCGGACCCGCCGGCGAGGACTATACGTCTGGTCATACCGATGGTTCTCCAGATTCGATCGAATACCGAAAGGATCCGGCGTATTCGTAGAGCGTACCGACGAGCGGCAGGGTCACGGTGACCCGCACGTGCTGCCGCTGGTCGCCGTCGTCGAAGCGTTCGGTGAGGTGCACCAGCGGTGCGCACCAGCGCGGAACAGACACCCGGCGACCACGGTGGTGCAGGAAAAGGCGGCTGGAGGTCAGGTGCAGGGCGCCGTCGACGACGCGGCCGTCGAGTCGGGCCTCCAGCCGCCCGCTGCGGCCGAGGCGGTCGGTGAGGCCGTCGGCGTCCGCGCCGATGGCGTCGACCATGTCCCTGGCTCCGCCCCCGAACTCGAAGCGGCGCACGGCGTCGACCCGGGCAGGTCCGGGCCGGTTCACCACGAGGAAGGGCACGTCCTGTTGCCAGACCGGGAACAGGACGCCGTCGCGGGCCAGCACCGCCAGCACCGGCCACAGCCAGCGGCGCGGGGTGCCGACGGTGTCGAAGCTCCCCCGCCCGACGCCGTGCCGGCCTGGCGGGATCGCCGCGAAGTAGGCGCGCAGCTTCGGGTGCAGCGCCGTGAGGTCGCCGCCGAGGGCGACCTCGTACGGCGAGAGCGGTGGCACCGGTTAGTTCTGCAGTGCCGACCGGAGGGTGTCGAGGCCGACCCCGCCGAGGTCGAGGGCGCGACGGTGGAATTCCTTGATGTTGAAGGCCGCCCCCTCACGGGCCCGGGCCTCGTCGCGCAGCTGTTCCCAGATGCGCTGACCCACCTTGTATGACGGGGCCTGGCCCGGCCAGCCGAGGTACCGGTTGACCTCGAACCTGACGAACCCCTCGTTCATGTTCACGTTCCTGGCCAGGAAGTCGAAGGCGTACTCGGCCGTCCAGGTCTGGGACCCGTCCGGCACCTTCTTGCCCAGGTGCACGCCGATGTCCAGCACGACGCGGGCGGCACGCATCCGCTGCCCGTCGAGCATGCCGAGCCTGTCGGCCGGGTCGTCGAGGTAGCCGAGCTGCTCCATGAGCCGTTCCGCGTAGAGCGCCCAGCCCTCGGCGTGACCCGAGGTGCCGGCGAGCTGGCGGCGCCACGTGTTCAGCTTGGCCCGGTTGTACACGGCCTGGCCGATCTGCAGGTGGTGCCCGGGGATGCCCTCGTGGTAAACGGTGGTGAGCTCACGCCAGGTGTCGAATTCGGTGACGCCGACGGGCACCGACCACCACATCCGTCCCGGCCTGGAGAAATCGTCGGTGGGACCGGTGTAGTAGATCCCGCCCTCCTGGGTGGGCGCGATCATGCACTCGAGACGGCGGATCTCCTCGGGAATGTCGAACTGGGACTCGCCGAGTTCCGCGACCGCCCTGTCACTGGTCTCCTGCATCCAGCGCTGCAACGCGTCGGTGCCGTGCAGCTTGCGGGACGCGTCGGTGTCGAGGAACTCGATGGCCTCGAGCACGGTGGCGCCGGGCTTAATCTGCTGGGCCACCTTCTCCTGCTCCGCCACCATCCGGGCGAGTTCCTGGATGCCCCACTCGTAGGTCTCGTCGAGGTCGATGGTGGCGCCGAGGAACTGGCGGGAGCTCAGCGCGTACAGCTCCCGGCCGATGGCGTCCTGTTCGGTGGCCCGCGGGGCGAGGTCGTCGGCCAGGAATTCGGCCAGCCGCTCGTAGGCGGTGGCGGCCTTGCGGGCGCCGGCCCCGAGGTCGTTGGCCAGGGACGCCGGCAGCGTGCCCGTTTCGAGGCCGGCCTCGGCGACGAAGTGGTTGAAGAAACCGTCGTTCGCCCCGGTGCGCCTGACCTGACCGAGCACCTCCAGAACCTGGCGACGAGCGGGCGTGGCGCCGCGTTCGATGCCGAGGCGCAGGGTCTGAATGTAGCCGTCCACGGCGGCAGGCACGGCATCGAGCCTGGCCGAGATGTTCTGCCAGTCGTCGACGGTGCCGGTGGGCATGAGGTCGAACACCTCGCGGATGCTCTGCGCGGGTGAGGCGATCACGTTCAGGTCGCGCAGCTGCAGGCCGGCGGCGGAGCTCTCGAGGTCGAGGGCGAGGGTGCTGCGCAGGTCGGTGCGGGTGACCTCGTCGATGGCGTCCACCGCCGGTGTGCTCTCCAGCGCCGAGATGGTCTCGGTCGCCGCCTGGATGTAGCGGGCGTGGCCGTCCGGCGAGTAGTCAGCGAAGCCGGATCCGTCGACGGACCGGCCGATGTAGGTGCCGACTGTGGGATCGAGGGCCACGAGGCTGTCGACCCACTGTTCGGCGATCTGGTCGACGGGAGTGGGGGTCCGCTGTTCGTTCAGAGTCATGCCCCGAGCCTAGGACATGCCCCCGATCAGTGCGCGGCGGCGTCCCAGTTCGCGCCGCGGCCCACCTGCACATCCAGCGGAACCAGGAGGTCGGCCGCGGTCGCCATCCGGTGGGTGACGACGGCGCGCAGCGCATCCCACTCCCCCGGCGCCACCTCGAAGATCAGTTCGTCGTGTACCTGGAGCATCATCCGGCTGGCCAGGTCCTGCTCGGCCAGGTCCGCGGCGATGTTGTTCATCGCGATCTTCATCAGGTCGGCGGCGGAACCCTGGATCGGGGCGTTCAACGCCGCCCGTTCGGCGTTGTCGCGCAGCACCCGGTTCGGGCTGTTCAGCTCGGGGAACGGCCGGCGCCGACCGAAGATGGTGGTGGTGTACCCGTCGAGTTTGGCCTGTTCGACCACCCGGCGCAGGTAGTCCCGCACGGCGCCGAACCTCGCGAAGTAGTCGGTGATGAGCTGCTTGGCCTCGCGGGATTCGATGCGCAGCTGCCTGGACAGCCCGAACGCGCTCAGACCGTAGGCCAGGCCGTACGACATGGCCTTGACCTTGTTGCGCATCTCGCTCGTCACGTCTTCGGGCGCGACCCCGAAGACCCGCGCGCCGACGAACCTGTGCAGGTCCTCTCCGGCGTTGAACGCCTCGATCAGGCCGGCGTCCTCGGACAGGTGCGCCATGATGCGCATCTCGATCTGCGAGTAGTCGGCCGTCAGCAGGCTCTCGCTGCCCGCCCCGGCGTGGAAGGCCGCGCGGATGCGGCGCCCCTCCTCGGTGCGCACCGGGATGTTCTGCAGGTTCGGATCGGTGGACGAGATCCGCCCGGTGGCCGTTCCGATCTGCACGTAGGTGGTGTGGATGCGGCCGGTTCCGTCGATCGCCCTGTCGAGAGTCTCCACGATCTGGCGCAGCTTGGTGGCGTCACGGTGCTTCAGGAGCAGGTCGAGGAAGGGGTGCGGGTTGCTGGCCTGCAGGTCGGCGAGGGCGCCGGCATCCGTGGTGAATCCAGTCTTGTTCGCCCGGGTGCGCGGCATCCCCAACTGGTCGAACAAGACCTCCTGCAGCTGCTTGGGTGAGCCGAGATTGACCTCCCGGCCGATCTGGGCGTATGCGCCCGCGGCCAGTTCGGCCGCGGTGTCGCCGAGCTCGAGCGACAGGGCAGCGAGCTCGTCGTGCGAGACGGCCACGCCGGCCAGTTCCATGTCGGCCAGGGTCATCAGGGTGGGCATTTCGAGGTCGGTCAGCACGGTGCGCGATCCCTCGTCGAGGAGTGCCACCAGGGTGGCGGCGAGGCGCACCGTGTACCAGGAATCGACGGCGACTCCGCCGGCCAGGCTCTCGTCCGGCACCAGCTGATTGGGGTCGGCCACGGGCAGGGTCTCGTCCAGGTACCGCTTGACCAGGTCGGCCAGGGTTTTGTCCGGCCCGCCCGGCCGCAACAGCCAGCCGGCAACCAGGGTGTCGATCGCGAGCCCGGCCAGCTTCAGGCCGGCCCTGGTGAGAGCCTTCACCTGCGGCTTGGCGTCGTGCATGACCTTGGGGGCGGGGCCGGCGAGCCAGTCCTCGAGCGGCCGGTAGTCGGCACGGTTCGGCTGCCAGGCCACGGTGGCGGTCTCGGTGGCTGTGGCCAGTCCGAAGCCGATCGGCATCCCGTCCAGCACCTCGACCGTCACGGAGAGCGCGGTTCCAGCCTCGGTCACCCGGTTCAGCCAGGTGGCGAGTTCTTCGTCGAGCAGCTCCCGCTGCACGGGTGCCTTCGCGGTCTCCGGCACCTCGGCGACCACCGTCGTGACGGCGGCGCTGCCGCTGCCGTCGCCGGTGACGGCTGTCCCGGTGCCGGTGCCGTTGGCGGCCTCGATCTTGATGACCCGCTCGAGCAGGGTGCGGAATTCCAGGCGCCCGAAGACGTCCCGCACGGCGTCCTCGTTGATGGGGGCGCGCACCAGGTCGCCCAGCTGCACGGGCAGGTCAAGATCGGTGACGAGGCGGTTGAGCCGGCGGTTGCGGATCGCGTTGTCCTTCTGCTCGCGCAGGTTGGCGCCGACGACACCGGTGATCTCGTCGGCGTGTTCGAGGATCGCGTCCAGGCTGCCGAACCGGTCCAGCCACTTCACGGCGGTCTTCTCGCCCACCTTGCTGATGCCGATCAGGTTGTCGCTGGTCTCGCCGACCAGCGCCGCGATGTCGGGGTACTGCTCGGGGGCGATGCCGTACTTCTCGCGCACCTTGGCCGGGTCGTAGCGGGTGAGCGCGGAGACGCCCTGACTGGCCGGGTAGAGCAGGGTGACGGTCTCGTTGACCAGTTGGATGGTGTCCCGGTCGCCGGACACGACGAACACGTCGTAGCCCTCGGCGGTGCCGCGCACCGACAGGGTGGCCAGGATGTCGTCTGCCTCGTAGTCGTCCTTGGTGAGCGTGGTGATGTTCATCGCGGCCAGGGCCTCCTGCAGCAGGGGCACCTGCCCCTTGAACTCGGACGGCGTGATCGCCCTGGTGCCCTTGTACTCCGGGTAGTCCCTGGTGCGGAAGGAGAACCTGGAGATGTCGAAGGCCACAGCGATGTGGCTCGGGTTCTCATTGCGCAGCAGGCTCAGCAGCATTGACAGGAAGCCGTGGATGGCGTTGGTGTGTTGCCCGTCCCTGGTCTGGAAACTGTCTATGGGCAGGGCATGAAATGCCCGGTAGGCCAGCGAGTGGCCATCGATGATCATCAGGGTAGGCTTTTTGGATTCCGACACAGTCCCAGCCTACAAGCCGCTTCCGGACGGGGCTGAGCCGAGAGCATTAGGGTGACCATGAGCGAGCACAGCCGGCCAGAACAGATCAGGCCAGAACAGATCAGGCCAGAGCACGACACCGACCACCTCGCCTGGACGAAGGCGCGCGGCGCCGGCGATCTCGCCGACAAGATGGGCATCGAATTCACCGAGTTCTCGCTCGACCGGGCGGTGGCGCGGATGCCCGTTGAGGGCAACACCCAGCCGGCGATGCTGCTGCACGGCGGCGCGTACGTGGTGATGGGCGAGTCGCTCGGTTCCATGTCGGCCAACCTGCACGCCGGTCCGGGAAAGATCGCCGTGGGCATCGAGATCAACGCCAGCCACACCGGCTCGGCCACGTCCGGTTATGTGACGGCGGTCTGCACGCCGATCCACCTGGGTCGAACCCTGACCACCCACGAGATCGTGGTCACCGACGATCGCGGCCGGCGCTGCTCCACCATCCGCATCACCAACCTGATCATGGACCAGCCGGCCGGCTGAGGGCGGCCGCGCACGCGAGGCGCAGGCACGAAAAAGCGGGCCCCTTCACGAGGGACCCGCTCTTTTCGTGACTGGGGGCAGGTTACTTCTTGGCGCTGAGCTGTTCGATGATCGCCTGGGCGACATCGTGCATGGTCAGGCGGCGGTCCATGGACGCCTTCTGGATCCAGCGGAACGCCTCCGGTTCGGTCAGGCCCATCTTCTCGTTGAGCAGGCCCTTGGCCCGGTCCACGAGCTTGCGGGTCTCGAACCGCTCGACCAGGTCGGCGACCTCGGCCTCGAGCGTGATGATCTGGCTGTAGCGGGAGAGAGCGATCTCGATCGCGGGCAGCAGGTCGTTCGGCGTGAACGGCTTCACCACGTAGGCAAGTGCGCCGGCCTCGCTCGCGCGCTCGACCAGTTCTTTCTGGCTGAACGCGGTGAGCAGCACGACGGGAGCGATGTGCGCCTTGGTGATGCGCTCGGCAGCGGAGATTCCGTCCAGGTGCGGCATCTTCACATCCATGATCACCAGGTCCGGCCGCAGCTCGGTGGCGAGGGCAACAGCGGTCTCGCCGTCGCCGGCCTCGCCGACCACCTCGAATCCGTTGTCGCGCAGAATCTCGACGATGTCGAGCCTGATGAGGGATTCATCCTCCGCTACGACGACGCGGCGGGGGGGTACTGGAGTTGTCTCTTGGTCGGTCACAGCCAAAAGCCTACGGTATTCTGGTGCAGGTGTTGTGAGCCGGTGTGGCGGAATGGCAGACGCGGAGCACTCAAAATGCTTTGTTCGCAAGGACGTGTGGGTTCGAGTCCCACCACCGGTACCACTTCACCGAATGCCCGTTGCCCGGTTTGACCGGAGGCGGGCATTCGGTGTTTCTGCCCGTCTGACGACCAGCACAGCAGCCTCAGCGCCCGCACGCGCTCGTCTCAGCGTGTGCGACCCTCGAACGCACTCCCCGGCAGCATCGGCCTGCACAGGCGCCCATCGACCGTGCACGGCCGCTCAGGGGCTACCGGCACGAGCAACGACAACAGCCCCGCGGATTTCTCCGCGGGGCTGTCATTGTGGTGCTGCTTACTGCTGGGCGTACGCCGGAGCGACACCGTTGTGGGCGTCACCGATGCGGTGAACCCGGATGTCGTTCGTGGAGCCGGCGATTCCGGGAGGGGAACCGGAGATCACAACGACCTTGTCGCCGATTTCTGCCAGGCCCTGGCCGAGCAGGATGTCGTCGACCTGACCGAACATCGAGTCGGTGTGGGTCACCCGGTCGACCAGGTACGTCTGCACGCCCCAGGTCAGCGCGAGACGACGACGGATGCTCGCCTCGGGGGTGAAGGCCAGCATCGGGATCGAGGACCGCAGCCGCGACATGCGACGCGCTGAGTCTCCGGACTCGGTGAAGATGCAGAGGTACTTGGCCTCGACGAACTCGGCGACCTCGATGGCGGCCAGCGTGATGGCGCCGCCCTGGGTGCGCGGCTTGTTGGTGAGCGGAGCGATCCGCTCCAGGCCGTGCTCCTCGGTGGAGGACACGATCCGGGCCATCGTCTGCACGGTGACCACCGGGTACTCACCGACGCTGGTTTCGCCGCTGAGCATGACCGCGTCAGCACCGTCGAGAACCGCGTTGGCGACGTCAGACGTCTCCGCGCGGGTCGGAACCGGGCTGTGGATCATCGACTCGAGCATCTGCGTCGCGACGATGACCGGCTTCGCCATGCGGCGGGCCAGCTCAACCGCGTGCTTCTGCACGATCGGAACGGCTTCGAGGGGAAGCTCGACGCCGAGGTCGCCACGGGCGACCATGATCGCGTCGAACGCGTCCACGATGCCCTCGAGGGCCTCAACGGCCTGCGGCTTCTCGATCTTGGCGATGACGGGAACCCTGCGGCCCTCTTCGGCCATGATCTCGTGCACCCGGTCGATGTCGGCCGCGTTGCGCACGAAGGACAGCGCGATGAGGTCGGTGCCGAGGCGCAGGCCCCAACGCAGGTCGGCCTCGTCCTTTTCGCTCAGCGCAGGAACGTTGACGGCAACGCCGGGCAGGTTGATGCCCTTGTTGTTCGACACCGGTCCGGCGACGATGACCTTCGTGGTCACGACGGTGCCGTCGGTTTCGACGACCTCGACCTTGACCTTGCCATCGTCGATCAGGAGGAAGTCCCCCTGCTTGACGTCGTTCGGCAGACCCTTGTAGGTCGTGCCGGACAGTTCCTTGGTGCCGAGGATGTCTTCGGTGGTGATCTTGAAGATGTCACCGACGGCGAGGTCGTACGGGCCGGCCACGAACTTTCCGAGGCGGATCTTCGGGCCCTGCAGGTCGACCATGACGGCAACGGCACGGCCGGAGTCGTTGGCGGCCTTGCGGATGTTGGCGTATACGCCCTCGTGCACGGTGTAGTCACCGTGGCTCAGGTTCATGCGGCAGACGTCTACGCCGGCGTCGATGATAGCCCGGATCTGTTCGTAGCTGGATGCTGCCGGCCCGAGGGTGGCGACGATTTTCGCGCGTCTCATACTGGTGGATCTCCGGTTTCCGCGCCGGTGTGGCGCATTGGTGCGTTCGGTTGGTTGGAGAGAATGGGCAGCGGAATTCAGTTCGTTCGCTCAGATGGCAAACGAATGATCCGTCGGCTTCACCGGGGCGGGCAGTTGAGTCTCGCCTTCGAGATACCGATCGACGGCTGCCGCGGCAGCGCGTCCTTCGGCGATCGCCCATACGATGAGCGACTGACCTCGGCCTGCATCTCCGGCAACGAAAACACCCTCGTGGCTGGTCTGGTAATCACTATCACGGACGACATTACTCCGGTCGTCGAGTGGAACGTGCAGCTCATGGGTCAGCTCGGCGCTGTCAGGGCCGGTGAATCCGAGTGCAAGTAACACCAGATCAGCGGGAATCTCGCGTTCGGTTCCCGCCTTGGGCACCCGTCGGCCGTCGAGATATTCGGTCTCGGCGACACGGATCGCCCGAACTTCGCCGGCCTCGTTGGCCAGGAATTCGATGGTGGAGGCAAGGTACTCGCGGGTGCCGCCCTCTTCGTGGGCGCTGGAGACTTCGAACAGGGTCGGCGACATCGGCCAGGGCTGGTGCTCCGGACGGCTGTCGCCCGGCTGCTTGCCGATGGCGAGGTTCGTCACCGACGAGGCCAACTGACGGTGCGCGGTCCCGATGCAGTCGGCACCGGTGTCGCCGCCGCCGAGGACGACGACGTGCTTGCCCTCAGCCAGGATCTGGTTGTCGACGGTGTCGCCGGCACCCACCTTGTTCTGCTGCACGAGGTATTCCATCGCGAAATGCACCCCGGGCAGGTCGCGGCCGGGGATCGGGAGGTCGCGGGGCACCATGGCGCCTGTCGCGATGATGACGGCGTCGTACCTGGCGCGCAGGTCGGCCCAGGTGATGTCCAGGCCGATGTTGACGCCGGCGCGGAACCGCGTGCCCTCAGCAGTCATCTGGGCGAGCCGCGCATCGAGGTGCTTCTTCTCCATCTTGAAGTCCGGGATGCCGTAGCGCAGCAGGCCGCCGATGCGGTCGTCACGTTCGAACACGGCCACGGTGTGGCCGGCCCTGGTGAGCTGCTGGGCGGCGGCGAGCCCGGCCGGGCCGGAGCCGACGACGGCGATGGTCTTGCCGGTCAGGCGGCCCGGGGGCTGCGGGGTGACCCAGCCCTCGGCGAACGCCTGGTCGATGATCGACACCTCGACCTGCTTGATGGTGACAGCGGGCTGGTTGATGCCGAGCACGCAGGCGGACTCGCAGGGCGCCGGGCAGAGCCGGCCGGTGAATTCGGGAAAGTTGTTCGTCGCGTGCAGGCGTTCGATGGCCGCACGGCCCTCGTCGCGCCAGGTGAGGTCGTTCCACTCCGGAATCAGGTTGCCCAACGGGCAGCCCTGGTGGCAGAACGGCACACCGCAGTCCATGCAGCGGCCGGCCTGGCGCTTGAGCACGGCGGAATCGCCGGCTTCATAGACCTCTTTCCAGTCCATGAGGCGGATGGAGACCGGACGACGAGCGGGAAGCTCCCGATCCGTGGTCTTCAGGAATCCCTTCGGGTCAGCCATTGGTTACCTCCAAAATGCGGTTCCAGACCACATCGCCGTCGGGGTCGAGCCCCTCGGCGACGGCGCTCTGCCTGGTCGCCAGGACGGCCGCGTAGTCACGCGGCAGCACCTTGACGAAGTTCTTCATTGTCGTGTCGCGGTCGGCAAGCAGCCGTGCGGCCAGAGCAGAATCGGTCTGCTCCAGGTGTTGTTCGAGCAGGTCGCCGACGATCTCGATGTCGGCGCTGCCCAGGGGCAGCAGCGTGAGTTCGCCGGACTCCAACGAGTCGCGGTTCACGAGCTCGGAGCGCAGCTTGTAGATGTAGGCGGTGCCGCCGGACATGCCGGCGCCGAGGTTACGGCCCGTCTCGCCGAGGATCACGGCGAGGCCACCTGTCATGTACTCGAGGGCGTGGTCGCCCACCCCCTCCACCACGGCGGTCGCGCCGGAGTTGCGCACCAGGAAGCGTTCGCCGACGATGCCGCGGATGAACATGCTGCCCAGGGTCGCACCGTAGCCGATGACGTTTCCGGCGATCACGTTCTCCTCGGCGGCGAACACGCTGGCACGGTCTGGGCGAACGATGATCTGGCCGCCGGAGAGTCCCTTGCCCACGTAGTCGTTGGAGTCGCCCTCGAGCCGCAGCGTGATGCCGCTGGGCAGGAACGCACCGAAGGACTGTCCAGCCGACCCGGTGAGGGTCACGTCGATCGACCCGGCCGGCAGGCCGTTCTCCCCGTGCCGCAGCGTCACCTCGTGGCCGAGCATGGTGCCGACGGCACGTTCGGTGTTGCGGATGGGCAACGCGATCGTGACCTGGCCGCCGTGCTCGAGCACGTTGGCACTCTGCCGGATGAGCTCGACGTCGAAGTGCTTGTCGAGTTCGTGTTCCTGCTCCCTGGCGGACCGGCGGGGTTCTCCGGCCGAGAAGTCCGGGCCGACCAGGATCGGCGAGAGGTTCAGCCCCGACGCCTTCCAGTGGTTGAGGGCGCCGTTGACGTTCAACAGTTCCTTGCGTCCTGTGGCCTCTTCCAGGCTCCGGAATCCGAGCTCGGCGAGGTACTCGCGTACCTCCTGGGCGATGAACTCGAAGAAGTTCACCACGTAGTCGGCCTTGCCGGAGAAGCGCTTCCGCAGCTCGGGGTTCTGGGTCGCGACGCCGACCGGGCAGGTGTCCAGGTGGCAGACGCGCATCATGATGCAGCCCTCGACGATGAGCGGGGCGGTCGCGAAACCGAACTCCTCGGCACCGAGCAGGGCGCCGATGACGACGTCCCGGCCGGTCTTGAGCTGGCCATCGACCTGCAGCACCACGCGGTCCCGCATGCCGTTGAGCATCAGGGTCTGCTGGGTCTCGGCGAGGCCGAGTTCCCAGGGTGTGCCGGCGTGCTTGAGCGAGTTGAGCGGGCTCGCGCCGGTGCCGCCGTCGTGCCCGGAGACCAGGATCACGTCGGAAAGCGCCTTGGCGACGCCGGCAGCGACGGCACCGATACCGGACTGGCTGACCAGCTTGGTGTGGATGCGCGCGGTCGGGTTGGCCCGTTTGAGGTCGAAGATCAGCTGTTTGAGGTCTTCGATCGAATAGATGTCGTGGTGCGGGGGCGGCGAGATCAGGCCGACACCGGCGGTGGCGTGCCGGGTGCGGGCCACCCACGGGTACACCTTGGTGGGCGGCAGCTGGCCGCCCTCCCCCGGCTTGGCGCCCTGGGCGAGCTTGATCTGGATGTCGTCGGCGTGGGTGAGGTACATGCTCGTGACGCCGAACCGGCCGGACGCGACCTGCTTCACGGCGCTGCGCCGTTCGGGGTCGAGCAGGCGGTCGAGGTCCTCGCCGCCCTCACCGGTGTTGGACTTGCCGCCCAGCCGGTTCATGGCGATGGCGAGGGTCTCGTGCGCCTCCTGCGAGATGGAGCCGTAGCTCATCGCGCCGGTGGAGAACTTCTTCACGATCGAGGCCACCGATTCGACCTCGTCGATCGGCACGGCCTTGCGTGCGCCGACGTTGAACGCGAACATGCCGCGGAGCGTCATCAGGCTCTCCGACTGGTCGTCGACGAGCTTGGTGTATTCCTTGAAGATGTCGTAGCGCCGGGTCCGGGTGGAGTGCTGCAGCCTGAAGATGGTCTCCGGGTTGAACAGGTGCGGGGAGCCGTCGCGGCGCCACTGGTATTCGCCACCCGTGGCGAGGCGTTCGTGCACGGTCACGGCGGCATCCTGCGGGTAGGCGCCGGCATACCGTTCGAGGTTCTCGGCCGCGATCACGTCGATGCCGACGCCGCCGAGCTTGCTGGTGGTGCCGGTGAAGTACTGATCGATGAATTGCTGGCTGAGTCCCACGGCTTCGAACGTCTGAGCGCCGGCGTAGGAGGACACCGTGGAGATGCCCATCTTGGACATGATCTTGAGCACGCCTTTGCCGAGCGCCTTGATCACGTTCTTCACGGCCTTTTCCGGCGTGACGGTGGTGATGAAGCCGCTGCGCACGAGGTCCTCACAGGTCTCCATGGCCAGGTACGGGTTCACCGCGCTCGCGCCGTACCCGATCAGCAGGGCCACGTGGTGCACCTCGCGCACGTCGCCGGCCTCGACCACGATGCCCACCTTGAGGCGGTTCTCGGTGCGGATGAGGTGGTGGTGCACGGCGGCGATCATCAAGAGCGACGGGATGGGCGCGAGGTCTTTGGAGCTGTCCCGGTCCGAGAGCACGATGAACAGGGCCCCGGCTTCGATGGCGGCGTCGACCTCGTGGCACATCTCCTCGATGCGGTTGGAGAGGGCGCTGGGGCCCTCGTCGAAGCGGTAGAGGCCACGGATGGTCGTGGTGGTGCGGCTGCCGGGCGACGTGTCGATGTGCTGGATCTTGGCGAGCTCATCGTTGTCGATCACCGGGAAGTCCAGCACGACCTGGCGGGCGTGTTCGGGACCGGTGGAAAGCAGGTTGAGTTCGGGACCGAGGCCGAGCTGGAGGCTGGTGACGACCTCTTCCCGGATCGAGTCCAGCGGCGGGTTGGTCACCTGGGCGAACTGCTGGGTGAAGTAGTCGAAGAGCAACCGCGGACGCTCGCTGAGCACCGCGATGGGCGTGTCGCTACCCATCGCTCCGAGCGGTTCCGCACCGTTGCGGGCCATCGGGGCGAGCAGGATGCGCACCTCTTCCTCGGTGTAACCGAAGGTGCGCTGGCGGCGCACCACGGATGCCGGCGGGTGCACGATGTGCTCGCGGTCCGGCAGGTCCTTGAGGTTGATACGGCCCGCGTCGAGCCAAGAACCCCAGGGCTCACTGGCGGCGAGCTCGCCCTTGACCTCTTCGTCCTCGATGATGCGGCCGGCCTCGGTGTCGACGAGGAACATCTTGCCCGGCTGCAGGCGGCCCTTGCGCACGACCCTGGCGGGGTCGACGTCGAGCACACCGATCTCGCTGGCGAGCACGACGAGCCCGTCGTCGGTGATCACGTAACGGCCAGGGCGCAGGCCGTTGCGGTCGAGAGTGGCTCCGACCAGCGTGCCGTCGGTGAAGACGATGGCGGCGGGGCCGTCCCACGGCTCCATCAGCATGGAGTGGTACTCGTAGAAGGCGCGGCGGTCCCGGTCGAGGTCGGGCTGGTTTTCCCAGGCCTCCGGCACCATCATCATGACGGCGTGCGGCAACGACCGGCCGGACAGGCTCAGCAGTTCGACGACCTCATCGAACGACGCGGAGTCGCTGGCACCGGGGGTGACGATCGGGAACAGCGGGTTCAGGTCGCCGAGCAGCTCGGATTCGAGCTGGGACTGGCGGGCGCGCATCCAGTTGCGGTTGCCCTGCACGGTGTTGATCTCGCCGTTGTGGGCGATCATCCTGAACGGCTGGGCGAGCGGCCAGGACGGGAAGGTGTTGGTGGAGTAGCGCGAGTGCACCAGCGCCAGCTTCGAGGTGAAACGTTCGTCGGAGAGGTCCGGGTAGAACGGCTCGAGCTGGAGGGTGGTGACCATGCCCTTGTAGACGATGGTGCGGCAGGACAGCGACGCGAAGTAGGTCTCCACCTCGCGTTCGGCGCGCTTGCGCAACCGCACAGCCTGGCGGTCCAGCTCGATGCCCGCCAGGGGCAGGCCGTCCTCGCCGGTGCGGCTGCTGGTGACGTACAGCTGCTGGATCGCCGGCATGGCGGCGCGGGCCAGGTTGCCGACCTCTTCGGGCCGCACCGGAACCTCGCGCCAGCCGAGCACACTGAGGCTCTCTTCCCTGGCGATGGTCTCGATGGCAGCCTTGACCGCACTGCGAGCGGTGGGCTCGGTGGGCAGGAAGACGTTGCCGACGGCATACCGGCCGGCATCGGGCAGCGCGAACGTCGCCACGGCGCGGAAGAAATCATCCGGGATCTGGGTGACAATCCCGGCGCCGTCGCCGGTGCCGGCGTCCGAGCCGACCGCGCCGCGGTGCTCGAGGTTGCGGAGTGCGTCGAGCGCCCGCGTGATGATGTCGTGCCCGGCTGTTCCCCTCAGGGTGGCGACCATGGCGAGGCCACAGGCGTCGCGCTCGTCGTGCGGGTTGTAGAGACCCTGACTTTCGGGAACACTACTGAACCGCGAGAAGAGTGGTTGCTGCGTCATTAGACCGTCCTCACAAAATGACTGGCAGGTGGGGACGACGTTGGCCCGCTGGAAGAGGAGATGCCGGCCGCCCGATATGTGGGGCGGAAACCGTGGACCGGGTGGGATGACCTCGGTTAGGGGCGGGAGTCGGTTGTGCTTGTGGCGTCGACGTCGCGTGATTCAACGGGTTGAGCAGCTTCATCGCCGTCATCGCCTCGCTCGGAATCGGTTTCACCAGATTCTACCTCAGGGTCGACCGGCTTCCACTCGCGCCCCGGCAGGTATGGGCTCAGTTCGCGTCCGGTGTGCCGCCGGCTCTGCACGAGGATGATGACCAGGCCCAGCACGATGGCCAGCAGCGCGGCCCACACATTGGTGCGCAGTCCGAAGAAGATCTCGCTCGGGTCGACGCGGATCGATTCGAACACGCTGCGGCCCACGCCGTACCAGATCAGGTAGACGCCGAACGCGGAGCCCCAGCGGAGTCTGAATTTGCGTTCCAGGATCAGGATCACGGCGACGCCGACCAGGTTCCAGACGATCTCGTACAGGAAGGTGGGGTGGAAGAGGGTGCCGGCGGGGAGGCCGACCGGGTAGGCGAGGTTGTCGGTCGAAATCTCCAGACCCCACGGCAGCGTGGTCGGCAGACCGAACAGTTCGTGGTTGAACCAGTTGCCCAGCCGTCCCATGGCCTGCGCGAGCAGCAGCCCCGGCGCCAGGGCGTCGGCGAAGGACCAGAACCGGATGCCGGCCAACCTGGTGCCGATGAACGCACCCACTGCCCCGCCGAGCAGGGCGCCGAAGATGGCGATGCCGCCCTTCCAGACCGCGAAGACGTCCCAGAGGTTCGCCCCGTCGTAGAAGTAGTCGTTGGGGTGCGTGAGCACGTGGAAGATCCGCGCTCCGACGATGCCGAGCGGCACGGCCCAGAGAATGATGTCCAGCACCACGCCCGGCTCGCCGCCGCGCTTGGTCAGACGCCGCGAGGTCATCGCGGTGGCCAGGAAGATACCGATCAGGATGCAGATCGCGTACGCGTGGATGCGGAACGGCCCCAGGTCGAAGTAGCTCCACTCAGGGCTCGGAATGCTCAGGGGAAACGACACCACAACAACCTTTCATCGTGACGCGTGCGTCACTTCGAGCCGGTCGGTCGACCGCCTCGGACAATTTACCCTATTGGGCGGAGCGAGTTTTTCGTGCGGATGGGTCAGCGACGGAACGGCTGACGCTAGACGGCGGCGCGGATGTCGCGGGCGCCGGCGGCCAGTTCCGCCGCGAGGGTCGCCACCGCGGCGACTCCCCCGTCGGCGAGTGCCTTCACCAGCGCTGACCCGACGATGGCGCCGTCGGCGTACTGCAGCACCTCACGCACCTGGGCGGGCGTGGAGATTCCCAGGCCCACGCAGGCGCTGCTGGAACCGGCCTCGCGCAGGCGGGTGACCAGCACCCGGGCTGCCGAGTCGACGTCGGAGCGGGCGCCGGTGATGCCCATGGTGGACACGGCGTAGACGAAGCCCCGGCTCTGGGTGACCGCCTGCACCAACCTTTCGTCGGAGGACGACGGGGCGGCCAGGAAGACCCGGTCCAGGCCCGCTCGTTCGCTGGCTTCCAGCCAGCTCTGCGCGTCGTCGGGGATGAGGTCCGGTGTGATCAGGCCGGCGCCGCCCGCGGCGGCCAGGTCGTCGGCGAATCGGTCAACGCCGTACTGCAGCACGGGGTTCCAATAGGTCATCATGAGCACCGGCGTGTCGACCTGCGCGGTGATCGCGGCGACGGCTTCGAAACCGTGCCGCAGCCGGAAGCCGTTGGCCAGGGCCTGCTGGGTGGCGGCCTGGATGACGGGGCCGTCCATGACGGGGTCGGAATAGGGCAGGCCGAGCTCGATGATGTCGACACCGCTCCTGGCGATCGCCACGGCGGCGTCGATGCTCTCGGTGAGGGTGGGGAAGCCGACCGGCAGGTAGCCGATCAGGGCGCCTCCGCCGGCGGCGCGGCGGGCGGCGATCGTCGCTTCGACGCTGCTGAGGATGTCACCGGTGCCGGTGCGGGTGGGGCTCGTGGTCATCACAGCTGCTGCGCTCCAGCGTCGAGAAGGTCGAAGTAGCGGCCGGCGGTTTCCATGTCCTTGTCGCCGCGGCCGCTGAGGTTGACGAGGATGATCGAGTCGGGTCCAAGTTTCTTGCCGAGCTCCAGCGTGCCGGCGAGGGCGTGGGCCGATTCGATGGCGGGGATGATCCCCTCGGTGCGGCTGAGCAGCCTGAGTGCGTCCATGGCCTCGGCGTCGGTGACGGGCAGGTAGGTGGCCCGGCCGATGCTGGACAACCAGGCGTGTTCAGGGCCGACACCGGGGTAGTCGAGGCCCGCGGAGATCGAGTGCGATTCGATGGTCTGGCCGTCTTCGTCCTGCAGCATCATGCTGCGGGCACCGTGCAGAACGCCGGGGCGTCCCTTGGTGAGGGTCGCGGCATGCCGCAGTCCCTCGGTCCCTTCCCCGCCGGCTTCGTAGCCGTACAGCGCCACCTCAGGGTCGTCGAGGAAGGCGTGGAAGATGCCCATGGCGTTGGAACCGCCTCCGACGCACGCGGTGACGGCATCGGGCAGTCGGCCGGTGAGGTCGAGCACCTGCTGCCTGGCCTCTTCGCCGATGATCTTCTGGAAGTCGCGCACCATGGCGGGGAACGGGTGCGGCCCTGCCACGGTGCCGAACACGTAGTTGGTGGTCTCCACGTTGGTGACCCAGTCGCGCATGGCGTCGTTGATGGCGTCCTTGAGGGTGCGGGAGCCCGTCTTCACCGAGACGACCTCTGCGCCGAGCAGGCGCATGCGGGCAACATTGAGCGCCTGCCGCTCGGTGTCCACCTCGCCCATGTAGACCACGCAGTCCAACCCGAAGAGTGCTGCGGCGGTGGCGGTGGCCACGCCGTGCTGACCGGCGCCGGTCTCGGCGATGACGCGCTTCTTGCCGATGCGCTTGGTGAGCAGCACCTGGCCGAGCACGTTGTTGAGTTTGTGCGAGCCGGTGTGGTTCAGGTCCTCACGCTTGAGGATGATGCGGGCGCCGCCGGCGTGCGCGGCGAACCGGGGCACCTCGGTGATGAGCGACGGCCGGCCGGTGTAGGTGCGGTGCAGCTCGGACAGTTCGGCCGCGAAGGCCGGGTCGGCCTTGGCCAGGGCATACTCGGCCGAGAGCTCGTCGAGAGCGGCCACCAGGGACTCGGGAACAAATCTGCCGCCGAAGTCGCCGAAGTAGGGCCCGGACTGGGCGCGGAGGGATTCGGTTGCGCTGGACATTTATACCGCCAGGAATTCGTTGAGGGTGAGAATGGGATCGCTGGTGACGAGGGCTTCACCGACCAGCACGACGTCGGCGCCCGCGGCGCGGTAGTGCGCCACGTCCGCGGAGGTCTTGACCGCCGACTCCGCCACGCGTACGACGCCGGCGGGGATGCGGTCGGCCAGGCTCGCGAAGAGGTTCTGGTCGAGTTCGAAGGTGCTCAGGTCCCTGGCGTTCACGCCGACCAAGTTGGCTCCGACGTCCAGGGCGCGGTCGACCTCATCGGCGCTGTGAGTCTCGACCAGCGGGGTCATGCCCAGCTCGAGCACCAGGGTGTGCAGGGCGCCCAGGGTGGCCTGGTCGAGGGCCGCGACGATGAGCAGCACGAGGTCGGCCCCGGCGGCACGGGCTTCGAGCACCTGGTACGCGGTGCCGATGAAGTCCTTGCGCAGCACGGGGATCGACACGGAGGCTCTGACCTGCTCGAGGTCGCTCAGGGACCCGAGGAACCGGCGGCCCTCGGTCAGCACGCTGATGGCGCTGGCGCCACCGAATTCGTAGGACACGGCCAGTGCGGCCGGGTCGGTGATCTCGGCGAGGGGGCCCCGGGACGGGCTGGCCCGCTTGACCTCGGCGATGATCTTCACCCGGTCGGCCGGCGCGAGGGCGTGCAAGGCGTCCAGGGCCGGCGCCTGAGCGAGCGCCTCGGCCTCGAGGGCGGCGAAGGGCCGGTCCAGCCGGCGGGTGTCGGCATCGGCTAGCGAGCCGGCGAGAAGTTCTGCCAGAAGGTCGGAGGGCACTTCAGTCAGTGGCTTCCGTCGACCGACGCCGCGCCGTAGCCCGCCTTGGCCATGATCCAGCCGGCGACGAGGCCGGCCAGGAGCAGGGCGGCGGACGCCCACACGAGCCAGACGACCTCGAAGAAGAACGCGACGGTGCCGATGCTGAATGCGATCAGCATGATGGTGACTGCGGTCCAGGCCGCGGTCGAGTGGCCGTGGCCGGGGTCTGCCGACTCGAAGCTCATGGTTCTCCTAAGGTCAAGGGGCGTGCTGGACAATTCTAGCTTGCCGGGGCTGACCCCCGGCTCCGGCGGCATCGCCGGCGTGCGGGGTCAGACCGTGGGGTCGTCGCCCCTGGTCAGGCCGTCCCAGTCGTCGACGGCGTCGCGCGGGCGGGTCTGCCCGGTGGCGGCATCCGTCACGGGCTCGAACCGGGTGGTTTCGTAGCGTTTGGTCGGCCCAGGCCAGCGCCGAGCGGTGACGCAGATCACCACGCCGACGGCGACCATCAGGATGCCGGCGGCGAGGGCCAGGTATGGCCAGACGGTCAGTGCGGCGCTGCTCACGGCCGAGCGGGTGGAGTCGGTGCCGGCGATGCCGGTTGCGGTGGTCACCGCTGCCGCACTGGCGCCGATCGGGTCGGTCAGGGCCAACGCGGCCGAGAGGATGACACTCACCCCGAGCAGGATTTCCAACAGGCCGAGCACGATGCGGATCAGCACACCGGCGATGGTGAGCGCCCCGGCCAGGGCGAGCCCGGCCAGGGCCAGTGCGGTCAGGCCAGGGGCGGCGATGGTGCCGGTGACCTCGAGGACCTGCTGCGGGTCGCCGTCGGCGGCCAGCCGCACGCTGGCCCAGACCTGGGTCCAGGCCAGGAGCGCCAGACCGCTCGCGGCGATCACCGCCAGGATCAGGATCGGCTTGATGCGGCGAGACGCGGTCATTCAGTACACCCGGGTCATCGAGTTGGCCACGGCTACGGCACGAAGCGGCGCGGCGGCCTTGTTCTGGGACTCCTGGTACTCCGACGCCGGGTCTGAGTCCGCGACCAGGCCACCGCCGGCCTGCACGTGCGCGACGCCGTTCATGATCGTGGCGGTGCGGATGGCAATGGCGAGGTCGGCGTCGCCGGCGAAGCCGAAGTAGCCCACCACTCCCCCGTACACGCCGCGTTGGGTGGGTTCGAGCGAGTCGATGATTTCCAGCGCCCGTGGTTTCGGCGCCCCCGAGAGGGTGCCCGCGGGGAAGGTGGCCCTGAAGACGTCGATCGCGGTCATCTCGGGCAGCAGGTCGCCCTCGACCGAGGAGACCAGGTGCATGATGTGGCTGAACCGTTCGATGCGCATGAACTCGGTCACTTCCACCGAGCCGGCGCGGCAGACCTTGAGCAGGTCGTTGCGGGCGAGGTCGACGAGCATGAGGTGTTCGGCGCGTTCCTTGGGGTCCTTGGCCAGTTCGGTTTCGAAGTCGGCGTCGGCGTCGGGGGTGGCCCCGCGCGGCTTCGACCCGGCGATCGGGTGCGTGAACACGCGGGTGTTCGCCACCTTCACCAGGGCCTCGGGCGAGGAGCCGACGATCCAGTACGGTTCCGCCGCGGTCGACTCGAGGCTGAGCAGGTACATGTACGGGCTCGGGTTGAGGCTGCGCAGCACCCTGTAGACGTCGATCGGGTCTGCCGTGCACTCCTGGTCGAACCGCTGCGAGATGACCACCTGGAACACGTCGCCATCGACGATGTGCTGCTTGGACGTGCCGACGGCGGCGAGGAAGTCGTCCCGTTCGGTGCGGTGCTGCGGCGAGGCCGGGGTGGACATGTCCACCGTGGACACGAAGGCCTCGGCCGGCTGGGTGAGCCGGGTCTGCAGCGCGTCGAGGCGCGCCTGCGCGGCGGGCCACAGGGCATCCGTGGGGTCGATGCCGTCGTTGAGCACGTTGGCGATCAGCTGCACGGTGCCGAACTTGTGGTCGATCACCACGAGATCGGCCACGAAGCTGAAGGCCTGGCCGGGCACGTCGTAGTCCGCCGGCGGCCGGTTGGGCAGCCGCTCGATCTGGCGGATGGCTTCCCAGCCGATGAAGCCGACCAGTCCCCCGGTCAGCGGCGGGTGCTCGTCCAGGCGCGGCGTCTGCCAGCGCTCATAGAGGTAGGCGAGCGCCTCGAGCGGCGCCAGGTCGTTGGCTCCGCCGAACGCACGCTCGGCCGAGATGCCGTAGTCGAGCCAGGCGGTGTCGTCGCCGGTCTGGGTGAGCACGCCGAACGAGGACACCCCGACGAAGGAGAATCTCGACCAGATGCCGCCCTGTTCGGCGGATTCGAGCAGGAAGCTGCCCGGGGTGCCGCCCGCGAGCTTGCGGTAGATGCCGACGGGGGTTTCACCGTCGGCGAAGAGTTCCCGGATCACCGGGATCACCCGGTGCTCGCCGAGGAGGCCCGTGAACGCCGCCAGGGTGGTCGAGCCGGCGCTCATCGGTGGTCCTCGGCGTCGGCGTCCGGAGCGATGAGTCCGGTCACGTCGATGCCGCGCCCGTCGAAACAGGTGTGCGTTCCGGTGTGGCAGGCCGCACCGATCTGCTCGACCTGCACGACGAGGGTGTCGGCGTCGCAGTCCAGGGCCGCGGAGCGCACGAACTGGGCGTGGCCGGAGGTGTCGCCCTTCCGCCAGTATTCCTGTCGACTGCGGGACCAGAAGGTGACCCGGCCCTCGGTGAGGGTGCGCTTGAGGGCCTCGCGGTCCATCCAGCCGAGCATCAGCACCTCCCGGGTGTCCCACTGCTGGATCACGGCGGGAAGCAACCCGGTGGCGTCGAAGCGGGCGGAGTCCAATGCGGCGTCGACGTTCATCGGCGCACCACCATTCCGGCGTCGGCAAGCTCACGCTTGACATCGCCAATCGTCAGGTCTCCGCTGTGGAAGACGGAGGCGGCCAGGACAGCGTCGGCTCCCGCCGCGATGGCCGGCGGGAAGTCCTGCACCCGGCCGGCGCCGCCGGAGGCGATCACCGGCACGCTGCTGAGCTCGCGCATGATGGTGATCAGCTCGAGGTCGAAGCCGGCCTTGGTGCCGTCGGCGTCGATGCTGTTCACCAGCAGTTCTCCCGCACCCAGGTCGATGGCCTGGCGGGCCCAGGCGAGGGCGTCGAGGTCGGTCTCGGTGCGGCCGCCGTGGGTGGTGACCACGAAGCCGGAGGCGGTGCGCTGGCTGCGTTTGACGTCGAGGGAGAGCACCAGGACCTGCGCGCCGTACCTGTCGGCGATCTCGGAGATCAGGGCCGGCCTGGCGATGGCGGCGCTGTTCACGCCGACCTTGTCCGCCCCGCTGGCCTGCAGCCGCGACACGTCGTCGACGCTGCGGATGCCGCCGCCGACGGTGAGCGGGATGAAGACCTGCTCGGCGGTGGCGCGAACGACGTCGTAGGTGGTGGAGCGGTCATCCACGGTGGCGGTGACGTCGAGGAAGGTCAGCTCGTCTGCGCCCTGCTCGTAGTAGCGCTTGGCAAGCTCGACGGGGTCGCCGGCGTCGCGCAGGTTCTGGAAGTTGACGCCCTTGACGACACGGCCGTTGGCCACGTCGAGGCACGGGATCACTCTGACGGCGAGGCTCATGGGTGCGTGTCCACTTTCCTGTTCCTGGGATCGTGCCTGGTGAGGATACCGCTACAGCCGGGCGTTGTGGATGGAGGTGACCAGGATGGCGCGTGCGCCGAGTTCGTAGAGCCGGTCCATCACGCTGTTGGTGTCCAGGCGCGGGATCATCACGCGCACGGCCACCCAGTTCGGGTCGCGGAGCGACGAGATCGTGGGCGATTCGATCCCGGACGCGGCCTGGCAGGCGGCGTCCAGGTTGTCGACGTGCACGTCGTAGTCCACGAGCACGTACTGGCGGGCCACGAGCACACCCTGCAGACGGCGCAGCAGGGTGTTGATGCCGGGGTTCACGTTCTCGGAGGTGATCAGCACAGCGGTGGATTCGAGGATGACCGGGCCGAAGATCTGCAGGCCGGCCTTGCGCAGGGTGGAACCCGTGGAGACGACGTCGGCGACGGCATCCGCCACACCGAGCTGCACGGCGGATTCGACGGCGCCGTCCAGGGTGACCAGGTCGACGGTGACGCCATGGCCGGCGAGGAAGCTGCCGACCAGGCCGGGGTAGCTCGTGGCGACGCGGAGGCCCTCGAGGTCGGTGAGTTCGGCGAAGCGGCCGGCGGGCCCGGCGAACCTGAAGGTGGAGTCCCCGAAGTCGAGGCTGGCGATCTCGCCAGCGGTGGAACGGGAATCCAGCAGCAGGTCGCGGCCGGTGATCCCGACGTCGAGGGCGCCGCTGCCGACGTAGGTGGCGATGTCGCGGGGACGCAGGTAGAAGAACTCCACGTCGTTGTGCGGGTCGGCCACGACCAGGTCGCGCGGGTCGCGGCGGCCGTTGTAGCCGGCCTCGCTCAGCATCTGGGCGGCGGTTTCGGCGAGCGAGCCCTTATTGGGCACGGCGATTCTCAACATGTCAGTCTTTCCAAAGTGTGGGGCTGTCCGAAGGTTCTGGGTGGGATGCGCGAGGAGACAACATCACAGATGTCGGTAGACGTCCTCGGGGGAAAGCCCCTTCGCCACCATCATGACCTGCAGGTGGTAGATCAGCTGCGAGATCTCTTCGGCAGTTTCGGTGTCGCTCTGGTACTCGGCGGCCATCCAGACCTCGGCGGCCTCTTCCACGATCTTCTTGCCGATCGCGTGGATGCCGGCGTCGAGTTCGCGGACGGTTCCGGAGCCTTCCGGCCGGTCTACGGCCTTCTGGCTCAGCTCAGCGAACAGGTCGTCGAATGTTTTCACTCGTACAGGTTACCGGTCCGCACGGCTCCGCGAGAGCGGACCCCTCGGCACGGCTGGTTCGAGAGGGTGCACGGGCCCGGTTGCGAGCTCCCCACCACGAGGTGCACCCAAACATGACTGGCCCACATTTGCTAGTGCACCGGGCCGACCCACTAGCAAAACCGGGCCAGTCACCGAGTTCCACGCCGCAACCCCCAGGCACCCGAACATGACTGGCCCACTCTTGCTAATGCGCCAGGCCCACTCACTAGCAAAACCGGGCCAGTCATGGCGGATGCGGCTTGGCGTCTGTCGCCTGCGGCCCTCGCCTGTCGTCTGGCGCCACGGGCGAACCACGGGCCTGTGCGACGGCGAGCTGCGGTTAGTGGGTGTGCGTGTGCAGGGCGGCGGCCGCACGCAGCCTGGCGATTTGCCCGGCCGGGTCGCCGTTGAAGACGCTGGAGCCGGCGACGAAGGTGTTGGCGCCGGCCTGCGCGGCCTGGGCGATGGTGTCTTCGGTGATGCCCCCGTCGACCTGCAGCCACACGTCGAGGCCGCGCTCGCGCACGGCATCGGCGAGCAGGCTGAGCTTGGGCATTGTCGAGGCCATGAAGCTCTGGCCGCCGAACCCTGGTTCGACTGTCATCACCAGGACCTGGTCGAATTCGTCGAGCAGGTCGAGGTAGGGCTCAACGGCCGTGCCGGGCTTCAGGGCGATGCCGGCCCGGGCGCCGATGTCGCGCAGGCGCCTGGCGAGTCCGACGGCATCCGCGGCGGCCTCGGCATGGAAGGTGACGGAGTACGCACCCGCCTCGGCGTAGGCGGGGGCCCAGCGGTCAGGGTCGTCGATCATCAGGTGCAGGTCCAGTGGGATCGGCGAGACCTGCAACAGGCGTTCGACGATCGGCAGCCCGAGCGTCAGGTTCGGTACGAAATGGTTGTCCATGACGTCGACATGCGCCAGGTCCGCCGTGCTGATGCGGCCTAATTCCCGCTCCAGGTTGGCGAAGTCTGCGGCCAGAATGCTCGGGTTGATCCGGGTAACCATTTTTCTACCCTAGCGAATGGTCCACTCCGCACGGGCTCAGTCGGCCTGACGCTGCAGCAGGGTGATGAACATCGCGTCGGTGCCGTGCCGGTGCGGCCACAGCTGCACGCTGCCGGGGTCGCCGGCCAGGTCGAGCGGATGCACCGTGAGGCCCTGCAACACCGCTGCGGTGTCCAGTGCCACTACCTTGTCGCCCCAGGCCTTGCGAGCCGTCGCCACGATCCCCCGCGTCTCCGCGATGTGCGGTGAACAGGTGACGTAGGCCAGGATCCCGCCGGGCTTGAGGGCGCCGAGAGCCGCGTGGATCAGAGCGGACTGCAGGTCGGAGAGCTCGGCGACGTCCTTGGGGAGCTTCCGCCAGCGCGCCTCGGGGCGGCGGCGCAGGGCGCCGAGGCCGGTGCACGGGGCATCGAGCAGGATTCGGTCGAAGGCCTCCGGCTGGTCTTCGCCCACCCAGGTGCCGTCCATCTCCCAGACCGGCACGTCGGCGGGCACGGCCGCGAGGGCGGCGCGCACCAGCTGCGCCCTGGCCGGCACGACCTCGTTGGCGACGAGCGTTGCGCCGCCGTTCAGGGCCTCGGCGGCGAGCAGGGCGGCCTTGCCGCCGGGGCCGGCGCAGAGGTCGAGCCAGCGCTCCCCCTCCACGATCGGCCGGGCCCGGCTGAGCGCGAGGGCGGCGAGCTGGGACCCTTCGTCCTGCACCCGCAGGCGGCCATCGCTGTCTTTCATCAGGTGGTGCGGGTCTCCCCCGGCGAGTACGAACCCTGTGGGCGAGAAGTCGTTCGGCTCGCCGAGTTCCGCGGTGATTTCCGCCAGTCCGGGCAGGGCGACCATGTTCACCCGCGGGGCGGCGTTGTCTGCGGCCAGGAGCGCTTCAAGTTCGGCTTCGCGGCCTTCCTGGCGCAGGGACTGCCGGAACGCGCGGACCACCCAGACCGGGTGGGAGTACAGGGCGGCGAGGGCGTCGTCCGGGGTGGTGGTGTCGGCGAGGATGCGTTCGCGCCACTCGTCGGCGCTGACCCGAGCGATCGCGCGCAGCACGCCGTTGGTGAAGCCCGTGGCGGAGCGGGAGCCCACCTGCCTGGCGAGTTCGACGGATTCGTTGACGGCCGCGTGGGTGGCGACCCTGGTGGCCAGCAGCTGATGTGCGCCGAGCCTGAGCACGTCGAGGATAGCGGGGTCGATGGCCGTGACGGGCCGGCCGGCGGCTTCGGCGATGACCCTGTCGTAGAAGCCCTGCATGCGCAGGGTGCCGTAGGTGAGCTCGGTGGCCAGGGCGGCATCCGCGGTGTTCAGCGCCGCGCGCTGGATGCGGGTGGGCAGCAGCAGGTTCGCGTACGCGTCGGATTCCCGAACGGCCTCGATCACCTCGTAGGCCACGCGGCGGGCGGGTTGCACGATGTAGGTCGGTCGGCCGCTGTCCGGGCGGGGCGCCCGGTCCTGGCGGGCGGCACGATCCGGGCGCGGCGCGCGGTCCCGGCCGGAACCGCCCTGGCCTGAACCGCTCACGAGGCGATCACCTCGGTTGCTGCCACTCCGCGCCACCAGTCGATTGCTTTCATTGGGGTTTTTCCTGCCGGTTGTACATTGATGAGTTCCAGGGGCGCCGTGCCGGTGCCGATCAGAACCTTCTTGTCGATTTCGGTGATGTGCCCGGCGGTCTGACCGGAGTGCCCGTGTGTCGCCGCGACGTCGTGGAGTTTGAGCCTGGAGCCGGCGATCTCGGTGAACGCACCGGGCTCTGGGGTGACGCCGCGGATGATCGCGTGCACGGTGTCGGCGGGCAGGCTCCAGTCGATGCGGGCGTCGTCGAGGGTCAGCTTGGGGGCCAGGGTCACCTCACCGGTCTGCGGCACGGCCAGGGCGGTGCCGGCCTCGAGGGCGTCGACGACCTGGAGCAACAGGGCGGCGCCGCTCTGGCTCAGGCTCTCCAGCAGCGTGCCTGCGGTCGCGTGCCGGCCGATGGGGGTTTCCAACTGGGCGAAGACGGCGCCGGCATCGAGCTCGGCGACGAGCTGGAAGACGGCGGCGCCGGTGCTGGTGTCTCCGGCCATGATGGCGCGCTGCACGGGGGCCGCCCCGCGCCAGCGCGGCAGCAGGGAGAAGTGCAGGTTGATCCAGCCCAGCCGCGGTGCCGAGAGCAGGGGCTCCCGCACCAGGCCGCCGTAGGCCACGATAACGCCGAGGTCGGCGTCGAGGGCCGTGATCGCCGCGGTCGCCGCGGCGTCGAGACGGTTGGCCTTGATCACGGGCAGGCCGAGTTCACCCGCGGCGGCCGCAACGGGCGATGGGGTGAGCACGCGCTTGCGGCCGAGGGCGGCATCGGTGCGGGTGACCACGGCGGCGATCTCGTGCCCCGAGGCCGCCAGGAGCGACAGGCTGGGCACGGCGACCGGCGGGGTCCCGGCGAAGACGAGTTTCATTTACAGCAGCTCCGGGTCGTCGAATCGTACTCTGAGTGTAGGTGCAGGACGGAAAGCGGCGCCCTTGGGCTTCCGCCGGCTGGCGGCGTTCCGCACGATCGCGGCCTTGAGGGTGCGCGCCACCTCGTCGCCGTCCGGGTAGCCGAACCGCACGATGGCGCGCACCAGCGGGGGCCCGGCGGTCTTCTGGCCCGGTCCGGCGGCCTCGTGGCTGACCGGCCCGAGCACGTCCAGGCCGGGCAGCTCGGCCAGGGATTCGAGGGCGGCGGCCACCTCCGCGTTGCTGCCGGTGACCGAGGCCACGCGAACGGCGGGCGGGAACCGCAGCTGCCGGCGGTCGGAGAGCTCGGCCGCCGCATAGGGGCCTGGCTGCCAGGTGTTGAGGGCGTGGGCGAGAGCCCCGCCGACCCCGACGAGCATCACGGGGGCGCCGGGTGCGGCCAGCGCCGCCGTGTTCGCCCACCAGCGCAGGCAGTCCTCGCCGACACGCAGGGACTCGCGGGCGAGCATGCGTTCGCCGTCGAGCAGCAGGATGGCGCTGTAGCCGTTTCGGGGAATCGGCTCGGCGCCTCGGGTGGCGATCACGAGCGCCGGCTCGGGGCCGAGGGTCTGCACAGTGTGCTCGCCGTCGGCGACGATCACCCTGGAGCCGGGGAAGGCCCGGCCGAGTTCCTCCGCGGTGCGGCCGGTGCCCACGGTGACCACGCGGAACACCGTGCCCTCACAGTGCGAGCAGCGCCAGCCGGCGGCGAGGTGGCCGCACCAGCGGCAGGCGGGGGTGGCGGTGGCGTGGGCGAGCGCGAGCGGCCCCTGGCATTTGGTGCACCTGGCGGACTGCCCGCAGGACCGGCAGGCGAGCATCGGCGCGTAGCCAGGGCTGGCCACCTGCACCAGGACCGGACCGGTGCGCACGGCTTCCTTGGCGGCGAGCCAGGCGGCCGAGGGGATGCGGGCCGCCCTGGCCTGGGCATCCGGTTCGGCCTGGAAGGTGGTGGGAATGACCCTGGGGTGGCTGTCGCGGCTGGGGTGCACGGCGCGCAGCCAACCGATTTCGATGAGGCGCTCGGTCTCGACGCTTCGGGAGTGCCCGATCAGCACGAGGGCGCAGTCGGCCGCCTCGCGGCGGATCAGGGCGGCGTCGCGCGCGTGCACGTACGGGCTGAGCTGTTCGCCGTAGAGCGGATCTCCGTCGTCCCACAGCACGATGAGCCCGAGGTCGTGGGCCGGGGCGTACACGGCAGAGCGGTTGCCGACGACGATGCGCGGGTGGCCCTCCAGCAGCGTCAGGAAGCCGCGGTAGCGATCGGGGTTGCTCTGCCTGGCATCGACCCGCACGACGGCGTCTGCGGGCGCGACGACAGCCAGGGCGGCCTGCAGCTGGTCCTGGTCCCGAAAATCGGGCACCACGAGGATGCTGCTCTTGCCCTGTCGCAGCGCCGACACCGCCAGTTCGGCCATGGTGACAGCCCAGGTGCCCACGGTGCTGCCGTCAGCACTCGCGCCGGGGGCGGCGTCCGCCGCGCCAGGGGTGGCCGGCAGGCGCACCAGGGTCGGCACTGCGGCGACACACACCCGAAGGCGCTCCGCCACGATGGTGCCCAGGGTCTCGGGCGGGTACTCGGCGAAGCCGGGGGCGGCCAACGTCGCCGCGGCAGCCGGGGGTTGTGCGGGCGGGCTCGGTGCCGCCGGGGCAGCTGATTCGGCGGCCTCGGCGGCCCGGCCGGCGAGCCAGGCCTTCTCCACCCGAACGGCGCGCGGAGGCACCGCGAGCCGGATGATGTCGCTCGCGTTGCCCGCCGCGCGGTCGGCCAGCCGTCTGGCCAGGCGCCAGACGGGCGGGGTGAGCACGGGCACCGCGGACACTATGGAGTCGACCGGGCTGAGTGTGCCGCTGAACCCGGTGTCCGGCACGATGTCCGGCCCGCTGCCGTCGAGGGTCGCCTGGCCGGCCGAGTTCACCGGTGCGGCGGGCTGGTCGTTCGGATCGATGACCTCGATGAGATAGCCGTCGGCCACCCGGTTGGCCGAGCGCAACGGAACTCGCACCCGTACTCCGGGCTGGGCGAGGGGGGCGAGCTCGTCGGGGATGGCGTAGTCGAAGAGGTGGTCGAGCTGTGGCAGGGGCGAGTCGATCAGCACCCTCGCGATGAGGCCGGTGCGAGTCATCTGCGGCCCCTCTCGTTGCGAATCTGGTGGTCTCAGATCTAGTGGGGTCAGAGTCCGGCGGCGCTTCGGAGGTCGTCGACCCTGTCGAGGCGTTCCCAGGTGAAGTCGGGCAGTTCCCGGCCGAAGTGTCCGTAGGCCGCCGTCTGGGCGTAGATCGGGCGCAGCAGGTCGAGGTCCTTGATGATGGCTGCCGGGCGCAGGTCGAAGACCTCGCGGATCGCCGCGGTGATGTCCTTCTCCGGCAGGGCGCCGGTGCCGAAGGTTTCCACGTACAGGCCCACCGGTGAGGCGGTGCCGATGGCGTAGGCCACCTGGATCTCGAGCCGTTCGGCCAGTCCGGCGGCGACGGCGTTCTTGGCGACCCAGCGCATGGCGTAGGCGGCGGAGCGGTCGACCTTGGACGGGTCCTTGCCGCTGAACGCCCCGCCGCCGTGCCGGCTGGATCCGCCGTAGGTGTCGATGATGATCTTGCGGCCGGTGAGCCCGGCGTCGCCCTGCGGGCCGCCGATCTCGAAGCGGCCGGTGGGGTTGACCAGGGTGCGCAGGGCGCTGGCGTCCAGATCCACGCGTTCCAGCACGGGGCGGATGACGAGCTCGGCGATGTCGGCGCGCAGCTTCTCGGTCGTGACGGAGGGTGCGTGCTGGGTGGAGAGCACCACGGTCTCCACGGTGCGCGGCACGATGCCGTCGTACCCGATGGTGACTTGGGTCTTGCCGTCCGGGCGCAGATAGTCCAGCTCGCCGGACTTGCGTACCTCGGCGAGGCGTTCGGCCATGCGGTGGGCGATCCAGATCGGGATCGGCATCAGTTCGGGGGTCTCGCGGGTGGCGTAGCCGAACATGATGCCCTGGTCGCCGGCGCCCTGGCGGTCGTAGTCGTCCAGGCTGTCCTGTTCGCGGCTCTCGTAGGCGTCGTCGACGCCCTGGGCGATGTCAGGGGACTGGCCGCCGATGGAGATCTCGACACCGCAGGACCGGCCGTCGAACCAGACGTCGGACGAGTCGTATCCGATGTCGGTGATGCACTTGCGCACGATGGAGGGAATCTCGACGTAGCCGGCGGTGGTGACCTCACCGGCGACGTGCACGAGGCCGGTGGTGACGAGGGTCTCCACGGCCACCCGGCTCTGCGGGTCCTCGGTGAGGAGAGCGTCGAGGATGCTGTCGGAGATCTGGTCGCAGATCTTGTCAGGGTGGCCTTCGGTGACCGACTCCGAGGTGAAGAGGCGAAGTTCGCTCATCGGGGTGCGTCTCAATTCTGTGGGTAAATGTGCTTCGGTGTGGTGGTGGTGCGAGGGCGCGCAGGCCCGATCGAAGAGCGACCTGACAACGCCGGCTCAGGAAGCGGGAGCGACCTCATGGAGGCCAGTGGCCATCGTGCCGACGATGCTGTCGAGGATACGGTGGGCCACCGACAACTTCGTTCCGGAGGCCTCCATCACTATATCTCCGGCGCTGTTCAGCACGGCGATCTCGTTACCCTCTGTGGCGAAACCCTGGGTCCAGCCGACGCGGTTGAGCACGAGCAGGTCGCAGCCCTTGCGCTGGATCTTGGTGCGGCCGAGTTCCCGGCGCAGCAGGTCGTCCGGCTCGGTTTCGGCGGCGAAGCCCACGATCAGCTGGCCGGGTTGCCTGGCCAGCGCGAGGCCGGCGAGTACGTCGGGGTTGCGCACGAGTTCGAGCGAGAGCCTGTCCCCCGCCACGTCCTTCTTGATCTTGTCGGCCTGCACAGCGGCCGGCCGGTAGTCGGCGACGGCGGCGGCCATGATGACGATGTCGGCGGATGCCGCGGCCTCCCGCATGGCCTGCTGCAGGTCGAGGGTGCTGCTGACGGCGTGCACCCCGATGCCGGTGGGCACGGGCACCTCGAGGTGCGCGGCGACCAGGGTCACGGCGGCGCCGCGGGCCAGGGCCGCTTCGGCGAGGGCCACGCCCTGGCGCCCGCTGGAGCGGTTGCCGAGGAAGCGCACGGGATCGAGGGGTTCGCGGGTGCCGCCGGCGCTGATCAGCACGCGGCGCCCGGCCAGGTCCTGCGGCACTGCGCTGCCCGCACGACGCGAGTCCAGGGCGGCCAGGGCTGCCTGGACGATGGTGTCGGGCTCCTCCATCCGGCCGGGGCCGGAGTCCGAGCCGGTGAGCCGCCCGTTGCCAGGCCCAACGATCGTCACCCCGCGCTCACGCAGGGTGGCGATGTTGGCCACGGTGGCGGGGTTGTTCCACATCTCGGTGTGCATCGCCGGCGCTATCACGAGCGGTGCGGTGCTGGCGAGGATGGTGTTGCCGAGCAGGTCGTCGGCCAGGCCCAGGGCGATCTTCGCGATGCTGTTGGCTGTGGCGGGGGCGATCACGATCAGGTCGGCGGACTGGCCGATGGCCACGTGGCGCACCTGGGCGACGCCCTCGTAGAGATCGGTGTTCACGGGGTTGCGGGAGATCGCCTCCAGCGTCGGCTTGCCGACGAAGCGCAGGGCGGCTTCAGTGGCGACGACGTGCACGTCATCCCCGAGCAACACGAAAGCGCGCACGACATTGACGGCCTTGTATGCAGCGATGCCGCCGGTTATCCCGACGACTATCGTGCGACCAGTCGACATCCTGCGCGCTTACGTGAGTGCGAGTGTGTTACTCGACGATGGGCTTCGAGGTGAGCTTGTCCTCGTTGATTTCGCGCAGCGCCACGGAGAGCGGCTTGTCGTCAACGGTGGAGTCGACCAGCGGTCCCACGTTGTCGAACAGGCTGCCTTCGTGCAGGTCTGCGTAGTAGTCGTTGATCTGGCGGGCGCGCTTAGAGGCGAAGATCACCAGGGCGTACTTGGAATCGACCTTGGTGAGCAGGTCGTCGATGGGCGGGTCAATGATGCCAGTGGGCTTGTTGGGCACGCTGTCACACTCCTTCATGCTGTTCAAGCAAAATGTACGGGCTACGCGGTGTCACCGGGGGTTTCCGTGTCCGGAAACCGTGGCGTTAACCGCGATGATGCGCCTATTCGACGCGAGGAATTCAAGTACGGCGGGCGCTACGACGGCGTCGCTGTCTTGCGAATCTGCATCAAGTCTACGACTTCTTCGGCCGCTTCGGCCACGTCGGTGTTCACGACACGGTAATCGAACTCGCCCTGAGCGGCCAATTCGAGCTTCGCGGTCTCCAGCCGGCGGCTCTGTTCGGCCGAATCCTCGGTACCGCGACCGATCAGGCGGCGCACAAGTTCTTCCCAGGTGGGCGGCAGCAGGAAGACCAGGCGCGCCTCGGGCATGGCCCGGCGCACGGCACGGGCGCCCTGGATGTCGATTTCGAGCAGCACGCTGTGGCCGTCTGCGATGGCGGCCTCGACCGGGCCGCGCGGGGTGCCGTAACGGTAGGCGTTGTGCACGGTGGCGTATTCGAGAAGATCGCCGGCCTCGATCATCCGGTCGAACTCGGCGTCGTCGACGAAGAAGTAGCTCACGCCCTCGACCTCGCCGGCGCGCGGCGCCCTGGTGGTCGCGGACACCGACAGGTGCACCTCAGGGTGGTGCTCGCGGATGTACGCGGCAACGGTGCCCTTGCCGACCGCTGTCGGTCCGGCGAGGACGACGAGCTTAGAGTCGGCCGCTCCCCTGCGGGAGGTGGGACGGGCGGCGAGAAAGTCGCGCAGCCGGTCACGCTGATGCTTGCCGAGGCCGCCCAGACGCTTGGATGGAGAGATCTCCAGCCGGGTCATGATGCGCTGCATCTTGGTGACCCCGATGGCCGGGATGCTCACCAGGAGCTCGGTCACGCGCAGGCGTCCTTCGACACCGTTGGGGTCTTTGACGGCGGCGGCGAGCACGTCGAGCGAGGTGCGCTCACCGGCGGCCACCTGCGCCTTCACTGCGGCGCGGGCACGTCGGGCCGCCACGGCGGCGCGGGACGCCGCGACGCGGTCGACGTCGGGTGGGGTAGGGCGATTGTCAGCCACGGGTCGCTCCAGCTTCGGTTACTCGGCGTGTTATCTCATCGGCCACACGGGCGGGACCGGCGGATAAAACGCTGCGCGATTCACTCACGATAACGCCTTGCGCGTATCCGCCAAACAAACTCGCCAGATCGGCGGGATTCGCACCCTGGTGACCGAACCCCGGCGCGAGCACCGGAGTGAGCACGGCGGCCGCGGGAGCGGTGATGTCGATGCCGAAATCGGGCAGGGAAACCGTGGCACCGAGCACCACTCCGACGGAGCCGAGGGACCCACCGGACGCCCGGTCGGCGTTGATCGCGCCGACCTCGTCGAGCACAGACGCGGCCACCGAACGGCCGGCGTGCGCGCCGTGGCCCAGGATGGCCTGCTGCAGGTCGGCGGCCTCCCGGTTGGAGGTGGCGGCCAGGAAGAACAGTCCCTTCCTCGCGTCGGCGGCGAGCTCCACGGTGCTCGCGAGCGAACCGACACCCATGTACGGGTTCACGGTGATGGCGTCGACCTCGAGCGGTGACCCCTGGCTGAGCCAGGCCTGGCCGTAGGCCTCCACGCTGGTGCCCAGGTCACCGCGTTTGACGTCGGCGATGACCAGCAGACCGGCCGCCCGCGCGTCGGCGAGCACCCGTTCGAGCGCCAGGTAGCCGGCGGAGCCGAAGCGCTCGAAGAAGGCCACCTGGGGCTTGATGATGCCGGCGCGGCCCGCTGCGGCCGCAACCACCTGCCGGCCGAAGCTTTCGGCGCCGTCCGCGTTGTCTGGGAGGTTCCAGTCGGTCAGCAACCAGGAGTGCGGGTCGATGCCGACGCAGAGCCGGCCGAACCGTCCGAAGGCACCGTGCAGGCGTTCGCCGAAGGTGTCGGGTGTGTCGTCCGGTCCGGCTGGGCTCACAGCGCCGCCGCCCGCGTCGTCGCGTATTCCTGCAGGCTGGTGACCTCGAAGCCGGTGCGGATCGAGTCGATCGACCCGACGGCGGCGGAGAGCTCGGCGATGGTGGTGAACAGAGGCAGGTCACCGGCCACGGCCGCGGCGCGAATCTCGTAGCCATCCGCCCTGGCGGTGCGACCGTTGGGTGTGTTGATCACGATCTGCACCTCCTCGCGTCGGATCAGGTCGACGACGGTGTCTACGGACTCATCGGCCTTTTCGCTGAACTTTGCCACCACTGTGGCCCCGATTCCGTTTCGCTGCAAAACTTCGGCGGTTCCTTCGGTGGCCATGATCGTGTAACCGAGCTGCTGCATGCGCAGCATCGGCAGGATCACGGCGCGCTTGTCCCGGTCCGAGACCGACACGAAGACGGTACCGGTCAGCGGGATTCCGCCGTACGCGGCGAGCTGACTCTTGGCGAACGCCCGCGGGAAGTCGCGGTCGATGCCCATGACCTCACCGGTGGAACGCATCTCCGGGCCGAGCACCGAGTCGACAATGAGCCCTTCCTTGGTGCGGAACCGATTGAACGGCAGCACGGCCTCCTTCACGGCGACCGGGGAGTCCATCGGCACCCTGGAGCCGTCGACCAGCGGCAGCTTGCCATCGGCCTTGAGCTCGGCGATGGTGCTGCCCACCATGATCAGCGAGGCGGCCTTGGCGAGGGTGATGCCCAGGGCCTTCGCCACGAACGGCACGGTGCGGGAAGCACGGGGGTTGGCTTCGAGCACGTAGAGCACGCCGGCGCCGATGGCGAACTGCACGTTGAGCAGGCCGCGCACCCCGATGCCCTTGGCGATGGCGAGGGTCGCGTCGCGCACCCGGTCGATCTCGGCGCGGCCCAGGGTGACCGGCGGCAGGGTGCAGCTGGAGTCGCCTGAGTGCACACCGGCCTCTTCGATGTGTTCCATCACGCCGCCGATGTAGAGCTCGTGGCCGTCGTAGATGGCGTCGACGTCGATTTCGATGGCGTCGTCGAGGAACCGGTCCACCAGCAGCGGGTGCGACGGGCCGATGATGCCCTGGCCCTGCATGCGGGTGAAGTAGTCGGCCAGAGAGGCGCTGTCGTAGATGATCTCCATGCCGCGGCCGCCGAGCACGTAGCTGGGGCGAACGAGCACCGGGTAGCCGATCTCCTCGGCCACGACGACGGCGCCCGAGTAGTCGGTGGCCACGCCGTTGCGCGGCGCGAGCAGGCCGGCGTCGGCGAGGATGCCGCTGAACAGTCCGCGTTCCTCGGCCAGGTCGATGGCGGTGGGCGAGGTGCCCAGGATCGGGATGCCCTCGGCCTCGAGGCCCTTGGCCAGGCCGAGCGCGGTCTGGCCGCCGAGCTGCACGACCACGCCGACGAGTTCGCCGCTCTGGCTTTCGGCGTGGATGATCTCGAGCACGTCTTCCAGGGTGAGCGGCTCGAAGTAGAGCCGGTCGCTGGTGTCGTAGTCGGTCGAGACCGTCTCGGGGTTGCAGTTGATCATGATGGTTTCGTAGCCGGCCTCGGAGAGGGCGAACGAGGCGTGCACGCAGGAGTAGTCGAACTCCACGCCCTGGCCGATCCGGTTCGGGCCGGAGCCGAGGATGACGACCTTCCGGCGGTCGCTGGGGACGACCTCGGTCTCCTGGTCGTAGCTCGAGTAGTGGTACGGGGTGAGGGCGGGGAACTCGCCGGCGCAGGTGTCGACGGTCTTGAAGACCGGGCGCACGCCGAGGATGTGCCGGACCTTGCGCACATCCGCTTCGCCGAAGCCGCGCAGTTCGCCGATCTGAGCGTCGGAGAAGCCGTGGTCTTTGGCGGTGCGGAGGATCTCGGTGTCGAGGGTGGCCGAGGCGGCGACGGCGTCGGCGATCTCGTTGATGAGCACGATCTGGTCGAGGAACCACGGGTCGATCTTGGTGGCTTCGAAGAGCTGCTCGATGGTGGCGCCCTTGCGGAGCGCCTGCTGCACCGTGACGATGCGGCCGTCGGTGGGCACCTCGGCGACGGCGAGGAGTTCCTCGACCGAGCGGGTCTCGGTTCCCCAGTGGAACGAGGAGCCGCGCTTTTCGAGCGAGCGGAGGGCCTTCTGCAGGGCGGAGGCGTAGTTCCGGCCGATGGCCATGGCCTCGCCGACCGACTTCATGGTGGTGGTGAGGCGCTGGTCGGCCTTGGGGAACTTCTCGAACGCGAACCGGGGCACCTTCACGACGACGTAGTCGAGCGTGGGCTCGAAGCTGGCCGGCGTGACGCCGGTGATGTCGTTGGGGATCTCGTCGAGGCGGTAGCCGAGGGCGAGCTTGGCGGCGATCTTGGCGATCGGGAAGCCGGTGGCCTTGCTGGCCAGCGCGGAGGAGCGCGACACCCGGGGGTTCATCTCGATCACGATGATGCGGCCGTTGGCGGGGTCGATGGCGAACTGGATGTTGCAGCCACCGGTGTCGACGCCGACGGCGCGGATGATGTCGATGCCGATGTCGCGGAGCTTCTGGTACTCGCGGTCGGTGAGGGTGAGCGCAGGGGCGACGGTGATGGAGTCGCCGGTGTGCACGCCGACGGGGTCGACGTTCTCGATCGAGCAGACGACCACGGTGTTGTCGGCGGTGTCGCGCATCATCTCGAGCTCGTATTCCTTCCAGCCGAGGATGGACTCCTCCAGGAGCACCTCGGTGGTCGGGCTCTGGTGCAGGCCGTCGCCGACGATGCGGCGGAGCTCTGCTTCGGTGTAGGCGAAGCCGGAGCCGAGCCCGCCCATGGTGAAGGAGGGGCGCACGACCAGCGGGTAGCCGAGGTCCTCGGCGAAGCCGACGGCCTCTTCCACGGTGTGGGCGATGTAGGACTTGGCCACATCGGCGCCGGCGTCGAGCACCAGCTGCTTGAAGATCTGGCGGTCTTCACCCTTGTTGATGGCCTCGAAGCTGGCGCCGATCAGCTCGACGTTGTACTTCTCCAGGATGCCGCGCTCGTGCAGGGCGATCGCCGCGTTGAGGGCGGTCTGGCCGCCCAGCGTCGGCAGGATCGCGTCCGGGCGTTCCTTGGCGATGATGGTTTCGAGGATCTCCGGGGTGATCGGCTCGATGTACGTCGCGTCGGCGAAGTCGGGGTCGGTCATGATGGTGGCGGGGTTGGAGTTGACCAGGATGACCCGGACGCCCTCCTCGCGGAGGACGCGGCAGGCCTGGGTGCCGGAGTAGTCGAATTCGCAGGCCTGACCGATGACGATCGGGCCGCTTCCGATGACGAGGACGCTGTTGATATCGTCGCGCTTGGGCATTACTTGGCGTCTCCTGCTCCGGCGGCCGCGTGCGCGACCACCACATCCCTGAACCTGTCGAAAAGATAATTGGCGTCGTGCGGGCCGGCCGCGGACTCCGGGTGGTACTGCACCGAGAAGGCCGGGATGTCCAGGCACCGGATGCCCTCGACGACCTGGTCGTTGAGGCTGTAGTGGCTGACTTCGACCCGACCGAATCCGGTCTTGGACTCGCTGATGCCCTCGATGGGCATGTCGACCGCGAAACCGTGGTTCTGCGAGGTGATCTCCACCCGGCCGGTGGCCTTGTCGAGCACGGGCTGGTTGATGCCGCGGTGGCCGAACGGCAGCTTGTAGGTGCCGAAGCCGAGGGCACGGCCCAGCAGCTGGTTGCCGAAGCAGATGCCGAAGTAGGGCACGCCGGCGCGCATGACTTCCTGCAGCAGGGTGACGTGGGCGTCCGAAGCGGCGGGGTCGCCGGGGCCGTTCGAGAAGAACAGGGCCGAGGGGTTCAGCGAGAGCACGTGCTCCGCGGTGACCGACTGCGGCAGCACGAAGACCTCGAAGCCCCGCTCGGCGAGGTAGTTGAGGGTGGAGGTCTTGACGCCGAGGTCGAGCACGGCGACCGAGCCGATGCGTTCGCCCTTGGCGGGCAGCGAGTACGGCTCGACCGTGGAGACCTCGTCGGAGAGGTTGCGGCCGCGCATGCTGGCGCCGCCCCGCACCAGTTCGAGCTGTTCGCCCTCGGAGAGGTTGAAGCTCTCCCCCGAGAAGATGCCGCTGCGCATGGCGCCGAGCGACCGGATGTGGCGGGTGATCGCCCGGGTGTCGATGCCGCTGATGCCCACGATGTCACCCGACTCCAGGTCGGCGTCGAGGGTGCGCTGCGAACGGAAGTTGGAGGGAACCCGGGCGGGTTCGCGCACCACGAAGCCGGCGACCCAGATGCGGGAGGATTCCATGTCTTCGTCGTTGGCGCCGGTGTTGCCGATGTGCGGTGCGGTCATCAGCACAATCTGGCCGGCGTAGGACGGGTCGGTGAGCGTCTCCTGGTAGCCGGTCATGCCGGTGGCGAAGACGATCTCGCCGAGGGTCTGGCCGTGGCTGCCGTAGGCACGTCCCAGGTAGCGACTGCCGTCTTCGAGGACGAGCACGGCCGGGGCCGGTGTGGTTGTTGGGTAGCTCACGGGCTACACCTCACTTTCTTCGGTGCCGAATTCTGTTGTGCCAGGTGCGGTCTTGCCACGGTCTGTTGTGATGGATCTGATCGCCTCGTTGAGTGCGCGGCGATCGACGGGGTCGCTGAAGCGGAAATAGCTGTCGACCTCGATGGGCGTCTCCGCGTCCGACGTGCCGGACGTTGCCGATGTGCCCGACGTGCCCGACGTGTTCAGTCGCCAGCCGAGCAGCATCAGGCCGCCGGGTTCGACGACCCTGTCGATGGCCACGGTGGCGTCGGCGACGATCTGCACCGCATCCGCCGGAATGAACAGTGCGGGCGAGCCGGCGAGTTCAAGCAGCACGCCCTGCTCGGTGACTGACACGCCGCCACGGGCGCGGAAGCCCAGGCCGGGGATATTCAGTCGTTCCAGGGGCGTGTCCCGGGGTGTGGTGGCCACGTACAGGGCTGCGGCGGAGGCCAGCTCCCGTCCGGGTTCGGCGGGCTGCGGGTAGCCGGCGGGCAGCCCGGCATCCCGTTTGGTGCGCCGGCGCCAGGAGCGCAGCATCAGCAGCAGCACCGCGATCAGGACCAGCGCGGTGATGACCGCGGCGACCGTGCGGCTACTCATGGGTGCTCCGCAGCAGGGCTGCCCGGGCGGCGTCGACCTGCGCGGGGCTCCGCAGCACGCCGTCGAGCACGGTGGCGTAGCCGCGGTGGAAGGTGGCCATCACCTGGCCGGGCAACGTCATCTCGAGGTAGGGCGAGTTGACGCCCTTGCCGATCAGGTTCTGCCGGCCGAACACCCGGCGGGCGCTGGGGTCGTAGAGGGTGAGTTCCGCGGGAGCGCCGACGGTGAGCTGTTGGCCCTGGCCCTGGATGCGGCCGATGCGAGCCGGAGTCGTCGACAGCACCCGCACCAGGTCGTTCCAATCCAGGAAGCCGGTTTCCACGACGGCGGCGTGCGCCACGGACAGGGCTGATTCGAGGCCGACCATGCCGTTGGCGGCGGCGTCCCACTCGCAGTCCTTGGCTTCGATGGGATGCGGGGCGTGGTCGGTGGCAATGATGTCGATGGTGCCGTCGGCCAGGCCCTGGCGGAGGGCCTCGACGTCTTCGCGGCGGCGGAGCGGCGGGTTCACCTTGTAGCGGGCGTCGTAGCCGACGACGAGGTCCTCGGTGAGCATGAGGTGGTGCGGGGTGACCTCGGCGGTGACGTTGATGCCGCGAGCCTTGGCCCAGCGCACCACGTCGACGGCGCCGGCAGTGGAGAGGTGGCAGACGTGCAGGCGGGAGCCCACGTGTTCGGCCAGCAGCACGTCGCGAGCGATGATCGATTCCTCGGCCACGGCCGGCCACCCGGTGAGGCCCAGTTCGCTGGACAGGGCGCCCTCGTTCATCTGCGCGCCCACGGTGAGGCGCGGTTCCTGGGAATGCTGGGCGACGACCCCGTCGAAGGCCTTGACGTATTCGAGGGCCCGGCGCATCAGCAGCGGGTCAGAGACGCAGAAGCCGTCGTCAGAGAAGACCCGCACGTTGGCGCGGCTGGCGGCCATGGCGCCGAGTTCGGCGAGGCGTTCACCGGCGAGGCCCACCGTGACGGCGCCGATCGGCTGCACGGTGACATAGCCGGCGCTCTCCCCCAGGGCCAGAACCTGCTCGACCACACCGGCGGTGTCCTGCACCGGCGAGGTGTTGGCCATGGCGAACACCGTGGTGAACCCGCCGATGGCGGCGGCCTGGCTGCCGGTGAGCACGGTTTCGCTCTGCTCGTAGCCGGGTTCGCGCAGGTGCGTGTGCAGGTCGACCAGGCCGGGCAGGGCGATCAGGCCGTGGGCGTCGATCACGGTGGCATCGGCATCCGAGAGGCCTGCACCCATCTCAGTGATGCGGCCGTCCCTGAGGAGCAGGTCGGTGGTGGTGCCGTTGCTGAGCTGGGCTCCGCGCACGAGGTAGCGTTCGATCGACATTCAGTGGTCCTCTCGGTCGCCGGAAAGCAACAGGTACAACGCCGCCATTCGTACGGAGACCCCGTTCGCGACCTGTTCGCGCACGGTGGACCGTTCAGAGTCGGCCGCGGCGGAGGAGATCTCCAGGCCGCGATTCATCGGTCCGGGGTGCATGACAATGCTATGCGACGACAGGCGGGCGAAACGCTCGTCGTCCAGGCCCCACCGGCGGGAGTATTCGCGGCTGTTCGGGAAGAACGCCGCGTTCATCCGCTCGGCCTGGATGCGCAGCATCATCACGACGTCGGGGCCGGCGTCGATGGCCGCGTCCAGGTCGTAGCCGATGGTGGCCGGCCAGCCGGAGGTGTCTGCGGGCACCAGGGTGGGCGGGGCGATGAAGGTGACGTGGGCGCCGAGGGTGTCGAGCAGCCACAGATTGGAGCGCGCGACCCTGGAGTGCAGGATGTCGCCGACGATCGTGACCGTGACACCGTCGAGGCCACGACCGCGGGAGGCACGGCCGTGCAGGCGGCGCCGGATGGTGAACGCGTCGAGCAGCGCCTGGGTGGGGTGCTCGTGGGTGCCGTCGCCGGCGTTGATGATGCCCGCGTCGATCCAGCCGCTGCCGGCCAGCACCTGGGGGGCGCCGGAGGCGGGGTGTCGGATGACGACGCCGTCCGCGCCCATCGCGGCCAGGGTCTGAGCGGTGTCTTTCAGGCTTTCGCCCTTGGAGACGCTGGAGCCCTTGGCGCTGAAGTTGATCACATCGGCGCTGAGCCGCTTGGCGGCGGCCTCGAAGGAGATCCGGGTGCGGGTGGAGTCCTCGAAGAAGAGGTTCACCACGGTCTTGCCGCGCAGGGTCGGGAGCTTCTTGACCTCGCGGTTGGCCACATCCGCCATGTCTTCGGCGATGTCGAGCAGGGTGATGGCCTCGTCGCGGCTGAGCGACTTGGTGGAGAGCAGGTGCCTCATGCGACGGTCTCCGTGTTCTCGTGCGGCTCGGTTCCGCCGTCGATGCTGACGAACTCGTCGCCGTCGACCTCGGTCACATGCACGTTGATGCGTTCGTGGCTGGCGCTGGGCAGGTTCTTGCCCACGAAGTCGGCGCGGATCGGCAGTTCCCGGTGCCCGCGGTCCACCAGCACGGCCAGGCGCACGACGCTGGGTCGACCGTGGTCGCCCAGGGCATCGAGGGCGGCGCGGATGGTGCGGCCGGAGTAGAGAACGTCGTCGACGAGCACCACCGTCGCGCCGTCGATGCTGCCGGGCACCTGGGTGGGTGAGGGCGTGCGCGTGCGGGTGTGGGCGAGGTCGTCGCGATACATCGTCACGTCGAGGGACCCGACGCGCACGGCTGCGGATGCGGGTTCGATGCGCTGGATGATCTCGGCGATGCGTTTGGCCAGGGCCACTCCCCTGGTGGGGATGCCCAGAATGACCAGGTTCTCCGCTCCTCGATTGGACTCCAGGATCTCGTGCGAGATCCGAGTCAACGCTCGGGTGATGTCAGCCTGGGTGAGCACAGTGCGCTCCGTCAAACCGACCTCCTTTCCCGTCTCACAGGACGGCTCTTAAAGTAGGTCTTAGGTACCTTTAGACCCTAGCATCCCGCGTCGCTCCCCTGACCGCCGGGCCACCCGCCCGAGCCGACGGTCCCGGGGAGGCGGCAGTGTCGGTGGTAGGTGAGACGATCTCAGCATGAGTAGCCCTGATGTGGCACCACCGCCGGCTTCGGACGATGACGACTACTCTCCGAAGCCCAACCTGGACGAACAAGTCCGGGTCGAACTCGCCCAGATCACCGAGGAAGCCGCCGCCGAGTACCGCTCGATCGCGGCCGCCGAGGCCCGCTACGCCGCGAAGCTGGTGGAGTTGCAGGAATGGAGCGAGCAACCTCAGGTCGCCTCGAGGCTGCACGGCGACCTGGAGGGCATCCGGGCCGCCGACCAGAACGCGGCCACGATGACCGCCGATCAGGCCCGGGCGGCCGCGTTCACCCGCTGGGGCAACCCCGAGGTCGCCCGGCGCACCGTGGTGAGCGAGCTGGCCTGCCTGATCCACGTGGCCGAACGCACCGTGGAACGCCGGATGGACCAGGGCCGCGCGCTCAGCTACACCGCCCCGGCAACATTCGACGCTCTCGCGGCCGGGCAGATCAGTTACCGGCACGCCCTGGCCCTGCTCGAACAGCTCGACACCCTCCCGATGGAGCACCAGGCCGCGTTCGAAGAAGCCGTGCTCCCGCACGCCAAACGCCTGCCGGTGGGCCGCTTCATCACCAAGGCCCACCGGTTGCGGGAGAAACTGCACCCGGAGTCCATCGTGACCCGCAGCACACAGGCCCTCGCGCAGCGGCACAGCCGCTGGGAAGCGGCCGCCGACGGGATGGGCTGGCTGCACTGGTACGGCACCGCACACGACACCAGAGCCGCCTACGACCGGATCAACGCCATGGCGGTGTCACTGAAGAAGATCGGCGACCCCACAGCCGAAATCGGTCAGGACCCGGCCGAGGAGCTGCCGACCCGCACCCTGGACCAGCTCCGCGCCGATGTCACCCGGGCGCTGCTGCTGGACGGGATCACGCCGGACGGGATGGGCGCCGGGATCCGCGGCACGGTGATGATCACCGTGCCCGTGCTGACCCTGCTCGGCCTGGACGACGAACCCGCCACCCTGGAAGGGTACGGGCCGATCTCACCCGAGACCGCCCGGGAGATCGCCGGCCACGCACCCAGCTTCACCCGGCTGCTCACCCACCCCGAGACCGGGGTGGTGCTCTCGCTGGGAAAAACCCAGCACAAGAACACCAAAGCCATGAAGAAGTGGCTCCGGGTGCGCGACGAAACCTGCCGGTTCCCCGGCTGCGCCCGCCCCGCGGTGACCAGCGACGTCGACCACACCGACCCGTGGGCCGACGGCGGCCGAACCGACAGCGACAACCTCGCCCACCTCTGCGAACCGCATCACCGGCTCAAACACCTCTCGCAGTGGCGGGTGACCCAGGAACCCGGTGGCGTGTTGCTGTGGACTTCCCCGGGGCAGCGCAGTTACCGTACCGATCCGGCCAACCCGATGGGACCACCCCGGCCGCGGCCACCGACGGTGGGGCCGACCACCCGGAAGCGGCCCGCCGATGACAGCTACCTGCTGCCCAGGCATCGGCCGAAGCGGCACCCGACGCCACCGGTGCCCGACAATCCGCCGTTCTGAGCCGGGCCGATCTCGGAGCCGCCGTTCTGAGCCGGGCCGATCTCGGAGCCGCCGTTCTGAGCCGGGCCGATCTCGGATCCGCCCCAATCGGGAGGAGGGTGAACCGCAGGGTGGCACGTTCTCAGCCAGTGGCACGCTGTCAGCCCGTGGCACGCTGTCAGCCCGTGGCACGCTGATAGGTTGTGCGCCATGGCCGTTTCGTTCGAATGCAGCACCGTGTCGGTGCTGGCTCCTGAGCATCTCTTCGATCTGGCCAGGGACATCACGGCCCACACTGAATCCATGTCCCGATCCCGGGAGCAGGCGGTCGGTGGTGTGACGGGCGGACTGATCGGCCTGGATCAGGACGTCACCTGGCGGGCCCGGCACTGGGGTCTCCCCCTGCAGATGACCAACCGAATCACCGCGATGACCCCGCCGCGCAGCTTTACCGACGAACAGACTCGCGGGCCGTTTCGCTATTTCACCCACGAGCACCTCTTTCACCCGCACGGAACCGGAACTCTCATGATCGATCGGGTGTCGTTCGCGGCGCCATGGGGAATCCTCGGCCGGATCGTGGAGCGTTTGGTGCTGGCCGCCTACCTGCGGCGGCTCATCGAACAGCGCAATGCGTTTCTCACCGCGGACGGCGCTCAACACCCACACTGACCGCCGGAACCGCGCTGGACGTGGAGGACGTTCATGGGCACCTCGCGGAAGGCCGCCAGGTTGATTACCCTGCCTTGTGACACCACACAGCGCGCCGCTATGACCATCGCGCCCTGGCGCAAGGAGGCGATCTGATGAGTCCCGCCGACCCGGAGGGCCCTGCCAATCAGGATGGCGACCCGCCCGGCAAGCCGCCGGACGCTGACGTGGCCCGAACTCCGGAACCGCACCCAGGGGCTGCCGACAGCACCGTGCCGAAGCCAGAGGCCGTCAGTACGCATCGCCAGAACCGGCGTGAAGCCACCGAAGACGCATCGACCGCTCATTCGGAGGTGCGCCAGCCATCCAACGTCGAGTCGGAGGTCGGCGCCCCGGCCGGACCGATCAGCTTCGTGCGCAGACGCGAGATCGAAGCGGCGCACCGAGAGGTCGAGACCAACACCGGAGACCGGGCTCGCACACTCGTGGGAGTGCGGAATTATCGGGAGGCCCTGTTCGCGAACTACTTTCGCCCCCGCTCGCCCTTCGTCGTCGCCTGGCCGGACGATCTATACATCCCCGCCGACGCCGACTATCGCACCTACTGGAGCTCTCCAGCCCCCGACGATCACCGGTTTCGGTACCGGTGGGCCAATGGCCGGGATGGCGGTCCGGACGGCAGCGAGGCCTCGGAACGAACCGGGCGGTTGTTCAGCTGGGTGAACGCATCCTCCATGGACTCTGGCTACATCGGTTTCGCCGGCACCGGCGTCACGCTCGTGCCCCGCGCCAGCCTCTCATCGGTCACGGTCACCGCTTCCGTGGATTTGGTGGCGGAGAGCCGCTGGTGGTTCCTGCCCGCCGGGCCGATCGGGTTCGCGGCGTTCTCATACCGGGGCACGGCGTATGTGGCGGGTTGGGAGATCGACCCGATCACCGGGGCGTGGGAGCTGCTCAGCCCGTTCGGCTCCCGAACCCTCTTCGCCTTCGACGAGAGCGGCAAGGGCGGTTCGGCGATCAGTTCACAACGCCACGCCTTCACCGACCTTTCGGCGACCCTGCAGTTGCGGGGGTCGCGCACCTACGCACTGGGCGTGGCCCTGGAGGCGCAGATCTCGTTCGAGCGCCGGGACCGGTCTGGCAACCAGTACGTTGCCCAACCCGGAGACGACGTGAAGCTGTGGGCGTCGATCGCCGGCATCGTGCCGAGTATCACGCTGACAATCTGATTCGCAGGCTAGAGGGTGGCGCCCAGGATGAAGTCTGCGACGGCCTGTGGGTCGTCGATCGGCCCCGTGTACCGGCTGCCGTCGACGAGGAGAGTCGGCGTGCCCTGGATGCCGCCGGAGACCGCGAGATCTGTGTTCTGCTGCGACCAGGCCTGGTACCGCTCGCTGCTGACGCATTCCGAGATCGATTCGCTGCCGCTGGACAGTGCCACGAGTTCATCGTCGCTGAGCCCGGTGGTGCCCTCGGTGGGCTGGTTGACGAACAACGCCGACAGGTAGTCGAGCGTGGACTCCGGGTTGAGCGCTGCTTCGCAGGTCAGCGCCGCAGAGGCCCTGGTGGAGTATTCGGTGCCCTGGGAGGTCGGGTCGAGGAAGGTGAGCGAGTAGAGACGCAGGGTGATGCTGCCGTCCTCGACGAGACCGGCCAGGGTGTCGCCATTGGCGAGGTCGAATTGCCCGCAGAACGGGCACATCGGGTCGATGTAGAGGTCCACCACGGTCGTTCCGGTGCCCACCTGCAGGTAGCCCTCATCGAAGTAGGCCGCTCCGGTCTGCCCGGACGTCTCCCCGGACGGGGCCGGAACCGGCGTCGCCGTGTACGTCGAGGAGGAGGTCGCGCCGTTGACGCTGGCGACGAACGCGCTCACTGCCGCGGCGAAGACCAGAGCCAGGATGAGCAGCAGGGTCGTGATGGCGATGCTCGCGTAACCGAGCACGAGCCCGGCAATGGCCAGGCCCCTTCCCGCCTCGCCGGTGCGCTTGATCTGACCGAGCGCGATGTGACCGGTGACCACGGCCGCGATGGAGCAGCAGAATCCTGTCACGAGCGACACGATCGCCAATGTGTTCGTGCGGGGCGCCACGGCACCGACGGTGTACGGAGCCGCCGCGCCGTGCGGGGCGGGCGCACCGTACGGCACCGGCGGCGAGGGGGGTCCGACCGGCGGCGACACCTGCTGGTCTCCCGACTCTCCGGTCGGGTACTCCCCAGTGCTTCCGTCAGTGCGGTCCGTCATGTGCTCCCCCTCGTCGATCCGCACCGGGCGGATGCGCCCGGTGCGGCACTACGTAATGCTCAAGCCGATACTGCTGGCGTTTACGCCGAGGGCGCCGTCTGGGCGATGCGCCCGAGGAGCCCGTTGACGAACCCGGCGGAGTCATCCGTCGAGAGCACCTTGGCGGCCTCGACGGCTTCGTCGATCGCGACGGCGTGCGGCACGGCGTCGTTGTAGAGAATCTCCCAGATGCCGATGCGCAGAATCGCGCGGTCGATCGTGGGCATCCGCGACAGCGTCCAGCCCTGCGAGTACGTCTCGATCAGTTCATCGATCTCGTCGCGGTGGTCCACGACACCGTCCACGATGTCGCGGGCGTAGAGCCAGGACACCATGCGGGCCGGCTCGTTGGCGGCACGCTCGGCCTCCATGGCCAGCGACTGTTCAATCGTGGTCTGGCGGATGTCGGCGACGTACAGGATGTCGATGGCGCGCTTACGCGCCTTGGTGCGGGCGCTCACTAGTTGACGCGGCCGAGGTAGTCACCGTTGCGGGTGTCGACCTTGACCTTGGTGCCCTGCTCGAGGAACAGCGGCACCTGGATCTGGTAGCCGGTTTCAACGGTGGCGGGCTTGGTGCCGCCGGTGGAGCGGTCGCCCTGCAGGCCCGGCTCGGTGTAGGTGATCTCGAGGACGACGGATGCCGGCAGCTCGACGTAAAGCGGGTTGCCGTCGTGCAGGGCCACGGTCACAGCCTGGTTCTCCAGCATGAAGTTGGCGGCATCGCCGACGACAGCGGCGGACACCGTGAGCTGGTCGTAGTCGGAGACGTCCATGAACACGTAGGACTCGCCATCCGCGTACAGGTACTGGAAGTCACGACGGTCGACGTTCTCGGTCTCGATCTTGGCGCCGGCGTTGAAGGTGCGGTCCACGGTCTTGCCCGTGACGACGTTCTTCAGCTTGGTGCGCACGAACGCGCCGCCCTTGCCGGGCTTCACGTGCTGGAATTCGATGACGGCCCACAGCTGCTTGTCGATGTTGAGGACGACGCCATTTCTAATGTCGGCGGTAGATGCCATGAAGAGGTGTTCCGTTCGATTCAATTGGGAAGGTGCGCGGCCGAGGCCTCAGACGAGTGTAGCCGACACGCCCCGCGGGATCGATTCCGGGCGCCGTTCGGAGCCCTCGAATCAGCCCACGCGCACGATGTGGTCCAGGGCCAGCCGGTAGGAGTCGAAGCCGAATCCGGCGATGACGCCGGTGGCCACGGCGCTGACCACGCTGGTGTGCCTGAAAGTCTCCCGGGCGTGCGGGTTGGAGATGTGCACCTCGACCAACTGGAGACCCGCTTTGGTCACCAGCGCGGCGGCGTCGCGCAACGCGTAGCTGTAATGCGTGAAGGCGGCGGGGTTCAGGACCACCGGCGTGCTGGTGTCAACGGCCTCGTAGAGCCAGTGGATGAGCTCGGCCTCGTCGTCGGTCTGGCGAACGTCGACCGCGACGTCCTCCGGAGCTGCTTCGGCGAGCAGCACCCGCAGGTCGTCGAGGTCGGCGGAGCCGTAGACGTCAGGCTCCCGGCTGCCGAGGCGTCCGAGGTTCGGGCCGTTCAGAACGAGGACTGTGCGCATGCACCCAGCCTAGGCCCGGCCGGGTCGCGGCCCGCCCGGCGCGACCACCCGGCTGCTCCTGCGCCACAGCCGATCACTCAGCGTGCACAACGGGTGTGTTCGCCCCGGCGCCCTGGCGTTCGATGACCGCGATGAAGAGGCGGTACAGCACCAGGCCGAGGGCCGCGACTCCAGTGAGGATCAACAACACCGAACCGTATGAGGATGCCTGGGCACCGTCGGTGATGCCGCCCAACAGGTTGGGCTGCAGGTTCATCAGCGTTGCGGTGTAGGCGATGCCGACCGGAACTGCAATGTTGATGGTGAGGTTGTAGAAGCCAATGGCGATACCGGAATTTGCGACCGGCACCCGCTCGATGGCGGTCGACACGAGCGGTCCGTACATCAGCGCAAAGGCCATCGGGAACAGGCTCATCGAGATCACGAAGATCCAGACTCCTTTGTCCACCAGCACGGCCGGGATCAGCAATGAGATGACGATCACGATCAACGCGATGGTGATGGCTTGCTTGGATGACAGGTACTGAGCGATCTTGCCGGTAAGCGTGCCCACAATCACGGCGGCGACGTAGCCGGGGATCAGCAGTAGCGCGACCTCGCCGAGGTTGTAGCCGTACACGTCGGAGATCAGGAACGAGAACAGGAAGGTGTAGCCCAGCTGGACGGAGTAGGTGATGAACACCACGATGATCATGAGTGAGTACTGAGCGTTGGCGAAGAACGCGCTGGTGATCACGGCGTTGTCGTGGGTGCGGATGTGCCAGATGAAGAGTGCCAGCCCGGCAGCAACCGGTAACAGGTACCAAAGGTTGAAGTTCTGCATGAACATGATCAGGCCGGTGGCGAAGACCGCGATCAGGAACAGGCCGAATACGTCCACATGGCCGCCGCCCGTCGCCTCCTTGGGCACCGTGCGCATCACGACCGGGATGGCCAGCAGCGAAAGCAGTGCGACCAGGAAGAAGGCAGCCCAGCCGATGTAGGTGGCGATGAAGCCACTTCCGACTGTGCCGATCAGCAGGGACAGCTGGAAGGCCGCGGTGCTGAAGCCCAGATACTTCTTCTGCTCGTCGCCCCTGAAGTGCTTGGTCACGTAGATGACGTAGAGCGTCTCGGCGGCCGCCAGGCCGGCGCTCTGAATCAGCCGGCCGACCAGGATCATCGAGAAGTTGCCCTGGAAAACGAAGCCGACGATCGACCCAACCGTCATCACGATGATCGCGAAGATGATGAGTTTGCGGATGCTGATCGAGTCGGCAAGCGCCGCGTAGACCACGGCGCCGATGCCGATCAGGATCCCGGCCAGAGTGGCCTGCAGGCTGACGGTGGTGACCGGAAGGTTGAGACTATCCGCCAGCGCCGGCGACAGGAACTTGAAGCCGTTATCGAGCACCAGAGAGAACACGAAGAGGATCAGAAGGATGGGGATGGCCCGGCTCGGTTTGAATGCCTGGGTGAGAACCGAGGGGTGGGTTGCGGTGCTCATCAGGCGAGTTCCAGCGCGATCTCGATCATGGCGGTGAAGGCGGTCTGCCGTTCCTCCGGGGTGGTCTTGACGTCGGAGCCGATTTTGTCGCTGACGGTGAAGATGCCCAGGGCATCGACCCCAGCGGCCGCGGCGTTGGCGAACAGACCTGCCGCCTCCATCTCGACGGCGAGGATGCCCATCCTGGTCCACCGGCCCAGGGCGTCGGGATCCGCGCCGTAGAACACGTCGGAGGAGAGCACGTTGCCCACGTGGGTGCGTTGGCCGCGCTCGTCAGCGACCCGCTTGGCCTGCTCCAGCAGCCGGTACGACGACAGCGGCGCCCACTGACCGGGCAAGTTGAACTGGTGCAGGTAGTTGGAGTCGGTGGATGCGCCCTGCGCGATGACCACGTCGAAGAGCTCCATGTCGTCCTGCATGGCGCCGCAGCTACCCACGCGGATGAGGTTTTTGACCCCGAAGTGGTGGATCAGCTCGTAGCTGTAGAGCGAGATGGAGGGAATGCCCATGCCCGTGCCCATGACGGACACGGGACGCCCCCGGTAGGTGCCCGTGAAGCCCAGCATGTTGCGAACCTCGTTGAAGCAGCGGATGTCGTCGAGGTAGGTCTCGGCGATGAACTTGGCGCGCAGCGGATCGCCGGGAAGCAGGATGGTCTCGGCGATGTCCACCCCCTTCGGATCGATGTGGGGTGTGCTGACGGTGATTGAACTCATGTGTGGACTCCATTGTCTGGACTGCGGTGTGTAGATTGCGTCGCCTGGATTGCGTTGCCTGGATTGCAACGCTGGTATGCAGTATGAGGTTATACCTCTGCAAACACATGTCAAACGTGATAGCGTCGGGCACACAAGGAGGTCTCGTGACGACCAGTCTGGAATCCCACTCGTTCTTGCAACAGCACCTCCAGCTCGCCGCAGGCCAGCCGATTCGAGTCGCCGTTTACACGCGACTCGCTGAGGGGATCCGCTCTGGGGTCTTCCGGCTCGGCGAGATGCTGCCGCGGGAAACCGAACTCTCCGCAACGCTCGGCGTCAGCCGCACTCCCGTGCGCGAGGCGTTGATGCTCCTCGAAGAAGACGGGTTGCTGGTGACCCGTCGAGGGGTCGGGCGGTTCGTCACCGACTCCATCCCGCACGGCGGACTCGAGCAGCTGCGGCCGTTCGAGATCGCCCTCGCCGACCCGAACAGCACCATCACCGTGCAGCCGGTGCGCTTCGAGTTGGAAGGGGTCACCGACTTCGTGTCCCAGCGGCTCGCACTCGATCCGGCTGCGAACGCCTGGTTCCGCGAGAGCATCCTGTTGCAAGACGGCCGTCCCATTGCCACAGTCCAGGAGCACCTCCCGGCTGGGCGCTACCTCAGTGATGTGAACGAGCGCATCGCGTCCGAACTCTCGGCGATCGCCGCCGAGCCACGCACGCTCCTCGCCTCCATGCAGGCCAATGGTCACGTCTTCACACACGGGGTGTGCCAGATTGTCGCAACCGAGGCCGGCCCCACGCGAGCGCAACTACTGAACATCGATCCGTCAGCGGCGGTCCTCATCCTCACCCAGACAGCGGCGCACGGCGGAGTGCCGCTCTACGCCGCCAAGTGTGTCGTCGCGCCCGGTCATGGGTCGCTATCGGTCAGGCAACACAACCCGAACTGAACCGTCACGTTCCTACCCGCTGAATGACTCCATCAGCTCCGAACGGATGATGAAGCGCACACCGCGTGGAGCCTCGGCCGAGAAGCCGCCACCGCGACCCTTGACGGTGTCGATGAGCAGGGCGGTGTGGCTCCAGTACTCGAACTGTTCGGCGGAGATCCAGAACTCGATCAGCTGCTCGGGGTCCCCCGCAACGGCGATGTCGAGCCGGCCGAGCAGCACGTCCTGGTCGGAGGTGATGAACTCGCCCGCCGGAAAGCACATCGGTGAGCTGCCGTCGCAGCAGCCGCCGGACTGGTGGAACATCAGCGGGCCATGCTCCTCCCAGAGGCTCCGGAGCAGGTCGACGGTGACCTGCGCCAGCGCCACCCGAGACCGGGTCTCCCCCGGGATGGTGATGCTTGCCTCGACGGCAGCGACAGGGGGCGGGTCCTTGAGGTCTGTCATGGTGTCCTCCACAGGGTGGGATTGAGGGGTGCGGGGTCTCGCCAGGCTCGACCAGCGTGGGAATCGTTGGTCGAGCCTGCCGAGACCAGGTGACGGACGGTGGGCCGGCCGTCGAGCCTTCCCGCCGTCAGCAGGGCCTAGAAGAACCCCAGGGCGTCTTCGGAGTAGGACACGAGCAGGTTCTTGGTCTGCTGGTAGTGCCCCAGGGCAAGCTTGTTGTTCTCCCGGCCGATACCCGAGCTCTTGTACCCACCGAAAGCGGCTCCAGCCGGGTAGTTGTGGTAGTTGTTCACCCACACACGTCCGGCGTGCAGGTCCCGGCCCGCACGGTACGCCGTGGTGCCATTCCGCGACCACACCCCGGCCCCGAGGCCGTACAGGGTGTCGTTGGCGATCGAGATGGCGTCGTCGTAGTCGTCGAAGCTGGTCACCGCGACAACAGGCCCGAAGATCTCCTCCTGGAAGATGCGCATCTTGTTCTGGCCCTCGAAGATGGTCGGCTGCACGTAGTAGCCACCGCTGAGGTCGCCGCCCAGGTCGGCCTGTTCGCCGCCGAGCAGCAGCTTGGCGCCCTCCTTCTTGCCGATGTCGATGTAGGACAGGATCTTCTCCAGCTGGTCGTTGCTGGCCTGCGCGCCCACCTGGGTGTCGGTGTCGAGCGGATTGCCCTGCTTTGCCAGCTTGGTGCGCTCGATGGCGCCGCCGAGGAAGCTGTCGTAGATGGGCTTGTGCAGCAGTGCCCGGCTGGGGCAGGTGCACACCTCGCCCTGGTTGAAGGCGAACAGCACGAAGCCTTCCTGCGCCTTGTCGTAGTAGCTGTCGTCCTTCTGCGCCACGTCGTCGAAGAAGATGTTGGCGCTCTTGCCGCCCAGCTCCACGGTTGAGGGGATGATGTTGGCGCTGGCGTACTGCAGGATCAGCCGGCCCGTGGTGGTCTCGCCGGTGAAGGCGATCTTGCGGATCCGGTTCGAGGAGGCGAGCGGTTTGCCCGCTTCGATGCCGAAGCCGTTGACGATGTTGAGCACCCCGGGCGGCAGGATGTCGCCGATCAGCTCGATCAACACCAGGATCGACGCGGGGGTCTGCTCCGCGGGCTTCAGCACGACCGCGTTCCCGGCGGCGAGGGCCGGCGCGAGCTTCCAGACCGCCATCAGGATGGGGAAGTTCCAGGGGATGATCTGGCCGACCACGCCCAGCGGCTCGTGGAACTGGTACGACATGGTGTCGTTGTCGAGTTCGGCGTGGTCGCCGTCCTGGGCACGGATGGCGGAGGCGAAGTACCTGAAGTGGTCCGCGGCCAGGGGCAGGTCGGCGTTCAGCGGCTCCCGGATGGGCTTGCCGTTGTCCCAGGTTTCAGCGACCGCGAGCAGTTCACGGTTCGCGTCGATGACATCCGCGATCTTGTTGAGCACGGCGGCTCGGTGCGTGGCCGTGGTCTTGCCCCACGCCGGTGCGGCCTTGTGGGCGGCGTCGAGGGCCAGGTCGATGTCTTCGTGGGTGCTGCGGGCGACTTCGGTGAACGGTTTGCCGTTCACCGGGGAGATGTCTTCGAAGTACTGGCCTTTCACCGGCGGTACCCATTCGCCTCCGATCCAGTTCTCGTAGCGGGGCTTGAAGGTGACTTTCGCATCCGGCGTACCGGGGGCGGCGTAAACGGTCATTTCACTCCTTGTTCGACGGCTCTGTCGATGGTCTCCGCGTTCTCGCGGTCCATGGGCTGAGCCTAGGAACACAGAGGTTGCGAAACGTTGCGGTGCGTTCCCGGTGCGGCGCCGCGGCCGAGGTCATCCTCCGGTATGCGCCCGCTCACCCTCTGGATGGATGTCCGGCCTGCCCCGGTTTGCCTAGCGTTGACCACATGGAAACCCTGGAGAGTTCTCGCTTCGTCGCGCCGGCGCCCGCGCGCAGCGGCTGGTGGCACGCCGAGACCCGATCGTCGGCGCTGCGGGCCATCGCCGTGGCGGTCGGCGGAGCGGTGCTGATCGGCGGGCTGACCAGTTTCGCGCAGCAGTACCTGCCGCCCTGGATCAATTCGCTGGGCAACTCTGCCGGCGGCTGGACGATGTTCAGTTTCCTGATCGTCTGGCTCAGCCGCGCCCGGCCGCTGCTCGCGGCCATCCTCGGCATCGTGGTCTTCCAGCTTCTCGTCGAGTCCTACAGCGTCGTGTCCGAGTGGCGAGGGTTCGACGACGGCGATCCGTTCTCCTCGATCTGGACTCTTGTGGGCCTCGTCGCCGGGCCGCTGCTGGGCGTCGCCGCCAGCCTGGTGCGCCACGCGCCGCCGGAGTGGCGTGCCCTGGCGGTCACGCCGCTGAGCGCAGTTCTCCTGGGCGAGGGCATCTGGGCGCTCAACACCATCGCAGACACCACGAGCCCGGTCTACTGGACCCTCGAGATCGTGCTGGCGGTGCTCTTCCTGCTCGCGGCGATCCTGCACGGCCGGCTCACGCCCCGGCACATCTCGGTGGTGGGCAGTGTGTGCCTGGTGGGGACTCTGGCCTTCGTGAGTGTGCTCGTGTTCGTCGTGAATTGACGACTGACCCGGCTACGCGCTGAGCTCGGCCTCGATGCGGGTGAGGCTCGCCACCACAGCGGCTCGCTGCGGCGACCTTGCGGGCAGCAGCTGAAGACAGGCGCGCCACACCTCGGAGTCCCAGGCGGCCTCCTCGGTGCGGGCGTAGTCGAGCAGTACCTCCGCCGAGGCATCGCTGAGCAGGGTCTGGCGCAAACGCTGGCTCACCTCGGCGCGGATCTCCGTGACGCCGGGCGCTGCGGAGCCCGGCAGCACGGTTCCGCGGTATGCGGCCAGGGCCATCCGGTGGGCGCCGCGGGCGAGGAGGCGAAGCACCCGGCCGGCGTCAGTGTCGACGCTGGTCTCCAGACGGTATGGGCGAGAGCCGACCCGCAACTGCGGATGGCTGACCGCGAGCACCCGGCGCAGTCGCACCATCTCGGCGCGAAGGTTCTCGACGGCGTGCGGGTGCTCGTCGCTGAGGAGGCCCGCGAGCCTGTCGGCGGACAGGCCCTGCCGGTGCCAGGCGAGCAGGAGCAGGATCTCGGCGTGCCGGGGACTGAGGTCCATGCTGTGCTGGTCAACGCCCTGGGCGCCGTGCAGAGCACCGTGTTCGGTGCCGAGAACGCTCAATAGTATTCCGGGCGCGGTGAAGCCCGACGGGCGTGCGGGTACCGTCCGTGGAGCACTGAGGCTCTGAATGCGCAACTCAGCCTCGAGCGCGGCGACGGCCGCCTCCACGAGCGGCAGGGTCTGCGGGGCCACGGCGGCGTCTCCCCCGGTGATGTCGATCACGCCGAGCAGCGCCCCGGTGACCGGGTCGTGGATGGGCACGGCGGTGCAGCTGAACGGGTGAGCCAGCTGGCTGAAGTGTTCGGCGCGCTGAATCTGGATGCCGTGGTCGAGCGCCAACGCGGTGCCTGGTGCGCTCGTACCGACCCGGGCCTCCGACCAGTCGGCGCCGACCACGAAGTGCATGTCCTCGGCCCGGGTGCGCACCGAGCTGTCACCGTCGATCCAGAGCAGCCGGCCCGTCTCATCGGCCACCGCCACGATCAGCCCGAATTCGGCGGCGTGCCGCACCAGCAGCGTGTTGATCACCGGCAGCACCGCGGCCAGCGGGTTCTGCGCGCGCAGCCGGGCAAGCTGGTCGGCGCTCAGCGTCGGTGCGGCCTGCGCCGTCAGCGGGTCCAGGCGCAGCGAGAGCGAGCGTTGCCAGGATTCCCGCACCAGCCGGCGTACCCCGGCCTGCACGGCACCGGAGCCCAGGTCGGTTCGGTCCCCGATGGCGGCCTCATGCAGGCGTTCCTGCCGGGAGAACGTCCCCAGCGGTGAATCGGCAGGAGTTATCGTCCACGGGCTGCTCACAACACCTCCGATCAACGCTGGTCGTAGGCGACCTGCGCTCAGCGGCCGGTCGGGTGCTTCATTCTAGGCACAGTCGGCGGGAACTGTGCAGGCACGTAACGCGGTGATCCGCGTCCGCGAACGCTCAGGGCTGCGGCATGGCCGGTCGGTCCCCTTCGCGCAGCCAGTCGTCGAAGAAGGCGTCGAGCTGCTGGCCCGAGCTCTCTTCCATGACGGCTTCGAAGTCCTCGGTGGTGGCCGTGGAATCGTGGTAACGAGTCAGCCACAGGCGGGCGCCGACGAAGAATGCGTCGTCGCCGATCTCCGCACGCAGCGCGTACAAGGCGGCCGCCCCCCTCTGGTAGACCGGACTTTCGAACAGACCGTCGCGACCCGGGTCGGCGATGTTGAGCGTCCAGCCGTTGTCCGCGTCCAGCTCTGCCACCGTGTCGGCGAACTGGTCTGCCACATCTGCAGTGCCTCGATGCTCGGCCCACAACCATTCGACATAGGTCGCCCAGCCTTCGTTCAGCCAGATGTCCTTCCAATCGGCGGGCGACACCGCGTTGCCGAACCACTGGTGCCCCAGTTCGTGCACCACTGTCGATTCGTGCGCGACCTCGGAGTACACCGGACGGGTCTGGGTCTCCAAGGCGTAGTCGACAGAGTCGTCATCGACGATCGCCCCGAACGACTCGAACGGGTACGGCCCGAATTGGTCCTCGAGGAACGTGATCATCTGGGGTTGCAGGGCGAGGGACGCCGTCGTTTCGGCAAGGTCCTCCCCCGCTACGCCATCGTCGATGGCATTGATGATCGGCAGACCGTCAGGGCCGACGTCTCGGGAAACGGCGTAGTCGCCGACGCTCGCCGTCGACAGGTAGCTGGCCATCGGGTCCGAGGCCCGCCAGGTCCAGGTGGTCCACCCTGCCCTGGTCTTGGGCTGTCCGGCCGGCAACCCGTTCGCCACCGCGGTCTTGCCGGCCGGAACCGTGAGGCGGAACGTGTATGTCGCCTTGTCCTGCGGGTCGTCGTTGACCGGATACCACGTAGCCGCGCCATCGGGCTCGTTGACCACCATCGCGCCGTCAGCAGTGGTAACCCAGCCGTAGAGGGCCCCGGTGGTGTCCAGCGGTTGCCCGGTGGCACCGCCGTACTCGATCACGATGGTCGTCGTCTGACCTGCTTTGAGCTTCGGCCGCAGCTCGACGGTGAGTTCCCAGATACGGTTCGCGTCGTCCTGCTGCTGTGTCCACTCGGCGCTATCCCTGCCGTGGGACTTCCCGTGTGCCGCGGCCTTGCCGTCCACCCGGACGGATGCGACGTCCAGGCCGCGCAGGTCGAAATTGAGGGACTGCAGGTCCTGTGTCGCGCGGAGCGTGACGGCCGCGACGCCATTGAGGCGGCCGGTGAGCATCGTGGGATCCACCGGTGGTTCATAACGGAGGGCAAGGTCGTAGTCCTGGACGTCATACCCGCCGTTGCCGGCGTAGGGAAAGTACGTGTCGCCGGATCCGGCAGCTCCGGCCGAGTAGCGCGGCCCGTCGTTCCCGGAGGAGAACTGGGTCGTCGTACTGGACGCCGTCCCGCTGGTCGCGCTGATCTCGACCGTTGCCGGCGCGACCAGGGCGAACACCGACAGCCCCGCAACCGCGGCAGTTTTGAGCTTCTGCAATGACTTCAACGGACATTCCCTTCATCGGGAGTGACGACGAACAGAGACCCGCTGAACAGGGCACCGACCTGGTCAGGTCAGATGGCGAGGAGTTCGTTGCAGGGAATCCACAACTTAGTGCTGCTTGCCGGAAACGGGAAGGCCCTCGGACGAGATCGGGACGCGCTAGGAGCCGATCTCCTGGTAGGCGGCGAACAACAGCGACGCATCCGGACCCTCGAGCACGGTGGGCTTGCCGATGTCATCGAGCACGATGAAGCGCAGCATTCCGCTGCGGGTTTTCTTGTCGCGCTGCATCGTTGCCAGCAGGGTGGGCCAGCGGCCCACCGGGTAGGTCGTCGGCAGCGTGAGCGACTCCAGGATGCGGCGATGCCGGTCCACGGCCTCGTCGGAGAGCCGGCCGCTGAGCCTGGCGAGCTCGGCGGCGAACATCATGCCCACGGCGACGGCGGCGCCGTGGCGCCAGCCGTAGCGTTCTGCGTGCTCGACGGCGTGGCCGAGGGTGTGCCCGTAGTTGAGGATCTCGCGCAGGCCCGCCTCTTTGAAGTCCGCACCGACGACGCGGGCCTTCATGGCGATCGCCAGTTCCAGCACGCGGCGGAACTCGGGGGTGGTCGGGTCGGTGACAGCGGCGACATCCGCTTCGACGATGTCGAGGATCTCCGGGATCTGGATGAATCCGGCCTTCACGATCTCGGCGAAGCCGGCGAGGATCTCGTTGCGGGGCAGGTCGGCGAGGATCTCGAGGTCGCAGATCACGGCGGCCGGCGCGTAGAAGGTGCCGACGAGGTTCTTGCCCTCGGCGGTATTGATGCCGTTCTTACCGCCGACGGCGGCGTCGACCATGCCGAGCACGCTGGTGGGAATCTGCACCAACTTGACCCCGCGCAGCCAGGTTGCGGCCACGAAGCCGGCCAGGTCGGTCACGGCGCCGCCGCCGAAGCCGATCACGGCGTCGGTGCGGGTGAAGTCGGCCTGTCCCATCACCTGCCAGCAGAACGCGGCGACCTCCACCCGCTTGGCGGGTTCGGCGTCGGGGACCTCGGCGATGAGCACCTCGTACCGATCCAGCAGGCTTTCGCGCAGGGCAACGGCGCGGGCGCCGAGGTGCGAGGTGTGCACAATGAGCACCTTCTTCACGGTGTCACCGAGCTGTTCGGCGACATCGGCGACGATGCCCCGCCCGATCAGGACCGGGTAGCTGTCGACACCGCTGACGGTGATGGTGGTGGTGCCGGTCTCTGCGGGGATGATGTCGGTCACGATTGTTTTCTAACCCATTTCACAATGTCGGCGGCGATGGCGTCGACCGGTCTGGTCGACGTGTCGAAGTGCACGCTGGCCAGCGCCTCGTACAGCGGGCGGCGCTCGTCGTAGATGCGCTGCCAGGCGTCGGGACCGTCTGCCAGCAGCGGCCGCTTGGCGTTCTTGGTGCGGTTGCGCACGGCCTCGGCGGTGGTGCTCAGCGAGATCACGGTGGTGTGCCGCAGCGCGTCGCGGGTGGCCGCGTCGAGCACGGCTCCCCCGCCGAGGGACACCACGGCCGGCTGCTGCCGCAAGGCATCAGCGACGGCGGCACGTTCCAGGTCCCTGAAGTGGCTCTCGCCGTGCTCGGCGAAGATCTCGGTGATCGGGCCGTGCTCGGAAACGATGAGGGTGTCGGTGTCCAGGAACGGCACCCGGAGGGTGCGGGCGACCCGGCGGCCGATCTTGGACTTGCCCGATGCCATCGGCCCGATGAAGACCAGGGGGTAGAGCGGCGCGTCAGCGTCCCGCGCTGTTTCCGCATTCGCCGGCGTTACCGAGTCGCCACGGCCCCGGCCCGGTGCGGGGGCTGCCGGCCAGCCGTCTGCCGGACGGGACGCCTCCGGGCTCAGGAACAGCACGCTAGATCGTGGCGTCGCTGGACGCGCCGGTTCGCAGATTGGCCGGGATGCTGGCGAGATAGGAGTCCAGGTTGCGCTTGGTTTCGCCGAGCGAGTCGCCGCCGAACTTCTCTAAGACCGAGTTGGCCAGCACGAGCGCCACCATGGCCTCGGCCACCACGCCCGCGGCCGGGACCGCACAGACGTCGGAGCGCTGGTGGTGCGCCGGTGCCGCCTCGCTGGTGGTGATGTCTACGGTACGGAGCGCTCGCGGGATGGTGGCGATGGGCTTCATGCCGGCCCGCACCCGCAGCACGGTTCCGGTACTCATGCCGCCCTCGGTGCCGCCGGCCTTGTCGCTGGCGCGCAGGATCTCATCGTCGACCTGCACGAGTTCGTCGTGCGCCTCTGAACCCCTGCGGGTGGTGGTGAGGAAGCCGTCGCCGACCTCGACGCCCTTGATCGCCTGGATGCCCATCAGAGCGGCGGCCAGCTGCGAGTCCAGCCTGCGGTCCCAGTGCACGAAGGACCCGAGGCCGGGCGGGAGGTTGTATGCGAGCACCTCGACGATGCCGCCGAGGGTGTCGCCGTCCTTGTGGGCGGCGTCGACCTCGGCGACCATAAGCGCGCTGGTGGCGGCGTCGAAGCAGCGCAGCGGATCGGCGTCGAGCGAATCGACGTCTCCGGGGCGCGGCAGCGGTGAGCCCTCTGGCACCCGGACCGGACCGATCGACAGGGTATGGCTGACCAGCTCGATGCCGAGGCCGGCGAGGAAGGCCCGGGCGACGGCGCCGAGGGCGACCCGCGCGGCCGTCTCCCGAGCGCTGGCGCGTTCGAGCACCGGGCGGGCCTCGTCGAAGTCGTACTTCTGCATCCCGACGAGGTCGGCGTGGCCGGGCCGGGGGCGCACCAGCGGTGCGCCACGGCCGCGAGCCAGCAGGGCGGGGTCAACGGGTTCGGGGCTCATCACCTCGGCCCACTTGGGCCACTCGGTGTTGCCGATCCGCAGGGCCACCGGGCCGCCGAGGGTGAGACCGTGGCGGACGCCGCCGGAGATGCTGAGTTCGTCCTGTTCGAACTTCATGCGTGCCCCACGGCCGTAGCCGAGTTTGCGGCGCGCAAGGTCGAGGCGGATCTCATCTAGGGTGACCGGGATCCCAGCGGGCAAACCCTCGACAATAGCGAGGAGTTCGGGGCCGTGGGACTCTCCGGCGGTGAGCCAACGAAGCATGGGTACTATCCTTCCACAGCGCGGCCGGGTGCCGTCCCGCCGGCGGGAGCGGGCAGGGCTGCGCGCATGGCCGCCAGCACCGCTTCCTCGTCGGGAAGCGGCAGGAACGGGTCGTTGGCCACGAAGATACGAATCTGCACCAGGGCCTGGTGCAGCAGCATGGTGAGGCCGGACCTGGCGCTGCCGCCTGCCGCGTTCCACGACGTGGCGAGGGCGGTGGGCCAGGGCGCGTACCCCACGTCGAAGAGCAAGGTCTTCGCGCGGAGGGCGGCCGGGAATTCGTGTGGCAGAGCGGCGTCGCCGGGCATGGTGCTGATCACCAGGTCGCTCACGCGGTCGGTCGCGGCGGCGGCCGTCAGGCCCGACACCGTGACGACGAGCCCGAGCTGCCGGCCGAGCTCCGCGAGCGGGTCGGCCCTGGCCACGGTGCGCGTGATGATGTCCACGGTCTCCGCACCGAGTTCGGCGGCGGCCACGAGCGCGGATGCCGCGGTGGCCCCTGCGCCCAGCAGGGTCACGTGCGCGGCCCTGTCGATGCCGACCTCGGCGAGGGCGCGAACCAGGCCGGGCACGTCGGTGTTGTATCCCACGAGCGGACGCGAAGCGGCTGGGGCGTCGATGAACCGCACCGTGTTCACCGCGCCGGTGAGAGTGGCGACGCGGTCCAGGTCGGCCAGCCGAGGTCGTATCTTGTGCTTGAGCGGCATGGTCAGCGACAGGCCCAGCCACTCCGGGCCGAGGCCGTCGAGGAAGGCGTCGAGCTCGCCCTCGCCGACCTGCACGGCCGTGTACTCCCAGTCCAGTCCGAGCACCCTGTATGCGGCGGCGTGCAGCGCCGGGGACAGCGAGTGCGCGATCGGTGAGCCGAGCACAGCCAACCGGCGACGCGGCGAGGACATGTCGAGGGCTTCAGTCGGGTCAGCCATATTCGGGGTGATCATCCATCCAGTCCAGCCACTTGGTCACGCCGGCGTCGTGCTCGTCAACCGTTGTCGAGAAAATGGTCTCACCGGTATCCAGGTTCCACGTCACGAAGAATAGCCAGGTTCCTTCCGCGGGGTGCAGGGCGGCGTCGATGGCCAAGTCACCCGGGTTGCTGATCGGTCCGACCGGCGGTCCGGGGTGCACGTAGGTGTTGTAGGGGTTGTTGGCGTCTCGTCGTTCATCGTCCGTCGTGGTGACCAGGTGGGTATTGCCCGTTCCATAGGCCACCGTCGCGTCGGACTCCAACTTTCCGCTCTCCCACTGGGCCGGGTCGAGCCGGTTGTAAAAGACCCTGGACACCTTGAAGTAATCGGGTGCGAGCCCGGCTTCCCGTTGGATGAGGGAGGCCATCACGATGGTCTTCCACCGGTCGGCGGGGGCGACTCCGGCCGCGTCGAGAGCTTCGAACTGGCGATCCACGAGGGTCTTGATTGCGTCGTGGGCGCTGGTGGCCGGTTGGAACGTGTACGTGGCCGGGAACAGGAACCCCTCAAGGCTGGTGGCCTCGGCGGGAAGCCCGAACCCGGACAGATCGGCGGCGGCCGCCTGCAGGTCGGCCAGCGGGATGTCGGTACCTTCGGCAATCGAGGACAGCACGTCGACCGCTGCGGTGCCTTCGGGGATGACGACGGTGAGTTCCTGGCGGCTTTCCGGGTTCTGCAACGCCTCGAGCGCGGCCTGCGCGCTCATCTGGGATGCCAGCAGGTAGGCGCCGGGTTGGAAGACCGGGTCGGTCGGTTGAGCCAGAAGCAGGTCGTAGAAGGCGTCGTAGCTCTTCACCACGTCCTGGTCGAGCAGTGTCGTCGCGATATCGGACCCGGTGTCACCGTTGTGGATCATGACGAGCACCTCGCCGCTGCCGGAGCCCTCGTAGTCCTCGGGGGGCTGGGTGGAGGCGATGAACTGGCTGATCGGTCCCTGCAGGGCGAGCGCCGCGGCGCCCATGAGACCCAGCACGACGAGGAGGACGACCAGGCAGCCCACGGCGCCCTTGCGGGACTTCTTCTTCTCCGTGCCCGGATGGTCGGCGAGTTGCGCGCGGCGGTTTGCCCGTGAGTTGGGGCGCCCGGCGACCGCCGGGCCACCTGGGCCGTCGGCTGACGCGGGTGCAGAATCGGGCATCGTGCCAAAGCCGAGCCCGGCAAAGGGATTCTGGTCGGCCTGGTCGGTTTCGGCGGCGGCGGCGGACGGCGCGGAAACCGGAGGCTGGGGTGCTTCGGCCCGGACGCCGGTATTCGCCACGGAACTCTCGGCAGCAGAGTCAGCCGTCGAGGGTGGGTAGGCCGAGTCGGGCGCAACCGGCGCAGACCAGTACGCCAGCGGTGCCGGAGGCTGGGCGGCCCGGGGCGCCCGTCGTGCCGCAGGGGCTTCGGCCGTGCCGGGGGCTTCGTTCGCCGCCGGCACGGCAGCCGGGTCAGCGCTCTGCTCTGCCTGGGCATCCAGTGCCGCCTGGGCATCCAGTGCCGCCTGGGCATCCAGTGCCGCCTGGGAATTCCGTGCGTCCTGGGCCTCGCGCATGGCGCGGCGAGACGGCAGCGGCGTGTCACCTGTGCTCTCCGACCAGTTCTGGTCGGGGGTTTCGGGCGGGCTATTCGCCACGGTTACGGCCTTCCGGTCGGTTCTACGGGCGCGCCGGCAGGTTTACCCGTGGCCCGTTCCGTATCAAGTGCATGCTGCAGAATAATAGTCGCGGCGACCTGATCGACAACTGGACGCTGGGTGCGGGTGCTGCGGCCGGCGGTGCGCAGGGCGGCCTGCGCCGACACCGTCGACAGCCGTTCGTCGACGAGCCGCACCGGCACCGGCACCGTTACCGCGAGGCTCCCGGCGAACGTGACGGCGTCGTCGGTGGAGGCGGTGTGCCGGCCCGACAGCGCCAGGGGTAAACCGACCACCACTTCGACGGCGTCGAGTTCGGTGACGATGGCGGCGATCCTGGCGAGGTCAGGCGGCACCGACGCGGCACCGGGCGACGCAGCGCCGCGGTCTCTGGGCACGGTCTCCACCGGGGTGGCGAGCATGCCGTGGAAATCGCTGCGCGCGACGCCGATCCGCACCGTGCCGACATCGATTCCCACCCGCACACCCGAACGCATGGGCTAGCGGGCCACGAGCGTGCGCAGGGTGCTGAGCGCCTCGGGGATCAGGTCGACCTTGGTGCCACCGCCCTGAGCCAGGTCGTCCTTGCCGCCGCCGCCGCCGCCGAGAATCCCGGCGAGCTGTTTGGCCAGCGCGCCGGCCTTCGCTCCGGCGTCGCGAGCGGCCGCGTTGGTGGCCACGATCACGACGGGCTTGTCGGCCACCGTGGCAGCGAGGGCCACGACAGCGGGGTCGTTGCCCAGGCGTTCCCTGGTGCCGGTCACCAGCATCCGCACGTCGTCGGCTGAGTTGAGCACGCCGAGGTCTTCGGCCACCACCGTCAGATCGCCGATCCTGGTGGCCTGGGCCACGAGGGCCGGCACCCGGTCGCTGAGCGCACGTGCCTCGAACGAGGCGATCTTCTTCTCGGCGGCCTTCAGGCTCTGCATGAGGTCCATGATCTTGGCCGGCAGCTGCTCACGCGGGGTCTTGAGGTTGCTGGTGAGCTGCGACACGATTGCTCGTTCGGCGGCAAGGTCACGGAAGGCCTCGAGCCCGACCAGGGATTCGACCCGGCGGTTGGTCGAACCGACCGAGGCCTCGCTCACCAGGTTGATCATGCCGATCTCGGCGCTGGAGGCGACGTGGGTGCCCGCGCAGAGTTCGCGCGACCAGGGGCCGCCGATGTCGACGACGCGCACGGTCTCGCCGTACTTCTCGCCGAACAGGGCCATCGCGCCGAGCGCCTTGGCCTCGGCCAGTGGCAGTTCGCGGGTGCTGACCTCGAGGTTGTCCCGGATGGCGTTATTGGAGATCTCTTCGATCTCACTGCGCGTCGCCGGCGACAGGGCCTGGTTCCAGGAGAAGTCCAGCCTGAAGAAGCCGGCCTTGTTGTACGACCCGGACTGGTGGGCGTTCGGGCCGAGCACCTGGCGGAGCGCCGCGTGCAGGATGTGTGTGCCGGAGTGCGCCTGACGGGCGCCGCGACGCCAGTCGGGGTCGACGACGCTGGTGGCGGGGTCGCCCACACCCACCTCGCCGGAGCTGACCTGCACCTTGTGGCTGATCAGACCCTTGACGGGCTTCTGCACGTCGAGCACCTCGAGCTCATAGCCGGGGCCCACGATGAGGCCGGCGTCGGCCTCCTGGCCGCCGGACTCGGCGTAGAGCGCGGTCTCGGCGAGGATGACCTCGGCGATGTCCCCGGCGACCGCCCGGTTGACGGAGGCGCCGTCGACGATCAGGCCCAGGATGCTGGACTCGGTCTGCAGCATGTCGTAGCCGGTGAACACGGTTTCACCGTGTGCACGGAACGCGCTGTACACCGACAGGTCGGCGAGGTGGGTCTTCTTGGCCTTCGCGTCGGCTTTGGCCATCGCGCGCTGCTTCGCCATCAGGGTGTCGAAGGCCTCACGGTTCACGCTGAGGCCGGCTTCCTCGGCCATTTCGAGGGTGATCTCGATGGGGAAACCGTAGGTGTCGTGCAGCAGGAACGCCGTGTCGCCGGGAAGTTCGGCCTTCTCGGCCTTCTTGGTCTTGGCCACGGCGAGGTCGAGCACGCTGGAGCCGCTCGCGAGGGTGCGCAGGAAGGTCTCTTCCTCGGCATACGCGGCCTGGCTGATGCGGTCGAAGTCGGTGGCGACCTCGGGGTACGCGGCGCTCATGGCGTCGCGGGAGGCCGGGAACAGTTCGGTGAACGAGGCGGCGTCGACGCCGAGCAGGCGCATCGCGCGCACGCTCCGGCGCATCAGGCGGCGCAGGATGTAGCCGCGGCCCTCGTTGGACGGCATGACACCGTCGCTCATCAGCATCAGCGAGGAGCGCACGTGGTCGGCGACGATCCGCATCCGCACGTCATCCTCGTGGTCGGCACCGTAACGGCGGCCGGAGAGGGCCGCGGCACGGTCGAGGACCGGACGCACCTGGTCGATTTCGTACATGTTCTGCACGCCCTGCTTGAGGAACGCGACGCGCTCCAGACCCATGCCGGTGTCGATGTTCTTCTTGGGCAGGTCGCCGAGGATCTGGAAGTCATTCTTGCCGGTGCCCTCGCCGCGGAGGTACTGCATGAAGACCAGGTTCCAGATCTCCACGTAGCGGTCGTCGTCGGTGGCAGGGCCGCCGTCGATGCCGAAGGCAGGTCCACGGTCGAAGAAGATCTCGCTGCACGGGCCGGCCGGCCCCGGCTGGCCGGTCGACCAGTAGTTGGTGTCCATGCCGAGGCGCTGGATGCGGTGCTCCGGCAGCCCCAGGGCGCGCCAGTACCCGAACGCCTCGTCGTCGTTCTCGTACACCGTGACCCAGAGGTCCTTCTCGGCAAAGCCGTAGCCGCCGTCGGCCTCGCTGCTGGTGAGCAGCTCCCAGGCGTAACTGATCGCCTGTTCCTTGAAGTAGTCGCCGAAGGAGAAGTTACCGCTCATCTGGAAGAAGGTGCCGTGCCGCGGCGTCTTGCCTACCTCTTCGATGTCGTTGGTGCGGATGCACTTCTGCACGCTCGTGGCCCGCGGGAACGGGGCGGGCACCAGCCCGGTGAGGTAGGGCACGAACGGCACCATTCCGGCGACGGTGAAGAGGAGGGAGGGGTCGTCGCTGACGAGCGACGCCGACGGGACAACGGTGTGTCCCCGGTCGGCGAAGAAGTCGAGCCAGCGCCCGCGGATGTCGGCAGTCTGCATGGGGTCCGTACTGTTACTGGGATCGGAAATACGATCGGGAAGGTTCTGGTGGGAAGTGGCGCGGGTGAGCGCAGGAGGTTAGGGCTTGGACAGCTCTTCGATGGTCTCTTCTGCCTCGCCGAGGGCGGCGTGCAGTTCGGCCTCGCGCTTGCGGTAGCCCTCGGAGATGGCTTCGCCGAACTCACGGGTCTTGGCGTCGAGGTCGGTGAAGAACCGCTTGCCCTGCTGGGTCTTGTTCACCTCGTGGGCGGCAACGAATCCGATTCCGACGCCGACGAGTAACCAGATGACGTTCTTCATGGCATGTTCTCCCTGAGTTTGTGGAATGGGTGGCTCCCGGCCGGGGAACCCGCTGGTGAAGCGGGCACCAGGCGCTGGCAGTCTGCTTTCCAGCGTAGTGGACTTACTTCGTGCTGCGACGGGGCTTGGTGGCCCTGAAGGCCGCCCGCACCCCCGCGGAGAATCCCGCGAGCTTGATCAGCGGACCACCCACGGTGGCCGCGAAGAGGGCGACCATGGCCGACACGTTTCCGGTGACCTCCGCCACATTCGTGGTGATCGTGTCGATCGTGGCCAGCTGCTGATTGGTCTGCGCGACGGTGCTCGTGGTCTCCTCGAGCAACGGGGTGACGTTCTGACTGAGATCACGGATGGCGAGGGTCGTCTCGTCGAACACCCGGCCCAGCTTGATCAGGGGGATGGCGAGGAACGCCACCAGAATTGCGAAGACGCCAGCGGCAATCAGCCCGGCGATATCTCCACCAGTCATTCGGCACCATCCATTTCACATCGGCTCAGCAGGGTCCAGAGACAAGTTAGAACGCAAAAGGGCGGATCACCTAGGTGATCCGCCCTCAAGCGTAGTTCAGTTCCGGAGCGGCAGGCCGCGCCGGAGGCGACTAGCGTGCTGCGTAGTACTCGACGACGAGCTGAACTTCACAGGTCACGGGGATCTCGATGCGCTTCGGGGCGCGAACGAGACGGGCCTGCAGCTTGTCGAGTTCGACCTCGAGGTACGGCGGGAGCTTGGGCAGCAGGTCGACGTGACCGCCGGCCGCGGCAACCTGGAAGGGCTCGGTGCCCTCGCTCTTGGCCTTGACGTGGATGAGCTGACCCGGCTTCACGCGGAAGGAGGGACGGTCGACCAGCTGGCCGTCGACCAGGATGTGACGGTGCACAACCATCTGACGGGCCTGGGCGGTGGTGCGGGCGATGGCGGAGCGCACGAGGAGGGCGTCGAGACGGGTCTCGAGGATCTCAACGAGGTTCTCACCGGTCAGGCCCTGGCGGCGACGCGCTTCTTCGAAGGCGATCTTGAGCTGGGCTTCGCGGATGCCGTACTGGGCGCGTAAGCGCTGCTTTTCGCGCAGACGCACGGCGTAGTCCGAATCGGTCTTGCGCTTGGTGCGGCCGTGCTCGCCCGGAGCGTAGGGACGCTTCTCGAGGTACTTGGCGGCCTTCGGGGTCAGGGCGATGCCCAGGGCCCGCGAGAGGCGGGTCTTACTGCGGGTACGTGACTTGGTAGACACAGTGTCCTTTCGGATGGAACTGGAAGGTGGATACCAGGGCGACCGGGCGAGCCCGTTGGGGCAAGCCGAAGCGTCATGGGAGTTCAGAGGGGTGGGTGCCACGGGCCGCCCGGCTACAGGGCGAATCCACTCCAACTCAGGTTCAGGACGCAGCCGCATGCCGAAACCAGTTGTAGGCGAGGTCAAGGCTAACACACGCCAGGGCCGGTCGCCCCTGATTCAGGGGCAGGCGCGCCTACTCGCCGTGCACGATCTTGCGCAGCTTCGCCAGTCGGGCCGACACATCCCGTTCGTTGCCGTGCTCGGTCGGTCGGTAGTACCGGGTGCTCCGCAGCTCGTCGGGCAGGTAGTCCTGGGCCAGCACGCCCAGAGCGTCATCGTGCGGGTAGCGGTAGCCCTTGCCGTGGCCGAGGCGTTTGGCTCCGGGGTAGTGCGCGTCGCGCAGGTGCTTGGGCACCCGGCCGGTGTTGCCGTTGCGCACGTCCGCGATCGCGGCATCCAACGCCATGTACGCGGCGTTGGACTTGGGCGCGCAAGCCAGGTGCACCACCGCCTGGGCAAGCGGGATCCGTCCCTCCGGCATGCCGATGTACTGCACGGCGTCCGCGGCGGCGATCGCGATCACGAGGGACTGCGGGTCGGCCATGCCGATGTCTTCGGAGGCCAACACGATGATGCGGCGGCAGATGAAGCGCGGGTCCTCCCCGGCCTCGATCATCCGCGCCAGGTAATGCAGGGAGGCGTCCACGTCGGAGCCGCGCACCGACTTGATGAAGGCGCTGATCACGTCGTAGTGCTCGTCGCCGTTCCTGTCGTAGCGCAGCAGTGCCCGGTCGACCGCCAGCGAGACGATCTCCGTGGTGATGACGGGGCGCTCGCCGTCGGCGACCTCGGTGGTAGCGGCGGACACGGATGCGGCCTCCAGGGCCGTGAGCGCCCGGCGGGCATCGCCGGACGCGAGCCGGATGATGGCGCCACGTGCCTCGGGATCCAGCACGAACCGATCGGCGAGTCCGCGCAGGTCGGTGACGGCGCGGTCCACGACGATTCCGAGGTCGTCGTCGCTGAGCGTCTCCAGGGTGAGCAGCAGCGACCGCGACAGCAGCGGTGAGATCACCGAGAACGACGGGTTCTCTGTCGTGGCGGCCACGAGGATGATGATGCCGTTCTCCACACCTGGCAGCAGGGCGTCCTGCTGCGCCTTGCTGAACCGGTGGATCTCATCCAGGAACAGCACGGTGGACAGCCCGTAGAGGTCGCGACTGGTGCGGGCTTCTTCCATCACCTGACGCACGTCTCGAACGCCGGCCGAGACGGCGGACAGCTCGACGAACCGGCGCCCTGAGCTGTGCGCAATGGTCTGGGCCAGCGTGGTCTTGCCGGTTCCAGGCGGGCCCCACAGGATGACCGAGACCGAGCCCTGCTCCCCCGTCTTGTCGTTGGCCAGGCTCACCAGCGGTGACCCCGGGGTCAGCAGGTGGCGCTGGCCGGCGACCTCGGCCAGGCTCTTGGGGCGCATGCGCACCGCAAGCGGCGTCGCACCGGTACGGAGGCCTGGTTGGGCAGAAGACATGGCTCCAGCGTAGTTTGTGCCGCCGACAGCACAGCCCGCCGGAGTCGGCGTCGCCCGGCGCCAGATTTTCGCCGCCCCCCCCGGCAGTGCGTAGAGTGCACAGTGACCCGGGCCGTGTTGCCCGGCCAGCCCGATTCCCGCCGCAGGCGGCACCTGGAGGATTCCCGTGGCACCGAGCAACAAGCAGGAACGCGAAACCCGAGAAGCACGTGGTCGCGTTCGCTCCTATCAGGCCCGCAAGGCCGTGAACGAGCACCAGGTGAAGCGCCGGGTGCGCGACAACATCCTGGCCGGCAGTGTTCTCGTGGTGGTTCTCGTTGTGCTCGTCGGCGCCCAGCTGTTCTACTTCGGCGGCGGCCCCGGCACTCCGGCGCCCAGCGCCTCCGGCACGGCGACGCCGGCCGCCGAGCCGGTGACCCCGACCCCCGGAGCGAACGCGGGCGACGTTCCCTCGAGCGATCTGGCCGAGGGACGCACCTGGACCGGCACGCTCACCCTCAACGACATTGACCTCGGCGTCTCCCTCGACGGCGCCCTCGCCCCGCAGGCGGTTTCCTCGACCGTCCGCCTGGCCGCTTCCGGTTTCTACGATGACGTCGCCTGCCATCGGCTCACCACGCTCGAGGACTTCTCGGTGCTGCAGTGCGGCGACCCCAACGGCGACGGCTCCGGCGGACCCAACTATTACTACGGTCCGGTCGAGAACGCTCCGGCGGACAACGTCTACCCGGCCGGCACCATCGCCATGGCCAGGTCCAGCGATCCGTACAGCATGGGCAGCCAGTTCTTCATCGTCTACGAGGACACACCCATTGACGCGAGCGCGGACGGTTCCGGTTACACGGTCATCGGCACCGTGACCAGCGGTCTGGACCAGCTCATCAGCGGCATCGCCGCTGCCGGCGTAGCGGACGGCACGGAGGACGGCGCCCCCGTCGTACCGACCACCATCACCGGATTCTCGCTGCAGTAGAAACAGTTCCGCGGTAACAGTTCGGTCGTTTCCGCTGAACGATGGGCAGGCTTGCAATAGGCTTGTGCGCGTATTGGCTTGTGTCAGTACTGGCTCGTTCAGGGATTCACCCGCTGCAGTGCTCCATCGCACGGGGAATCAACCAAATCATTAAGGTGAGGCTCTTGACTACGACAGATCAGCAACCATGGGGTCGCGTAGACGAAACCGGCACGGTTTACGTGCGCGAGGCAGACGGCGAACGTGCCGTCGGCCAGTATCCCGACGCGACTCCGGAGGAGGCTCTCGCCTACTTCGAACGCAAGTACGTGGAGTTGAACGGGCAGGTCACCCTGCTCGAACAGCGCGCGAAGGGAGGAGCGCCGGCTGCGGATATCGCCAAGTCGGTCGCGAACCTGACCAAGTCCGTTGCCACGGCCAACGCCGTCGGCAACCTCGCCGCTCTCGCTGAACGCCTCGGCGCGCTCGGCGGCACCGTCACCGAACTCACCGAGCAGCAGGGTGTCGAGGCCAAGGCCGCCGGCGCTGCGGCCCTCGCGGAGCGTGCCGCCATCGTCGAAGAGGCCGAGCGCCTCGCCGCCGAAGACCCGGCCAAGACCCAGTGGAAGCAGACCAGCGCAGCGCTGGACGCCCTGTTCGCCAAGTGGCAGGCACATCAGCACGACGCCCCGCGCATCCCCAAGGGTGAGGCGAACGAGCTGTGGAAGCGATTCCGCGCCGCCCGCACCACCATCGAGCAGAACCGCAAGGCGTTCTTCGCCGAGCTCGACAGCGCCCACAAGGACGTGCGCAACCGCAAGCAGCAGCTCATCGAGAAGGCCGAGGCGCTTGCCCCCCAGGGTGCCGACGGCATCCCGGCGTACCGAAACCTGCTCGAGGACTGGAAGGCCGCCGGCCGCTCCGGCAAGAAGCAGGACGACGCCATGTGGGCCAAGTTCAAGGCCGCCGGCGACGTGCTCTACTCGGTGAAGAGCGAGATCGACGCGCAGGACAACGAAGAATTCGCCGGCAACCTGGTGGTCAAGCTCGAACTGCTCACCGAGGCCGAAGCACTGCTCACCGAAACCGACCGGGTCAAGGCCCGCGAGGTGCTCAGCTCGGTTCAGCGCCGCTGGGACGCCGCGGGCAAGGTGCCCCGCGACCAGGTCAAGCCGGTCGAGGAACGCATGCGCAAGGTCGAAGCCGCCGTGCGGAAGCTCGACGACGACCACTGGAAGCGCAACAACCCCGAGACCAAGGCTCGCGCCGAGGGCCTCGCCGGTCAGCTGCACGACGCGATCGCCAAGCTCGAGGCTGAACTCGCCGCCGCCGAGGAGACCAAGGACTCGCGGAAGATCAAGGACGCCACCGAGGCGCTTGAGACCCGCAAGGCCTGGTTGAAGGCCATCGGCCAGTAACACCGGCCCTCTGCCTACCCACACCCGACCGGGATCGGGAATCTGTCCACAGATTCCAGGTCCCGGTTCTGTGTGTCCGGCACGATCCGCAGGCTGGGGCGATGACGCCGCTCCTCCCCGCTGCCCTCACCTCAGCCGATCTGCCGCTGACCGAACTGCACTGCGCCCGGCTCGACGGTGAGGTGTTCGAGGTGGCCGGCGCCTGGTGCCCCGTGGATGCGCACGACGGGCCGGAGACCCGGGCCGCGGCGCTCGTGTCCATCTCGCCCCGCCACGCCGTGGCCGAGCGGATGACCGCGGCCTGGGTGTACGGCCTGACCGCCGAGCCCAACCGGCACCAGTTCTGCGTCGACGTGTCCGCGCGCACCCGGAAGCCGCTGGGCTCTTCCATCGAGCTCCGCGAGGTGCGACTCGGCGTCCAGGACGCCCGAGCGCTGGGGCCGCAGTTGATCACCACTGCCCTGCGCACCGCGATCGACCTCGCCCGCTGGGGACGGTCTCCGGGCTGCCCAGCCGACACCGCGCTACTGGCGGCCCTGCTGGCGTACGACGGTATCGACGGGAGACCCGACGACGCTCTTTACCGGCACGACCCTCTCGCCGTGCACCGGGGAATCTCGTTCAGTCGCGTGGCCGTCGCGCAGTTGACCGAGGCTCTCCGTCTGGCGCGTCGGCTCCACGGCGGCACCCCGCGATGGACCCCGCCGTGGTCCGGCGAGGCCTCAGCCGTCGCTGACCCTGTAGACGTCGTAGACAGCGTCGATCCGGCGCACGGCGTTCAGCACCCTGTCGAGGTGGGTGGTGTCGCCCATCTCGAACACGAACTTGCTGATCGCCAGCCGGTCGCTGGACGTGTGCACCGTCGCCGAGAGGATGTTGACGTGGTGCTCTGAGAGCACCCGGGTGACGTCGGAGAGCAGGCCGGAGCGGTCGAGGGCCTCGATCTGAATCTGCACGAGGAAGAGGCTCTTCGACGTCGGCGCCCAGTCGACGTCGATCATCCGCTCGGGCTCCTTGAGCAGCTCCTGAACGTTGTGGCAGTCGGCCTGGTGCACCGACACACCCGAACCGCGGGTGATGAAGCCCACGATGGTGTCACCGGGCACCGGGGTGCAGCAGCGCGCCAGTTTGACGAGGATGTCGGGAGCGCCGCGCACCAGGATGCCGGAGTCGTTGTTGCGCAGCGTCTGGGTGCGCCCGTTGGGTGTGAACGGCAGGTCGGTGGCGTCGCTCTCCTCCACGCTCTGCAGCGTGGCGACGACCTTCTCCAGCACTGACTGGGTGGACACGTGGCCCTCACCGACGGCGGCGTACAGCGCGGAGACGTCCTCGTAGCGCATGACCGCGGCGACCTCGGCGAAGGAGTCCTGGTTCATCAGCTTCTGCAGCGGCAGGTTCTGCTTGCGCATGGCCCTGGCGATGGCGTCGCGGCCCTGCTCGATGGCCTCGTCGCGGCGTTCCTTGGTGAACCACTGGCGGATCTTGTTGCGTGCGCGGGGGCTCTTGACGAAGTTCAGCCAGTCCTGGCTGGGGCCGGAGTCAGGGTTCTTCGAGGTGAACACCTCGACGACGTCGCCGGTGGTGAGTGAACTCTCCAGCGGCACCAGCCGTCCGTTGACCTTGGCGCCCATGGTGCGGTGGCCCACCTCGGTGTGCACGGCGTAGGCGAAGTCCACGGGGGTGGCGTCGGCAGGCAGGCCGATCACGCGCCCCTTGGGCGTGAAGACGTAGACCTCCTTGGCGCCGATCTCGTAGCGCAGGGAGTCGAGGAACTCGTTCGGGTCTGCGGTCTCGGCCTGCCAGTCGGAGATGTGCGCGAGCCAGGCCATGTCGGTGTCGCTCTGCGGGCCGGGGCCTGAGCTCTTGCCGTTGACCTGTTCCTTGTACTTCCAGTGCGAGGCCACGCCGTATTCGGCGCGTTCGTGCATCTCCTGGGTGCGGATCTGGATCTCGACGGGGCGGCCGCTCGGGCCGAGCACCGTGGTGTGCAGCGACTGGTACAGGTTGAACTTGGGGGTGGCGATGTAGTCCTTGAACCGGCCGGGCAGCGGGGTCCAGCGGGCGTGGATGGCACCGAGGACGGCGTAACAGTCGCGCACCGAATTCACCAGCACCCGGATGCCGACCAGGTCGTAGATCTCGTCGAACTCGCGGCCGCGCACGACCATCTTCTGATAGATGGAGTAGTACTGCTTGGGTCGCCCGGCCACCTTGCCGCGGATGCGCGCGGCCTTGAGATCGTCATTGATCGCGTCGATGACGTATTGCACGAATTCTTCGCGCTGCGGGGTGCGCTGCTTGACGAGGCTTTCGATCTCGGCATACAACTTGGGGTAGAGCACACCGAAGGAGAGGTCTTCGAGTTCCCACTTGATGGTCTGGATACCCAGCCGGTGCGCCAGCGGAGCGTAGATCTCGAGGGTCTCGGTGGCCTTCCGGGTTGCGGACTCGGCCGGCACGAAACCCCAGGTGCGGGCGTTGTGCAGACGGTCGGCCAGTTTGATGATGAGAACCCGGATGTCCTTGGACATCGCGACGATCATCTTGCGCACGGTCTCGGCCTGGGTGCTGTCGCCGTACTTGACCTTGTCGAGCTTGGTGACGCCGTCGACGAGCATCGTGATCTCGTCGCCGAAATCCGCGCGCAATTGGTCCAGGGTGTAGTCGGTGTCCTCGACGGTGTCGTGCAGCAACGCGGCAGCCACGGTCTTCGGCCCGATCCCGAGGTCGGCCAGAATCTGGGCGACGGCGACGGGATGGGTGATGTACGGCTCGCCGCTGCGACGTTTCTGGCCCTCGTGTGCGCGCTCGGCGGCGGCATACGCCCGTTCGATGATCGACAGGTCCACCTTGGGATGGTGGGTGCGCACGGTCTTCAGCAGCGTGTCGACAGCGCCGACGGGCTGTGCCCTGGAGAAAATGCGCGGAACCAGGCGGCGCAGTGATGCGGCGGATGGCGTAGTTGTCTCTGTCATCTCGTTACCTCACTCCTTGGCGCCAATTATCCCTGTACTAGCGAATAAACGGTAAACCGAGGCACGAGATCGGGTATTCCCGGCGGTTCGGCCGGCTCACGCGGTGACGTCCGCGTGAGTGACATCGGCGACCGGCGACGTGCCGGCGGCCTTGGCCTTGAGGGCCAGGGCCTTCTTGTCGCGCTTGCGGATCTCGGGCTCGTTCTCCCGCATCTGGGCGTAGAGCGGTGCCGCGATGAAGATGGTGGAATAGGTGCCCACCAGCATGCCGATGAACAGGGCGAGCGAGATGTCCCGGAGGGTTCCCGCTCCGAGCACGAACGCGCCGATCACGAGGATGGACGCCACCGGCAGCACCGCGACGACCGAGGTGTTGATGGAGCGCACCAGAGTCTGGTTCACCGCGAGGTTCACCGACTCGGCGAAGGTGCGCCGGGACTCGGGACCGTCGACGGCGGTGTTCTCACGGATCTTGTCGAAGACCACCACGGTGTCGTACAGCGAGTAGCCGAGGATCGTGAGGAACCCGATCACCGCGGCCGGCGTGATCTCGAAGCCCGTGATGCCGTAGAACCCGGCCGTGATCACGAGGTCGTGCAGCAGGGCGACCATTGCCGCGACGGCCATCTTCCAGGTACGGAAGTACAGGGCCATCACGACGCCGGCGAGCACCAGGAAGGTGAGCAGCGCGCGGATGGCGGAGCCGGTGATGTCCTGGCCCCAGGACGGGCCGATGAACGACGAGGTGACCTGTTCGGGATCCAGGCTGTATGCGGTGGCGAGGGCCGAGCGCACCTCACGGCTTTCGGTGTCGGTGAGCTGGTCGGTCTGCACCCGGATGCTGTCGGTGCCGACAACGGACACCCGCGGCGCCGCGGCGGGCACGACGTCGGTGACCGCCGTGGAGGCGGCATCCTGGTCCTGGGTGGAGATCTCGGAGAGAACGAACTCCGAACCGCCGGTGAATTCGATGCCGAAGGTGAAGCCGCCGCGCAGCGCGGGAACGACGATCGCGATCAGGATCATCGCCGCCGCCGCCAGGTACCAGACCTTGCGACGACCCACGATGTCGTAGGAGAGCTTGCCCGTGTGCAGGTCGTTGCCGAACTGGTTGAAGCTGGCCATTAGGAATCCTTCCCGTCGGTCGACTTACCGGAGCCGGTACCGATGAGCTCGGCCGCCTTGCGTTCGGCAATGGTCTGGCGTTTCACGGCCTCTTTGCTCGAGGACGATCCCTTGCGCGATGCCACCTCGCTGGAGGGCTTGAATTGCGCCCGCCCGCGGTACACGGCGCCCAGGGCGCGCGGGTCGAGGCCGCTGAGCTTGTGCCCGTCGCCGAAGAACTTGGTGCGGGCGAGCAGCTGCAGAGTCGGGTGGGTGAACAGCGCCACGACCAGGAGGTCGACGAGCGTGGTCAGGCCCAGCGTCAGAGCGAAGCCGCGGACGTTGCCGACGGCCAGGATGAACAGCACGGCGGCAGCCAGGAAGTTGACGGTGTCGGACGCGATGATGGTGCGGATCGCGCGCTTCCAGCCCGATTCGACCGAGGACACCAGTCCCCTGCCGTCACGGAGTTCGTCGCGCACCCGCTCGAAGTAGACGATGAACGAGTCCGCGGTGATACCGATCGCCACGATCAAACCGGCCACACCGGCCAGCGACAGTCGGTAGCCTTCCCGCCAGGACAGCAGGGTGATGAGCAGATAGGTGATGACGGCGGCGACGGCGAGCGACGCGACGGTCACCAGGCCCAGCAGCCGGTACTGCACCAGCGAGTAGAGCACGACCAGGATCAGGCCGATGAGGCCGGCGATGAGGCCGCTCTGCAGCTGCGTCGAACCCAGGGTCGCCGAGATCGTGTCCTGGCTCTGCACGGTGAAGCTGATCGGCAGGGCGCCGAACTTGAGCTGGTCGGCGAGGGCCTTGGAGGTGTCCTGGTCGAAGGAGCCGGTGATCTGCGGCTTACCGTCGGTGATCACGGCGAGGGTGCGTGGCGCGGAGATGACCCTGCCGTCCAGCACGATGGCGAACTGGTTCTGCGCGCCCTCGAGGCCGCTGAGGCGCGTGGTCACGTCGGCGAACGACTTGGTGCCGGCACCGTCGAAGACGATGTTGACGGCCCATTCGCCGGTGGTGGCGCCGCTCTGCGTGGTGACCTGTCCGTTGGTGGCGTCAGAGATGTTCTCTCCGCTGACCTCGACCGGGCCGAGGATGTACTTGACCGAGCCATCCGCTTCGCAGGTGATGAGCGGCTCGCCGGCCGGTGCGACAACGCTGGTGTCGATGTTGCTGCACTGGAAGCTGTCGAACTGTTCCTGCAGGGCAGGAGTGATGTTGTTCAGGTCGCTGGCGTCGGTGGGAGCGACAGCCGGCGTCTCGGCGGCCGGATCCGTAGCGGCATCCGTCTCGGGGGCGGCGGCATCGTCGGTGGCACCCGGCGTCGGAGTAGCGGTGGAGCCGTCGGCCCCGACGCTGTCCTCAGTGGGGGCGGATGCGACGAGCACCGGGCGGAACTCGAGCTTGGCCGACGATTGGATGCGGTTCAGCGTCGCGTCATCCGGCGTGCCCGGAATCGACACGACGATGTTCTGCCCGCCCTGGGTGTTGATCTCCGACTCGGAGACACCCGCGGCGTCGATGCGCTCACGGATGATCGAGACGGCCTGGTTGAGCTGCTCCGAGGAGACGGTCTGGCCGGACTCGAGCTTGGGCGCGAGAATGATCTGCGTGCCGCCCTCGAGGTCCAGGGCCAGCTTCGGCGTCCACGACCCGCCGCCGGTGAGCACCCCGGCTCCGTTGGCAACAATGAGACCGACGATGATCACGCCAAGCCAGGACAGGGAGCGCCAGGCCTTCTTGGTCGGAGACGACTTAGCCACCTATTGAACTCAGCTTTCTTTGCTCGCGGCCGCGCCGAAAGGCGCGGACCGCAGTGGGGTTGTTACGCGTCGCCCTTTTTGGGTTCGGTGTTGTTGTCGGGAGCGGCTTCTTCGGTCGTCGGCTCGAATTCGGTGCGCTGACCGTACTCCGGCTCGCCCGTGACGGCGGCGGTGCCGGCGTCGCTGTCGGCGGACTCGTCGAGCACGACGTCGTCGCCGACGACGGTGGGCTCCACGACGCGGGCGATGGTCTGACGGTGGATCTGCACGATGGTTCCGGGTGCGATCTCGAGGGCGACCTTGTTCTCTTCCTCATCGATCGACACGATGGTGCCGTACAGGCCGAAGTTGGTCATCACGTCTGCGCCGGCGACCATCTTGGACTGCAGCGCCAAGGTGTCCTTCTGGCGCTTGCGGCCGTTGCGAAACATGAAGAACACGAGCAGCGCCAAAACGGCGAGCATGACAAGAGTCAACGGATCCATAGAACTGTGAAACCTTCCCGTGCGAACGTGTAGTCGCGACGAAGTTTTTTAGTGCGAGTGGTTGAGGGGAACCGGTCGGAGGCACGCTCCTGACCAGCTTGAATTATAGAACATCCAAGGTGAGCGCAGCCTGAGGATTGCTCAAGCCGAAGTGCCGCCACGCTGCGGCAGTGGCAACCCGCCCTCGCGGGGTACGCGTGAGGAAGCCTATCCGCACCAGGAAGGGCTCAACGACCGATTCGATGGTTTCGGGCTCCTCCCCCACCGAGACGGCAAGCGTATTCAGCCCGACGGGTCCACCCCCAAAACGGGTGAGGACGATGTTCATGACCTCCCGGTCGAGCCTGTCGAGGCCGATTTCGTCGACATCGTAGAGCTCCAGGGCCGCGTGGACGGCGGCCAGGTCGGCGTCGCCGCCGTGCACCAGGGCGTAGTCGCGCACCCGGCGAAGCAACCGGTTGGCGATTCGCGGGGTGCCCCGGCAGCGGCCGGCGATCTCGTTGATGGCCTCCCGGTCGATCACCAGACCCAGCAGTCGTGCCGCGCGCACGAGAACCAGCTCGAGTTCGGCGTCTGCATAGAACTCGAGGTGCGCCGTGAAGCCGAACCTGTCCCGCAGCGGGTTGGGCAGCATCCCGGAGCGCGTCGTCGCACCGACCAGGGTGAACGGGGCCAGGTCCAGCGGCACCGAGGTGGCGCCGGCGCCCTTGCCCACCATGATGTCGATGCGGAAATCTTCCATCGCCAGGTAGAGCATCTCCTCGGCGGAGCGGGCCATCCGGTGGATCTCGTCGATGAAGAGCACTTCGCCGGGTACGAGCGAGCTCAGCACGGCGGCCAGGTCTCCGGCGTGCTGGATAGCCGGCCCGCTGGACATCCGCAGCGGCCGGTTGCCCTCGTAGGCAATGATCATGGCGAGTGTGGTCTTGCCCAGTCCGGGCGGGCCGGCCAGCAGGATGTGGTCCGGTGTGCGCTGTTGCATGGATGCCGCGGTGAGCAGCAGCTGCAGCTGGCCGCGTACCTTGTGCTGGCCGACGAACTCGGTGAGGCTCTTGGGACGCAGGGCGCCCTCGAACGCCAGCTCAGCGTCTCCCTCGAGGGACGGGTTGGTCAGGTCGACACCGGGGTCCTGGGTCATGAGCGTCGCTCCGCGGCATTGCCGGTGGCGGCGTGCTGGGCCGGTCCGAGCCTGGCCAGTGCGAGCCGGAGCACGGCTGCCACGCCGGCCGCCTCGGCGTCGAACTCGGCGGTGCTGCCGGCCAGGATCTCTTCCACGGCTTGAGCGGCGACACGTTCGGACCAGCCGAGGCCGATCAGAGCCGTCTGCACGCTCGCGCTCACCGTCGTCGTGGTCACGCCGGCCCGTCCGGCACCGGCGGGAGCCGCCGTGACGGCGACCTTGCCGACCAGCGACAGCACAATGAGCTTGGCGGTCTTCGGACCGATCCCGCTGACCTTGCGGAACACCGCGTCGTCTTCGGCGGTGACGGCCTGCGCGATCTGGTTCGGGCTCAGCACGGCGAGCACGCCCAGGGCGGACTTCGGCCCGACGCCCGTGACGCCGACCAGCAATTCGAATACGGCGAGTTCCTCAGCGCTAGGGAAGCCGTACAGGGTCAGGGAGTCCTCGCGCACGATCAGGGTGGTGGAGAGCCGGGTTTCGGTTCCGATCCGGGCGGCCAGGGCCGTTGACGGGGTGACCTGCAGAGCCAGTCCCACTCCCCCGACCTCGATCACGACCGTTGAGCCCAGGGCTGAAAGGACTGGGCCGCGCACTGATGAGATCACCTGGCAAGCCTACGGTGCGCCGCCGACGCTGCCGCCGTGGACCCCGGCGCGTTGCCGCGTTCGGCGTCACGCCAGGCCTTCTGCGCCGGGGTGAGAGCACCGGGGGCGAGCGACGGCGTGGACCGGTTGCCGGCCGCGACGGCGCCGCTGGTGGGCAGCACCCCGCCGGCGGCTCCGGTTCGCCAGGCGTGGCAGATGGCCAGGGCCAGGGCGTCGGCGGCATCCGCTGGTTTCGGGATCTCGGTGAGGCCGAGCACCCGGGCGACCATCGTTCCGACCTGCTTCTTGTCGGCGGATCCATAGCCCGTGATCGCGGCCTTGACCTCACTCGGGGTGTGCAGGGTCACGGTCAATCCGCGCTTGGCGGCGAGCATCAGTGCCACCCCGCTGATCTGGGCGGTGCCCATCACCGTGCTCACGTTCTGCTGGGCGAACACCCGCTCGATGGCCACGAAGTGCGGCTGGTGCCGGTCGAGTAGCTCCCCGAGGCCCTCGCTGATCAGCAGGAGCCGGCGTTCGAGGGGAAGCTCCGGTGAGCTGCGCAGCACCTGGACGTCGACCAGGGTCGCCGAACGGTTCGCTGCGACGTCGACGATGCCGACGCCGCAGCGGGTCAGACCGGGATCGATGCCCAGCACCCTGACCGTCATTCGGTGACTATTCGCTGTCTGCTTCGAGCTCGGCCTGAACCTCGGCCGATACGTCGTAGTTGCTGTAGATGTTCTGCACGTCGTCGAGCTCTTCGAGGGCGTCGATGAGCCTGAACACCTTGCGGGCGGTCTCGGCGTCGACCTCGATCTTGAGCTGGGGAACGAAGGCGATGTCGGCGGAGTCGTAGTCGATTCCGGCGGCCTGCAGCGCGGTCCGGGTGGCGACGAGGTCGTGGGCTTCGCTGAAGACCTCGAACTTGTCGCCGTCGTCGACGACCTCTTCGGCGCCGGCGTCGAGCACCGCGGTGAGGACGTCGTCTTCGGTGAGGTCATTGCCCTTGGGGACGACGACGATGCCCTTGCGGTGGAAGTTGTAGGCGACGCTGCCCGGGTCGGCCATGTTGCCGCCGTTGCGGCTCACCGTGGTGCGCACCTCGGCCGCGGCGCGGTTCTTGTTGTCGGTGAGGCACTCGATCATGATGGCGACACCGTTGGCGGCGTAGCCCTCGTACATGATCGTGGTGTAGTCGACGGCCTCGCCGGACAGTCCGGCCCCGCGCTTGACGGCGCGGTCGATGTTGTCGTTGGGAACCGAGGTCTTCTTGGCCTTCTGGATCGCGTCGACGAGGGTCGGGTTACCGGAGAGGTCCGCGCCGCCCATGCGGGCCGCGACCTCGATGTTCTTGATCAGCTTGGCGAACGCCTTCGCCCGACGCGAGTCGGTGACGGCCTTTTGGTGCTTGGTGGTCGCCCACTTGGAATGCCCGGACATGAATCTCCCGTTTGACGCTTACTCGTGCGACGCGCTTGGGGCGTCGGCTCCTGGTGGAGGTGCTCACTCACGTCACTGCATCGCTGCAGTTCGGCAAGACGCGCACCGCCCTGATGGCTCGGTGGCATCGCTGTCTGGCGACGGCGCGATGCCTTGCCAGTCTAGCCCGGGCGCCCCAGCGGTGCCCCTCGCCTCGCCAGGCCCTGGCGCGTTGATCGGTCAGGGCAGCGCGAGAATTTTGTGCAGAGTGCGAAGATTCCGGTTGGTGGTGGTTGATTTGTACCGAGCCTTGGCGCTGAGGCTGCTGAACGGGCTCTTGATGCCCACGGCCCGGCGCACCTGCCAGTAGAGCAACCCGGCGCCAGGCTGCACCCTCTCGTCGGCGGGATCGAGCGTGGCAGCGGCGGCCAGCAGTTCGTCGAGCAGGGCAGGCTCGGAGCCGAACAACACATAGGAGTGCCAGCCGTCACGGTCCTCGAACGGGTACCCGGCCACCGCTTCAGCCAGCTGGTCCCTGGTCATGAGCACGACCCAGGCCTGGTAGCCGAAGCGCTCCGACAGCGCCCGTTCGAGACCGGCCTTGACCGCCGAGACCTCCGGGTCGTCGCTCTCGAACACGACGTTGCCGCTGGCGAGCACTGTCTTCACTGCCGAGTGCCCGAGTGCGCTGACGGTGTCGGCCAGGGCCGCCATCGTGACCGTGATTCCGCCCACGTTGATGCCGCGGAGAAGGGCTACATACCTCGTCGTGCCGGGTGCTGTCATGCGCCCATTCTGGCGCAGAGACGGCTAGGTACCGAAGCCTGCCCGCGCCACCTTCTGCAGGAAGTACTCGTGGAAGCGGTACTCCCCCGTGATCTCCGGGTGGAAGGACGTGCCGAGGAGGTTGTCCTGCTCGACGGCGACGCACCTGCCGTCGGTGACGGTGGCCAGCGCTCGGGCCCGCGGGCCGATGCTCTCCACGACCGGCGCACGGATGAACACCGCGTGCACGGGCGCCTGGCCGAGCGCGGGCACGTCGAGGTCGGTCTCAAAGGACGCGGTCTGGGAACCGAACGCGTTGCGGCGCACGCTGATGTCGAGGCCGCCGATGCTCTCCTGGCCGGCGATGCCGTCGAGGACGGTGTCGGCCAGCATGATCAGGCCGGCGCAGGTGCCGTAGACCGGGAGCCCGGCCGCCACGGCCGCCTTCAGCGGGCCGGCGAGGCCGAACATCCGGGTCAGCTTGTCCATCACGCTGGACTCCCCGCCCGGGATCACCAGCCCGTTGACACTGGCCAGTTCCTCCGGGCGGCGCACGAGCACCACGTCGCTGCCGAGTGAGCGCAAGACCGCGACGTGCTCGCGAAAGTCGCCCTGCAGGGCGAGTACTCCGACGGTCATGAAGCGGGTGTTACCAGCCGCGCTCGGAGAGGCGGTGCGGGGCGGCGAGGTCGGACACGTTGATGCCGACCATCGCCTCGCCGAGCCCGCGCGAGACATCCGCGATGATCTTGGCGTCGTCGTAGAACGCGACAGCCTTCACGATCGCGTTCGCCCGTTCCTGCGGGTTGCCGGACTTGAAGATGCCCGAGCCCACGAAGACGCCGTCGGCGCCGAGCTGCATCATCATGGCCGCGTCGGCCGGGGTGGCCACGCCGCCTGCGGTGAAGAGCACGACGGGCAGCTTGCCGGTCGCGGCGATCTCGGCGACCAGCTCATACGGTGCCTGCAGTTCCTTGGCGGCCACGTACAGCTCGTCCTTGGTCAGCGAGGACAGCCGGGCGATCTCGCCCTTGATGGTGCGGATGTGCTTGGTCGCCTCGGACACGTCGCCGGTGCCGGCCTCGCCCTTGGAGCGGATCATCGCGGCACCCTCGGTGATGCGACGCAGCGCCTCCCCCAGGTTGGTGGCACCGCAGACGAACGGGATGGTGAAGTTCCACTTGTCGATGTGGTTGACGTAGTCGGCGGGGCTGAGCACCTCTGACTCGTCGATGTAGTCGACCTCGAGGGCCTGCAGCACCTGTGCCTCGACGAAGTGACCGATGCGGGCCTTGGCCATGACCGGGATGGAGACCTCGGCGCGGATGCTGTCGATCAGGTCGGGGTCGCTCATGCGGGCGACACCGCCCTGGGAGCGGATGTCGGCGGGAACGCGCTCGAGGGCCATGACGGCGACAGCGCCGGCGTCTTCGGCGATGCGGGCCTGCTCGGCGTTGACGACGTCCATGATGACGCCGCCCTTCAGCATCTCAGCGAGTCCGCGCTTGACGCGGCTCGAGCCGAACTGCTCGTGTGAAGTGGTGTCAGTCATAGCTTCGATTCTATTCCTTGCGTCTGGTGCCGCCGTTCGGGCGGCGACACGGGTGATGATCACTGATGGTGAAGCAGTACCGAGGGTTACGCAGTGCCAAGGGTGAGCAGGGCCGAGCAAACGACGGCTCAGGATTCCCCGACGGGCCAGCCCTCTGCGACCGAGCGGCGCACGTCGCCCAGAAGCTGGGGAATGGCCTTGGTGCCGGCGATGATCGGGAAGAAGTTCGAGTCCAGGGCCCAGCGCGGCACGATGTGCTGGTGCAGGTGCTCGGCAATCCCGGCGCCGGCGATGCGGCCCTGGTTCATGCCGAGGTTGAACCCGTCGCACCCCGACGTGGCCTTGAGCACTCGCATGGCCGTCTGGGTCAGGCTGCCGATCTCGGCGACCTCCTCGGGCGTCGCCTCGTCATACGTCGCGACATGCCGATACGGGCAGACCAGCAGGTGGCCGCTGTTGTACGGGAACAGGTTCAGCAGCACGTAGGCGTACTTCCCGCGGGCCACGATCAGAGCCTTCTCGTCGTCCATCGACGGTGCGATGCAGAACGGGCAGTCGTCGGGGTGCGGTTGCTGGCCGCCCTGGATGTAGACCATGCGGTGCGGGGTCCACAGCCGTTGGAAGGCGTCGGGTACCGCGGCGAAGTCGCCGGAGTTCTCCACCTCGACGCCGTCGGCCAGGTCTTGCGGATTGCCGGACAGGCGGTCCCAGGGGGTGTCGCGCGGCTGGTCCTGTGCGGGACCTGCCGGGGTGGCGTCGTTCATGGGCTAGCTCAGCCCGGCGGGAAGAACGGCGTCGACGATCTCGTCCGCCTCGGTGAGCGGGGCCGTCGCGGCACCCTCGGCGAAGTCGGCGGCGCCGAGGACCTGCGCGCGGGTGCTGATCGACGCGATGATCCGGCGGATGGCGTCGTCAACCGGGACACCGTTTTCCTGGGTGCCGTCGCGGAACCGGAAGCTGACCGCGCCGTTCGCGCGGTCGTCTTCGCCGACGATGAGCTGGAACGGGATCCTCTGCAGGGTGGCATTGCGGATCTTCTTCTGCATCCGGTCGCTCGACGCGTCGAGTTCGACGCGCACGCCGGCGGTCTTGAGCTTGGCCAGGACCTCCCAGAGGAAGTCCTCGTACTGCTCGGACACGGGGATGCCGATGACCTGCACCGGAGAGAGCCAGACCGGGAACGCGCCAGCGTAGTGCTCGAGGAGGATGGCGAAGAACCGCTCGATCGAACCGAGCAGCGCGCGGTGGATCATGACGGGCTGCTGACGGGTGCCGTCCGGCGCGGTGTACTCCAGGTCGAACAGCTCCGGCTGGTTGAAGTCGAGCTGCACCGTGGACAGCTGCCAGGTGCGGCCGATGGCGTCACGGGCCTGCACGGAGATCTTCGGGCCGTAGAAGGCCGCTCCACCGGGGTCGGCGACGAGTTCGAGTCCCGAATCCTCTCCCACCTGGCGGAGGGTCTCGGTCGCCGCATCCCACTGCTCGTCCGTACCGACGGACTTCTTGGGGTCGCGGGTGGACAGTTCCAGGTAGAAATCGGTGAGGCCGTAGCCACGCAGGGTCTCGAAGACGAACTCGAGCTGGCTTGCGACCTCGGCGCGCACCTGGTCCTGCGTCACGTAGATGTGCGCGTCGTCCTGGGTGAGGCCGCGCACGCGGGTGAGGCCCTGCAGGGTGCCGCTCTTCTCGTAGCGGTAGACGGTGCCGAACTCAGCCAGCCGCAACGGGAGCTCGCGGTAGCTGCGGCCGCGAGCCTTGAAGATCAGGTTGTGCATCGGGCAGTTCATGGGCTTGAGGTAGTAGTCCTGGCCCTGGCGGGTGACGTTGCCCTCGGCGTCGACCTCTTCGTCGAGGTGCATGGGCGGGAACATTCCGTCGCGATACCAGTTGAGGTGCTGACTGGTCTCGAACAGGTGACCCTTGGTGATGTGCGGGGTGTTGACGAGGTCGTAGCCGTTGGCGAGCAGGCGCTCGCGCATGTAGTTCTCGATCTCGGAGCGAATGATGCCGCCCTTGGGGTGGAACACCGCGAGACCGGAGCCGATCTCCTCGGGGAACGAGAACAGGTCCAGTTCCTGGCCGAGCTTGCGGTGGTCGCGCTTGGCGGCTTCCTCGAGGCGAGCCTTGTAGGCGCGCAGTTCGTCCTTGGTGGGCCAGGCGGTGCCGTAGATGCGCTGCAACTGCGGGTTCTTCTCCGAGCCTCGCCAGTAGGCGGCGGCAAGGCGGGTGAGCGAGTAGCCGTTGCCGATCATGCGGGTGTTGGGCAGGTGCGGGCCGCGGCAGAGGTCCTTCCACACCGTCTCGCCCGTCTTCGGGTCGACGTTGTCATAGATGGTCAGCTCGGCGCCGCCCACCTCGACGGACTCGTTGTCGCCGTTCTCGGCGGTGCCACCTGCCGAGACCCCGCCCTTGATGCCGATCAATTCGAGCTTGTACGGCTCTGCGGCCAGCTCGGCGCGGGCCTCGTCATCGGTGACGACCCTACGCACAAAACGCTGGCCCTGACGGATGATGCGGTCCATGGCCTTCTCGAGCGCCTTGATGTCTTCGGGTGTGAACGGTACGGCCACGTCGAAGTCGTAGTAGAAGCCGTCGGTGACGGGCGGGCCGATGCCGAGGCGGGCCTCCGGGTTGACGGTCTGCACGGCCTGGGCGAGCACGTGGGCAGCCGAGTGCCGCAGGATGTTCAGGCCGTCGGGCGAGTCGATGGTCACCGGGGTGACGTCATCCGTCTCGGTCACCGTGGTGGCCAGATCCTTGAGCTCGCCGTTGACGCGCATTGCGACAACGGATCGGTCGGTGAATAGCTCAAAGCCGTCAGCCACGTGTATTACTCCCTGTGTTTGCGTACCCGACAACTTTAGTGGAGTCGAGCCATCGGGGATGCGAGGGCAGCTGCCGACGAAAAAACCCCCGGTTCGAGAACCAGGGGTTTGTCTGTGCTGTGGTGGGCGATACTGGGATCGAACCAGTGACCTCTTCCGTGTCAGGGAAGCGCGCTACCGCTGCGCCAATCGCCCAGAACCGCCGGTCGTACGTGCGGGCTGGAGGTGGATACGGGATTCGAACCCGTGTAGACGGCTTTGCAGGCCGTTGCCTCGCCTCTCGGCCAATCCACCGTGTTCGGTCATACGTGTACACCAAAGAAAATCGGCCTTTCGGCCGATTCACTTCGAGCGGATGACGAGATTCGAACTCGCGACCCTCACCTTGGCAAGGTGATGCGCTACCACTGCGCCACATCCGCAACTGCTCGCATTTCTGCGTGCTTGGAAGACTCTACCTGATCCTGGAGGCGCCGTGTGCACATGACGCGCCGACACGGCGCCTCCCGGGATCACAGGGTGTCGGATGTCGCTGTCGCCCGGGTGCGGCCGAACACCACACCCAGCACAACCATGCCCAGGCCGAGGACCAGGTGCAGCCAGTTGTCCGCGCTGTTCAGCGGAACGAAATTGACCGCAGATTCCTGGTCGATGAACAGCCCGTACAACCACAGCACGAGATAGATCACTCCACCCCAGATGAGGTAATTGCGGGCGCCGATGGCCGTTCGGGCCAGGACGATTCCGACGACGCCGTAGAGCAGGTGCACCAGGTTGTGCAGGATCGAGACCTGGAAGACGCCAAGCAGCAGGGCTTCTGATTCGTGCCCCGCCAGCAGCAGTTGGTCGTAGTTCGTGGTTATGCCGGGGATGAATCCCGCGATGCCGACGACGAGGAAGATCACGGAGATCACCAGGGTGACTTTCTGCACGCTGGTGGCCGTAAGGGTCCCGGTGGTCGACGCTCCAGATGATGTGGACATGTCTCCTCCAATCCTCAGGTGACGAACGGGTTCGATGCCGCCCACGGTAGTCCCGACGATGTCGCGGCTCAAGCACGCACAAAAAAACCCCCGGCGTGAGCCGGGGGTTTTGCTGTGGGCGATACTGGGATCGAACCAGTGACCTCTTCCGTGTCAGGGAAGCGCGCTACCGCTGCGCCAATCGCCCAGGTCCTTCGGGTACTCGTGGTGCGTGAGTACATCTCAGGCTGGAGGTGGATACGGGATTCGAACCCGTGTATACGGCTTTGCAGGCCGCTGCCTCGCCTCTCGGCCAATCCACCATACTTGTAGGGTTCTATACCAAAGTGAATCGGCCTTTCGGCCGATTCAATTCGAGCGGATGACGAGATTCGAACTCGCGACCCTCACCTTGGCAAGGTGATGCGCTACCACTGCGCCACATCCGCAACTGCTCGCATTTCTGCGTGCGTTGAAGACTCTAGCCGATAGTGCGACGCATATTCAAACCGAGCGAATCCAGCGTGTCGCGGCCTCTCGATGTGCGTTCGGGGCCCGGTCTGGTCTAGTATCAGATGTCGCAGTCGAGAGGTTTTCGGGTGTGGTTCGGGCGATTGGCGCAGTTGGTAGCGCGCTTCCTTCACACGGAAGAGGTCGTGGGTTCGAGTCCCGCATCGCCCACCAGAAACAGCCCCCGGAATCCCCGGGGGCTTCTTTCGTTAAACGTGCTGTGCGATGCCGGCTAGGTCGACTGCACGGGCGTGGAGGCGAAGAGAACCTGGTCGCTGGAGACGAGATCATTTAGGGTGAGCACCCGATCGAGGTTGTGACCGGCCGCCAGCGCCATTGTGAGCTGGTCATCGCTCTGAGGAGCGAGCCGTCCCTCCATGAATCCGTTCAACGCCCGCACCGCGCAGGCGGTGAGCACGCCCTCGGGGGTGCCGCCGATGCCCATGGCCAGGTCGATGGCCCCTTCAGGCGTGGCGGCGCTGATCGCCGCGGACACGTCGCCCTCCCCCGCCAGCACGACGCGTGCCCCCATTCCGCGCAATTCGGCTACCAGGTTCACGTGCCGCGGCTTGTCCAGCACAGCAACGGTGATCTCGCTCACCGGCTTGCCGAGCGCGTCGGCGAGGTTGCGCACGTTCTCGGTCGGCGTGGCGCGGAGGTTCATGACGCCGCGGGCCGGCCACGACGAGATGAGCTTGTCCATGTAGAACACGTCGGTGGGATCGAACAGCGTGCCTCGCGGGGCGAGCGCGATGACGCAGACCGATCCGGGCAGGCCCTCCTGCACGAGGCGGGTGCCGTCGAGCGGGTCTACGGCGATGTCGCAGGCCGGGCCCTGGCCGGAGCCGAGTTCCTCTCCGTTGGCGAGCATCGGCGCCTCGTCCTTCTCGCCCTCCCCGATCACGACGAAGCCCGCGAACGGGGCGTTCAACAGCTCGGCGCGCATTGCAGCCACCGCCGCCGCATCCGCCGCGTTCTTGTCACCGCGACCGAACCACGCTCCCGCGGCCAGCGCCGCGGCAGCTGTCGAGGCGCGCACGGCGTCGACCAGCTCGTCGGAGTAGTGTTCGGCGCCGAGCACCGTGGTGCTGACGGTGCCGATGATCGTGCGCGTGCCCGGAGTGACGGCGTCGGCCGTGGTGTTGCTGCCCATGGGAGTCGATGGTACTCGCCGGGCCGAGCGGCCTCTCGGATAGGGTCGACGGGTGATCACAGAACACGCCATCCTGCCCGTGCGTCCTGGCCTCGAAGAGGCCTTCGTGGCTGCCTTCCAGAAAGCCCGGTCGTTGATCGAGTCGATGCCCGGATTCCGGAGCCTCAGCCTGTCAAGGTCGGTCGAGGTGCCCGCGTCGTTTCTGCTTTTGGTCGAGTGGGAGCGGCTCGAGGATCACACCGAGGGCTTCCGGGGCTCCCCCGAGTACGGCGAGTGGAAGGCGTTGCTGCACAGGTTTTACGACCCGTTCCCAGACGTTCAGCACTTCATCGCCGTGGGCTGATTCGAGGTCGCCGCTCCTCCACAAGTCGCTGGTCAGAAGTCTTTTATGCACCCGCGTTCGCCAGCGCCAGAATGTCGGTGGTGGGTGGGATTATCAGGGTATGAGCAGCCCAGGAGAGCAGTTCCCCGAAGACCCCGACGCCGGTGCCCAGGCCCAGGCCAGACGCCGTAGGCAGGCTCTGCAGGACCAGGCGCGGGCGACTCTGGCGAGGAAGGTCGCCAAAGCCGGGAAGGCCCACCGGAAGATTGCGAAGGCCACCGCGCTGCGCGCCCGAGCATTGGACGAGCTGCGCGAATGGAGCTCAGACCCGGTGAACGCGACACTACTGAACCCCGACTACGCCCGCGTCGGTGCGACCGGCCCGGTCCTGACCGATGCGGATTCCAGTCCGCGGAAGGTCACGGCGTGGGAGGACCAGGAGATCGCCCGCCGCACCGTCACCAGCGAAGTCGCGTGCAGCCTGCGCCTGGCCGAGCACACCGCGGAGAATCTGATCGGGGAGGCGTCGATTTTCGCCGGTCCCATGAAGGCGACCCTGACGTTGATGAGTCGCGGGGAGATCAGTTATCGCCACGGGCAGGTGTTGATGGAACAGCTCAGCTTTCTACCGCTGGAGGACGTGGCGGAACTGGAGTCGCAGCTGCTGCCGGCAGCGAAGGACCTCACGGTGGGCAAGCTCAGGGTCAAAGCGCGTCAGCTGCGGGAACGGGCCCACCCGGAGACCATCACGCGGCGCGCCACCGAGGCAGTGAAGGAACGCGGGGCGTGGTGGGAGGGCCGGCCCGACGGGATGGGCACGCTGACCTGGTACGGCACCCCTCAGCAGACCATGGCCGCGCACGACCGTTTGAGCAGCATCGCCGAAGCCACCCGAAACAGGCAACGCCAGGACGAGTCGATCCCCGAGGAGCAGCGGCGCACCATCGGCCAGATCTGCGCCGACGCGATGGCCGATCTGCTGCTTGACGGTGTCACACCGACCGGCACCGGCGGGGGAATTCGAGGCAGCGTCATGGTCACCATTCCGGTGCTGTCCGTGATGGGACAGGACGACGCCGCGGGTTTCCTGGAGGGGTACGGGCCGATCCCCGCGGACGCCGCCCGGGAGATAGCGGGCGGGGCACCGAGTTGGACCCGGCTGCTGACCCACCCGGAGACCGGAGTCGTACTCTCCATCGGCAGTGAACAGTACCGGGTCCCCGCAGACATGAGACGGGTGGCACGCCTGCGCGACGGCACCTGCCGGTTCCCAGGCTACACTCGCCCGGCCGCACGGAGCGACATCGACCACACCATAGCCCGGGAAGAGGGAGGACCAACCGACGTGGACAACCTGGCCCACCTCTGCCGGCCGCACCACCGGCTGAAGCACCAGACCCTCTGGGCCGTCGAGCAGGAACCCGGTGGTGTGCTGGTCTGGACCTCCCCTGCCGGCCAAACGCACCGCACCTTCCCGGAGACCTACCTGGGCCCGCCGGTCACCCAGGCAACAGAGCCGGAACCACCACAGGCCACATCGCCCTCCGAGCCGTTGAGCACTGACCCCGACGATCCGCCCTTCTAGAGCGAGTTGCCAATTCGGCAAATGTATTTGTCAATCTGTGGGTTGCACCTCAGCATGGTCCCATGACCACCTTCGAAGCCCCTCCTTCCCCTCTCTCGCAGACTTTCGACGTCGTCATCATCGGCGGCGGTGCAGCAGGACTCAGCGCCGCGGTTGTGCTCGGACGGGCACGACGATCAGTCATCGTCATCGACGGCGGAGAACCGCGCAATGCGCCCGCCGCGGGCGTGCACAGCTTCCTCACCCGCGACGGCGTCAGTCCCGCCGAGTTGATCCGACTCGGTCAGGACGAAGCCCGGTCCTACGGCGCCGAATTCCTCGCCGGCCAGGCCGTGGACAGCCAGCGCTCTCCCGCCGGCTTCACGGTGACCCTCGACAACGGCCGGGCGGTTTCCGCACGCCGCCTTCTGGTGGCTACTGGACTCGTCGACGAACTGCCTGACGTTGCCGGTCTGAGCGAACGGTGGGGCGTGGACGTGCTGCACTGCCCCTACTGCCACGGTTGGGAGGTGCGGGACCAGGCCATCGGCATCCTGGGCACCGGCCCCTTGTCGGTGCACCAGGCGCTACTCTTTCGCCAGTGGAGCAGCAATGTCACCCTGTTCCTGCACGGCGCCATGCTCGATGCCACCGGCGCCATCTCCGAGAAGCACGGACCGACCGAGGCCGAGTGGGAACAACTCGCCGCCCGAGGCATCAAGGTCGTCATCGGCCCGGTCGCGAGCCTCGACGTGCAGGATGACACGCTGGGCGGGGTGCGCCTGACCAGCGGCCACCTGATCCCGCTGCAGGCGCTTGTGGTCGCCCCGACGTTCACCGCCCGCACGGCCTTCCTCGCCGGCCTGGACCTCGCCCCGGTTGCGCATCCGATGGGCGTCGGCACCCACCTGGACAGCGACGAGACCGGCAGGGTTCTCAGCGGCGGGAGCGTCGTGCCCGGTGTCTGGACCGCGGGCAATGCGACCAACCTGATGGCGCAGGTCGTCGTGTCCGCTGCCGCCGGGCTCGGAGCAGCCACCGCTATCAATGCCGACCTCATCATGGCGGACGTGTCGGCCGCCGTGGACGCGTACCGTTCACCGTTTTCGGCCGATGCCGAGGCCCGCAACAGCAGCACCGTGCTCGGGGATCGCCGGCACGGGGTGAGCCCAACGCTCGCCCCGGGCTCAGGCCCGGCCGTGTCCGCCGAAGACGTCCCCAGCAGTGACGTACCCATCGAAGACGTACCCACCGGTGACGTACCCAGCAGTGACGTACCCAGCAGTGACGTACCCAGCAGAGCCGGACACACCCGATGACTGAGACCTTCGACCAGGCCTACTGGGACGCCAGGTACGGCGCCGCCGACGACGTGTGGAGCGGCTCACCGAACCCGGTCCTGGTCAGCGCGGCCCTCTCCCTGCCGGCCGGAACCGCCCTGGACATCGGCTGTGGCGAGGGTGGCGACGCCATCTGGCTGGCCACCAGGGGTTGGCAGGTCACCGCCGTGGACTTCTCGGCGGTCGCACTGGAGCGCGCGGCCGCTCGCAGCCGGCGTGCTGGCGGCTCCCCGGCCGAATCTGCCGCCCTCGCTGACCGGATCTCGTGGGAGCAGCACGATTTCACCAGGTGGGTTCCGCCGGCCGGCAACTTCGACCTGGTCAGCGCCCAGTTCATGCATCTGCCGGCTGCGCAGCGGACACCCCTGTTCGGCGCGCTCGCGGCGGCTGTCGCACGGCGCGGCACCCTGCTCATCGTGGGCCACGACGTGTCAGACAGCCACCACCGGGGGCACATTACCCCGGCCGACCTGTTCTTCACGGCACCGGATGTGGCGGCCACCCTCGACCCGCAGCTGTGGCGTGTGGATGTGGCGGAGTCGCGGCCGCGGGCCGCGACGGATCCGGATGGCTCGCCGGTCACCGTCAGCGATGCCGTGCTCAGCGCCCGCCGCTGGTAGCTGGTAGTCGGGCCGGGTGGCCGGTCAGTCCCGAGTGCCGAACCAGGTCGTGACCCCGGGTGAAAACAGCACCGAATCGGGTGCCCGGGTGCCCGCCAAGCCCGGAAACCCCGCCGACGCCAGCAGGGTGTCGTCGAGGGCGACCAGTTCCGCTCGGAACAATTGCCACGGTTCGTGGTGGTTCCGGAGCCGGATGGTGCGGCCGCGCACCCTGGTGAACAGTGCCCACCGGGCGGTGAGGAAGTCGGCAAGCGCATCCGCGCTGACCGCAATCCCCGTCGACCGCGCCACGATGCTCGAGTGGGCGCCGGCGGCGAAGTGGCGGGTGGAGGAGTAGCGGTACTCCCCCGCCGCCACCTCGAGCTTGGTCCTCGACCACATGTAGGGAAGCGCGAACATCGCTCGGGCGGCGAGCACCGCGGCAAGCCTGGACGCCTCGAGCGAGACGAAGACGACACCCCGGCGGCCGCGGGAGTCGACCGCGTACAGGCGAACGTTGACCTCGACGAAGTTGCCGAAGTACGGCACGGGCGGGCTGCCGAACACGGTGGCGCGGTCCAGGACGAACGGGATCAGGCCGACCCAGCTCGAGCCGTCGAAGACATCCGGGCGAAGACCGGCCGGAAGCAGCGGCGCCACCTGCTCGGCATCCACCCGCCAGTGCAGGAAGACCAGGTCTGACCACCGCTGGCTCGCCGTCGCCCGGCCGACAAGCGGCGGGGCAACGGACGAGATCGGCCAGACGTCGGACATAGTACCGGTTAGACCGCGTCGTCCACGGGAACTGCGTCGGCCGCACCCGAGGTGCCGACGGGCACGAAGGCTTCGGTCGCGTGCGCCCGCGCCAGAGCGCTGCCGGCAGCTGTGCCGCCGATCAGCCCGCCAAGGAGGTCCTTGATGCCAACGCCCATGGTCGAGCTGAGCACGGCGTCGACCTCGGAGAACCCGGAGGCGACGTTCTTGCTCAGTTGGCTGGCGCCGTCGGTCGAGATCACGGTGAGCTGGTCGATGTTGCCCATCGGGGCGGCGAGCTCGTGCGCGATCTTGGGCAGCATCTCCACCAGACGCAGCTGGATGAGCGCTTCGGACTGATCGGCCACAGCCTGCGCGCTGAGGCGGGTGGCTTCGGCCTCTGCCGAACCGCGAGCCAGGATGGCGTCGGCGTTGGCCTGCCCTTCTGCCCGGATGGCTTCCGCGGACGCGACTCGGCTGTCCCTGTCCGCGTTGGCGGCAGCGACCCGGGCCTCGGCAGCGGCAGCGGCAGAGACGCGTACCCGGTACGCGTCGGCATCCGCAACAGCGTTGACCTCGGAGTCGAGCTCGGCCTTGCGCAGGCTGGCGCGACGTTTGGCGGTGAGCTCCTGCTCTTGCACGATGTTCTGCTGCGCCTTGGCCTCGGCGAGCGGCTTGGCCGCGGCGGCTTCGGCCGACGCCTTATCGGTGTCCAGCTGGAGCGCGGCCTTGCGCAGGGCGAGCGTGTTCTGCGCCTCGGCGACGGCCTGTTCGGCGATGATCGACGCTTCCTGGGCCTCGCGGTTGGCCTGGTGCTCAGCCACCTCGGCCTGACGACGCACCTTGGCCTGCTCGGCGCGACCGAGGTCGCGAATGTAGTCGTTCGCGTCGGTGATGCCCTTGATCTCGAAGGAGTCGACGTCGACGCCCTGGTTCGCGAGGGACTCCCGTGCGGTGGCCAGCACAGAGCTGCCGAGCTCGTCGCGTTTCTGGATGATGGTCATGACGTCGGTGGCGCCGATCGACGACCGCAACGAACCGCTGAGCACTTCCTGCGCGAAGTTGTCGATGTTCTTGTCCTGGCCGGTGAACCGCTGGGCGGCGGCGCGGATGGCGGTGGGGTCGTCGCCGACCTTCACGATCGCGACGGCTTCGACGGTCAACGTGATGCCGTTGCGGTCCTGGGCGACGGCCGTGATCTCGATCGCCCGGCTGCGCAGGCTGATCTTGAACGCCTTCTGGAAGAACGGGGTGATGAACACGCCCTGGCCGTGTACGACGCGCTGGCCGGATTCTTCCAGGGTGGCGCCGTCGACGATGGTCTTCTTCGACTTCTTGCCTGTGATGACGAGGGCTTCGTCCGGCCCGGCGTTCTTGTACACCGAGCGGGCGTACACCAGAACGATCACCCCCACCACAATGACGAGAAAGACGATCCCGATAAAGGGACTGAGAAGTTCTAACATGTGGTCCTTCCGGTCCGCGCCAGGCGAACGTGTCGTCGGGCAGCCGGAGGGCCCCGCTCCCTCTCAGTAGGCTAGCGGTCCCGCACCCCGGCGTGGGGCGTCGGAAGAATCAGTTGTTTCCTCAGGCCAGCAGTTTTGCCTTGGCGGCCGTGAACTCGGTGTCACTCAGTACCCCGGCATTGTGGAGCTGGGAGAGCTGGTTCAGCTGGTCGAGCAGGGCGGAGTCGCCCGCGCCCTGGGCCGGGGCGGCCGCCGGCATAGGCTGCTGCTGCTGGGCGGCATACTCGTTCTGCTGTGCCTGGGCCTCGGCGTCGGCCTGCGCTTGGGCATCCTGGGCCCTGGACTGCTGTCGGCGCTGCACGTTGCCGCTCACAGCTGTGGCCGTGCCGGCGACGACCGCCGTGCGCGCGGCCATACCGATCAATCCGGGGCGACCCATTCGACGAAGTGGCATGATCTGGTCCTCACTGTCCTGGTGGACTGTCCTGGTGGTGAATGTGCTGGTCGGCTGGCCTGTTAGCGGTCAACGGGCAGCTTCGAGCACGGCATTGACGACGGCCGCGGGGATGCGGTCATGGTGCAGAACTGCGCCCCCGGATGCGGCCAGGGCCGACGCGAAGTTGCGCGCCCACGCAAGTTCCACGACAAGCACCGCGGCGGAGGTACCTGGCGGCAGTTCGGTTGCGAGTTCCTCGACGTCATCCAGTCCCGCGAGCCCGAGTTCGCCCAGATCGAGGTCGGGCAACTGGGCCTTCTCGGGCAGATCCTCCACCTCGACGATCCGCAGATCACCGGCGGCGTCGCGTGAGACGAAGAGCAGGTCGAGCAGCCTGATCGTCTTCTCGGCGATCAGGTCGCGAAGCGCCGCTCCCAGGGCGGGGCCCGGCCTGTCCCCCTCGAAGGAGATCAGGAGGACCTCCACTGGTCCGTACGTGAATTCCGCCATCGGTCGTCCCTTCGTCAGCCCCGGGGGCTGACCCGCCACCCGTGTGGGGTCAGTGTCGCCGTGCGGCCCCGGGGTGGAGTCACCCGATGTGGGTGAATCTCCCTCGCGCGGCTACAACAACCCGCGATCCTGCGCGATCGACACGGCGTCGGCCCGATTCGTGGCTTCGAGCTTCTGGTAGATGTTTCGCAGGTGGGTCTTCACGGTGTTCGGACTGACGTTGCGCTTCTGCGCGATGTCCGCAACCGACTGGTGGAACGGTAGTTCACGCAGGACCTCCCGTTCGCGCTGGGTGAGTGACGGGGCACTCCGACCGCGGTCCTGGCCGAGTGCGCGCTCATGTGCCGGGAGGGCGTCGGCCCGCCGCAGGATGTGGCGAGCGAAGTCGTCCAGGTCCCCCAACCGGCCGAGCCGATCGCGGATGAGTCCGATTCCCTGGCCGCCGACGGCGAGGAAGGCCCGCTCGCCGCCGATACGGCTCGCCAGCCGGAGGGCCCGCAGCAGACGCGCATCCGACTCGACGTGTCGACCAGACACCTCCGCAACGTGGGCAAGGGCGATCCAGGCACTCACGATGGTGGTGCCGCGCCAGGCGGTCGCTTCCTCCAACGCAGCTGCACGGAGCCGCTCCTCGGCCGGGTGGCCGGTTCGGGTGGACGGCACGAGCAGGAACCTGATCAGCAGGGCTTCGAGCGACCCCTCCCCGAGCGCCTTTTCGATCAGGCGGACAACCGGCTGCGTCTCGGCGCGACCGTCCAACGCTCCGCTGACCTCGATCAGGGGCACGCAGCAGAGGCTCAGTGCCCGCGGATGCTCCGCGCCCACCTCACGCATCAGAAGCATCAGCCGGTCCAGAGCCTGGCGTGAATGCGCCGCGTTGTCGAGCCGGCTCAACAACAACAGGACCTCTGCCGGCACATTCACGCCGGCGTCAGCACCTGGAGCGTCCGGTGATGCCAGGGCTTCGAGAATGGCGGAGTCGACCGGCCGGCAGCCCTCATACCGGCGCATCATCGCGTAGAGCAACGCCCTACCGGTGACGTGGTCGATCGGCCGCAGGGCACCCGGCACCGACTCGGCCGCCGGTACGCTCGCCGATTCCGCCGTCGCCCACCCCGTAGAGTCTGTCGTCCACCCATTCTTGCGGCCCAGCCAGGTCGACATCGACGCCATCTTGCCCTCCAGCATGGCCACGTGCAGCCAGTTGCCGGAATGTCCGGCGGCCGTAGCCGCCAAGTCGGTGGCCAGCAGGAACAACCAGTCGAACCCGGCGAGCCTCGCCGAGTCCGCAACCTCCCGCAGTAGGTCCTCCGCCGCACCGGATTGCCGGAGCCGGTCCAGGCAGCGGCCCTCCGCCATCGCCGCCAGCAGGTCCACGGCCAGGTCCTGCCGCGCCGCCGCCGCCGAATCGGCCCGGAGCGCGCTCAACCGTGACTCGATCTCAATGGGATCGCTGGCATGGATGGCGTGCAGGACCTCGACGACGAACGTCCACCGGAGCGAGGCCGCCTCGGACCGCTCGGGTGTTGCCAGGGCCAGCACGCCCGCGTCTGCGGCAGCGAGGAGCTGGTGCACCCGACGCCGCACGGGAAGGTAGGGCGGCTCCAGCAACACCCGCAGGCACAGGGTCGCCACAGCTGTCAGGCAGCCCTCTATCCGGTGAAGCGCGCGACCGACCAGGTCGGTCGCCCCACTCAGGACCAGGGCCAGTCCGAACCGTTCGAGGAGCTCCCCGACCCGCTCGGCGTCGTCGGCCAGCAAAGACTGCTCCATCGCCGCCGCCCCGCAGGCCCGCTCCGAATACCACCGGCAGGCCAGCAGATGTCTCTCCCTCGCGGCGCCGGCGTCCAACCGTCGACCCTCCGCCTGCAGATAGGCCAGCAGGATGGGGTGATACCGGTACCCGGTCCCGCCCGGCGCGGCCGGCTCCCGCGTGATCAAGGTGTTGTGCCGGGCCAGCCGCTCGAGGACGTCGCCGGCGTCGGCGCGCTCGGACACCGCCACCGCCACGTCGAGGGCCACCACCTCGCTGAGAGCCGATGTCATCAGTACGTCGCGATCTCCCGGATCCAGGCCGGCGACCACCTCGGCGGCGAGGTAGTCCGCGACCACAGGGTTGTCACCGTCGAAGCGCCGCAGGTCGAGCGCATCTCCCTCGGTGTGCCGCCAGGTCAGAGCGAGCGCCAGGCCGGTCGCCCACCCGCCGGTATGGCTCTGCAGAACGGCACCGTCGTCGGCCGCCAGGTCGATGTGCTGCAACGACGCCAGGGCGAAGGTCTCCTCCAGCGTGAAAGCCAGCATGTCATCGGCGCAATCGATGAGCACTCCGGTCGCCTCCAGCGGCGCGGTTCCAGACACGGGCCGGTGCCGGCCGGAGACGACCAGACGCAGGCCCGCGGGCTGCGCTGCGACAAGTTCCTCCAGTACGCCGGTCAGATTCGTACCACCGGCCGGCGACGGCCTTTCGGCCAGGTGGAGGTCATCGACGAACACGAAACGGAGGCGCTGGTCCATCACGCCGCCGGGCTCCGTGAGCCTCCGCCGGATCTCAACGGCGTCGCCGGCGTCGCGCAGGTCGGTTCCGGTGAACCACTCCAGGCGCTGGTTCTCGGCCACCAACCGGCGAGCCCACGCCGCCATCAGGGTGGTCTTGCCAGACCCAGCGGAATCCCAGAGCACAAGAACCCGGGCATCCGGTGCCCGCAGCCGCTCGAGCAACGCATCCAGCCGGGGACGATGCAGGTACCACGCAGGTTCGGCGGTGAGGCCGGGCGGTAGGAGGAAAGTTTCCCGTGCGGGCCGCTCCGGGGTGGGCGGGCCCGGCGCCGGCGGAGGGACCGGTGTGAGCGGAGGGACCGGAGTGAGTGGGGGAACCATCAGGAAACGTCCTCGATCTGCATCCATTGCGCAGCGCCGGCTGCAACATCTGGGGCGCCGGCGCACGGGCCGGGTGGTGAGGTGCTCTGGTGCCGTATGACTCCGTCAAGGCCCCGGCTGACCGGGACCTTGACGGAGCTTCTCGCGGCGTTCGGGTCGCCGCCAGTGAGGTGATACTGGCGCGGTGGTTGAGTCGGGTCAAGGGGGCATCGCCAACGGCGAGCGTGCGGATGAGCTCAGCGCCAGCCGTATCGTGCCCGCAGCGCCCGCTCGATCAGCGCGTATCGAGCTGCGTCGACCAGGGTGCCTTCACGGCGCACCCCGCCCTGGCGCACACGGAACACCCTGGCGAGTCCGGCCCAGCTCGGGCGGTGGGCGGGATCCCACGGCCCGACGCCGAGGGCAAGAAAGTCGTCGTCGCCGGTGTGGTCGGTGCTGGTCAGCTGCACCGCCAGCATGTTTCCCCCGGTCAGGGGCGCCACGACGACAACCGGACGATCCTTGCCCCGGCCGTCACGTTCCTGATAGGGAACCCAGGTCCACACGATCTCGCCGGGGTCCAGCGCGCCGTCGCTCTCCGGCGCATATCCCCACCTCGGTCTGTGCACCGTCCCGGGGTCGAGTTCGATCGTGGCGTCAGGACCTGTGCGCCCTGGACTGGCCCGATTCTCTGGCGTCCCGACCGATGTTCCCACCTGTTTTCCGGGCGGAGTTCCTGCCCGTCGCGCGCCGAACAGGGCAGAGCGAAGGGCGGTGAGGAGGCGCCGGGGCTGTGACACACCCGAACCCTACCTCACCGCCCTGGCGGCCATGCGTGACTACACGTTGGCGAGGGCGTAGCCCTCTTCGCCGTGCACCGAGGTGTCGATGCCGGCAACTTCGTCTTCGTTCTTCACTCGGAAGCCGATGGTCTTCTCGATGGCGAGGCCGAGCAGGTAGGCGACGACGAACGAGTAGGCCAGGACCGCGAAGGCCGCGATGGCCTGTACGGCGAGCTGGCCGAGGTCGCCGCCGACGAAAAGGCCGGTGCCGATCGCGAAGAAGCCCAGATACAAGGTGCCGATGAGACCGCCGACGAGGTGGATGCCCACGACGTCGAGGGAGTCGTCGAAGCCGAACTTGAACTTCATCTCGATCGCCATGGCGCAGACCGCACCGGCGATCGCTCCGAGCAGAAGTGCCCAGCCGGGCTCGAGGTTGGCGCAGGCGGGGGTGATCGCGACGAGGCCGGCGACGGCACCTGAGGCGGCGCCCACCGAGGTGGCCTTGCCGTCCTTGATCTTCTCAACGATGAGCCAGCCGAGGATGGCGGCGGCGGTCGCACCGACGGTGTTGACCACGATCAGGCCGACGTTGGCGAGGCCGTTGAGCCATTCGGCGCCGGCGTTGAAGCCGAACCAGCCGAACCAGAGGATGGACGCGCCAAGCAGCACCAGGGGCACGTTGTGCGGCTTGGTGATGCCCTTTTGGAAGCCGATGCGCTTGCCGAGGACGAGGGCGAGCGCGAGCGCGGCCGCTCCGGCGTTGATGTGCACGGCGGTTCCGCCGGCGTAGTCGATCACGCCAGGCAGGCCGAGGGTCTCGCCGAGGCTCATGATCCAGCCGCCGCCCCAGACCCAGGCTGCGACAGGGAAGTAGACCAGGGTGGCCCAGATGCCGGCGAAGATCATCCAGGAACCGAACTTGGCCCGGTCAGCGACGGCACCGGAGATCAGTGCGACGGTGATGATCGCGAAGGTCGCTCCGTAGGTGGCGCCGAGGAGGTCGAGGTTGCCGGTCTCGCCGGTCGCGAGGGAACCGAGCCCGAAGTCAGAGAACGGGTTGCCCGCGAACTGGGTGGGGCCGTCGACAGCGCTCATGTTGAATCCGTACAGGATCCACAGAACGGTGATCAATCCCAGGGCTCCGAAGCTCATCATCATCATGCTGACGACGCTCTTGGCCTTGACCAGGCCGCCGTAGAAGAACGCGACTCCCGGAGTCATGAACAGAACCAGTGCGGTCGCCGTCAACCCCCATGCAATGCTTCCCGTGTCCATAGATTGTCCTCACACCTCTCGAATCAGCCGGTGTACCGGAAGCCGCACGTCGATCTGCTGGGTGCCGTGCCGGTCCTGGGTACGCCACTCAGTCTCCGACCGGGACGTTTCACGAGCCGTTCTGAGGTGTTTCCGGGATGTTACGCATCCCATCTGAACGTTAAGAGCGTGTTACGCGGTGCGCGCTCACTCGGCGTCTCACTCGCCGTGCGGCGGCAGCTCACCGGTGGTGAGGGCCACCATGCGCGATTGGGAGCGCTGGTACTTCTTGCGGTATCCGCCCTCCATCATCTCGGCGTCGAACACATCGTGCAGGGGAACTCCGCTGGCGATGATCGGAATCTCGGCGTCGTAGACGCGGTCGATGAACGCCACGAGGCGCAGCGCATCGGTCTGGTCGGTGAGTAGGTACACGTTGCGTAAAGCGATGACGTCGAGTCCGGCGATCATCTTGATGTACTTCGACGGATGCACGGTGCTGAGATGCAGCATCAACGCGCCGAAATCATCGATGGTCACCCGGGAACCGCGCTCGAGCAGGGCCTCGCTGAGATGGTCGAAGTCATCGGGCGAAACGGTCTCGGCGTGACCAGACGCATCCCGGCGGCGGTAGTCGAGTCCGTCGATGCGCACCGTCTCGAAGTTCGCGGACATCGCCTGGATCTCCCGCAGGAAGTCGGCCGCTGCGAACCGGCCCTCGCCGAGCGAGTTCGGTGGCGTGTTCGACGTGGCCGCGACCCTGGTTCCGGAGGCGATCAGTTCGCCGAGCAGCCTGGTCATCAGCATGGTGTCGCCCGGGTCGTCGAGCTCGAACTCGTCGATGCAGATCAGCTTCGCACCGGTGAGCTGGGTCACGGTTTCGGCGTACCCGAGAGCGCCGACCAGGGCCGTGTACTCGATGAAGGTGCCGAAGTACTTGGGGCCGGGCGCCCCGTGCCAGAGCGCGGCGAGCAGGTGCGTCTTGCCCACGCCGAAGCCGCCGTCGAGGTAGATGCCGGGCAGCTCGGCCTTGGCCTTGCGGGTGCGGGAGAAGAACCCGCCCGGCCGGGCCCGCCAGGCCGCGAAGGCGTTCAGCCGTTCCACGGCGCCCTGCTGCGAGGGATAGTCGAGGTCGGGCCGATAGGACTCGAAGGAGGCGTGCTCGAATTGCGGGGGCGGTACCAACTCCGAGACGATCTCCGCCCCGGTGATGGATGGTGACCTGTCGACGAGTCGAAGGGGCAGCTTTCGGGTGGCACTGACCATGTCTGACATCCGGTTCCTGTCTGTGCCCGGCATCCTGACGGAATTTCGGTGCGGGGTTCTACCTTGTACCTATGAGACCTGTGCGCAGGTTGTCCACCAGCCTAAATGCACCCACACCAGGGCCGTGCCGCCGCTCGGCGGTCGCGAGCCCTCCCGAAGGAAAATCATGACAGTCGAACCAGACCCGTCCGCCACGTTCGCCGACTATGCGCACCCCGAACGGCTGGTGTCGACAGACTGGCTGGCCGAGCACCTCGGCTCCCCCGGTCTGGTTGTCGTCGAATCCGACGAAGACGTCATCCTCTATGAGTCCGGCCACATTCCCGGAGCCGTCAAGATCGACTGGCACACCGACCTCAACGACCCCGTCGAACGCGACTATATCGACGGTGCCGGCTTCGCTGAGCTGCTCGGTCGCAAGGGCATCAGCCGGGACAGCACAGTGGTGATCTACGGCGACAAGAGCAACTGGTGGGCGGCGTACGCCCTCTGGGTGTTCACCCTGTTCGGCCACGCAGACGTGCGCCTGCTCGACGGCGGGCGCCAGAAGTGGATCGACGAGAACAGGGAACTCACCCGCGACCGGGAGAGCGCCGAACCGGCCCAGTACCCTGTCGTCGAGCGGGAGGACGCGCCCATCCGCGCGTTCAAGGACGACGTTCTCGCGCACTTCGGCCATCCGCTCATCGATGTGCGTTCGCCGGAGGAATACAGCGGGGTGCGCACCACCGCCCCCGCATATCCCGAGGAGGGCGCTCTGCGGGCCGGGCACATCCCGTCGGCCGTTTCGGTGCCGTGGGCGCGGGCCGCGGCCGAGGATTCCACGTTCCGGCCCCGCGCCGAACTCGACGCCATCTATCGCGACGAGGCCGGCCTCGCCGGTGACGAGCCCGTGATCGCCTACTGCCGGATCGGCGAACGGTCCAGCCACACCTGGTTCGTGCTGACCCACCTGCTCGGCCTGCAGAACGTGCGCAACTACGACGGCTCCTGGACCGAGTGGGGTAGCGCGGTGCGCGTGCCGATCGTGCAGGGCACGGCCGCGGGTGCCGCCCCGGCACCACGATGACAAACCGGATGCGCACCCGCACCGACATGGCAGAATTGACTCGATGAGCGCGGACACCCTACCCACCCAACTCGCCGACATCCGCGAGGATTTTCTGGCGCTCGAGCAGCCCGATCGACTGATGCTGTTGCTCGAGTTCTCCAACGAACTCCCCGAGCTTCCCGAGCGGTACCGGGACCACCCCGACCTGTTCGAACGGGTCGTCGAGTGCCAGTCGCCGGTGTTCATCTTCGTGGAGGTGGACGAGAGCCGCACCGTGCACCTGTACGCGACGGCGCCGGCGGAGTCGCCCACCACCCGTGGCTTCGCCTCGATCCTCGCCCAGGGCCTGGACGGCCTCAGCGTCGCTGAGGTGCTCGCGATTCCTGACGACTTCCCGCTGTCGATCGGCCTCACCCAGGCCGTGTCACCGCTGCGGTTGCGCGGAATGACGGCCATGCTGGGCCGAACCAAGCGTCAGCTGCGCGAGCGGGCGGCAGCCCTGGCGTAGCCGCGGACCTACTCGGCGTCCGCCGCCCCATGGGCGTCCCCGCCTTGTCCCGCCGCGTTTTGTCCTGTGCCGACTTGTCCTGACGTTTCGAGCCAGCCGAGGATAGCCGCGTTCCACGCCGTCGGGTCGTAGTTCCAGAGTTTGGTGTGCCTGGCGACGGCGAACGGCACCAGGGTGACGATGTCCGGACGCCGCTCGGCCAGCCTGCGCGACGGCGCCGAGGGCACATAGCCGTCATCGTCACTGTGCAGGATGAGGATCGGCAGGCTCAGGTCGTCGGCCCGGTTGACGAAGTTCAGGCGGGGGAAGTCGATCGGCAGGTGCAGTCCGGTGACGGCCCGCCCCCAGTGCCGGCCCATCACCACGAGTGCGCCGCGCACCACCACCTGGGGCAGCCGCAGGGTCAGAGCCTGGTAGGCCACGACATCCGCCCAGTCGATGACGGGAGACTCGAGCACGATGCCGGTGAGCCGGCCGTCGTGGCTCGCACGGGTGGCGGCCTGCAGGGCGATTGCTCCGCCCATCGACCAGCCCATCAGCACGATCTGGGTGGCTCCGTTCCGCACGGCGAAATCGATCGCGGCCTCCACATCGCGCCATTCGGTGTCGCCGAGCCCGAACCGGCCGTCGGCGCTCGGTGGAGCGTCGCCGTCGTTGCGGTACGACACGAGCAGGCAGGAGTACCCGGCGCGATGGAACACCGGTACCGCCCGCAGCGTCTCCTGGCGGCGGACCCCGCGGCCGTGCACCTGGATCACCCAACGGCCGCAGGGCTCTGCGGCAGGAATGAGCCAGGCCGGCGCGGGCCCGAGCTCGGTCGGCACCGTCACGTTCGAGAACTCGAGCCCGAGGTCCCACGGACCGAGGAAGGAGTATCCACCCAGGCGGCCTGTGGTGGCTGCGGCGATGTCGCCGAAGTCCACGGAGAGGATGCGCCGGGTGACGGTTTTCGTCGTACGGGCCTCGATACCACCCAGACGGGCGTGACCGGAGTCCGCCGCGAACCAGAAGCTGTATTCGCCGGGCAGGACCGCATCAGCCGTGGCGTTGAGGGTGATGGTGCCGCCGGCGAGGTCGACGTCGAAGACCCTGGTGTCGTCGGAGCGCCTCGTCGGCGGGGTCACGATACGCCGCGCCATGACGCCCGCCAGCACACCGACGGCCACCATTGCGGCCGCCGCCACCGCGACTGCGCCGCCTGCCACGACAAGTCCCGCGGACGCCAGGCCGTTCGCAGGTCCCTGTCGCGTGCCGTTCCCCGTCATGCCTACCTCCACGCTGCTCGGCGTGCCTCGCACCAGCGCACGGAAAAAACTCTAGTCTGCAGACGTGCCCGATTCAGAGGATCAGCCCCAGCGCCCCGCGCCGTTTGCCGCGGCGCTCGACGCGATCCGTCATTCCAGCCCTCGCCCGGAGCTGGTGGTCACCGAGATTTCAGCTCCAGGAAACCTGGCGCCGTTCGCCGTCGCGTTGTCCGCGGACGTCACGCCGGTTCGGCACGGCAGCGACTCCGACTTCGGCACCGGGCGCTTCATCCTGCTCTACGACCCCGACGAGCCCGAAAGCTGGGGCGGCCCATTCCGCGTGGTGTGCTTCGCGCAGGCACCGCTGGAGTCCGACATCGGGGTCGATCCGTTTCTCGCCGAGGTGGCCTGGGCCTGGTTGGTGGATGCCCTGGACACCCGCGGCGCGAACTACACCGCCGCCTCCGGGACCGCCACCAAAATCCTCTCCTCCGGCTTCGGCGAGCTCGCCCACCAGGGCGATGGCGCCCAGATCGAGCTGCGGGCGTCGTGGAGCCCGCTGGACAACGACCTCGCCGCCCACGTGGAGGGCTGGGGAGAGTTGCTCTGCATGCTCGCGGGACTGCCGCCCGCCGGCGAGCTGCCGCTTCCTCCCCGTCACGGTCATCCGTCGGAGTCCCATGCCGCGAAGCATGGGCAGGCCGAGGACACCGGTGCCGCTGACGGCGGAGCAGCGCGCGGTGCTGCACACGAAGACCGTGACCGGGGGTACGCCGGCTTTGCCGCTGACGACTATGCCCCGCACACCACGGCGCCCGGTGGCAACGCCTCCCCCGGCAACCATCCTGCGGGAATCTCGCTCGGCTTCGTCGACCAGATCGGCCCGGCATCGACTCCGGTGCGGCGAACCGGCCCCGGACTGCATACGCTGGGAGTGGCCGCCGCCGGCCTCGACTCCGGTGGCATGGAAACGGCCGGTGTTCACAGCATCGGCCCCGATACACTCGGCGCCGACAGCGCCGGCAGGGAGACCGCGGGAATGAGCGCCATGGCAGTGAACACAGCCGGATCCGAAACCGGCCACAACGGCCTGGGTCTGAGCCCCGGCTCCCTCGGCACGACGGCACCGAGCCTCGCGGGCGTCGCGGACCTTTCGGCGCATCGTGCAGCCCGTGGCTGAGAAGCCCGTGGCAGAGAAACGGCCGGCCGACCAGCCCGCGGTCGGACACCAGGTCATCGATTCTCACGCGAGCTACCTCGCGTCGATCCAGGCCCTGACCGCCGGAACCGGCCCGATCGGCATCGACGCGGAGCGCGCGTCGGGGTTCACCTACTCCCAGCGTGCGTACCTGATCCAGATCTACCGCAGGGATGCCGGCACTTTCCTGTTCGATCCGCCCGCTGTGGGCGACTTCAGCGAGCTCAACGAGGCGCTGGCGGACGAAGAATGGATCCTGCACGCGGCCAGCCAGGATCTGGCCTGTCTCCGCGAGGTGGGACTGGACCCGGCGCGCATCTTCGACACCGAGCTCGCTGCCCGCTTGCTCGGCCTGCCCCGCGTTGGCCTGGGTACCGTCGTCGAGGAACTGCTCGGCATCCATCTCGCCAAGGAACATTCGGCGGCCAACTGGTCCACCCGGCCACTGCCGGAGAGTTGGCTGGTGTACGCGGCGCTCGATGTGGAGCTGCTCCCGGATCTGCGCGATAGCATGGTCGACCTACTCGTCGAATCCGGCAAGACCCAGATCGCCGAGCAGGAATTCTCCGCTGTGCTCGCCAAGGAAGCCAAACCGGCCCGTGCGGAGCCCTGGCGCCGGCTGTCCGGCCTGCACGCCGTGAGGGGCCAGCGCAACCTGGCCGTGGCCCGCGAGCTCTGGGTCGCCAGGGACGCCCTGGCCCAGGAACTCGACGTCTCCCCCGGCCGGCTGGTTCCCGACGCCTCTCTCGTTGCGGCAGCCCGGCTCCTGCCGGCGAGCCGGAACGCCCTCGCCGAGCTGCGTGAATTCAACGGTCGGGCCAGCCGGACCGAACTCGACCGGTGGTGGAAGGCGATCCTGCAGGGGCTGGCCAGCGCCGACCTGCCCTCGGTGAAGGCCACCAGCGACGCCCTGCCGCCTCCGCGTGCCTGGGCCGACCGCAATCCCGAGGCCGACCTGCGCTACAAGGCGGCCAGGACCGCCCTGACCATTGTGTCGGAACACCGCGCGATACCGCTGGAGAACCTCCTCACGCCTGAACTTCTGCGTCGGGTCGCCTGGCAGCCGCCGGAACCAGCCGGGGTCGATGCCATCGGCGACGCCCTCGTGCTGCTCGGAGCGCGAACCTGGCAGATTGAGGCCACCGCACAATCAATCGCGGATGCCTTTGTGGAAGTCCACCAAACGACTTCCGTGCCGTCGCACGCAGATTCGTAGGAACAATCAAAGGATTCACTCCGGATAATCCGTCACCCTAGGATCGTGCGATACCTGTTTTGAGTGATGGAGGCAAAGTGGCCGAGAGAACTGAAGTCGTCTTCGTGGACGGGGTTCGCACCCCGTTCGGTCGTGCCGGCGAGAAGGGTATGTATTGGAATACCCGCGCCGACGACCTGGTGGTCAAGGCGATCACCGGATTGATGGAACGCAACCCGTCCGTGCCGGGGGAACGTATCGACGATGTCGCCATCGCCGCGACGACCCAGGCCGGTGACCAGGGTCTGACCCTCGGGCGCACCGCAGCCCTTCTGGCCGGCCTGCCCGTGTCGGTGCCTGGATTCGCCATCGATCGCATGTGCGCGGGGGCGATGACCTCGGTCACCACCATGGGAGCCGCGATCGGTTTCGGCGCCTATGACCTCGCCATCGCCGGTGGCGTCGAGCACATGGGGCGCCACCCGATGGGCGCAGGGGTCGACCCGAATCCGCGGTTCCTCAGCGAACGTCTGGTCAGCGAGGATGCCCTCAACATGGGCGCGACCGCTGAACGCATCCACGACAGGTTCCCTGAGTACACCAAGGACCGTTCGGACCGCTACGCCCTGCGCAGCCAGCAGAAGGTCGCCGCCGCCTACGAGGCCGGCAAGATCCAGCCCGACCTGGTGTCAGTGGCCACCCGCAGCGCTGCCGGCTGGGGCCTCGCCACCCGGGACGAGGCACCGCGCCCCGAAACCACCCTCGAGGGCCTGGCGAGCCTGAAGACCCCGTTCCGGCCGCACGGCCGGATCACCGCCGGCAACGCCTCCGGCCTGAACGACGGCGCCACCGCGTGCCTGCTCGCCAGCGGCGCTGCCGCCAAGGAACTCGGCCTCACCGTGAAGATGAAGCTTGTGAGCTTCGCCTTCGCCGGCGTCGAGCCCGAGGTGATGGGCCTGGGCCCCGTGCCCTCCACCGAGAAGGCACTGCGGAAGGCCGGCCTGTCGATCACCGACATCGGCCTGTTCGAGCTCAACGAGGCGTTCGCCGTGCAGGTGATCTCCTTCCTGGATCATTTCGGCATCGACGACGACGATCCCAGGGTCAACGAGTACGGCGGCGCCATCGCCATCGGCCATCCGCTCGCATCGTCGGGCGTGCGCCTGATGAACCAGCTCGCCAGCCAGTTCGCCGAGCACCCCGAGGTGCGATACGGCGTCACCGCAATGTGCATCGGCCTCGGCCAGGGCGGCACCGTCATTTGGGAAAACCCGCACTTCAACAAGAAGGCAGCGAAGCGATGACCGACAAGACCAGCACCCCGACCGACTACGCCTCCGTGGACTTCTCCCCGCTCGTCGTGGTGTCCGGCGACGAGGTCGTCACCCACTCGCTGGTGCGGGACATCCCGCTCTCCGGCGGTCGCACCCTGGCGCTGCTCACCCTCGACAACGGCCGGGACCACACCCGGCCGAACACCCTCGGCCCGGTGACCCTGCTGGAGTTCAGCGGCGTCCTGGACGAGCTCACCGCCCGCGCCGGACGCGGCGAGATCCACGGCGTGGCCGTCACGGGCAAACCGTTCATTCTCGCCGCCGGCGCCGACCTCAGCAAGGTCAGCGAGATCCCGTCCCGCGAGGTGGGCAAGCTGCTCGCCCAGCTCGGCCACTTCGCGCTGGGCAAGCTGAGCACGCTGGGCGTGCCGTCGTTCGTGTTCATCAACGGCCTCGCCCTCGGCGGCGGCCTCGAGGTGGCCCTGAACGCCGACTACCGCACCGTCGACGAGACCGTTCCGGCCATCGCGCTGCCCGAGGTCTTCCTCGGCCTCATTCCGGGCTGGGGCGGCTCATACCTGTTGCCCAACCTGGTCGGCATCGAGAACGCCCTCAAGGTGATCGTCGAGAACCCGCTCAAGAACAACCGCACCCTCACCGGCGCGGATGCCCTCAAACTGGGCATCGCCGACAAGATGTTCAGATCGGTGACCTTCCTCGAGGAGTCGATCCGCTGGGCCGACGATGTCATCGCCGGCCGGGTGAAGGTGGACCGGCCCAACGCGCCGGGCAAGATCGAGCGCATGGTCAAGTGGGATGCCGCCGTCGGCATTGCCCGCAAGATGCTCGAGTCGCGCATCGGCACCGTCGCGGCGTCGCCGTACGCCGCGCTCGACCTGATCAAGGCGGCCAAGACCGGTACCAAGGCCGAAGCATTCGCCCGCGAGGACGACGCTCTGGCCGACCTGATCTCCGGGGACCAGCTGCCGGCGAGCATCTACTCGTTCAACCTGGTGCAGAAGCGCGCCAAGCGCCCGGCCGGCGCGCCCGACAAGGCCCTCGCCCGCCCCATCGGCAAGGTCGGCGTCATCGGCGCCGGCCTGATGGCCAGCCAGTTCGCCCTGCTCTTCGTGCGGCGGTTGCGGGTGCCCGTGGTGATCACCGACCTCGACCAGGCCAGGGTCGACAAGGGAGTGGCGTACATCCACACCGAGATCCAGACCCTGCAGGACAAGGGCCGGATCGGCTCCGACGAGGCCAACCGGCTGCGCGCCCTGGTCACCGGCACGACGGACAAGGCCGACTTCGCCGACGCCGACTGGGTCATCGAAGCCGTTTTCGAGGAGCTCGGAGTCAAGCAGGAGGTGTTCGCGGAGATCGAGAAGCACATCTCCCCCACCGCCATCCTGGCCACCAACACCTCGTCGCTGTCGGTGGAGCAGATCGGTGCCAAGCTCGCTCACCCCGAACGGCTGGTCGGTTTCCACTTCTTCAACCCGGTCGCCGTGATGCCGCTCATCGAGGTGGTGAACACCCCCGCCACCGACGAGGCCACCCTCTCGACGGCGATGGTGATCGCGGCCAAGCTGCGCAAGAACGCCGTCATCACCCGCGACACCCCGGGCTTCGTGGTGAACCGGGTGCTGGCCAAGCTGCTCGGCGAGGCCATGCACGCCGTGGACACCGGCACCCCGTTCGAGGTGGTGAACGGCGCCCTGGCCCCGTTCGGGCTGCCGATGACACCGTTCGAGCTGCTTGAGCTGGTCGGCCTCAAGGTGGGCGCCCACGTGCTGGACACCCACCACACGGCGTTCCCCGACCGGTTCTTCGAGAGCACCAATCTGCACCGCCTCGCCGAACACGGCAAGATCCTGGATCGCAATTCCAGCGGCAAGGTCACCGGGTTCGACAAGGGCGCGGTGAAGATCGTGGCCGGCGGCACAACGCCGATCACGGCGGAGCAGATCCTGCGCCGGGTGGAGGACGGCCTCGCCGACGAGATCAAGCGGATGCTCGACGACGACGTGGTGCACGCGCCAGAGGACATCGACCTGTGCATGCTCCTCGGCGCGGGTTGGCCGTTCCAGATGGGCGGGATCACGCCCTACCTGGACAGGGTCGGCGCCAGCGAGCGGGTCTTCGGGGGCACGTTCCACACCCCGATGGTGCGCGGCGTGGGCTCCGCGGCGCCCGCCACCAGCGCGCCGGTCCTGAACTAGCGCGCCAAGCTCGCGCGCGAGCGCACCAACTGTTCCCCCTGCGGACAAATGTGGCCGGCACACCGGCCACATTTGTCCGCATTGGCAACAGATGCGGCGGATGGAGCAGGCAGCGTCGCTGCGCGCCCGGTGCGTGCGGGCGCAGGCGTGCGAGCCCGTCAGCGGCGGTGCGCAGGGCGCTAGGGGCTCGGGTCAGTCGCGGGGCGCGCGCTGCAGCGGGATGGCGCCGGTGCCGCCGCCGGTGCGTTCGGCATCGGCGGGCAGGGCGCGGGCGTGGGGCAGCTTGCTGCCGAGCACCATCGCCACGACGTCGCGGGCGATGTGCTGCGGGGTCAGACCGACCCGCTCGAGGATCTCGGCCCTGGTGCCGTGGTCGAGGAACTCGTCGGGCAGACCCAGCTCGGTGACGGCGGTGTCGACGCCGGCCTCGCGCAGGTCCTGGCGGATGCGGGTACCGATACCGCCGACGCGGATGCCGTCTTCGATGCTCACGACGATGCGGTGCTGGGCGGCGAGTTCGATGATGCTCTGCGGCACCGGGACCACCCAGCGGGGGTCGACGACCGTGGCGCCGATGCCCTGGGCGGCGAGGCGCTCCGCAACCTCGAGGCCCATGCCGGCCATCGGACCGACGGTGACGATGAGCACGTCCTGCTGGCTACTGCGCAGGAGCACGTCCACGCCGTCGGCCAGACGCTCGAGGGCGTCGAATTCGACACCGGTGCTGCCCTTGGGGAAGCGCAGCACTGTGGGGCCGTCGTCGACGAGCACGGCCTCGCCGAGCTCCTCACGCAGGCGGGTGGAGTCACGCGGGGCGGCCAGCCGGATGTGCGGGATGACCTGCAGGATCGCGAGGTCCCACATGCCGTGGTGGCTCGGCCCGTCCGGCCCGGTCACCCCGGCCCGGTCGAGCACGAAAGTGACCCCGGCACGGTGCAGGGCGACATCCATCAGCACCTGATCGAAGGCACGGTTGATGAACGTGGCGTAGAGCGCCACCACCGGATGCAGCCCGCCGAAGGCGAGCCCTGCCGCGCTGGTCACGGCATGCTGCTCGGCGATGCCCACATCGTGCACCCGCTCGGGGAACCGCTCGGCCATCTTGTGCAGGCCGGTGGGCCTCAGCATGGCCGCGGTGATCGCCACCAGCTTGGGGTTGCCTGTGGCCAGGTGCAACAGCTCGTCGGCGAACACCGAGGTCCACGACGGTGCCCCAGCGGATTCGGTCGGTTCACCGGTCTCGGGGTCGATGACGCCCACAGCATGGAACTGGTCGGCCACGTCCTGCACGGCGGGATCGTAGCCCTTGCCCTTCTGAGTGATCGTGTGCACGATCACGGGTGCGCCGTACTCCTTGGCCTGGGTCAACGCTTCGAGCATGGCGTCCATGTCGTGGCCGTCGACCGGGCCGATGTACTTGATGTCGAGGTTGGAGTACAGCGCCTCGTTGTTGGAGAACCTGCTGAGGAAGCCGTGCAGGCCGCCCCGCACGCCGCGGAAGATGGCCCGGGCCGGCGCCCCCATGTGATCGAACGCCTGCCGGCTGGAGAGGTACGCGGCCTTGTAGCTGGCCCGCAGTCGCACGGTGTTGAGGAATCTGGCCATGCCGCCGATGGTGGGGGCGTACGACCGGCCGTTATCGTTGATCACGATGATCAGGCGACGGTTGTTGTCGTCGCTGATGTTGTTCAGCGCTTCCCAGGTCATGCCGCCGGTGAGCGAGCCGTCGCCGACGACGGCGATGACGTGCCTGTCGCTCTGCCCGGTCATCTCGAACGCCCGGGAGATGCCGTCGGCCCAGGACAGCGAACTGGACGCGTGCGAACTCTCGACGATGTCGTGTTCGGACTCGCGACGTTGCGGGTAGCCGGCCAGCCCACCGGTCTGGCGCAGCCGGCTGAAGTCCTGCCTCCCGGTGAGCATCTTGTGCACATAGGACTGGTGGCCGGTGTCGAAGACGATGGCATCCCGGGGCGAATCGAAGAGGCGATGAATGGCTATCGTCATCTCGACCACGCCGAGGTTGGGTCCGAGGTGCCCGCCGGTCTTGGAGATCTCCGCCACCAGGAAGGCGCGAACCTCCGCGGCGAGTTCCACCAGCTGGTCCTTCGTGAGACCGTCGAGGTCCCGGGGACCGTGGATCGTCTCCAAAAGGGTCATGGGCACTACCTTTCGCGTACTCAGTGCTGTGTGTGCTCAGTGCTCTTCAGTGCGCGGGCTTGGCGCGTCACGCGGAACAGAACTGGCGCGCAGATCGAATGAACCGAGTCTACGCGCCAGCTGTCCAACCAGTCTGTGAAGCTCCCACCCACATGAGCGGGCAGGTTCTGGAACTAAACGAGCGAACGGAGCACGTACTGCAGGATGCCGCCGTTGCGGTAGTAGTCGGCCTCACCCGGGGTGTCGATGCGCACGACGGCGTCGAACTCGACGACCGGCTTGCCCGCGGCGGAGTGCGCCGTTGGCGTTGCGACGACGTGGACCGTCTTCGGTGTGGTGCCGCTGTTGAGCTCCTCCAGGCCGCTGATCGACACGCTTTCGGTGCCGTCCAGCCCGAGGGAACCCCAGCTTTGGCCGACCGGGAACTGCAGGGGCACGACGCCCATGCCGATCAGGTTGGAGCGGTGGATGCGCTCGAAGCTCTCGGTGATGACGGCCCTGACGCCCAGGAGGCTGGTGCCCTTGGCCGCCCAGTCCCGCGACGAGCCTGAGCCGTACTCCTTGCCGCCGAAGATCACCAGCGGGGTGCCCGCTGCCTGGTAGTTCTGGCTGGCGTCGTAGATGAACGACTGCGGCGCATCCGGCTTGGTGAAGTCGCGGGTGTAGCCACCCTCGACGCCGTCCAGCAGCTGGTTGCGCAGCCGGATGTTCGCGAACGTGCCGCGGATCATGATCTCATGGTTGCCGCGGCGCGAGCCGTAGGAGTTGAAGTCGGCACGCTCGACGCCGTGCTCCATCAGGTAGGCACCGGCCGGGCTGTCGGCCTTGATGTTGCCGGCCGGGCTGATGTGGTCGGTGGTGACCGAGTCGCCCAGCTTGGCGAGCACCCTGGCGTCGACGATGTCGGACACCGGGGTGGTCTCCAGCGTCATGCCGTCGAAGTACGGGGGCTTCCGCACGTAGGTGGAGGTGGGGTCCCACTCGAAGACCTCGCTGTCGGGCGTGGGCAGTGCGCGCCAGCGCTCGTCGCCCTCGAAGACCTCGCCGTATTCCTTGGTGAACATAGCCGTGTCGATCGAGCTGTCGATGGTGGACTGCACCTCGGCGGAGTCGGGCCAGATGTCCTTGAGGAAGACGTCGTTGCCTTCGGTGTCGGTGCCGAGCGAGTCGGTGTCGAAGTCGAAGTTCATCGACCCGGCCAGGGCGTACGCGATGACCAACGGCGGGCTGGCCAGGTAGTTCATCTTGACGTCCGGGCTGATCCGGCCTTCGAAGTTGCGGTTGCCCGAGAGCACCGCGGTGACGGCCAGGTCGTTGTCGTTGATCGCGGCCGAGACCTCGTCGATCAGCGGGCCGGTGTTGCCGATACAAACCGTGCAACCGTAGCCGACTGTGTAGAAGCCGAGGGCCTCAAGGTCGTCGGTGAGGCCGGCCTTGGCGTAGTAGTCCGTGACGACCTTGGATCCGGGGGCCAGGGTGGTCTTGACCCACGGCTTGGACTTCAGGCCTTTCTTCACGGCGTTGCGGGCCAGCAGCCCGGCCGCGAGCATGACGGACGGGTTCGACGTGTTGGTGCAGGAGGTGATGGCTGCCACGGCCACGGCGCCGTGGTCGAGGGTGTAGCTCGCGCCGTCGGCGGTGGTGATCGGCACCGGGCTCGACACCGAGACCGGAGCGTGGCTCACGTGCTGGTGCGAGATCTGGTGCGCGGTCTGTTCGTCCTGCGCGGTGAACCCGATCGGGTCCGACGCCGGGAAGGACGCCTCGACGGCCGCGTCCACCATGGACAGGTCGTGGGTGGCGTAGTTCTGCAGGTCGATTTCGAACTGCGTCTTGGCGTTGCTGAGTTCGACCCGGTCCTGCGGGCGCTTGGGGCCGGCGATCGACGGCACCACGGTGCCGAGGTCGAGCTCGAGGTACTCGCTGAAGGTGGGCTCCTGGGCGGGGTCGTGCCAGAGACCCTGCAGCTTCGAGTACGCCTCGACGAGCGCGACCTGGTCTTCGCTCCGGCCGGTGAGGCGCAGGTAGTCGAGGGTGACGTCGTCGATCGGGAACATGGCCGCGGTGGAGCCGAACTCCGGGCTCATGTTGCCGATGGTGGCGCGGTTGGCCAGCGGCACCTGCGCGACGCCGGCACCGTAGAATTCGACGAACTTGCCCACGACGCCGTGCTTCCGCAGCATCTGGGTGATCGTGAGAACGACATCCGTTGCGGTGACGCCGGTGGGGATCGCGCCGTTGAGCTTGAACCCGACGACCTTGGGGATGAGCATCGACACGGGCTGGCCGAGCATGGCCGCCTCGGCTTCGATGCCGCCGACGCCCCAGCCCAGCACGCCCAGGCCGTTGACCATGGTGGTGTGTGAGTCGGTGCCGACACAGGTGTCCGGGTAGGCGCGGAGGACCCCGCCTACCTCGCGGGTGAAGGTGACCCTGGCCAGGTACTCGATGTTGACCTGGTGCACGATGCCGGTTCCCGGCGGCACGACCTTGAAGTCGTTGAAGGCCGTCTGGCCCCAGCGCAGGAACTGGTAGCGCTCACCGTTGCGCTGGTATTCGAGCTCGACGTTGCGCTCGAGGGCGTTGTCGCTGCCGAACAGGTCCGCGATCACGGAGTGGTCGATGACCATCTCGGCCGGGGCGAGCGGGTTGATCGTGTTGGGGTCGCCGCCGAGCGCGGCAACGGCCTCGCGCATGGTGGCGAGGTCGACGATGCACGGCACACCGGTGAAGTCCTGCATGATCACACGTGCTGGCGTGAACTGGATCTCGGTGTCAGGGTCTGCGGTGGGTACCCACGAGCCGAGAGCGCGGATGTGATCCGCGGTGATGTTGGCGCCGTCTTCGGTGCGGAGGAGGTTCTCCAGCAGCACCTTGAGGCTGAACGGAAGCTTCTCGTATCCCTTGACGGCGTCCAGACGAAAGACCTCATAGTCCGTCGATCCGACGCGCAGGGTGTCCCGAGCTCCAAAACTATTAACAGCAGACACGATGCCCTCTCCTTCGTGGAAACCGACGGAAAACCGTCCGCAATCCTCAATCCTGACCATGTGACGCCAGGTTCTGCCAGCAAGGGTAGCCTTACCCCGCGACCATCCGGCAGTGGGGCCGACGGCGAGGTCACCTCGCTCGCGAACTATCTTGACGTCGAGATAAGAATAGCACTCCGGCTGCGGCCGGGATGGGCGACACGGCTCGGGCCGAGCTGTTACGGTTCGGGCTGATCGCCCGCGCCCTGGGCGGCGGTGGCCGCGTAGACCGAGCGCACCATCAACCAGGAGAGCACCAGCAGCGGCGCGTACAGCGGGATGCCCATGAGCAGTTTGGTGGCGCCGAGCCACTCAACGTTGCCCGCGTAGTAGAGCGGGAGCTGAACGGCCAGGCGCAGGATGAACAGACCGGCCCACATGAAGGTGAGGAGCGTGAGAACCCGCCGCTTGGACGGGTCGGTCCGCCAGGCGAGCTGCTCCCCCATCAGGAACCCGACGGCCACACCGATCAGCGGCCAGCCGACAAGCGCTGAGACCAGCAGCACGGCGCCGTAGGCACCGTTGGTCCAGAAGCCCGGCAGGTAGAAGTCTTCGGCACGGCCGGTGAAGAGGGCGAGCACGGCACTGATACCGATGCCGACGAGGCCGCCGACGGCCTGGGTGACGGTTTGCCTCTTGACCAGCCGGAGCACGAAGAAGACGACGCCGATGAGGACCGGGGCGATCAGCGAGGGAATCAGGTCGCGGGTAACCGTGTAGATGACCAGGAAAACCAGCCCGGGCAGCACGGCTTCGATGAGCCCGCGGATGCCGCCCATCGCCGCCAGGAGGGCGTGGCCGCTGATCGGTTCCCCGTCGGCCGCCGGGCTGAAGCCGGCACGCCGGGCAGCGGCAGCCATGCTGTCGGCGATCGGGCTGCCGGCGCCCGGCTCGTTCTGAGGAGCTTCGGGGTGTGGCCCGGAGGGGGAATCCGTCATCAGGAGGCTTTCGGTGAGGTGTCTGGCGGACCGGCGTGGCCTGGGGCGCGTCGTGACCGAGGCGCCGGGCGGCTAGGCGCCGGCTGGTTCGGGGTTGCCCGCCGGGGTTGCCGGCATCCGGAGCGGAATCAGGTCGCGGGGCGGCATCGGGGCCGATCCGCGCACGACGACGATGCTGCGGAACAGGTCTTCGATCTGTGCTGCGGCCTCGGGGTTGATGGCGCCCTCACCGGCGATGACGCCGCGCAGGAACCAGCGCGGGCCGTCGACGCCGATGAACCTGGCCAGCCGGGTGGTGCCGGAGGGACCCTGGCCGGCGGCCACGGGGATCTCGGCGACCAGTTCCGGACCGAACGGACCCTCACGCGGCGTGGTCGAGCCACCCTGCTTGGCGATCTGGTCGGCGATCTGGGTGCGGATCTCGTGCCACAGGCCGCTCGAGCGCGGCGCGGCGAAGGGCTGGACCTGCAGGGTCGATCCGGCGTAGTCCAGGCCGATGGCGACCACGCGCTTGCTGCCCTCTTCGATTTCCAGCCGCAGGTGCAGTCCCTCGCGGGGAAGGATCTTGACGCCGCCGAGGTCGACGTACGGGCGAACCGGGTTCGCCTCTGACTCGTCGAGGGGGCCCTCGACGTCGCGGTCGGCCGGTGCCGACTTGGCGTGCAGGTCAGGGGCGGCCTGCTCGGTCTCGCTGAGCTGGGTGCCGGCGGACTCAATCGACTCGGGGCCGTCGGTGCTCGAGCGCGTGTCGGGGTTCACGTTGTCACTCACAGGTTTTCTCCACTCTGGTGGGCATCCGCCGGGGCGGACGTTGGGATCTGGGGGGTCGCGTCTGCCGCTGACTTGGGCGCGACGCCGGTCGAGCCGAAGCCGCCCTCCCCACGCATGCTGCCGGGGAGGCGTTCCACCGGCACGAAGACCGCTCGCGCCACCGGCAGCACGATGAGCTGGGCGATGCGGTCGCCGACGTTGATGGTGAAGGGGACGTCGCGGTCGGTGTTGAGCAGGCAGACCTTGACCTCGCCCCGGTAGCCGGCGTCGACGGTTCCCGGCGAGTTCACGACGGTGATGCCGTGCTTGACCGCCAGGCCGCTGCGGGGAACGACGAAGGCCGCATAACCATCCGGAAGTGCGATCGACACGCCGGTGCCCACGAGGGCGCGTTCGCCAGGGGCCAGGACCAGAGCCTCGGCGGCATGCAGGTCCGCTCCGGCGTCACCCGGGTGGGCGTAAGTCGGGAGAACGGACGCGGTAATCAGAACTTCGACGCTTTCAGCCACGTGTCGAGGGTAGTGCAGTTATCTGGTCGAATAGACCCATGCCCGTTTATCGCGAAAAACTCTGGCCATCCCCGTGGCTGTTCGTCATCATCGCGCTTGTGATCCCCGCAAGCCTGCTGGTCTTCCTGCCGATCTCCGTGTGGGCGGGGGTCCTCACCGGGGCCGGCCTCTACCTCGGCAGCGCCCTGTTGCTGGTGCTGGCATCGCCGACCGTGCAGGTCTCCGATGGGGTGCTCACCGCCGGCCGGGCGAGCATCGAGACGAACCTCCTCGGTGAGGCGATTCCGTTCGAGGGTCAGGAGGCCACGCTTGAACGGGGCCAGAGGCTGGATGCCCGCGCCTGGCTGCTGATCCGCGGCTGGATCGCACCGGTGGTGCGGATTCCATTGACCGACCCGACGGATCCGTCGCCGTATTGGCTGGTGTCCAGTCGCCGACCACAGAAAATGGCCGCCGCGATCAATGGATCGCGACGGCCAGCATCAAGTAACTAAGCGCGCTTAGGCGTCGCACTCCAGGCAGACCGGGCCGAGCTTGGTCTCGTGCGACATCTGCGAACGGTGCTTCACGAGGAAGCACTCCACGCAGGTGAACTCGTCGGCCTGCGGGGGCAGGACGACGACGTCGAGGTCGAGGTCGGACAGATCGGCGCCCGGGAGGTCGAAGCCACCGGGGTTGTCGGAGTCGTCAACATCAACGACACCAGACATCTTGTCGGGTACACGCTCCTTGAGGGCCTCAATCGACTCTGAGTCGTCTTCGGTCTTTCGCGGTGCGTCGTAGTCGGTTGCCATGCCCATCCATTTCATTAACGCCGATAAACGAAATCGGCGGCCATAGTTTGCAACAATCCGTGCGGAATAGCAAACCAATCACCAACCTTTCAGGTTGGCAATGGGAGCAACTTCCGGCACGCCCGCAGTATTCCCCGAAAATGAGCGCTCCGCATGGCAGGGTAGGGCCATCAGTGATCGCGAGAGGGCTTTCGCCATGCAGGATTTGAAGGTTATCGGAGTCGAGAACGGCGCGCTGCTTGCAGCGTCAGAGGAGGGTGATCGTTTTCGGATCCCCATCGATGCAGTTCTGGCGTCCAGGCTTCGCCAAACCCAAACGGATTCGTCCGTTCGACCCAAGTTGTCGCCCCGGGAGGTGCAGGCGCATATTCGCTCCGGCATGTCCGCGGAGGACGTCGCGGCTGTCACCGGTGCGTCGCTCGACTTTGTCAAGCGCTTCGAGGGGCCGGTGGTCGCAGAGCGCGAGTACATCGTCTCCAGCGCGCTGAGCGTGCCCGTGCACACCGCCATCGACCCGGATCCGATTGACGAGCAGGCCAACTTCGGCAGTGTCATTCGCGAACGCCTGGCCTCGCTGGGCGCGTCGAACGAACGCTGGGCGAGCTGGAAGGAACCCGGCGCTGGGTGGATCGTCAAACTCGCCTTCACGGCCGACGACATCGACCACGACGCCAGGTGGGGTTTCGAACCGAAGAAGAACGCCCTGTCCCCCATCGGCAGTGAGGCCATCGCGCTCTCCCAGCAGGGCGAGCTCAAGGGTGCCCTGATCCCCCGGCTGCGTGCTGTCGGCGCCGAGACCAGCCTGGCCGACGTGAGCCGGTTCGACAGCGGCGCGTTCACGTTCAAGGAGTCCCTCGCGGACGACATCCTCAACGACACCGCTCCCCTGCACGATCCGGTTCCCTATGCCCGTTCGGCCGGAACGACGGAGGCAGTCTCCAAGGCCGCCATCAAGCGTGCCGATGAGCCGCCGCAGAGCCTGAGCGAGACTGCTGACCTGCTCGAGTCGTTGCGCCGCCGCCGCGGCGAGCGGGAAGCAGCAGCCGTGGAGACCGACAGGCCCGGTGCGCACGAAACCGACTCCCGACGTGCCGAGCGCACGCCGGCCGAGACCGGCATTCGTCTCGTCCACGAAGAGACGCCGGCCGCCGAAGTCGCCCCGGAACGCACCGAGGAACCCCGCAACGCGTGGGCGTCCCAGGCTGCGACCGGGCAGCCGCGCGCCGGTCAGACCAGCCGTCGCGGGCGGGCCTCGATGCCCAGCTGGGACGAGATCGTCTTCGGCGCTCGTACCGACGACGACCTGGCCTGATTTCGCCCGCCGGTCCGCACCACCCGGTGTGGCCTGGCGTGCGCGTGGCTAGGCTCTGACGTGATGACGCGCGCGTCCCGCACCGATATCACCCGGCGCCGCCTGATCAGTCAGGCGCTCACCGGGCGGTCCGGGGTGCTCGGTGCCGCCGACGTGCCCGGTGACGGGCCGGCCCTGGTCGTCGACCGGATGCTGGCCGTGCAGGCCCAGGACCTGCGCTGGGCCAAGTGGGCGGTGGCGGTGCGCTCTCCCGGCAGTACCTCGGCCGACGTCGACCGGTTGATCGATTCCGGACGGATCGTGCGTTCCTGGCCGATGCGGGGAACCCTGCACCTCGTTCCCGGACCGGACCTGGCCTGGATGCTCGGCCTGACGACCCCGAGGCTCTGGGCCGGTGCGGCCACACGGCGCCGCGACCTGGGCCTGGACGAAGCCATCATCGAACGTGCGCGCGCCGTGGCCGTGGCGGCGCTGAGCGGCGGACGGGAACTGACCAGGTCGGGCTTCCTGGAGCTGCTGGAGCGCCACGGCATCAACACCGACCACCAGCGGGGGTACCACCTGATCTGGCACCTCGCCCAGTCGGGAACACTGTGCTGGGGCCGGCAACTCGATTCCCAACAGATGCTCGTCCTCCTCTCGGACTGGGTTCCCCAGCCCCGGCGGTTCGAATGCGACGAAGCGCTCGGCGAGTACCTCCTGCGGTATCTGACGGGGCACGGTCCGGCCCCGCTGACCGACTTCGCCTGGTGGTCCCAGCTCACCATGGCCGACGCCAAGACCGCAGAAGCCGTTGCGGGGCCCCAGCTTCAGGCCCTGGACGTCGACGGCGTGCGCCACCTGCTCCCCCGGCACGCCGACCTCGGTCCCCTCGGTCGCGCGGCCCCAGGTCGGGGCCCGACCGCCGTGCTGGCCCTGCCCGGGTTCGATGAATACCTGCTGGGCTATCGTGACCGCAGCTTCGCGATCGAGCCCGAGCGCCTGACCACGGTCGTGCCGGGCAAGAACGGCATCTTCCTGCCGCTCCTGGTGCATTGCGGCCGCATCGTCGGGACGTGGCGCCGGGACTGGAATCCCAAGCTGATCACGCTCCAGCCGGCACCGTTCGCGGAGCCCTCCAGACAATCGGCGGCAAGCACCGACCGCGCCCTGCACGAATACGCGCACTTCCTCGGCCGCCCTGTGCACATCCTCCCCGCCGCGACGGCCGCGCCTGTCGCACCCTGACCGACCGGTCCGGCCGGGGGGCGGGCCGACCCCCACGGGCCTTGTAGCCTATGACAGTGCGAATAACGGCCAACCTGCGAGTGTCCAGACGGATCCCGCTTTTGCAGACCCTCAAGACGTCGGTCGCCGTCGCCCTGGCCTGGATCATCTCGATGTGGCTGCTGCCGGGCGAGCTGCCCATCTTCGCCGCCATGGCCGCCATCTTCGTGGTGCAGCCCAGCGTCAATCAGTCTCTCGGCCGCGCCCTGGAACGCAGCCTCGGCGTGGTGGGCGGGGTCTTGGTCGCCCTGGCCATCGGCCTGTTGTTCGGCCAGTCCAGTTGGATCGTCCTCTCGGCCGTTATTCTGTGCATCCTGCTCGCCTGGGCCCTCAAACTCTCCCCCGGCTCGGCCAACCAGATACCGATCAGTGCGATGCTCGTTCTCACGCTGGGCGCCGCAACACCCACCTATGCCAGGGACCGCATCATCGAGACCATCCTCGGCGCCTTGATCGCCGTCCTCGTCAACGCCTGGATCGTTCCGCCGGTGCTGCTCACCCCCGCGCACGACGCGGTGACCCGGCTCACCCTGGAGGTCGCGGCGACCTTCGACAGGGTGGCCAACGCACTGTTGAGCCCGCAGAAGTACGCCGACCTGGAGACCCTGATGATCCAGGCCCGGCTCCTGCGGCCCATGCTGGCCAAGGCCGAGCGAGCGATCAGCCAGGCCGAGGAGAGCCTCACCCTCAATCCTCGCCAGGCCAGGCACCGTGAGGTGCTCGACGCCGATACCCAGCTCTACTCCCACCTGATCCCCCTGGTGACACGGGCGCTGGGCATGACGCGAGCGCTGCGAGATCACTATGACGACTCGTTGCACCTCGAACCCACCGTGCAGGCCTTCGCCATCGAACTGGAACGGGCCGCGCACGATCTGCGGTTGTTGACGGTGCCGCCTGATGCCTCGACGCGCAGCTCGTCGGCACCGGTCGTCGAACCGCCCGCCCTGACGGCGCCGTTGATGATCATGACCCCGCACCCCCAGCACTGGATCCTGATCGGTGCCCTGATGGAAGACCTGCGCCGGGTGCGCGAGGAGATCACCGGCGAGTAGGCTGCCCGGCATGTCGAGCAGCCTCGAGCCTGAGCCGCCAGACGCCCAGGCTGGAGCCGGGCCGCATCGGCGCACGGTGCTCTCCACCCGCAGGTTGGAGTCGTATACGGACGGTGTCTTCGCCATCGCCGCGACCCTGCTGGTGCTGAACGTCTCCGTCGACGGCATCGGTGTGGCCCGGTCGGACACCGACTTCGTGCACCAGATCGGCGACCTGGCACCCAGCGTGTTGAACATGGTGGTCAGTTTCCTGCTGCTCAGCCTGCTCTGGGTCATCCATGTGCGGCAGTTCGAGTTCATCCCCCGGGTCGACAGCACCATTGTGTGGCTGAACAATTTTCGCCTGCTCTGGGTGGTCCTGGTTCCGTTCACGACCAGCCTCAATGACGAGTTCGGCCGGTTCCTGCTGGGCCGCACCCTGCTGCCGCTCAACTTCCTGCTGATCCTGCTTTTCAGCACCTGGCAATGGTTCCACGCCAGTTCGCCACGGCGGCGGCTCGTGCAGGGCGCGTCCGACGCGGCGATTCACAATGCGCGGGTGAACTCGGTCAGCGCCCTCGGCGAGGCATTCGGTGTGGTGCTGCTGGCGACGTTGGTCGGTTCCCCGGCGTTCCTCCTGTTCGTCCTCGACCCCCTGATCAGTCTGCTGCTCCGGCGCGCCGGGGTGCTCCGTCCGACGCCGGACGGCGCCGTGGCCTGACCGGCATGGCGGGGCAGCACAAACGGGGACCCCTTCTGGAGGGATCCCCGTTCGCCGTACGAAGGTGCTTAGGCCTGGAGGGCGCCCTGCAGCTCGAGCGTGATGGTGACCTTCTCGCCGAGCAGCACGCCGCCGGTCTCGAGGGCCGCGTTGTAGGTCAGGCCGAAGTCTTCGCGGTTGATCTGGGCGGACGCGGTGGCGCCGAACTTGTAGTTGCCGTAGGGGTCTCCGCCGAAGCCGCCGAACTCGAAGTCGAAGCTGACGGGCTTGGTGACGCCCTTGATGGTGAGGTTGCCGTCGACGACGTAGTCGCCCTTGACGACGCGCACGCCGGTCGACACGAAGTCGATGGTCGGGTAGGTCTCGGCGTCGAAGAAGTCGCCGGTGCGCAGGTGGCCGTCGCGGTTGGCCTCATTGGTGTTGATGGACGCGACGACGGCGGAGGCCGTGACGCTGGTCTCGAGGGGGTTCTCGGTGGTGACGAAGGTGGCGTCGAACTTCTCGAACGTGCCCTTCACCTTGCTGATCATGATGTGACGGATGCTGAAGCCGACCACGCTGTGGGTGGGGTCGATGGTCCAGGTTCCAGCTTTGTAGCCGGGGATGGTGGTGGTGTCGATGTCGCTCATGGTGCTCCTCAAGTCCGTGGGCCGGTGGATTCGCCGCCCTCAGGTATATGCAATCGCATACGTCCCCAGGATATTCCGACAAGCGCAAGAATAGATGTGAACGGTTCAGGAACGGCCGGGAACGAACGCCGAGGGAAGGCAACTAGGCTCCTCCTGTCGAGAGGAGTCACGATGACAGCAGAGGCCACGCCGGGTGCCGCTCTGGGCATCCGCGATCTCGCCCCGGAGAGCGTTCTGGTGCTCGCCGGGGGTCGCGCCATCCTGTTGCAGCTCGCGAACCCTGCCGTCGGTCACGGAGTCGCCCGGCATAGCGACTTCGCTGCCCGGCCGCTGCAGCGGTTGAGCGGAACCCTGGCGTATGTCTACGCGGTCACCTGCGGCACCCCCGACGACCGCGCTGCGGCCGTGCGCCGAGTGTCCCTGGCCCACCGTCCGGTGCACAGCGCCCGAACGTCTGGCCGGCAGGATACCGGCGACCAGCCTGCCGGGGCGCCGACGTACAACGCCTTCGATCCCGAGCTGCAGCTCTGGGTCGCCGCAACCCTCTACGAATCCGCAACCCGCATGCACGACCTGATCTACGGGCCGCTCACCGACGCCGACGCCGAGGCGGTCTATCGCGACTACGGCGTGTTGGGCACGGCCCTGCAGGTGCCGCCAGGGCTCTGGCCGGCGGATCGTGCGGCCTTCGCTGCCTACTGGGACTCGGCGGTTGCGGCTCTCTCGACGGATGACACGACGCGGTCCGTCGCCAGGCAGCTGTTGCACCCGGCGTCTGGCCCACTCTGGCTGCGCCTGGCCATGCCGCTCGCCCGGCTCGTCACGACCGGGCTGCTGCAGCCGAGGGAACGAGCGCTCTTCGACCTGCCCTGGTCCTCGCGCCGGCGACGCGCCTACGCGGCGGTCATCGGTATCGTCCGGCTGGTCTATCCGCGCCTGCCGGCGCGAGTGCGGCAAGCACCGATGCGGCGGTCGCTGCGGGCCGGCCGGGCCGGCCTCGGGTGAGCGTACGTCGTTAGAAGAAGTCGTCCGGCGTGCCGGCCGCCCGGGTCACTGCGACTGTCGAGACACCGGCGCCGTCGAGCTTGGCCATCGCGACGCGCAGCCCTGACTCCATCTGGGAGGCCCAGACTTCGGTTTCGCGGGCGCCGGCCTCAACAGACTCAAGCTTGGCCAGTGCCTTCTCCTTGTCGGCCCGTTCGGTCTTGACCTGCTGGATGCTGAGGGTGACGGCGTAGTACGCCGCGACCATAGACGCGATCGGCGTGGCGATGACGGCCAACGCGATGATGCTCTCGTTGGAGACATTCACGAAGATCATGATGATGAACGCGATCGCCAGGACGGCGATGCCCACGAGGACCACCAGGGCCGCGCGCTGCGGCGGGCCCGTGCGGAGGTCGGAGAGCAGGGTGCGGCGCGGCTTCGCGGGGGCCGGCGTGGCAGCGTCGGTGGTGTCGCCGGGGCCGTCGGTTACCGGTTCGGTGCCCGGCATGGGCAGCCGCTCGGTGGTGGTGGAGGTGTCGAGCGGGAAGGTGCGGTCGAACGGGTCATAGCTCTGATTGGTCATGGTCACTCCGTGGGTAGGTTTCGGTCGCTCGGGTGAGGAATCAAGGCTCTGTCGTTGGGAGGGCTGTCTCTGACGGTGCTGTCTCTAACGGTGCTGTCTCTGACGGTGCTGTCTCAAACGGTGCTGTCGTCGAGGGTAGCGCGTCCCCGGGTAGGAAGACTCGTTTGTAGCTCCGCCCGTCCGGCAGCTCGACGGTGCGGCTGATCAGCTTACCCCGGGTCACCTGCAGATACACCGCCTGCACGCTGACGCCGAGCAGGCCCGCCGCCTCCGCCACCGAGTGCCCGGGCAGGTCGGTGGGCACGCTGCTCGGCCGGCTGCTGCGCTTGCGGCCGGCGTCCTGGCGAGCGGCGATCTCGGCATCGGTGCCCTGCCACCGCCACTTGGCTGCCGTCGGCTTCAGGCCCGCGGCATCCGCGATTTGCGGCCAGCCGGCTCCGTCGGCGAGGGCGTCGCGCACACTGGTCAGCGCGGCCGGGTCGGCGTCCAGATGGTGCAGCACGGCGCGGATGGCTCGCATCCGCTCGAGGGGCCGAGCGCCGCCGTCGGCATCCACCGCAATCAGGCGGGCCAGCGCCGCCGCAGTCTCCGGTGTCAGGAACTCGCCCATGGGTCCTCCTCGGTCGTCAGTGGCGCTGGTCGGCGTGCTTTCGGCTGTTCCTAGCCGAGTACCGCCACGGCGTGCGGGGGCAGCAGGATCCGGCCCTCGCCCAGGTGAGGGGTGGCATCGGCGTTATTCGCGAAGGCCAGGTGCACCCTCTGCCCGGCAACCGGAATGGACCGGCCGCTGCTGGACAGGTTGATCACGATTTCGGTCCCGCCGCGGGTCAGCCGCAGCCAGCCATCCGGTTCGTCGTAGGCCACGGCGACTCGTGCGAACCGCGGATCGGTGAGATCGGCCAGGCTTCGGCGGAGGCCGGCCAGGGCGCGGTAGAAGGCCAACAGGCGGCCGGATTCCGGGCGGTGCAACTCGGACCAGTCCAGTTTGGACCGTTCGAAGGTGGCCGGATCCTGGGGGTCGGGCACCACAGCCGGGTCCCAGCCCATGCGGGCGAACTCGCCGATGCGGCCCTCGGCCGTGGCCAGGCCGAGCTCGGGCTCCGGGTGTGAGGTGAAGAACTGCCACGGGGTGCGCGCGCCCCATTCCTCGCCCATGAACAGCATCGGGGTGAACGGGCCGAGCAGGGTGAGTGCGGCGGCGATGGCCAGCTGGCCGGTGTCGAGCTGGGCACTGAGCCTGTCCCCGATGGCCCGGTTGCCGATCTGGTCGTGGTTCTGTGAGGCGACGACGAGGCGCCAGGCCGGCATCCGTTCGACGTCGATCGGGCGGCCGTGGTGACGGCCGCGGAAGGTGGACAGCGTGCCGTCGTGGAAGAACCCGCGGGTGAGCACCTTCGCCAGGGCGCCCAGCGGCTCGAAGTCGGCGTAGTAGCCCACAGTCTCGCCGGTCAGGGCGACGTGCACGGCGTGGTGGAAGTCGTCGCTCCACTGGGCGTCCAGGCCGTAGCCGTTCGCTTCCCGGGGGGTGATGAGCTGGGGGTCGTTGAGGTCGGACTCGGCGATGAGGGTGAGCGGGCGGCCCACGTGAGCGCTCAGCACCGCGACCTCGCCGGCGAGCTGTTCCAGCAGGTGCACGGCGGAGTGATCCTTGAGGGCGTGCACGGCGTCCAGGCGCAGGCCGTCCACGTGGTAATCGCGCAGCCACATCAGCGCGCTGTCGATGATGTACCGGCGCACCTCGTCGGAGTCCTGGCCGTCCAGGTTGACCGAAGCGCCCCAGGTGTTGCCTTCGGCGTCGCTGAGGTAGGGGCCGAAGTTGGGCAGGTAGTTGCCGCTGGGGCCCAGGTGGTTGTGCACGACATCCTGGATCACGCCGATGCCGGCGGCGTGGCAGGCGTCGACGAAGCGCTGATAGGCGGCCGGGCCGCCATAGCCCTCGTGCACGGCGTACCAGAGCACGCCGTCGTAGCCCCAGTTGTGCGTGCCATTGAAGCCGTTCACCGGCAGCAGCTCGACGAAGTCGACACCGAGGTCGACCAGGTGGTCGAGTCGGCCGGCCGCGGCCTTGAGGGTGCCCTCGGGGGTGAACGTGCCGATGTGCAGCTCGTAGATGGTCGCGCCGGCGAGCTGGCGGCCGGTCCAGGCTGAATCTTGCCAGGCATGGGCAGCCGGATCGAACGTGCGGGACAGCTCGTGCACACCGTTCGGTTGGCGGCGGGATCGCGGGTCGGGGAAGGGACCGGCGCCGTCGACGACGAAGCCGTAATCGACGCCGGCAGGGTCACCGGGTAGGCTGCCGTGCCACCAACCCGACTCTCCGCGGATCATCGGTGCGGTGGCGTCGCCGGAGGCCAGCCGGACGCTCTCGGCGGCCGGCGCCCACACGTCGATCGGGACGGTGGTCTCCTCGGTGTTGGCTGTCGTCACGGGGTGGCCTCCTCGGTAGCGGCGGATGCGGCGGCGGATGCGGCGGCGGGGATCAGCAACGCGACCGGGTAGCGAGAGAGCAGGTCGGCCAGGCGCACCTGGCCGCCGGCGAAGCGGGCGCCGGTGAGAGCGTCCTGCCAGTCGTGCCCGGCGAGCATGATCGTGGTGTCGCCCCAGCCGATGCGGGCCAGCGCGACGGGCAGCCGGGTGGCCACGGTCACGGCACCGCCGCGATCGTACGCCACCACGTGTGCGGCGGCGGGCCCGAAGGCTTCGACGGGGGCGTGCCGGCCGAACAGCTCCGGACGGTCCCGCCGCAGGCGCAGGGCGCTCGTGGTGACCAGGAGCTTGGCGGCGCCAGTTTCGTCGATCGGGGGCAGCCAGCCCTCGGTGACGCGGTCCAGATAGTCCCTGCGCACCGCATAGTCGACCGGTCGGCGGTTGTCCGGGTCCACGAGCGACATCTCCCAGAGTTCGCTGCCCTGGTAGACGTCGGGCACACCGGGCGCGGTGAGCTGGATGAGCTTGAGAGCGAGCGAGTTGCTCCAGCCGGCCTGCTTCACCCTGTCCACGAATGCCGAGACGGTGCGGGCCAGGGGCCCGTCGACGGCGAGGTCGCGAACCAGTGCGCGCATCCGGTCTTCGAAGTCCTCGTTCGGCGCGGTCCAGGTGGTGGAGAGGTTCGCCTCGCGGGACGCCTTCTCGGCGTAACCGATCAGTCGGTCGGTGGAGGCGGGCCAGGAACCCACGATGGCCTGCCAGAGCAGGTTCTCGAACGGGGCGTCGCCGAGCGGGGCGAGCGCACGCAGCTCGGCGAGTGCGCCGGCCCACTCGTCGGGGACCTCGGCGAGGACCGAGATGCGGGCCCGCACGTCTTCGCCGCGCTTGGTGTCGTGGGTGGACAGCGTGGTCTGCGAGGCGGGTGCCACGGCCAGCCGGGTCTGCTGGCGGCGGTGGAACTCGTCGACCGACACCGCGAACTCGCTCGGGTCCGCACCGACCTCGTTGAGGGAGGTGAGCCGGCTGTAGCGGTAGTACGCGGTGTCTTCGACACCCTTGGCCATCACCATCCCCGAGGTCTGCTGGAAACGCACGGCCGCGGGGTGCGCGGGGTCGGTGAGGTAGGGCAGCAGCGCGGTGATGGTGGCGTCGAGATCGGGGCGGCGCTGCCGGGCCAGCCGCACGGCGGTGTCGAGCTCGTGCCGGCCGACCGGCAGGTAGGAGCGGTAGACCGGGAACCAGGCGATCAGCTCGGCGAGGGCGTCGATGACGGCATCCGAGTGCGGCAGCTCGGGCAGCAGCCGGGCGAGCCGGCGCACCTCGCTCTGCAGGATGCCGTCGGCGATGGCGCGTTTGCCGGTGTAGACGAGTTCGGTCCAGGAGACGGGCCCTGCCTGGGCCGTCCCGGTGCGCTCGGACTGCAGCGCGGCCTCCAGGGCGTCCAGGGCGTCCTGACCGGCGGGGTCGACCAGCACCCTGTCGAAATCGGCGAGGGCGTCATAGCCGGTGGTGCCGTCGGTGGACCAGCTGCTGGGCAGCTGTTCGCGGCCCTCCAGGATCTTCTCCACCAACAGGTAGCCGCCGCCCATGGCCGCATGCAGCCTGTCCAGGTAGCCGCCGGGATCGGCGAGACCGTCGGGGTGGTCGACCCGCAGGCCCTGCACCTGACCGCTGTGCACCCAGCGCAGGATCTCCCGGTGCGATTCGTCGAAGACCCAGGGCACCTCCACGCGCACGCCCGCGAGGGTGTTCACGGCGAAGAAGCGGCGGTAGTTGAGGTCGGCGTCCGCCCGGCGCCAGTTGACCAGTTCGTAGTGCTGCCTCCCGTGCACGACGGCGGCGGGGGCGCCGTCGTCCGCGGTACCGGGGGCGATCGGGAAACGGTTGTCGTAGTAGTGCAGTTCGTCGCCCACGATGGTGAGCTCGCCCAGGTCATCGTCGCCGTCGCCGAGCACCGGCAACAGCAGCCGTCCGTTGCCGGCTGGCCAGTCCACGTCGAAGGCCTCGGCGTAGCGCGAGGACTGCCCAGCCGTGAGCAGGTCCCACCACCAGGCGTTGCTGTGCGGAGTATTGACACCGACATGGTTCGGCACGATGTCCACCAGGATGCCGCGTCCTGCGGCGCTCGCCCGCTCCGACAGCCGGGCGAGCGCCTCCGGGCCACCGCGGGCGGGGTCGACGGAGCCGTGATCGATCACGTCGTAGCCGTGGTCGGAGCCCTCCTCAGCGCTGAGCAGAGGGGAGAGATAGAGCCAGTCGGCTCCGAGCCTCGTGACGTAGTCAAGGACCTCGGCCGCCGCATCCAAATCGAAGGCGGAAGTGATCTGCAGGCGATAGGTGGAGACGGGAATGCTCATTCTGCTACGAGTTTCCTTCGGTCGGGGCATACGGGTCGCTCAGCACCGGCAGGGTGATCGTCGACGTCGGCGGGGACGGGTGGCTGGCCAGTGACGCTGCGACGGAGTGATCCGGCGCCACTTCCGGCACATGGTATTCGCGGAGCACCACGAGGGAGCGGCCCTTGACGGTGTGGATCGCGCCGGCGGGGCGGGGCAGCGAGTCCGCGCCCTCTCCCCCGGTGTCGATCACGATCTCCCAGGCGGGCGAGTATTCCTCGCTGGGCAGCGTGAACGGCACGTCTTCGGCATCCGCATTGAAGAGCAGGATGAAGTTGACGTCGGTGACCTCGCGGCCTCGGGAGTCGCGCTCCCGGATGCCCTGACCGTTGAGGAACATGCTGACGGTGCGGGACCGGCTTTCGTCCCAGTCCTCCGCCCGCATCTCCTCGCCGTCGGTGTTCAGCCAGACGATGTCGGCCAGGGGGTCGCCCTCGCCGCGCTTGCCGGGGTGACCGTCGAAGAACCGGCTGCGCCGGAAGGTGGGGTGTTCCTTGCGCAGCCGCACGACAGCGGAGGTGAATTCGACCAGCGGCTGGTCTGCCTCGTCCCAGTGGATCCAGCTCAGTTCGGAATCCTGGGCGTAGGTGTTGTTGTTGCCCTGCTGGGTACGACCGAGCTCGTCACCGTGCAGGATCATCGGCACGCCCTGGGAGAGCAGCATGGTGGCGATGAAGTTGCGCTGCTGGCGGCCGCGCAGGGTGCGGACGGCGTCATCGTCGGTGGGGCCTTCGACGCCGCCGTTCCAGGAGCGGTTGTGGCTCTCGCCGTCGTTGTTGTCCTCGCCGTTGGCGTCGTTGTGCTTCTCGTTGTACGAGACCAGGTCGTTCAGGGTGAAACCGTCGTGCGCGGTGACGAAGTTGATCGACGCCACCGGGCGACGGCCGGAGTGTTCGTACAGGTCGGCCGAGCCGGAGATGCGCGAGGCGAATTCACCGAGCGTCGACGGTTCGCCGCGCCAGAAGTCGCGCACGGTGTCGCGGTACTTGCCGTTCCACTCCGTCCACTGGGGCGGGAAGTTGCCGACCTGGTAGCCGCCGGGGCCGACGTCCCAGGGCTCGGCGATCAGCTTGACCTGGGAGACGATCGGGTCCTGCTGCACGAGCTCGAAGAAGGTGGACAGCTTGTCCACGTCATACAGGTCGCGGGCCAGGGCACTGGCCAGGTCGAATCGGAACCCGTCGACATGCATCTCGATCGCCCAGTAGCGCAGCGAATCCATGATCAGCTGCAGGGAGTGCGGATGGCGCACGTTGAGGGTGTTGCCGGTGCCCGTGTAGTCCATGTAGTAGCGACCGTCATCGTCCATCAGCCGGTAGTAGGCGGCGTTGTCGATGCCCTTGAACGAGATGGTCGGGCCCAGGTGGTTGCCCTCGGCAGTGTGGTTGTAGACCACGTCGAGGATGACCTCGATGCCGGCGGCGTGCAGGTTCTTGACCATGCCCTTGAATTCCTGCACCTGCTGGCCGAGGTCTCCGCTGGAGGAATAGGCGTTGTGCGGGGCGAAGAAGCCGATGGTGTTGTAGCCCCAGTAGTTACTGAGGCCCTGGTCCTGCAGGGTGGAGTCGTTGACGAACTGGTGCACCGGCATCAGCTCGATCGCGGTCACGCCGAGTTTCTGCAGGTGTTCGATGACCGACGGGTGGGCGACGGCGGCGTAGGTGCCGCGCTGGGATTCCGGCACCTCGGTCTGCAGTTGGGTGAGGCCCTTGACGTGAGCCTCGTAGATCACCGATTCGCTGTACGGCGTCCGCGGCGACCTGTCGCCCGTCCAGTCGAAGAACGGGTTCACGACGACGCCGAGCATCATGTGCGGGGCGGAGTCCTCGTCGTTGCGGGAATCCGGGTCGCCGAAGTTGTAGGAGAACAGGGCCTGGTCCCAGTCCATGACGCCGCAGGTGGCTTTCGCGTACGGGTCGAGCAGCAGCTTGTTGGGGTTGGCCCGCTTGCCCTCGCTGGGGTTGTACTCGCCGTGCACCCGGTACCCGTAGCGCTGGCCCGGTTGCACCTCCGGCAGGTAGCAGTGCCAGACGAAGGCGCTGGACTCCCGCACTTCGACGGGAGTCTCTGCGCCGTTCTCGTCGAACAGGCAGAGCTCCACCCGTTCGGCGGCCTCACTGAACAGGGCGAAGTTGGTGCCGCTTCCGTCATAGGTTGCGCCAAGCGGGTAGGCAGATCCGGGCCAGGTTTCCACGGTGTACTCCTCGAGGAAGGTGAGAGCGAAAGGATGAACGTGGGCGGTTTGCCTGAGCCGGGCCCACTGGTTTACGCTACCCCGTCCGGAGCACGCGGAATTGCCGTCAGGCCATGAGTTCGTGTACCAGGGGGGCCACCTCGGTGCCGTAGAGCTCGATACTGGTCATCAACTTCTCGTGCGAAAGGGTGCCGAGGCTGTACTTGAGGTCGAAGCGGGAGAGTGAGAGTCCCGTGGCCATCTTGGCGATCTTGGTCGCGACTGTGTGCGGGGAGCCCACGAACAGCGCTCCGTCTGGACCGGCATCCTGCTCGAACCTGGCCTTCGTGGCCGGCCCCCAGCCGCGTTCGCGGCCGATGCGGTCCTGCATGGCGCGGTAGTGCGGCCACATCTCCTCGCGGGCCTGTTCGTCGGTGGCGGCGATGTAACCGGGCGAGTGCTCGCCGATGGGCTGCGCGTCTTGGCCGAACTGGTCGAGTGCGCGGTGATACAGGTCGGTGAACTGGGCGAAGGCCAGGGGTTCGCCACCGATGATGGCGAGCATCAGGGGCAGGCCGTAGTGGGCGGCGCGCACCACGGACTGCGGGCTGCCGCCCACGCCGATCCAGGTGCGGATGGAGCCCGATTCGGTGGGCGGGAACACGCGCTGCTCGGTCAGGGCACCGCGAGTGCTGCCCGCCCAGGTGACCGGCTGTTCCTTGAGCAGCTCGGCGAACAGTTCGAGCTTCTCCTCGAACAGCTGCTCGTAGTCACTGAGCTCCAGGCCGAACAACGGGAAGGACTCGGTGAACGATCCGCGGCCCAGGATGACCTCGGCGCGACCGTTGGAAACGGCATCGAGGGTGGCGAAGCGCTGGAACACCCTGACCGGGTCGTCTGAGCTGAGAACTGTGACGGCGGAGCCGAGCTTGATGGCACTGGTGCGTCCGGCGATGGCGGCGAGCACGACCTCGGGGGCTGATACCGCGAAGTCCTCACGGTGGTGCTCGCCGATACCGAAGAAGCTCAGGCCCACCTGGTCGGCGAGCACTCCCTCGGCGACGACGTTGCGCAACACCTGGGCGTGGCTGAGCAGGCTGCCGTCCTCGGCGTAGGTGACGTCGCCGAACGTGTCGAGACCCAGTTCCAGTGTCGGTGCCATGTGTGGTGCGCCCTTCCGGTTAGTTTGTATGCATACGCATACTACGGGTCAACCGTCGGCGCCCCTGACCTATTCCGGATGCCGTCACTCGGTGTCGTCGGAGGCCGCGGCGGGCAGGACGTTGTGATTGCGCCTCAGGATATTCTGCGGATCGTAGGCGCGTTTGAGCGTGGCCAGCCTGTGCAGTTTCGCCTCCGAGTACACAGGTCGGACCGGGGCCGCCGCGTCGGCGTCTCGTTCCTCGCCGAGGAAGTTCAGGTAGGTGCCGCCGGTGCCCAGCGGCTCCATCTCCGCGCCGAACGCCCGGATGAAGGCCATCCGGGCCGCGTCCTCGGCCGGATCGGCCCAGAAACCGTAGATGTTCAGCCAGAACCGGGCCGCTCGACTCGGGAATGGTGTGGCGTCCTCCGCGACGCGCGCGTATGCGCCACCCAGGTGGTGGATGTCGAAGCCGGTACCGACCCAGGACTGTTCGGCGCCCCGGCGCGCCAGCACCGCCCTGACCTCGTCGTCCAGCCTGTCGAAGGAGGTGTTCTTCCAGTACCCCCGCGATCCCTTCGGGAAGAACGCGTCGACGGAGGACTGCCAGGCGCTCCAACTGACCGGTTCGACGGCCTCGATCGTGGGTGGCGCGGCGCGACGCATCCGGTCGACGAGCTCTTCGGCCCGCGCCGTGTCGGTGGCTGCCCAGGCGAAGCCCAGCATCAGCAGTGGATCGGTGCCGAGTTGCATGCCGGCCGGCGGCACCAGGATCGTGAGGATAGAGGTGAGTTCGTCCGGAACGTCCCTGCTCCACGCCTCGTAGGAGGCCAAGGCCTGCGCCCAACGGTCCCTGGCATAGAGGAAATTGCCGGTGAACGGCCGTTCCGGTAGCGGATGCGCCCTGAACGTGAACGACGTGACCACCCCGAAGTTGCCACCGCCGCCGCGGAGGCCCCAGAACAGCTCGGGGTTCTCGGTCTCGCTGGCCTGAACAGTGTCGCCGGCGACGGTGACGACCTCCGCAGCGATGAGGTTGTCAACGGTGAGTCCGTGCGCCCTGGTCAACCAGCCGACCCCGCCTCCGAGGGTGAGCCCGGCGATACCGGTGCCGGAGACGACGCCGACCGGAACGGCCAGGTTGTACGGCGCGGTGGCGGCGTCGAGGTGGGCGAGAGTGGCACCGGCCTGGACCTGCACGGTGCGGCGGGCCGGATCGACCTGAACGTCATGCAGTCCGGAGAGGTCGAGCACGATCCCGTCGTCGACGGTGCCGTTGCCTGCGACGTTGTGGCCGCCACCGCGCACCGCTATGGGCAGGCCCTGCGTGGCGGCCAGAGCAAGGGTCGGGGCAATGTCCGCAGCCGACCCCGCCCGCACGACGGCGATCGGGCGCCGGTCGATCATGCCGTTCCACACCCGCCTGGCGTCGTCATAACGCGGGTCGGAACGATCGATCAACTCACCGGAGATTCTGGTGCGCAGCTGGGAGAGCAGGGAACGGTGGGTGGAATCGGTGGTGCGGTCAGGCTGGGAGTTCATCGGGCTACCTCCAACGGATCGACGACGAATATCCGGCGCCGGCCTGCCCCCTGCCACGGCGCCGTCCGCGTCTATGACACCACCTTCAGTTGCGCACGGCAACGCCCGTCGTGCTCTCGGTGACCCGGCCGGCATCGACAGACCAGTGCCTGTCCAGTCGCACGGTGGAGAGCATCCGCCGGTCGTGAGTGACCAGCAGCAGGGTGCCCGTGTAGGACTCGAGCGCCACCTCGAGCTGCTCGATCGCGGCGAGGTCGAGGTGGTTGGTGGGCTCGTCGAGCACCAGCAGATTGACCCCGGCCGCCTGCAACAGGGCCAGGCCCGCGCGGGTGCGTTCCCCGGGCGACAGGGCGTCGGCGGGCCGGTTGACGTGGTCGGCGGCGAGGCCGAACTTGGCCAGGAGGGTGCGGATCTCGCCCGCGGAGGCCTCGGGCAGGCGGTCCTCGAAGATGGCTAGCAGGGACCTGTCGCCGGTGACGCTGGCCCTGGCCTGGTCGATCTCGCCGATGGCCACGCTCGCGCCCAGGCTCGCCGTTCCGGCATCGGGGGTCCGGCGACCCAGCAGTGCTCGCAGCAACGTGGTCTTGCCCGCACCGTTGGCTCCGGTGATGCCGATGCGCTCCCCCGCATTGACCTGCAGGGAGACCGGACCGAAGACGAAGTCGCCCTGTTCGATGACGGCCTCGTTGAGGATCGAAACCACGGTGCTCGAGCGGGGTGCCGTTCCAATGGTGAACTCGAGCTGCCATTCCTTGCGGGGTTCGTCCACCTCGTCGAGCCGAGCGATCCGGCTCTCCATCTGGCGCACCTTCTGCGCCTGCTTCTCGCTGGACTCCGCGGACGCCTTGCGCCGGATCTTGTCGTTGTCCGGAGACTTCTTCATGGCGTTTCGCACGCCCTGGCTGGACCATTCCCGTTGGGTGCGGGCCCGGCCGACCAGATCGGCCTTCTTGTCGGCGAATTCGTCGTATGCGGCGCGCTTCTGTCGCCTGGCCGTCTCGCGTTCCTCGAGGTACGACTCGTAGCCGCCGCCGAACACGCGGTTGGCGCCCTGGGCGAGGTCGAGTTCGAGGATCCGGGTAACCGAGCGGGCCAGGAATTCCCGGTCGTGACTGACCAGCACAGCGCCGCCGCGGAGGCCCGTGACGAAGGCTTCCAGGCGTTCGAGGCCGTCGAGGTCGAGGTCGTTGGTGGGCTCGTCGAGCAGCACGATGTCGAACCTCGACAGCAACAGCGCGGCCAGGCCGACCCTGGCGGCCTGGCCGCCGGAGAGCGAGGTCATCAGCGCATCCGCGGCCACATCGGCGTCGAGGGTGAGCCCGAGGTCGTGCAGCACAGCGGGAAGCCTGTCATCCAGGTCGGCCGCGCCGCTGGCCAACCAGCGGTCGAGGGCGACAGAGTAGACATCGGCCGGGTCCGCTTCGCCGGGCACGGCAGGCTCGGCCAGGGCGGCTGCCGCGGCGTCCATCGCACTGGTCGCCTCGGCGCAGCCGGTGCGTCGGCCGATGTACGCCGCCACGGTCTCGCCGGGCACCCGCTCGTGTTCCTGCGGCAACCAGCCCACGAACGCATCCGCCGGCGACAGGGCAACGGTGCCGCCCTGCGGTTCGTCGAGCCCCGCGAGCAGGCGGAGCAGGGTCGACTTGCCCGCACCGTTCACACCGACGATCCCGACGACGTCGCCGGGTGCCACCGTGAGGTCAAGGGAATCGAACAGGGTGCGGTGGGCGTAGCCGCCGGCGAGGGCCTTGGCGACGAGTGTTGCGGTCATGGTCCTAGTTTCCCATTCGTTTCTGCAGCGGACGTTTCCGCCCCTCGATTCCAGCCGTCGTCGCCCGCCGCTGTCGCGAACCGTCACACCGGTGCCGGCCTGTGAGCCACTCGTTACGCTGGGCCCATGACGGTTCGCCCAGACAAGCAGGTACCAGAGTCCCTCGCCGAGTTCAGCCAGGCCGTGCACGCCGGCAATCACATCGATCCGGGAACCGGCGCCGTGCGCACCCCGATCGTGATGGCGAACTCGTACGCCCTGCCGGAAGACCCGTCCTCGATCAGCTGGTCCGGAACCGACGTACCCCTCTACACCCGAAACAGCGGCGTCAACCAGCTCGGACTGCAGGAGAAACTCGCCCTGCTCGAGCACGGCGACGACGCCGTCGCCCTCGCCAGCGGGGTCGCTGCCCTCCACGCGGTGTTCTTCACGTTCCTGCGCACGGGTGACCACGTCGTGGTGTCCGATGTGGCGTACGAGGCCACCTTCAAGCTCTTCAGGGAACTGCTGCCCGACAAATTCGGCATCCTGGCGACCTTCGTGGACACCAGCGACCCGGGCGCGGTGGCGGCGGCGATCCGGCCGGAGACCCGCCTGGTGCACGTCGAGGCGATCGCCAACCCCACCACCAGGGTGACCGATGTCGCCGCCATCGCGGCCATCACGAGAGCTGCCGGCGTGCTCCTGTCGGTGGACTCCACCTTCACCCCGCCACCGGTGCTGCGTCCGCTCGACCTCGGGGCCGACCTGGTGGTGCACTCGCTCACCAAGTACATCAACGGCCACGGTGACGCCATGGGCGGCGCGGTCATCGGCTCGCGGGAATTGATCCAGCGCATCAAGTCAGAAGCCATGGTCGACGTTGGCGGGGTGATCAGTCCGTTCAATGCCTGGTTGATCATGCGCGGCTCGGTCACCCTGCCGCTCCGGTTGCGCCAACACACCGACACTGCCCAGCGGGTCGCGGAGTTCCTCGCCGCCGACCCCCGGGTCGCCTTCGTGGCGTATCCGGGCCTGCCCGAGCATCCCCAGCACCAGGTTGCCCTGCGGCAGTTCCGGCAGGGTTTCGGCGGGATGCTCGCCTTCGCGCTGGCCGGTGACCCTGCGACTCAGAATCGGTTCGTCGCCGCTCTGCGAGTGATCACCTCCGCGGTCTCCCTCGGCCACGACGAGAGCCTCATCGTGCACGTGTCGGGCACCGGCCCCAGGGCGGCCTACTACCCCGAGGAATTCCAGCGACTCGGCCACCTCCGCTTCTCGGTGGGCCTGGAGGACGCCGAGGACCTGATCGGCGACCTCGCGGCCGCCCTCGACGAGACCTTCGGCTGACCCGCTCGCTCAGTTCACCGCGTCGACGTAGAGCCAGGTCCCTGACACCTTCTCGAAGCGGCTGATCTCGTGCTGTTGCAGGCGTCGGCCGTCCTGGCTTGAGTGGGCCGTGAACTCCACGATCCCGACGGTGTCGAGCAGACCGCCGTGCACGGTGCGGTCGATGTCCAGGCGCAGCCACGTCACCGATGCGTCGAGTTCCAGTGTGGCCGGCCGGGTTCGCGGGTGCCAGCTGTGCAACAGGTAGCCGGCATCGCCGACGGCGAAGGCCGCATAGCGTGAGCGCATCAGCTGTTCGGCTGTGGCTGCCCTGGCGTCGCCGAGGTGCAGCCGCTGGCAGCAGTGGGCGTAGCTGTTTCCGCTCAGGCAGGGACACCGAACGGGTAGGGCCTGAGCTGTATCAGGGCCGGATACGCCGGGGACGACGACACCGGGGACTGATTCAGAGTCAAATGGGGGCACCGTGCAATTATCGTTCGTTTAGCGCGCGCCGAGGCTCTCACGCCGAGGTGACGCGCACGAGGGCCTCGTTGCGGCTGCGGATGCGGGGTGTCCAGGGCGAGTCGAAGCGTGCGAAGTACAGTCCGCCGAGCGGCTCGAGTCTGGACGCCCGCACTTCGTCGAGAAGTCGCCTGCCGCGATCGAGGAACCGCGTCGTGGTCCACCCACCGAATCGGAGCACCGCCGCCTCGTGAGACGGAATGGCCCGGATCCGCACAGCGTCGTCCAACGGCTGCGGAAGCGCGGCCGGATCGGTGCCGACGGCCAGGACCAGACTCACCAGGTGCCCGGAGGACGGCACCGGCACCTGCAGCACAGGTGCCGTGTGCGGGAAGGTCGTCGCTGCCCGATTCCCCCCGGCGAGGTACCCGTGCAGCGGGCGGAGTCCGACGGCGGCTGCGCGGGTGAGCGCGGCATCCACGTGCACCTGCACGAGCACGCACTCCGGGTAGCGCCGAACGTCGAAGTGTGGAAACGCCCGCACCACCGTGTACGGCACCTGCTCGTTCATACCGGGAGTGTAATCCAGCACCCCCGGAACGGGGGCCACCGCGAAGAGGGGGTCAGGCCTTCTTGACGACGCTGGACTTGAGCTGGGTGGTGACGCCTTCGATGCGCGCCTCGATGTCGTGATCGCCCACGCCCTGACGCAGACGGATGTCGCGCACCTTGGTGCCGACCTTGATCACGTTCGACCCACCCTTGACTTTCAGTCCCTTGACGATGGTCACGGAGTCCCCATCGGCCAGAACACTGCCGAACGCGTCGGTGATAACGGCCTCAGCGGCCGGTTCGTCGGCGGAGGCGGTCTCGGCCGTCCACTCGTGCGCGCACAACGGGCAGACCAACAGCGACCCCATCTCGTAGGTCAGATCGCTGGAGCATTCCGGGCACGGGGGCAGGGTCTCATTCACCTCCCCATCGTAGAGGCAGAGGCGGTGGCCGGCGTCCAGTGTCGACAGATCCACGGTGTGCTCGCGCGCGCTCAGAGAATGACAGCGCATTCCCTGACAACTCCACGGTAATGAGCGTATTTTGCCCGGTAGAGCGTGCCGTCGACAGTGACGGCGCCGTCGATGGATTGAACAGAGGTGGACACATGGCCCGGCACTTCCTTTTGATTGCACCGGTCACGACGGCTACTGACGGGGGTGCGGAATGAGTGTTCTCGCTGAAATCCTGATTGCTCTCATGGTGATCATGGCGCTGTCCGTGGTGAGCGTCGTCGTCATCACGCGATTGCTGTACAGGCGGGTTCGTCGCAGCCGGGCGCTGAACGACGCCGTGTTGCGCGCGCGCACCGGCCTCACCATCGGCCCGCAGCACGACGTTATGCGGCTACGGTTGCGGCTGCGTCAAACCCTGGTCAGCGGCCAGGAAGCCGTCGCCCTGGCCGGCCGCAGCCAGGGACCGCACGGCGACCTCCAGCGACTGTTTCGTCGCGTCCTGGAGGAGAGCAGCGCGGTTCAGGCGCAGTTGATCCTGCTGTCCAGCGAGAGGGATCCGGTGGTCCTCGCCGAGGCTCTGCCTCAGGCCGGCCGCCGCGTCGATCAGATTTCCGGGTTGGTGAAGCGGATCCGTGGTGTCGTCGCAGCCGGCCTCGGCGCGCGAACCGATGACTCGCTCACGGCGCTCCAGGACGACGTCGATCGGGAGATCGCGGCGGTCGACGCCGGCGTCGCGGCGCTGCACGACCTCAACATGTCGGACTCGGCGTCAGCACTGCCCAGGCTCGGCCGAGGGAGCACATCATGACGTTCAGCTCACGGCTGCGCGTCATCTTCCGCAGCAAGGCCTCCCGAACCCTGGACAGGCTGGAAGATCCGAGAGAGACGCTGGACGACAGCTACGAACAACTTGTGCGGATGTTGCAGGACGTTCGGGTGGGCTTGGCCGATGTGGCGACCGCCAAGAAACGGATCGAACTGCAGGGCCAGGAGATGGGCGCCCGCCACAAGAGGCTGGCGGACCAGGCCCAGGAGGCGTTGAACCAGGGCAGGGAAGACCTGGCCAGGACCGCGCTGGAACGCCGCTCCCTGCTCGAGGGCCAGGTTGTCTCCCTCCGCGACCAGTACTCGACCCTCGCGAGGCAGCAGGCGCAGCTGCAGGACAACGAACGTCGCCTGGCCGAACGGGTCACCGCGTTTCGCACCGAAAAGGAGACCATCAAGGCCAGTTATGCCGCCTCCGAGGCCCAGGTGCGGGCAAACGAGGCCGCTGCCGGTCTCGGGTCTCAGATGAGCGACGTGGGTCTCAACCTGGACCGGGCCAAGGACCGCATCGCTCAGATGCAGGCCCGAGCCGCGGCCACCGACGATCTTCTCGCCAGCGGCACGCTCAACGACCTCACGGCTCCACCGGATGCCGACCTGGAACGACAGCTGGCCGGCGGCGCGACATCTGCGCAGGTGGAGCGCCAACTGCAGGCCATGAAGGATGCCGGGCCTTCGGGCGCCCGCGGTACCGCCGGATCGCGGGATGCCGGCCCGGACGCCTGGCTCAGCATCGGGCAAGGACCACAGGGGCACTAAAAAACCCCCGATGACGATTGTCATCGGGGGTTTTTCTTTGTTTTGGTGGATCCGAGGGGATTCGAACCCCTGACCCCCTGCATGCCATGCAGGTGCGCTACCAGCTGCGCCACGGACCCAGACTTTGTTTCGAATTCCTCCGAAACAACTTCATTAGGTTACTACATGTTTGGAGTGCTCGTGAACCAAACGCTACTCCGCGGCGTCAATTTCCACGCTGGATTCGACATCGGAGCTCTTCTCGGCAGCATCATCGGCGTCGTCGAGGGCACGTGCACTGGCCAGATCGATCGGGATTACCGGGCAGTCCTTCCACAGGCGTTCCAGCGAGTAGTACACCCGCTCTTCCTCGTGGAAGACATGCACGACGAGGTCGCCGAAGTCCACCAGGACCCAACGCCCTTCGGCGCGGCCCTCACGACGGAGCGGCTTGTAGCCGGCCTCGATCAGCTTGTCTTCGATCTCGCCGGCGATGGCGACGACGTTGCGCTCTGAGCGTCCGGTGACGATGAGGAAGATGTCGGCCAACGGCAACGGGTTGGAGACGTCGATGGCAACGAGGTCCTCCCCCGCTTTCGAGTCGGCGGCGGCGGCAGCCACCTTGAGGAGCTCGAGAGCGTGGGCAGAAGCGGTCATCGATTGAATCCCTGAGTTAGTAAAAGCGAAAAGGATGGCATTAGTAGATATTGAAGGCGTAGCCGACGACGAAGAGGGCCAGCACGCCGATAGCGAGCACCGCGGCGGTGATCGCGAGAACTGTCGGCAGGGACGCGCCACGCTTGCGGGGCGGTGTCATCACGCCCCTGGTGGACGTGTGAGTGCTCACCGCACGGCTCGCGCTGACCGGTGCCACGTCGTTGTGATGACCGCCCTCATCGAGCTGGTCGAGCATGCGGTCCATCTCCGACGAATCGAAGAGGTTCGGGTGCTGGCCGGTGGCGCCGAGGCTGCGGGGCAGATCGATGGAGCCGGTGATCATGATCTCGCCGGTGCTCGTGATCGGTCCGCCAGGACCCTGACGAGGAATTGACGGCAGGATCAGAGCGTTGGTGGTGGTGGGAATGCCACCGGCGCCGACGCCGCGACCCACGAGGTCGTCGAAGGTCTGGTCGTCCCGGCGTCCGATGGTCTCAATGTGACTGTCGTCTTCCCTGTCCACCGACCAGTGACCGATCGGCGGGTGCAGGCCATCGACTGCTGCCGGCGCCTCGGGAGGCTGCACGTCTTCCCCGGAGGCGGTGCGTGGCGCGGCCACCGGGGCAGGAACAACGGGAGCGTGGTCGGAGGCCCCAGCGGCGTCGTCGGCGCTGGCGGAGGACGCTGCCTGCAGCGCGCGCATCTCGCGGCGGCTCAAGGTGCGACCGGAGTCGACCAGAACTGGCGGCTCGGGAATGGGCAGGGGGGCGGGCGCCTGGGCGGACCGGCCCGGCGCGGACGCCGCGGATGCCTGGGGCGCAATCGCCCCGGACTCGTCCACCGGTCGTTCAACCGGCGGTGACGTGTGCCGTGAGTGGTGGGGCTCGGCGGGGGTCGCGGTCGGCTCAGCGACTGTCGGCTTCGCGGAGGACGGCTTCGCGGGCGGCGTCTCTTCGGAACCAGGCTCAGCAGCGGCCGGCTCGTGCTCCCTGGCCAACTCGCGCAACTGCCGTCGCGTCAGTGGCTGCGGGCTATTACCCAACGTCATGCCACACTCCGATACAGATGGTGCTTTGAGATGTACTGGACTACCCCGTCGGGGACCAAGTACCAGACCGGGAATCCCCGGTTCACGCGCGCCCGGCAGTCAGTAGACGAGATCGCCAGAGCCGGAACCTCTAGCAAGCTTACGTCCTGGTTTGGCAATCCAGAAATGCTCAGGTCGTGTCCCGGGCGACTCACAGCCACAAAATGGGCCAGCTTCCACAGTTCGGCGACGTCTTTCCAGCCCAGGATCTGAGTGATGGCGTCGGCGCCGGTGATGAAGAACAGTTCGGCATCCGGACGTTCGGCGTGCAGGTCACGGAGAGTGTCGATGGTGAAGGTGGGACCGGTGCGGTCGATGTCCACACGACTGACCGTGAATCGTGGATTGGACGCCGTCGCGATGACTGTCATCAGGTAGCGGTGCTCCGCCACAGTGACGTCGGCCTTCTGCCAGGGCTGGCCGGTGGGCACAAAGATGACTTCGTCCAGGTCAAAGCTCTGCGCCACCTCGCTGGCTGCCACGAGGTGCCCATGATGAATGGGGTCGAAGGTGCCGCCCATCACTCCGATGCGGGGGCGGTTCCGGGTCACGGTGCGCCGATTGTCAGTGGCCGCCGTGGCTGGCAGCGCCACCGTGAGCGGCGGCGTACGCGTTGGCCTTGGCGCTGTGGCGGTTCGCCACGTCCCGGAAGCTCCACACCACGAACCCGAGGGCAGCGAAGACGATGAGGGCAACGAGGCCGTAGACCCAGGTCGCGACGGGCAGCTGGGTGTGCTCGACCTCGGCAAGGACAGCGGTCACGAACAACATGGGGTCTCCGTTCAGGAATACTTCTTCGCCGGCGAGGGCGGGCGGTAGCGGTACCGCGACCAGTCTAGTGGGAGCACCTGCCCGGGCAGGCGAGCGGCACGGGCGCTAGCTGCGGATCTGGCCGGTTCCGCGCACGATCCACTTCGTACTGGTGAGCTCGGGCAGGCCCATCGGTCCTCGCGCGTGCAACTTCTGGGTCGAGATGCCCACCTCCGCGCCGAAACCGAACTCGCCACCGTCGGTGAACCGGGTCGATGCATTGACCATCACGGCCGCGGAGTCGACCTCGTTGAGGAAACGCTCCGCATTCACGATGTCGTTGGTGATGATCGATTCGGTGTGACCGGTGGAGTACCGCCTGATATGCCGGATGGCGGCATCGAGGTCGGCGACCACGGCCACCGCCAGGTCGAGACTCATGTACTCGGTCGCCCAGTCCTCCTCGGTCGCCGGCACCGCCGCGGGGTACAGCGCCCGAACGGCGGCGTCACCGTGGATGGTGACCCCGGACTCTGCCAGCTTGGCAAGCACCCCGGGCAGCACCCTGTCGGCGGCCTGCTCGTGCACGAGCACGGTCTCGACCGCGTTGCAGACGCTGGGCCGCTGCACCTTGGCGTTGTGCACGATGTCTGCGGCCCACGCCTCGTTTGCGGAGGCATCCAGGAAGATATGCACGACACCGGCACCGGTCTCGATCACCGGCACCGTCGATTCCGTCACGACGGCCTGGATCAGTCCGGCGCTGCCGCGCGGGATGAGCACATCGACGTGTCCGCGGGCCTGCATCAGGGCCGTCGCGCCCGCCCGTCCGAACGGATCGATGGTCTGCGCGCACTCCCCCGGCAGGCCGGCGCCCACCAGCGCGCGCTGGATCAGGGCGACCAGGACCCGGTTGGAATTCTCGGCGGCTGAACCGCCGCGCAACACCGCGGCGTTGCCGCTCTTGAGCGCCAGCGCTGCGATGTCGACCGTCACGTTGGGACGCGCCTCGTAGATGACGCCGACGACACCGAACGGCACCCGGACCTGGCTGATCTTGACCCCGTTGGGCAGGCTGCTGCCGCGCACCACCTGGCCGACCGGGTCGGTGAGTTGTTCGATCTCGTCGACGGCGTCGGCCAGCGAGCGGATGCGCGCGGCGTCGAGGGTCAGCCGGTCCAGGAGGCCGGCATTGAGGCCGTTTTCGGCGCCGGCGGCCAGATCGAGCGCATTCGCCGCGACGATCTCGGGAATATTCGCCCTCAGGCCTTCGGAGAGTCCGCGCAGGGCCCGGTTCTTCACCTGTGTCGGTGCGGCCGCCAGGGCCAGCGACGCCGTGCGGGCGTCGGCCAGCAGCGCCGCGAACGCCTCGGCCTCCCCCGCCGCCAGGGTTCCTGAGCTGTGCGGGAGAGAAGCCGGCAGGGTGGTGGCGGGAAGGGTCTCTGACATGCCGTCAGTTTACGGCAGTGCGCCTCACGGCCGCCGGGTCGGCCGGCTCGAACCAGGTACCGATCAGCTCGCCCCTCAGAGCCTCGGCGACCAGCGCCGTTGACGTCACCAGGACCGCTGTTCCGGCCTCGGCGGCGATGCGGGCGGCCGACACCTTGGTGCCGGCGCCCCCGGTGCCGACTCCGGACAGGGAGGAGCCGAACTCCACCCCCGGCAGGGTGTCGCCCAGAGCGACGTGGTCGATCGCCTCCGCACCAGGCAGGTGCGGGGGCCGGGTGTAGAGCGCATCCACATCGCTGAGCAGAACGAGCAGATCGGCCTTCACCAGGGTGGCGACCAGGGCGGCGAGCCTGTCGTTGTCGCCAAACCGGATCTCGTGGGTGGCCACGGTGTCGTTCTCGTTCACGATCGGCAGGATGCGCAGGCCCAACAGGCGTTCCATGGCGCGTTGGGCGTTGCTGCGCGGAGACGCGTTGTCGAGGTCTCCGGCGGTGAGGAGCACCTGGCCGGCGATGATGTCGTACCGGTCCAGGCTGTCCTGGTATCGGAAGATCAGCAGGTTCTGACCGACCGAGGCCGCGGCCTGTTGGGTCGCGAGGTCGGTGGGGCGCTCATCGAGCTGCAGGTAGGGCATCCCGGTGGCGATCGCACCCGAGGACACCAGGACCACCTCGGCCCCGCGGCCGTGTGCCGAGGCCAGCGCGTCGACGAGCGGCGCGATCTGGCCGACGTTGGCACCGCTGATCGACGACGATCCAACCTTCACGACGATGCGAGCCGCCGTGGCGACGTCGCTGCGCTGCAGCCGGCGCCGCACGGCGCCCGTGCCGAGCCGGTCGGTACGGCCGCCGTCGGTCCCGCCCCCCTCGGTCACTCGGAGTCGCCCTCCTTGACGCGCCGGCGGGCGGCGTTGTTCTCGGTGACAACGCCTTCTCCGGCGTTGAATTCCTCTTCACCGGTCGACCACATGCCGGCCTCCCGCTCGCGGATGAGTTCCGCACGCGCGGCGGACTTCGCGTCCATGCGCTTGAGGTATTCCTCACGACGCTCGTTGCTGGTGCGACGCTTGGAGTCGTCCATCCGGCTGTCGGTGCCGCGCGGGGCGGTGATCAACTCGGCGGTGGAGGTGAGCGTGGGCTCCCAGTCGAAGATCATGCCGTCGCCCGGTCCGATGACGACGGTCGAGCCGGCGACCGCACCGGCCTTGAACAGCTCGTCCTCGGTACCCAGCTTGGCCAGCCGGTCGGCGAGGAAGCCGACGGCTTCGTCGTTCTTGAAGTCGGTCTGCTGCACCCAGCGTTCGGGCTTGGCGCCCAGGATGCGGAAGATGTTACCGAACGACCCGCCCTCGACGCGCACGATGAAACCGCTGTCGTCGACGGGCTTGGGGCGGATGACGATCCGCGGCTTGAGCGCTGCGGCTTCGGCACTCGACAACCGGCCGGCCTCGACGGTTTCGGCCAGGGCGAAGTTCAGCTGACGCAGTCCTTCGTGACTGACAGTGGAGATCTCGAAGACGCGGTAGCCGCGGTCTTCAAGCTCGGCCTTCACGAACGCGGCGAGTTCGCGGCCCTCCGGCACGTCGATCTTGTTCAGCGCGATCAGCTGGGGACGCTCGAGCAGCGGCGTCTGCCCCTCGGGAACCGGGTACGCGGCGAGCTCACCGAGAATGACGTCAAGGTCGCTGATCGGGTCGCGTCCGGGGTCGAGGGTGGCGCAGTCCAGGACGTGCAGCAGTGCGGTGCACCGTTCGACGTGGCGCAGGAACTCGAGTCCGAGACCCTTGCCCTCGCTGGCACCTTCGATCAGGCCGGGAACGTCCGCGACGGTGTAGCGCACCTCTCCGGCATCGACGACGCCGAGGTTGGGCTGCAGGGTCGTGAACGGGTAATCGGCGATCTTGGGCCTGGCGGCCGAGATGGCGGCGATCAGGGATGACTTGCCGGCCGAGGGATAACCGACGAGCGCGACATCTGCCACTGTCTTCAGTTCCAGGAAGACATCGCCCTCGAAACCGTAGGTGCCCAGCAACGCGAAACCGGGGGCCTTGCGCTTGGTGGAGGCCAACGCCGCGTTGCCGAGCCCGCCCTGACCGCCCGGGGCGACGACGATGCGGTAGCCGGGCTCCGTCATGTCGGCGAGCTCGTTGCCTTCGGCGTCCTTGACCACAGTGCCCAGCGGCACTGACAGCTCGATGACGTCACTGCCGTAGCCGTTGCGGTGGTCGCCCATTCCGGGTCCGCCGTTGGCGGAGCTGCGGTGGGGTGAACGGTGGAAGGCGAGCAGGGTGGTCACCTGCGGGTCGGCGACGAGCACGATGTCGCCACCGTTGCCGCCATTTCCGCCATCGGGTCCGGCGAGAGGCTTGAACTTCTCGCGTTTGACCGAGACACAACCGTTTCCTCCGTTGCCCGCTCGCAGATGCAGCGTGACTTGGTCAACGAACGTGGCCATGGAAATGCCCCTTTCAGGTGGCGATAAAAAAACATGAGGACGAGCCGAAGCCCGCCCTCATGCTGAAAAGCTGTGTGGAAGCCTAAGCGGCTGCCACCACGATGTTGACGACCTTGCGGCCACCCTTTGCTCCGAACTCGACCGAGCCGGCTTCGAGGGCGAAGAGAGTGTCATCTCCACCGCGGCCTACGTTGACGCCGGGGTGGAAGTGGGTGCCGCGCTGGCGGACGATGATCTCGCCCGCGCCGACAACCTGACCACCGAAGCGCTTCACGCCGAGGCGCTGGGCGTTGGAGTCACGACCGTTGCGAGTGGAACTCGCACCTTTTTTGTGTGCCATTAGTTATTCTCCTCGGGCCTAGGCGATGCCGGTGACCTGAACGCGAGTGAGCTCCTGACGGTGCCCCTGACGCTTCTTGTAACCGGTCTTGTTCTTGAACTTCTGGATGACGATCTTCGGGCCGCGGAGGTCGTTGAGGACCTCGGCAGTGACCTTGACCTTGGCCAGTGACGATGAGTCGGAGGTGATCTTGTCGCCGTCGACGAGAAGCACGGCGGCCAGCTCGACGTTGCCGTCCTTATCAGCCTTGATTCGGTCCATCGTTACGATGGTCCCGACCTCTACCTTCTCCTGCCGCCCACCGGCGCGCACAACTGCGTAAACCACTTTACGTACCTATCTCTGGGGAACCCCGGGGGCTCCGATTCCTATGATGGAAAGTTACCGAGTGCACATAGTCCAAGTCGGGCCATGTCACTTCAGAAAACCTTGGCTATCGCGTGGACATAGTCCTCCGCACACCAACACTCGACTTTAGCTGATCGGGTAGCCCCGGTCAAACCATTCCAAGAGGGCGTGTCGCGCCCTCGGTGAGAAGGTGCCGCCAGGTTCAATCTTAGGGCCGGCATTGTCCCTACACTTTCAGCATGGGCATACTGATCGACCAGCCGGCTTGGCCTGCGCACGGCACGCTCTGGTCGCACCTGGTGAGCGACGCCTCGCTCGAAGAATTGCATGCCTTCGCGGCCGCCCAGGGTGTGCCGCGGCGCGGGTTCGATCTGGACCATTACGACGTGCCGCAGTCGAGCTACGACGCTCTGGTAGCTGCAGGTGCCGAGCCCGTGGACTTTCGCGGGCTGGTCACCAGGCTCCGCGCGAGTGGTCTGCGCGTCACCGCCAGGGAACGGCGATCCAGGCCTCGGGGCCACTGAGGTCGTTCCGACACGCGAAGTGCACGGGCGTCACCAGGTGGCGTCGATGCCCACGATGCTTCGACTGACGATGCCCGTGCTCACCTCCACGAAGACCGTCGTCGCCGTGGTGGCCTGGGGGTCGACGGGGTACCCGTCCGTCACCTGGGTCTGACTGTTCGGCACGGTCTGGATCGCCAGGTACTGGTCGTTGGGCGAGATCGAGAACCCGACGATGGTTTCGTTGGGCAGCACAGGTTCGTAGAGCACCCGGCTGGTCGGCGAGGCCGCCTCGCCTGTCACAAGGATGATCGACTGCAGCACACGGCCGGTGGCCTGGTCGAATTCGGCGACCCGCTGCACGTATCCCTCTCCCCCGGTGAGAAAGCGCAGCTCGGCGGTGTACGGGGTGGTGCCGGCCACATCCTGCGGAACTATCGCCGCCTCGGTCCCGGTCGAGAGGTCCAGGATGTACTGGCTCTCCTGGTCGGAAACGGCGATCCGCAGCCCGTCGGGGGCGAAGGCGTCGAGGTTGGGGAACTGGCCGATCGGGATGGGCACGCTCAGGGAACCCGCGCTGTCTCTGCGCGGATCGATCAGGAGCAGGGTGGTGTCGAAGAGTTGCGCCACGATCTCGGGGCGGTTGGCCATGAACCCCCAGGCGCTGGCCTGGACCGGCTCGCCGTCGAGCCCGGCCACGGAGTCGACAGTGCCCCGGGTGAGGTCGAGCACGAAAAGGGTGTTGTCGTACTGGTTCCCGGCCGCGCCGGGAGCGCTGCTGAAGCGGAAACCGACGGCACTCGAGGACGACGAGGCCCGCAGGTCGTGCACGGTGCCCGCGCCAGGCACGGTGAGGGTACCGGCGCGGCCGTCGGTGCCGACCAGGCTCAGTGCGCTGGTGAGGTCGTCGTTGATCGTGGCCACCACCAGTTCGTCGCCCACCGGCACGAACGACTGGATGTACGGGGCGCTGAATACGACGTCGGTCTCGGGTGATCCGACGGTCGTGCGCAGAATCCGGTCTTCGGCCTTGGTCGACTCCCCCGGCTCGGCCGGCGATCGGCTCAGCAGGTAGAGGGGCGCTTCATCGGTGTGGAATGCGACGGACAGCTCGCTCGACCTGTCGGGGAACGGTCCAGTGACGGCGCTCACGGTCACGGTGTACTCCGTGTCGTAGGCCAGCGGCTGGGCGAAGACGACCACGATGGAGTCGTTCCTGGTCTGCACGTCGACGACGCTGGCGGGGCTCACCGTGACCTGGTCTCGGCTCACCTCGGCCAGCTGCTGGTTGGTGCCGAGCACCAGCCGCTGGTTGGCCGCGGTGACGACGGCCGTCGTGTCCACGTCAGAACCGGTCAGCCGGGGTCCGTTGAACACGTTCACGGCAACGAGTGCCAGGCACAGCACGATCAGCCCGATCAGCAGCGCGGCGAGGGTGCGGCGAAAACGCCGGCTCCCCCCGTCGACGGACGCCTCCGCTGCCGGCACGTCAGTAGACATACGGGTCGCTCGGCTGGTCGACGGGCTCGACGGTGGTGGGCAGCACGGCGAGGGCGTCGGCGGAGCGGGCGCTCGGGTTGCTCACGAAGGTGCCCGTGACCTGCACCCAATCGTCGGTGTCGTAGGTCGCCTTCCAGCCCGGCTGGTACACCGGGACCCCGATCGGCTGGGCGTCGACGGCGCAGCAGGTGACCACGAACCGGGCCACGTAGAAGACGTTGTCGGGGTCCGCGGCATCCGGCAGCACAAATCCGGTGACGTTGGCTGTCTTGTCGGCGTAGAGCGCGGGGTCGTCGGACTGGGCCAGGAGTGACACCCACTCCTTGACACTCAGGCGCTCGTAGTCGCCGGTGCCCACCAGGGCTGCGGCATCTTCCGCCGCGGCCGCGCCGTCCAGTCCACCGGAATTGACCTCTCGCTGGGTGGCTGTGGCGCTGGTGAGGGTGGCCGGCGGCAGTGCCAGCACCGTGACCGCCGCGATGACCAGCAGCAGGGCGCTGCCGCTCAGCGCCACCGCCCGCCGCCGGGCCGACACCGGCTCGCCGGATGACGGGGTGCGGTACACGAAGCTGGACACCACGAACACGAGCCCGAGCACGGCCATGACCGTGGTGAAGATGAAATAGCGGGGGTGGATGTAGAGCCCCAGCTGACCTGTCACGCCGAGCCAGATGGTGGCGACCACGATCACCAGGCTCAGACCGATGCCGCGCCAGCGTTCGGCGAGGTAGCTGGACAGGCCGTCGGGCAACATCGGCTTACGCGACATAGTTCACCAGCAGGCCGGCGGCGGCGCTCATCAGGGCCACCAGTGCGGTGATCTGCACCAGGGTGCGGGTGGTGAAGGTCGTGCGCATCAGCGCGAGCATCTTGACGTCGATCATGGCTCCGAAGGTGAGGAAGGAGGCGATACCGCCCGGCATGAAGGTGCTGCCGAACGACAGCACGAAGAAGGCATCGACATTGGAACAGACCGCGACGATGAAGGCCAGGGCCATCATGGCCAGCACCGACCAGACCGGGTTACTGCCGAGCGCCAACAGCACCGATCGCGGAACGAAAACCTGGGTGAGGGCCGCGATCAGCGATCCGATGAACAGGGCGGGCATGATCACAGCGGTCTCGCGGGTGAACAGGTCGACGCTCTTTTCGATCCGGCCCTGCCGGGGACCGTGCGGGTGGCTGTGCCCGCCGTCGTGGCCGTCAACGTGTGCCCCGTCGTGACCTGGGGCAGCCGGCAGCGCGCAGGAGGCCGAGAAGGTGCGCGTCAGGAGGCGGTCAGGGTCGGGGTGGCGGCTGAACAGCCAACCGATCACGTTGGCGATGATGAACCCCGCCACGATCCGCGTGATGAGGATCCCGTCGCTGAAGCCGAAGGCCTGGTGGGTGGTGATGATGGTGATCGGGTTCAGGATGGGCGCGGCGAGCAGAAAGGTGATCGACTCCGGCACGGTGAACCCGCCGACCATGAACCCGCGGGCGAGCGGCACGTTGCCGCATTCGCAGACGGGGAAGAACATGCCCAGCAAGGAAATGGCGCCCCGGCGCAGCAGGGGCTGCCGGGGCAGGTACCGGGTGATGAAACCGTGCGGGAGCCACACCTGAACCACGGTGGAGAGCAGGATGCCGAGGAAGACGAACGGAGCGGATTCGATGATCACGCTCAGGGCGAGGGTGATGGTGTCCTGGGCCCGGTCCGGGAGCCCCCAGCCGGCGAAGGCCGGACTCAGCGCGCGGACCGCAAATGCGCCGGCCACGAGGACGACCCCGAGGATGAGCCCGATAGGCACGCGACGCACGGCCCCCCGATCGCTGTGCATCCGTCGATCTTACCGGTGCCGCGCTGGGAGCGCGGTCACCGAATCTGGCCGGACCCGCCAGGCGCCCGACGACAAAAGCGGTGCCGCCCCGAGGGGCGGCACCGCTGTGGTGCGTTGACGGTCGGGAACCGTTACGGGGCGTCCTGCGTGGGCACAACGATCGGCTGCGCACCTGCGGTCGAACCGCCGGCAGTCGTGACGCGCCGGCTGCGCGAGCGGCCCTGGCCGGGCTGCTTGGGCTCCGGCAGCGAATCGAGCACCGAATCGAGCAGCTGGTCGGTGACCTGCTTGCTCACCGGCCGGCGGCTGCGCGGCGACTTCTGCACGGGAATGTCGAGAATCGCGACACCCTCGGTGGAGTCGTCCGCGGCGGACGCGGCCTGCTGAACCTGGGCCTGGGCGGCCTCGGGGACGGTCTCCGCGGATGCGGCGGCCGGCTCCTCGACCGGGGCTGCCGGCGTGGTGTCGGTCGACTGGCCGTTCCGGCCACCCGACCGGCCGCCCGAACGCGTGCCGCGGGTCGTCGACCGAGCGGCGGGAGCGGCGTCGACGCTCTCGGCTACGGGAACGACGTCGGCATCGGCGGGGGCGGCCGCAGGCTCGGTCGGCGCGACCACGGGGATCGAACCGGTCAGGGTGCGGGTGATGGTGCGGGCGGCGATCAGCGCGAGGGCGTGCTTGGCGTCCTCGGTGATGCCGTGCGTGCCATGACTCGCCTTGGCCGCATCCGTCGGAGCGGAGGTTGCGTGTGCCTGGCCGCCGCCCTGGCCGCCATTGGCGCGCTGCGAGGTGCCGGCGTCGTGGCCGGAGGCTCCGCCGCCGTTGCCGTTGGACTTGCTGCGCGGGCGACGCTCCTGAGCTGGCTGGGCGGTCTGGCGGTGCTTGATGACGGGGTCGTGGTGGATGACGATTCCACGTCCGGCGCAGGCCTCGCAGTTCTCGCTGAACGACTCGAGCAGGCCCAGGCCGAGCTTCTTGCGGGTCATCTGCACAAGACCGAGCGAGGTGACCTCGGCCACCTGGTGCTTGGTGCGGTCACGGCTCAGGCACTCGACCAGGCGGCGCAGCACCAGATCGCGGTTCGACTCGAGGACCATGTCGATGAAGTCGACCACGATGATGCCGCCGATGTCGCGCAGGCGCAGCTGGCGCACGATCTCGTCGGCCGCTTCGAGGTTGTTTTTGGTGACGGTTTCTTCGAGGTTTCCGCCCGAACCGACGAACTTGCCGGTGTTCACGTCGACGACTGTCATCGCCTCGGTGCGGTCGATGACCAGCGAACCGCCCGACGGCAGCCAGACCTTGCGGTCCAGTGCCTTCTCGATCTGCTCGGAGATGCGGTACTCGTCGAACGCGTCGCGCTCGCCCTCGTAGCGCTGCACACGCTCGACGAGGTCGGGAGCCACCTGACGCAGGTAGGACTCGATGACCTCCTGGGCGTCGTCGCCGGAGATGACCATCTTGTGGAAGTCCTCGTTGAAGACGTCTCGCACGATCTTGATCAGCAGGTCGGGCTCGCTGTGCAGCAGGGCCGGCCCGGAGACCGTCTCGACCTGCTTGGCGATGGACGCCCACTGCGCGGTCAGGCGGTTGACGTCCAGGGTGAGCTGTTCGTCGGTCGCGCCTTCGGCCGCGGTGCGCACGATGACGCCCACGTTGTCGGGCAAGACCTCCTTGAGGATCTTCTTCAGGCGGGCGCGCTCGGTGTCGGGCAGCTTGCGGCTGATGCCGTTCATGGAGCCGTTGGGCACGTAGACCAGGTAGCGGCCGGGCAGGGAGACCTGGCTGGTGAGCCGGGCACCCTTGTGACCGATCGGGTCCTTGGTGACCTGCACGAGCACCTTGTCGCCGGGCTTCAGGGCCAGCTCGATGCGGCGGGTCTGGCTGCCACCCGGGGAGTTCACCGCGGCGGCGTCCCAGTCGACCTCACCGGAGTAGAGCACGGCGTTGCGGCCGCGTCCGATGTCGACGAAGGCGGCTTCCATGCTGGGCAACACGTTCTGCACCCGGCCGAGGTAGACGTTGCCGATGAGCGAGGCATCCTGGTTCTTGGCCACGTAGTGCTCGACGAGCACCCCGTCTTCGAGGACGCCGATCTGGATCTTGTTGTGCTTGGCGCGCACGACCATGGCGCGGTCGACCGACTCGCGGCGGGCGAGGAACTCGGCCTCCGTGATCACCGGGCGGCGACGGCCTGCGTCGCGGCCGTCGCGGCGGCGCTGCTTCTTGGCCTCCAGGCGGGTTGAGCCCTTGATGCGCTGGGGCTCGGTGATGAGCTCAGGCTCGCGGGGCGTGCGCACTCGCACGACGGTGTTCGCCGGGTCGTCGCTGCGACCCTCCTCGCCGGTGCGGCGGCGTGCGCGACGGCGAACTGTGGAGCCCTCTTCGGCGTCGTCATCCTCGTCGTCGAGCTGGCGTGAACCCGACCGCACCGGGGCGGCCAGAATGGCCGGCGCCTGGAAGATCAGGGACGTCGTCGGGCGGCGAACCACCTCGACGGTTTCGTCGAAAGGTGTCGGCAGCGCCGGGAACGCGACCGGCTGGTCCGCCGCGGCGGCCACCAGGGACTCGTTCGGAACTGACTCCGGCAGGATCGCTGCGTCGACAGGGGCAGGCACGCTCGGTGCCTCGCTGATCGGCTCAGTGTGCTGTGCCGGTGCCGCCTTCCTGGTTGATTTGCGAGTGCCGAACAGGCCCTTGCGCTTCTTGTTTTCGTTGTCTTCCACCATCACTGGTGCGCTCCTTGACCGCTGTGGGTGACCGCGCCACCCACTCGGTTACTCTCTCGTGCGAGCCCTTCGCTTACGCGAAAACCCCGCGAATCCTCTTGCGTTATGCAACTTTGCGTTGTGCAACCGGCTCTTGGCTCTGGTTGCGAATACCTTTGGTCTAGGACCAATGAATCTGGGCTATTGCCGCCCATTAAGCCTTATGGCATCGGTTTGAGCGCGGCTCAAACGACTGTTTCGATTATCGCACGCATTCCCAGGGTCGCGTACGCGACACATGGCATAATCCGAATGTGCCATTCACCACCTCAAAAAAGCCCCCGATCGGCCTTGCTGTTTTCCTGATCGTCGCGGGGGCGATCGGCTTCGCCGCGGCGTTTGCGCTCACGCTCGACAAGTTCACGATGCTGCAGGATCCCACCGCGCAGCTGTCCTGCAATTTCAGCGTGCTGGTGGGGTGCAGCACCAACCTCGGCTCCTGGCAGGGCGCGGTGTTCGGCTTCCCCAACCCGCTGATCGGCGTGGCAGCGTGGAGCGTGGTGATCACCATCGGCGCCGCGATCCTCTCCGGCGCCCGCTTCGCACGCTGGTTCTGGCTGGGCCTGAACCTCGGCGTGACCGGCGCCCTCGCCTTCGTGATCTGGCTGATGGGGCAGAGCTTCTTCGTGCTCGACGTGCTGTGCCCCTGGTGCATGGTCACCTGGAGTGTGACGATCCCGGTGTTCCTCGCCGTGACGCTGTACAACCTCAAGACCGGCATCCTGCCCGGCTCGGCCCGGGTGCGGCGGCTGGCGGCGGGTGCGTACTCCTGGATCTTGGTGATCACCATCGCCTGCTACCTCGTCGCAGCGACGGTTGCCCAGGTGCAAATGGACTTCCTGCACCGCCTCTGAGGCACCCCGACCACAAGAACTGCCCCGGAAACGCGAGGTTTCCGGGGCAGTTCTGTCAGCGCGCTGCGTGGGTTCTAGGCGAACCAGAGGGCCAGCTCGCGGGCGGCGGACTCGGGCGAGTCCGAGCCGTGCACGAGGTTCTGCTGAACCTTCAGGCCCCAGTCGCGGCCGAGATCGCCGCGGATGGTTCCGGGCGCGGCCGTGGTGGGGTCGGTGGTGCCGGCCAGGGCTCGGAAGCCCTCGATGACGCGGTCGCCGGCGATCCGGAGTGCCAGGATCGAACCGCTCTCCATGAACTCGACGAGCGGCTCGAAGAACGGCTTGCCGGCGTGCTCGGCGTAGTGCTCGGCGAGCAGCGAGCGCTCGGCCTGCACGAGCTTGACGTCGACGAGGGAGTATCCCTTCGCCTCGATCCGGCGAAGGATCTCGCCGGAGAGGTTGCGGGCGACGCCGTCGGGCTTGACCAGTACGAGTGTTTCCTGAACCTGGGTGCTCATGTGTATTCCTTGCTCTCTGTGTTCGAGGGGCTGTGCGTGTGTTTGAGGGGCCGTGTGTTCGGGCTCTAGGTGCTCGGGGTGTTCCGTCGGTCGATGCGTGAGCCGGTGATCATGCAGTAGGCCCACATGCCGGCGAACAGTGCGCCGACGAAGAACATCGCCGGGTTGAGGAATCCGGTGGCGACGATGATCACCTGGACGGCCCAGCCGACCACGTACGCCCAGTTGTACCGTAGCAAGCCGAGGGTGGCGACCATGATCAGGCAGAGCAGCGCCCCGCCGCCCAGGGTGACCCAGGCGGGCAGGTCACTGAGCCCGAAGATCACCAGGGTGGCCAGGAACACCACGACCAGCTCGAAGCCGAGCACTATCGAGGCGAGCGAGCGCCGCACCGATCCGCTTCTCACGGGGTCATCCAGTCCCCCGCGTCGGCCAGCGCCACGGCGTCGCCCACGAGGGTGATCGAGCCGGCGACGAGCACGGCGCGCTTGGGGGCGTCCTGCGCCCAGCCGCGGGCGGCGTCGAGGGCCTGGGCGAGGTCGCCGAACCTGAACGTGTCGCTGTCGCCGACGTGCTCCGCCACGAGGTCGGCCAGGTCGTCGACCGGGATCGCGCGCTCGGAATGCGACTGGGTGACGTGGAAGCGGGTGGCGACCGGACGCAGCGCCTCGATGATGCCGCCGGCGTCCTTGTCGGAGAGGATGCCGATGACCACGGCGATCTCATCGAAATCGAAGTAGCTCTCCAGCGCCGCCGTCAGCGCCAGGGCACCGTGCGGGTTGTGGGCGGCGTCGACGAGCACGGTCGGTTCGATGCCGACCAGCTGCAGCCGACCCGGTGAGGTGGCCGTGGCCAGGCCCTCCACCAGGATGTCTTCGACCAGGGCCTGGCTGCCGGCGCCGAGGAACGACTCGACCGCCGCGATGGCGACGGCGGCGTTCTGCGCCTGGTGGGTGCCGTAGAGCGGCAGGAACAGCTCGGAGTAGGTGCCGGCGATGCCCCGCACGGAGATGAGCTGGCCGCCGACGGCGACGTGGCTGGCGAGGAGGGCGAAGTCGCTTCCCTCGCCGACCAGGGTGGACTCCGTCAAGGCCGCGGCGCGGCTCAGCTCGGTGAGAGCCTCCGGTACCTGCGCGGCGGTGACCACGGCGGCTGCGGGCTTGATGATGCCGGACTTGGTGCGCGCGATCTCGGCGATGGTGTCGCCGAGCCGCTTGGTGTGGTCGAGCGCGATCGGGGTGAACACCGCGACCTGTCCGTCGGCGACGTTGGTGGAGTCCCATTCGCCGCCCATGCCGACCTCGAGCACGACCACATCCACGGGGGCGTCGGCGAAGCACGCGAAGGCCAACACGGTGAGGGCCTCGAAGAAGGTGAGCGGTTCCTCGTTCGCGGTGGCCAGTTCGGTGTCCACCATGCTCAGGTAGGGCTGGATGTCCGCCCAGTTCGCGGCCAGGGCCTCATCGGTGATCGGCGCCCCGTCGATCACGATGCGCTCGTTGAGCCGGATCAGGTGCGGGCTCACCAACAGTCCGGTGCGCAGGCCGTAGGCGCGCAGGATGCTCTCGATGATGTGACTGGTGCTGGTCTTCCCGTTCGTACCGGTCACGTGGATGATCGGGTACGAGTTCTGCGGATCGCCGAGCAGCTCGACGGCCCGTCGGGTGGCCTGCAGGCGCGGCTGGGGTGCGCTCTCGCCGACCCGCTCGAGCAGCGCGGCGAGCACGGCATCGCCGGCGTCGCGGAATTCGTCGGGGTAGTAGTCGTCAGACATTGATGGTTCCTTTTTCGCGGGCGACGGCAACGATGACCGGTCCGGTGTTCGCGTAGTGATTGGCCTCGAAGCGCACGTAGTGTTCGACGATGGAGCCGGTCAGGCCCTGCAGCCATTCGGCGGGGGTGCCTGCGGCGAGCACGTCGACGGGGACCGCCGAGGATGAGTGGGTCGCAAAGCGGGTGGCGAGGGTGTCACCGGCAACGTCGACACCGCCCGCGAGGGCGAAGGTGGCGGCATCCGTCTCGTCGAAGAAGACCAGGTCGAGGCTGATCCGGTCGCTGACCGCGAAACCGGCGGACTTACGGGTGTCCTGCACGGCACGGATGAGGTCGCGGGCCAGGCCCTCGGCCTCGAGCTCGGGCGTGGTGGTCGTCTCCAGCAGCACGAAGCCGCCGCCGGCGAGCAGGGCGAGTGCCGAGCTGCTCAGCGCCGAGTCCGCGTCCGCCGCCGCTGAGGCGGCCTGCAGCTCCAGCTCGTACTCCCCCGCGACGAGTTCGATACCGCCGGCGGTGACGACGCCGTCGGTCTCTGACCAGTCGCCGGTGCGGGCGGCCTTGATGACCTGCTGCACCTGCTTGCCCAGCCGAGGGCCGGCGGCCCTGGCGTTGACGGTGAGTTTGGAGGTGATGCCGTAACTCTCGGCAGAATCGGGCTTCTGTTCGACCAGGGTGACGGACTTGACGTTCAGTTCGTCGCGCAGGATGCCCTCGAACCCGGCCAGGGCTGCCGTGTCTGTGGTGACCACGGTGAGGTTCGCCAGCGGGAGCCGCACCCGCAGGCCGGCCTTCTTCCGCAGCGACAGCACCGTGGAGCTGACCAGGCGGATCTGGTCCATGGCCGTGACCAGGCCGGGATCGGCGGGAAAGTCAGCGGCGTCGGGCCAGTCGGTCAGGTGCACGCTGCGACCGCCGGTGAGGCCCTGCCAGATCCGTTCGCTGATCAGCGGCAGCAGCGGGGCGGCAACCCGGGTGACGGTCTCGAGCACGGTGTACAGGGTGTCGAAGGCGTCGGCACCGGCGCCGTCGGCGGAGACGCCGGTCCAGAACCTGTCGCGGGAGCGGCGCACGTACCAGTTGGTGAGCACGTCGGCGAAGTCGCGCAGGCGCGACGCGGCCAGGGTGCTGTCCAGACGTTCGAGGTCGACGGTGACGGCTTCGACGAGGTCGCGGGTCTTGGCCAGCAGGTAGCGGTCGAGCACATCGGTGGAGTCGGTGCGCCAGGTGGCGGTGTAGTCGGTGGCGTTGGCGTAGAGCGAGAAGAAGTACCAGGTGCTCCACAGCGGCAGCAGCATCTGGCGGGTGCCCTCGCGGATGCCCTCCTCGGTGACGATCAGGTTGCCGCCGCGCAGCACCGGGGAGCTCATCAGGAACCAGCGCATGGCGTCGGAGCCGTCACGGTCGAAGACCTCGTTGACGTTCGGGTAGTTGCGGAGCGACTTGCTCATCTTCTGGCCGTCGTTGCCGAGCACGATGCCGTGGCTGACCACGTTCTTGAACGCCGGGCGATCGAACAGCGCGGTCGAGAGCACGTGCAGCAGGTAGAACCAGCCGCGGGTCTGGCCGATGTACTCCACGATGAAGTCGGCCGGGTTGTGCGAGTCGAACCATTCCCGGTTCTCGAACGGGTAGTGCACCTGGGCGAAGGGCATCGAGCCGGAGTCGAACCAGACGTCGAGCACATCCTCGATGCGGCGCATGGTGGACTGCCCGGTGGGGTCGTCGGGGTTGGGCCTGGTGAGCTGGTCGATGTATGGCCGGTGCAGGTCGGTGGGGCGCACGCCGAAGTCGGCCTCGAGCTCGTCGAGCGAACCGTAGACGTCGATGCGGGGGTATTCGGGGTTGTCGCTCTTCCAGACCGGGATCGGGGAACCCCAGTAGCGGTTGCGACTGATCGACCAGTCGCGGGCGTTGCCGATCCACTTGCCGAACTGGCCGTCTTTGACGTTCTCCGGAACCCAGTTCACCTCCTGGTTGAGGTCGACTAAGCGGCCCCGGAAGTCGGTGACGCGCACGAACCAGCTCGACACCGCCTTGTAGATCAGCGGGTTGCGGCAGCGCCAGCAGTGCGGGTAGGAGTGCTCGTAGCTGGCCTGGCGGAGCAGTCGACCTTCGGCCTTGATCAGCTGGGTGAGCGGCTTGTTGGCGTCGCTCCAGAGCTGGCCCGCGACCTCGGTCACGTGCGGAAGGAACTTGCCGCCATCGTCGAGGGAGAGGATCACCGGGATGCCGTAGGCGCGGCAGACGATCTGGTCCTCCTCACCGTAGGCGGGCGCCTGGTGCACGATGCCGGTGCCGTCGGAGGTGGTGACGTAGCCGGCGACCACGAACTTCCAGGCGTTCTGGGTGCCCCACTCGCTCTCGTCGGCGTAGTAGTCGAACAGGCGGTCGTAGGAGACGCCCTCGAGGTCCCGGCCGGTGACCGTGCGGCTGATGGCGGCCGTCGCGTCGGCGGCGCTGTCGTAGCCGAGGTCCTTGGCATAGCTGCCGACGAGGTCGATCGCCAGCAGGTACTCGGCGCCGAGCACCTCGGTGGTCGCCTCGGGCGCGCCGGCCTGCTCGCGCAGCACCTCGGCATCCGGGGTGCCGTGCGGACCGGCCGGCACGACGGCGTAGACGATGTCGGGCCCGACGGCCAGGGCGAGGTTGGTCGGCAGGGTCCACGGCGTGGTGGTCCAGGCGAGGGCGCGCACGGCGGTGAGGCCGAGGGTCTCGGCCTTGGCGCCGACCAGCGGGAAGGTGACCGTGACGGTCTGGTCCTGGCGCATCTTGTAGACGTCGTCGTCCATGCGCAGTTCGTGGTTGGACAGCGGGGTCTGGTCACGCCAGCAGTACGGCAGCACCCGGTAGCCCTCGTAGGCCAGGCCCTTGGTGTGCAGTTCCTTGAACGCCCAGATCACCGACTCCATGAAGGTGATGTCGAGGGTCTTGTAGTCGTTCTCGAAGTCGACCCAGCGCGCCTGGCGGGTGACGTACTTCTCCCAGTCCTTGGTGTACTCCAGCACCGATTCCCGGGCGACGGCGTTGAACGCGGCCAGGCCCATCTCTTCGATCTGGCTCTTGTCGGTGATGCCGAGCTTGCGCTCGGCCTCGAGCTCGGCGGGCAGGCCGTGGGTGTCCCAGCCGAAGCGGCGGTGCACCTGCTTGCCGCGCATGGTCTGGAAGCGCGGGAACAGGTCCTTGGCATAACCGGTGAGCAGGTGGCCGTAGTGGGGCAGGCCGTTGGCGAACGGCGGACCGTCGTAGAAGACCCACTCCGGGGCGCCTTCGCGGTTGTCGATCGAGGCCTGGAAGGTGCCGTCCTTCTCCCAGAAGTCCAGCACCTCGCCCTCGATCTGCGGGAAATTCGGCGAGGGAACGACGGCGGCATCGGGGTCGGTCAGGCCGAACGCGTTGTCTGTGGGCTGCTGCGGGTACGTCATGCTTCTCCTGGACGAGGCGGGTGAAAAGCCGCTGGCCTATTCCACGAGGACGCTCACCCCGACAGGGCGATGCGCGGTACCACCTCGCTTGCCGTTCCCGAAAGGCGAACGACCGCTCAAACAAAGGCTATGACGGGCCCGACCCGTTCGGCTCTACTGGTCGGTGCCGGGCCTGGGCCCTGTCCCGACGTTCTTCCGAAGACTCCCCGGTGATAGCCGGATCAGTGTCTGTGAATCACATCTCGGTCAATACTACCGTGTCGCGCAACCCGGCCGGCTGGTGCTCTCAGACGGGGTCCAGAACCGTGCGGAAACCCGCGCACACCGGCGAGACAGCCGCGTCGACGTAGGCCGCCAGCCCGCCCCGGCCGACCCCGGCGGCGGCCCATTCCGCTGCCGCGGCAGCCGCAGCGGCCACCACCGAGGTGGAGAAGGCCCGGCCAAGCAGGTCGGCTTCGACGGAGTGCCCCGGCCTGGCGCCGACGAACTCGTGCACCAGGCCGACCTGCACGAGAAGCCGGGCCAGGGCGGATGCCTCCAGCTCGTTCGTCGTCGCCATCAGCTCGTACTGGGTGACCGCCCACGGCACCCGGCCGGGGCCGAAGCCGGCGGCAACGCGCAGCAGGGCCTGGCGCACCGCCTCGGTCACCGGGGCGGTGCGGTCGCAGTCGGCGAGGGCGCCGGGCAGCGCCGCCAGCCCTGCATCGACATCCACCCAGAGCAGGTCGCTCTTCGCGGTGAAGTAGTTGAAGAAGGTGTTGCGGCTCACCCCGGCGCGCCTGGCGATGTCCCCGACCGTGGTCTTGGCGTAGGTCTGCTCGAGGAACAGCTCCGCGGCGGCCTCTTCAAGCATCGCCCGGGACGACGCGTGCGGGCGACCGACGGCTCGGGAATCGTTCATGGCCCTCCAGTGTTCTACGATGGACTCGACGCGTTCCTTTGTTGTACGCAGTCCATCAATGGTACAGCGTGCACCAGCCCGTCTGAGAACCCCTCGTCCGACCGTGCAACCCGTGAAAAGAGACAGCAGCATGCCCCGACCGGGAATCCTCAGCGCCACCCCCCGCCCACTCATCCTGGCCGCGGTGGCCGGCGCCGCCGCGTTCACCCTCGCCCTCACCGGCTGCACGAGCGCGTCCCCCGATGCCGACACCGGCACCCCGGCATCCGGCGGCACCCTGACCTACGCGTCCGGCGACGCGGAGCCCACCTGCCTCGACCCCCACGTGGGCGGGAACTACCCGCAGGCATTGGTCAGCAGTCAGTTCCTGGAGTCGCTGGTCTCGTTGGACGCTGACGGCACCATCATTCCGTGGCTGGCGGACAGCTGGACCGTGAGCCCGGACGGGCTCTCCTGGGAGTTCACGCTCACAGACGACGTGAGCTTCACCGACGGAACCCCGCTGGATGCCGCTGCCGTGCAGGCCAACATCGCCCACCTGCAGGACCCGGCGACAGGTTCATCCACCGGCTACCTGGCCCTGGCCAACGTGACCGGCACCGAAGCGGTCTCGGACTCCGTCGTGCGGCTCACCCTGGCGCAGCCGGACAGCGCCCTGCTCGAGTCGTTGGCGCAGCCGTGGCTCGCCATCGAGTCCCCCACCGCGCTCGCCCGCAGCCAGGACGAGAATTGCGCCGCGCCGGTGGGAACCGGCCCGTTCGTCGTCGAATCCTGGGTGAAACAGAACGCCATCACCCTGGTGCGGAACGACGACTACAGCTCTCCCCCGGCCGACGCCGAGCATGACGGTCCCGCCTACCTGGAGAGCATCGTCTGGCGCTTCATCCCGGACTCGGCGTCCCGCTACGCCGCCCTGCAGGCCGGCGAGGTCGACGTGATCGACAACGCCCAGCCCGACACCATCAGCCAGGCGGAGTCCAGCGACACCATCGTGCACCTCGACGCTCCCCGCCCCGGCGCCTCCAACCGCATCGAACTGAACTCCGGCAAGGCACCGTTCAACGACGCCGCCGTGCGGGAGGCGTTCATCCGCTCCGCGAATGTCGACGACGCGGTCAGCTCCCTGTTCCAGGGCAGCGCGGACCGGTCATACTCGGCACTGTCCAGTGTGGAACCGCTCGGCGTATCCCGACCGGACCTGTTCGACTACGACCCGACCGCCGCCGCCGAGCTGCTCGACGGCGCCGGCTGGTCGGAGACGGACTCGGAGGGTTATCGGGTGAAGGACGGCGTGCGGCTCACCGTGGTGTTCCCGGTCAGCACCAACCAGTCCATCCCCGCCGAACAGTCGGTGTTCGAGCAGATCCAGGCGACGGCCAAGGAGACCGGTTTCGACGTCCAGCTGACCAAGCTGGACCTGTCCAGCTGGTACACGGCCCTCGGCAGCAACGCCTACGACGCCGTCAGCGCGCCCTACACCAAGATCGGTCCCGACGTGCTGCGGATCCTGTTCCACTCCGACGGCATCACCCCGGCACCGAGCGGCTACTTCGCCAACCACGCCCAGCTGAACGATCCCGAGGTGGACAGCCTGCTCACCGAGGCGGTCCAGACCAACGACACCGACCAGCGCGCTTCGCTGTACGAAGACGCCCAGGACCTGATCCTGGAGGGTTTCTACATCCTGCCGCTCTACGACCAGCAGAACCACTTCCTGCTCGGCTCGGCGGTCGAGGGCGCTCGCGCGCTGCCGACGGTGTCGACGCCGGCGTTCTACGACGCGTGGCTGAACCGCTGACGACAGCCGCCCGGCGGGGCGGACGGCCTCGGCTCCGAGGTCTCGTCCGGCGACTCGCCGGCGCGGTCTTCGTGCTGTGGGCCGTCGCCACCGTCACCTTCTTCGCCGTTCGACTGATCCCCGGCGACCCGGCCGAGGCCATCCTCGGCGGTCCCGGCTCGCAGACCTCCCCGGAGGCCCTCGCTGCGGTGCGCGCGGAGTACGGCCTCGACCAGCCGCTCTTGGTGCAGTACCTGCAGCAAGTGGGCCGCCTGGCCACCGGCGACCTCGGCCGGTCCTACGCACTGAACATGGATGTCGGCCCGCTCGTGATCAGCCAGCTCGGCGGCACCCTGCTCCTGGCCGTCCTTTCGCTCACGCTGGCCTGGGTCATCGCGCTGGTGCTGGCCACCTGGTCCACCGGGCGGGGCCGCCTGGCCGCGCGGATCGGCTCCGGTCTCGAGATCGTCTCTGCCGCGCTGCCGCACTTCTGGCTGGCCACGAGCCTCATCGTCGTCTTCAGTGTGTGGTGGGGGGTGCTGCCGCCCATCAGCACCGCGGATGCCCGTGGCCTGGTGCTGCCCGTCGTCACCTTGGCCATCCCCCTGGCCGGCTTCCTCGGCCAGGTCATGCGCGAAAGCCTGAACACGGCGTTGGAATCCCCGTTCGTGTTGTCCGCCAGGGCGCGAGGGGAAACCGACCGCGGGGTGCTGTGGCGCCACGCGCTGCGGCACGCCGCCCTGCCTGCGATCGGCCTGTCCGGCTGGGCGTTCGGCTCGCTGATCAGCGGCGCGGTGGTGGTGGAGACCATCTTCGCCAGGCCCGGGCTCGGCCGCACCCTGCTCAACGCCGTCACCGTGCGGGACGTGCCCGTTGTGGTCGGCGTCGTGATGGTCGTGGCCCTGGCCTACATCCTGATGACCATCGTCACCGACCTCGCGTCCAGCCTGGCCGACCCGCGACCCACCGAGCACGCCAACGGAGCGTTCTCGTGAGCGAACTGGAGATTCAGGCCTCGGCCACCGGACACGGGGCCGGCCGTCCGCAGACCGCCCCACGCGGCCGGTTCGGCCGGCTGCGCGTGAGCGTGGTGGAGCTGCTGGCCGTGCTGGTCACCCTGCTGCTGCTCACCGCGGCGATAGCCCCGCGCCTGCTCGCCCCGGGTGACCCGCTCGCCATCGACCCCCTGGCCGCCTTCGGCGCACCGTCGTGGGCGCACTGGTTCGGCACCGACGAGTCTGGCCGGGACATCTACACCCGCGTGGTCGACGGCGCCAGGGACTCCCTGCTGATCGGCCTCACGGCCACCCTGATCGGGCTCGGACTGGGCGCGGTGCTCGGCACCATCGCCGGCACCCTGGGCGCCGCGGTGGACTTCACGGTCAACCGCTTCCTCGAGGTGCTGTTCGCGTTTCCAGGGCTGCTGCTCGCCCTGCTGTTCATCCTGATCTTCGGCCCTGGCCCTGGCAGCGCGATCGTGGCCGTGGGGCTCTCCACGGCACCGGGCTACGCCCGCATCATCCGCGCCCAGCTGCTGCGGGTGCGTTCCTCGGCCTTCGTCGAGGCCGCTACGGTGCAGGGTCTCGGCCGCACCCGGATCCTGGCCAGGCACATCCTGCCCAACACCCTGGCGCCGCTTCTCGTGCTCGGCACCCTCGGCGTCGGCCAGGCCATTGTCTGGGCCGCGGCGCTGAGCTACCTCGGGCTCGGGGCGCAACCGCCGGCCGCCGAGTGGGGCGCCATGCTGTCGGCCGGGCGCACCTACATCACCTCGGCCTGGTGGATGAGTTTCTTCCCCGGCCTGTTCATCGTGCTCACCGCGGTGTGCGCGACGGCTCTCGGCCGCGCGATCGAACGACGGATGAGGCACGCATGAACACCGCACACCAGCCGCCAGCCTCCACTCACCCGATGCCCGCCCTGCGGGTGGCGAATCTGCGGGTGGCCTTCGGGGACGCTCACGCCGACCCGGTTGTTCGCGGCGTCTCCTTCGAGGTCGCGGCGGGCGAGTGCCTGGCCATCGTCGGCGAATCCGGCTCGGGCAAGAGCGTCACCGCGCGCAGCCTGCTCGGCCTGGCGGGGCCGGGCGCCCGGGTCAGCGCAGACGAGCTCACCCTGGCGGGCGAGTCGGTGCTCGGCCTGTCCGAGTCGGCCTGGCGGCGCCGTCGCGGCCGCGACGTGGGCCTGGTGCTGCAGGATGCGCTGGCCTCGCTCGATCCGCTGCGCCCGATAGTTCGGGAAATCGGCGATTCGCTGCGCCTGCACACCCGGATGTCTGGCGCGGAGCGAACCCGCCGGGTGCTGGAGACGCTGGAATCGGTCGGGCTGCCGGACGCCCACCGGTACGCCGGCCGCCGCTCAGGTGAGCTGTCCGGTGGCCAACGTCAACGCGCTCTCATCGCCGCCGCCCTCGCCCTGAACCCCCCTCTGCTGGTCGCCGACGAACCCACGACAGCACTGGACGTGACCGTGCAGGCGCAGGTGCTCGCCCTGCTCGAGCAGGTGCGCGCGCAGGGCACCGCCATCGTGGTGATCAGCCACGACCTCGCCGTCGTGAGCCGCCTCGCCGACCGCATCGCGGTCATGCACGACGGCCGGATCGTAGAGACCGGACCGGCCGCCGAGGTTCTGACCGAGCCCCGGCATCCGGAGACCCGGCGGATGCTGGCCGCGGTGCCCGTGGACAAGCCGCGCGGGCATCGGCTCGCGCCGGCCGCGGGCCCCCGGCCGGGCGGCACCGCCCCGACCGTCGCCCCGAGAGTCTCGGATCGACCGCACCACCCGGCAGCACCGGCTGCACCCGGAGCCGGCGCGACCTCGGCCGCGGCAAACGCGGGAATCGCGCTCGAGGCGATCGGCCTGGCCAAAACGTTCCGGGAACCACACGGTTCCGTGCACCGGGCCGTCGACAACGTGTCCTTCAGCCTGCAGCGCGGCAGCACGCTGGGCATCGTCGGCGAATCCGGTTCGGGCAAGACCACCACCGCCAGGCTTGTGCTCGCGCTGACCACTGCCGACACGGGCGAGGTGCGGCTGCTCGGCCAGCCGTGGAGCACTCTGCCGGAGACCGAGCGCCGGGCACGCCGGCCGTTGATCGGCGCCATGTACCAGGACGTGCTCGCATCATTCGATCCCCGGCTGAGCGTGCGGGATATCCTCGGCCACGCCGTGTCCGGCCCGGGTTCCCGGTCCGAGCCGGCCGCGACCGCGGGATCCGGGCGTGCCGGCCGGGATGCCCGCGCGCTTGTGCTGCTCGACGAGGTCGGTCTTGCCGCCGGTGTCCTCGACCGTCGACCCACCGACCTCTCCGGCGGCCAACGTCAGCGGGTCGGCATCGCCAGGGCGCTCGCATCCCGCCCCGAGGTCCTGGTCTGCGACGAACCGGTCTCAGCGTTGGATGTGAGCGTGCAGGCACAGGTGCTCGACCTGCTCGACGAGCTGCAACGTGAGCTGAACCTGAGCCTGCTGTTCATCTCCCACGACCTCGGCGTCATCCAGCACGTCAGCGACCAGGTCGCCGTGATGCACGACGGGCTCATCGTCGAGACCGGCACCGCCACCGACGTCTTCTCCACGCCGGCGCATCCGTACACACGCGCGCTGCTCGCCGCGGTGCCCCGACTGGTCTGAACCCGGCTCGCCCACCGAAAAACCCGCCGCATCCGGGCGCCCGGCCCCGGCGGCCCGTACCCTACGCTGAGCCATGTGTTCTCTATCCTGACCTCGACGCTTCGGCTGGCCGCCACCAGGTGGCCGGTCCTGCTGGCGTTGTACCTGGCCGGCTGGCTCGCCCGGTACCTGGTGATCGAGGTCGCCGCCTTCGCGGGCACCACGGACGCCCTGTCCGCATTCCTCATCATGCCCCTCGCCATCCTCGCCCGGCTGGCGAGCTTCATCGGGATGTTCCTGGTGCTGCGCCCCGGCATGCCCGCGTTCGCCGAGCTCGCCGCGAACGGCGAAGACGCGATCGACCGCACCCAGGACGCGCCGGCGGCCGCGACCGGGCCCAGTCTGCAGGACCTCTTCCTGGCGAGCATCCTGCCGTTCTTCGCCTTCTACGCCGCCTGGCAGTTCCTGCGCGAAGACACCCTGCAATACGCGGCCACAGCCCTGGGCAAGATCAACCCCTTCGAAGACACCGACACCTCGGCCGGGGTGCTCAACCTCGAACTCACCTGGGCATCAGGTGCGGCCATCGTGCTCGCATTCACCGGACGGTTCCTGCTCAAGCGATACAACGCCAGGTTGCCGCGCTGGACCGCCCTGCTGACGGTGTACCTCGAGGCCGTCTGGGTCTACCTCACCGTGTTCCTGATCAGCACCTACTTCGCGCAGTTCGACGCGTGGGTGGCGAATCGCGCCGCGATGCACTGGATGGCGGACCTGCGCGGCAGCGTCGGCGACGTCTTCGCGCCGATCGGTGTCGCCTGGGACGCCATCGCCTGGGGCATCGGCGAAGCCGGTGCGCTCGTTCTGCTCCCGGTCGCCTGGCTCGCCCTCGCGGGCATCGTCTACGGTCGCGCGCTCACCGCCGGGCCGTTGGGCCTGCGCGTGCCGACGAACCGGTACGCCGACAGGGTGCGAACCCGATACGCCCGCGTGCCCAAGGCCGTCTCCCGGCGCTTCATGGATGTCGGCGCCGGTTTCGTGGGCCGGTGGAAACCGCTCGCCAACGCCCTGACCCTGGTCTGGCGCGCCGGCGTGGTGCCGATGGGTATCTTCGTGCTCGCCTACACAGTCATCGAAGCGTCCGGGGCCTGGCTGGGCTTCGGCGCGACCCGGCTCATCGGTGCCCACGACCTGGAGTCGTGGTGGATGAACGTGGACGGTGCCCTCATCTTCGGACTCGATGTTCTGCTCGAGCCGCTGCGCATCTGCCTCATCGCCGCCGGCTACGACTACTGCCTGCGCCGGTTGAGCGAGCGGCGGGACGCGGCCGCCATCGCGGACCCTGTGCCCGCGTAACGACGGCGTCGCGGCTCAGTCGAGGGCAAAGCTGGCGTACTCGGGCAGCGCGTCTTCCACGTAGATATCGACGCTGAAGGCGGACGACTCCCCGGCATCGGTGGGAATGACGAACTCCGCGTCGAAGGTGTACCGGGTGCTCACCTCGGAACTGCACGAGGTGTGGGCCGACAGGGCGCCATCCAGGGAGATCGCTCCCCCGTTCGACCAGCGCCGTGTCGGTGTGTCTGCGCCGGACTCCTCCAGTCGCACCGCGCACAGGTCGGGCACGCCATCGGGCCCCGTACCGGTCGGGTCGACCAGGACGGTGACGACAAGGAGATCGGTGCCTGCGGGTAAGTCCCGCTCGCGCCCGGCGGCGCTGTCACCGAGCACGCGGTCGAATCCCTCGATGTGCCAGCGCGCGTTGCCGTACTCGAGAGTGTCGCCGGCCCGGACGTTCACGGGCCGGCTGGGCCAACCCTCGAAATAGCTGATCCACTGGGTCGCGAACATGATTCCCAGGGTCACCGGCAGCAGCACTACAACGGCCACGAGCCCACGGATGTTCCGCCTGAGCCATCCCACCGGCTTGTTCGTCACCGTGCGTGCGCCGTCAGGGCTTTCCTCCGTCACGGTTTCGTTCACCGGGCACCCCACTCAGGCACGTCCACGTCCAGGCTCTCCTGCACGGGGAGGTCCCCGAGGTCCACGGGCACCACGAGCAGCGAGTCCACCCGTGGGTCGGAGCTGATGGCGAACTCGAGGGTGGCGTCCGCTGCCGCGGTGCTCGACGCGACGTCCGCGGGGACTTCGAACATGAGCGGACCGGTCAGGGGAATGCCGGTGGCGAGTCTGCCGCCGACCACCGTCGCGGTGCGGCCCGGGCGGGTCGACGCGCTGAAATGGGTGTCGCCGACACGCAGCAGTGCCGTTCCGAATATGGCCATCTCGTCGGTCTCCACCGCCTCGACGCTGAGGTTCACCACCACCCACACCCCTGGTGTGCCTCCCGCCCAGCCGGTCCCGGCGGTCACGGCCTCCGTCACGGCCACAGAGTGCACGGTGGCCCGGATATTCCGGCCGGTGGCCGGCTCGCCCAGGGTGCCCGGCACGCTGATCGGCGACTGCTGCAGGTCTCGATCCGGGGTGGTGTGCAGCACGATCGCCGCCGCCGACAGGATGGCCACGAGCGCGGCACCGTTCGCGGCATGGCGCCAGCGCGGGGTTTTCAGGTTCATTCGGATACCCCCGCGCCCACGTCCCCCAGGGGCAGGTCGAGGGTGGCGGTCACCACGGGGTCGTCGTACAGGCCGCCGTAGGTGAGCTCCCCCTCGCTGATCTTGACCCTGTCCAGCAGTTGCACCTGAATCGAGTCCCCCTCCGCAACGGCGTCTCCGGCGACCTCCCAGATGAACGCCAGCTCGACGGGTACACCAGGCTGCACGGCCACCTCCCCGCTGCCGTCGTCGATCACCAGGATCCGGTACGGCGGGGTCGCCCCCGGCACGCCGGGCACCCTGCCGACCCGGAGGCTGTCGGCCGCGCCGGCAGCCAGCCGGAGCGGACCCGTGGTGGTGTTCTCCACCACCGCCCGCACGACGAGGAGTCGGTTGCCCTCCTCCGGAACGAGGAGCTGCTCGGGGAAGGCGTCGATCAGCAGCGCCTCGCTGACCGTGACGGTGAGCTCGGCGCCCACGTGGGTGGCACCGGGCTCGATGACAGGGGCCGCCTGCACCGGCGCGTCGTCAAGGCCGCCGAACACCGCGGAGAACGCCAGGAGCACCGCGGTGATCCCCGAGATCAGCCACGGCGTCGGCAGCTTGTCGAAGAGCCGCCTCGATCCGGCACGCCAGGAGAGGCGCTCACGGGGCGTGCCTCGGTTGGTCATGAGTCATAGTACCGAGCGAGCAGCATCGGTGCCTCCGCTGTTTCAGCGGGTTTCCGGCCGTGGTCACAACCGGCCGGCGGCTCACCGTTTCCGGCCTGCTGCACCGGCAATCCCCTCGCGAACACCGCCCGGATCAGCCCCTTCGGGGGGTCGACGTGCGGCGACGAGCACGGAATCGGCTAGATTGGATCTGCACTACTGAAGGCACCTCACCAACGACACGGTGCCGCTATTACCGAATCGGAGAGTCATGACCAGCGCTGACCGCGTTCCCGACAAGCCCGCCCTCGAAGGGCTGGAAGCGAAATGGGAAACCAGCTGGGAGGCGCAGGGCACCTACCGCTTCGACCGGGCCGGCGCCACCAAGGAGTCGATCTTCTCGATCGACACTCCCCCGCCCACAGCCTCCGGTTCGCTGCACATCGGCCACGTCTTCAGCTACACGCACACCGACGTCGTCGCCCGCTTTCAGCGCATGCGCGGCAAGAGCGTGTTCTACCCGATGGGCTGGGACGACAACGGCCTGCCCACCGAGCGCCGGGTGCAGAACTTCTACGGCGTGCGTTGCGACCCGTCGCTGCCGTACACCGCCGACTTCGTGCCCCCCTTCGAGGGTGGCGACGGCAAGAGCACCAAGGCCGCCGATCAGCTCCCCGTGAGCCGGCGCAACTTCATCGAGCTGTGCGAGCGCCTCACCGTTGAGGACGAGAAGCAGTTCGAAGAGCTGTGGCGCACCCTCGGCCTCTCGGTCGACTGGACGCAGAGCTACCGCACCATCGCGCCGGAATCGATCACGGCCTCCCAGCGTGCGTTCATCGGCAACGTCAACCGCGGCGAGGCGTACCAGGCCATGGCGCCGACCCTCTGGGACGTCACGTTCCGCACCGCCGTCGCCCAGGCCGAACTCGAAGACAAGGAGATGCCCGCCGCGTACCACCGGGTCTCCTTCCACAAGCCGGACGGCTCCACCATCGAGATCGAGACGACCCGGCCGGAGCTGCTCGCGGCCTGTGTCGCCCTCGTGGCGCATCCGGATGACGACAGGTACAAGCCGTTCTTCGGCAGCACGGTTCGCACCCCCGTCTTCGACGTCGAGATCCCGATTCTGGCCCACCACCTCGCCCAGAAGGACAAGGGTTCGGGCATTGCCATGATCTGCACCTTCGGCGACGTGACCGACGTGGTGTGGTGGCGCGAGCTCGATCTGCCCAACCGGGCGATCATGGGCTTCGACGGCCGCATCATCGCCGAAGCGCCCGACGTGATCGTCACCCCGGAGGCGCAGGCCGCGTATGCCCAGCTGGCCGGCAAGACCGTGTTCTCCGCCAAGCAGGCCATGGTCGAACTGCTCCGCGCGTCCGGTGACCTGATCGGCGAGCCCAAGCCGATCGTGCACCCGGTCAAATTCTTCGAGAAGGGTGACAAGCCCCTCGAGATCGTCTCCACCCGCCAGTGGTACATCCGCAACGGCGCCCGTGACGAGAAACTCCGGGCCCGCTTGATCGACCACGGAACCGCCCTGCAGTGGCATCCTGAGTTCATGCGCGTGCGCTACGAGAACTGGGTCAACGGCCTCACCGGTGACTGGCTGGTGTCGCGTCAGCGTTTCTTCGGCGTCCCGCTGCCGGTCTGGTACCCGCTCGACGCGGATGCCAACCCGGTGTTCGACCAGCCGATCATCGCCACCGCCGACCTGTTGCCTGTCGACCCGTCCTCCGACGTGGCCCCCGGCTTCACGGCCGAACAGCGCGGAGCCGCCAACGGTTTCGTCGGCGAAGTCGATGTGATGGACACCTGGGCGACGTCGTCTCTCACCCCTCAGCTCGCCGGCGGCTGGGAGCGCGACCCCGAACTCTTCGACCTGGTGTACCCGTACTCGTTGCGGCCCCAGGGCCAGGACATCATCCGCACCTGGTTGTTCTCCACTCTCCTGCGCGCCGAACTCGAGCACGGTGAATCGCCGTGGAAGCATGCCGCGCTGTCGGGCTTCATCGTCGACCCCGACCGCAAGAAGATGTCCAAGTCCAAGGGCAATGTGGTCACCCCGGCCGACGTGCTCGTGCAGCACGGCTCGGACGCCGTGCGGTACTGGGCGGCGTCGTCCCGCCTGGGCACGGATGCGGCGTTCGACCCGAAGAACCCCACCCAGATCAAGATCGGCCGCCGCCTGGCCATCAAGATCCTCAACGCCAGCAAGTTCATCCTCGGCTTTGCCGGCGATGACGCGGCCCCCGTGACCGAACCCATCGACAAGAGCATGCTCGCCAGGCTCGACGTCGTGGTCGGCCAGGCGACCGCGGCGTTCGAGGGCTTCGACCACGCTCGAGCCCTCGAACTCACCGAGAGCTTCTTCTGGACGTTCTGCGACGACTACCTCGAACTGGTCAAGGAACGCGCTTACGGCGAGACCGGACCGGAGCAGGCGTCGGCCGTGGCCGCGCTCCGCGTGGCGCTGTCGACGCTGCTGCGCCTGTTCGCCCCGTTCGTGCCGTTCGCCACCGAGGAAGCCTGGTCGTGGTCGAACGACGAGTCGGTGCACCGCGCGGTCTGGCCCGTCACCTCCGGCACGGCACCGGATGCCGGGAGCATCGCGCTCCTGGACCTGGCCAGCCGGGCGCTCACGGGCATCCGTCGGGCCAAGACCGACGCGAAGGCCTCACAGAAGTCCCCCGTCACCTCCGCCACGATCGGTGGACCGGAGGAAGAGGTGGCCCTGCTCGCTCAGGTGGCCGCCGACCTCAAAGCAGTAGGCCGCATCACGGACTTGACCTTCGTCAAGGCCGATGAATTGGTCGTCACTGATATCGTGCTCGCCACGGTGTCGGAAATCTAAAGGAGAACCGCATGTCAATCAAGGTCCGCCAGCTGGGCGACAAAGACTTCTTCCCGTGGCTCGGGCTCTTCGAAGGGTACAGCGAGTTCCACAAGAGCGACCTGACCGACGAGAAGGCCCTGCGCGTGTGGAGCTGGATCATCGACAAGAACCACGACCTCGACGGCGCTGTCGCGGTGGACGACAACGGCGACTTCGTCGGATTCACGCTGTACCGGGCGTTCCCCCGCACCCTCAGCGGCGATGTCGGCCTCTTCATCGACGATCTCTTCGTCGTGGCGGACGCCCGCGACGCCGGTGTCGACAAGGACCTGATGGCTTTCGCCACCGAGTACGCCAAGTCGCACGGCTACCGCGGCCTGCAGTGGATCACCGCCGCCGACGACAGCGCGGCGCAGAAGCTCTACGACGAGGTCGGCACCCGCACCAGCTGGGTCACCTACGAGGCAGAGGTCTAGCCATGCAGCTGGGAACCCGCTGGTCCCTCGGCGCAGAGCCGCCGGCCGGCCTGCCCGAGGTCGTCGTCATCGCGTTGCAAGCCGTGGAGGGTGACCTCGCCGCGCTGCCTGATGACACCAGCGCCTGGCGGTGGACGTTGACCTGGCTCGAGGGCAACCCCGTGATCGAACTCGACGACGGCACCGTCATCAGGTTCGACCCCCAGGAAGACAGCGCCACCATCACGCAGCCCGCCGTGGTTGTGGAAGACGACGAGGACTGGATCTGACCGGTCACCGGGTGGCGATGATCTCGCCCTGCGGAATGCCGAACCAGGCATCGGGGTCGTGCGCCCACTGATGCCAGGCCGCGCTGATCTCGTGCAGGTCGGCCAGCCGCGCTCCGGTCTCGATCGCCCGCGCGGCGAAGTCGGGCTCGGTCACCCGGGCGGCCCAGGACTCGCCCCACCACTCCCGCTCGGCCGCCGATGCGAAGCACCAGATTGAGGCGCTGCTGGTCACGTGCACGAAGCCGGCCTGCCGGGCCCAGGCCTTGAGCGCCCGTCCGGCGTCGGGATCACCCCCGCCCCTGGCATGCACCGCCCGGTAGACGGTCAGCCATCTCGTGAGCCCGGGCAGCCTGGGATACCAGGTCACGCCGCCATAGTCGGCGTCCCTGGCGGCCACGATGCCACCGTTTTTCAGCACCCTGCGCATTTCCCGCAGGGCCGCCACCGGGTTGTCGAGGTGTTGTAGCACCTGGTGTGCGTGCACGATGTCGACGGATGCGTCCGGAACCGGGATCGCGTGGCTGCCGGCGACCGTGAAGCGCGCGTTGTGCACCGACTCGTCATCGGCCAGGCCGGCGGCCTGTTGAACGGCAGCGGGCGACGTGTCTATACCGAGAACCGCACCCGGGGCCAGCCGACGGGCCAGGTCGACGGTGATGGTTCCGGGACCGCACATGACGTCGACCAGGGTGAGCCCGGCGCGCAGGTGCGGCAGCAGATACGCCGCGGAGTTCGCGGCGGTGCGCCAGGTGAGCACCCGCGGAAGGTGTTCCCGGCCGCCCAGCCGGTCGTCTCGAGGTGCGGTTTCCTGTCGCTCCGGGGTGTCGGTCATGCGCACACCTTACGTCGCCGAGTGCTCCAGCGCGCCGAAAGGAGTGCCGGGGGCGACACTAGGCTGGGGCGATGGCCGACTCTTCGAACCCCTTCCTCGCTCCCAGCACCCTGCCGTACCAGCTGCCGCCGTTCGCAGCGATTCGCAACGAGCACTTCAGGCCGGCGTTCGACGCCGGCATGGCCGAGCAGCTCGCCGAGATCGCGGCGATCACGTCGGATGCGTCGGAACCGACCATCGAGAACACCCTCGTGGCCCTCGAACGCAGCGGCCAGGTGCTGCAGCGGGTGGCCACGGTGTTCTTCGCGCTGAGCTCGTCGGACTCCACCGAGTTCGGCACGGCCCTGGAAGAAGAACTCGCACCGCTGCTCGCGACCCACACCGACGCCATCCGGCTGGACCCGGCCCTGTACAGCCGGATCGCTGACCTGTATGAACAACGCGGCACGCTGGACCTCGACCCCGAAACCGCCTATCTGCTCGAGCGCTACTACACCGAGTACACCCTGGCCGGGGCGGCGCTGGCCGATCCAGACAAGGCGGCGCTGCGCGAGCTCAACATGCGCCTGTCCACCCTGACCACCCGGTTCGAGAAGAACCTGCTGGCCGACACGAACGCCCTGGCCGTGGTGATCGACGACGTCGCCGAGCTCGACGGTCTGGGCGAGAGCGAGATCTCGGCCGCCGCCGAAGCCGCCTCCGAACGCGGTCTGAGCGGCAAGTACGTGATCACCCTGGTGCTGCCCACCAGCCACCCCTACCTCGCCTCGCTCACCAATCGGGCTGTGCGCGAACGCCTCCTGACCGCATCGAGGTCCAGGGGCATCCGCGGCGGGGACCACGACAACCGCGACCTGGTGCTCGAGATCACCCGCCTGCGGGCTCAGCGTGCCCGGCTGCTCGGGTTCACCAGCCACGCCGCCTATGTCACGGCAGACGAGACCGCGAAGTCCCCCGAAGCCGTCGCCGACATGCTGGAGAGGCTCGCGCCCGCGGCGGCACTGAACGCCCGCGCCGAGCAGGAGGCCCTGCAGGCCGCGGTGCGGGATTCCGGCGGCGACTTCGACCTCGCCGCCTGGGACTGGGCCTTCTACACCGAAAAAGTTCGTCAGGCCAGGTACGACGTCGACACGAGCGCCATGCGCCCGTACTTCGAGTTGGAGCGGGTGCTGCACGACGGGGTCTTCTACGCCGCAACCCGTCTCTACGGGATCACGTTCGCCGAACGGCCCGACCTCACGGCCTGGAACCCCGAGGCCCGGGTCTTCGAGGTGAGCAACGAGGACGGCTCACCGGTGGGCCTGTACATCGCCGATTTCTACACCCGCGACTCCAAGCGCGGTGGCGCCTGGATGAACGCCCTGGTCTCGCAGTCCACCCTGCTGGGCACCCCCACCATCGTCACGAACAACCTCAATGTGCCCAAGCCGGCCGCCGGCTCCCCCACCCTGCTGAGCTTCGACGAGGTGACCACCCTCTTCCACGAATTCGGGCACGCGTTGCACGGCCTCTTCGCGCAGGTGACCTACCCGCGTTTTGCGGGCACCAACGTCTACCGGGACTTCGTCGAATTCCCCAGCCAGGTCAACGAGATGTGGATGCTCTGGCCGGAGGTGCTGGCGAACTACGCCAGGCACTTCCGCACCAACGAGTCGATGCCCCAGGAGCTCGTCGACCGCATCCGTGAGTCGGCGACCTTCAACGAGGGCTTCGCCACCAGTGAGTACCTGGCCGCCGCGCTGCTCGACCAGGCCTGGCACCGGATCGGCGCCGACGACACCGTCACGGATGTGGCCGCGTTCGAGGCCGCCGCCCTGGCCGCGGTGGACCTGGACAACCCCGTGGTGCCCACCCGCTATGCGAGCACCTATTTCGCGCACACCTTCTCCGGCGGGTACGACGCCGGCTACTACTCCTACATCTGGAGCGAGGTGCTCGACGCCGACACCGTGGCCTGGTTCACCGAGAACGGCGGCCTCACCAGGGCCAACGGTGACAGGTTCCGCGACCGCCTGCTCGGTGTGGGAGGCAGCGGCGACCCCCTGGCCGCCTACCGTTCCTTCCGCGGCCGGGATGCGCGCATCCAGCCCCTGCTCGACCGCCGCGGCCTCAACTAGCCGCAACTGGTCCCCGTGCGGACAATTGTGGCCGGCGCACCGGCCACAATTGTCCGCTTCGGCACCAGTTGCCGGGGGTGAACGCAGAACCGCCCCCGACACGAGGTCGGGGGCGGTTCGGTAGAGCGGGTCTGGCTAGGCCGACTTGTCTTCGCGGCGGGCCTTGTGCAGCACGATGGTGGGTGCCGCATTGTCGAGCACAGACTCACGGGTGACGATGACCCTGGCGACATCCGTGGCGGACGGCACCTCGAACATGATCGGGCCGAGCACCTCCTCCATGATGGCGCGGAGGCCGCGGGCACCGGTCTTGCGGAGCACCGCGAGGTCGGCGATGGCCTCGAGAGCGGGCTGCTCGAAGTCGAGCTCCACCCCGTCGAGCTCGAACATGCGCTGATATTGGCGAACCAGGGCGTTCTTGGGCACGGTGAGAATCTGCATCAACGCCACCTGGTCGAGCTGGGTGACCGTGGTCACCACCGGCAGCCGGCCGATGAACTCGGGGATCAACCCGAACTTGTGCAGGTCTTCCGGCAGCACCTCGCTGAAGAGGTTGATGTCGTCACCCTTGCTGTGCAGCGGGGCGCCGAACCCGATGCCCTTCTTGCCGGCACGCTGGGAGATGATGTCGTCGAGCCCGGCGAAGGCGCCGGCCACGATGAAGAGCACGTTCGTGGTGTCCACCTGGATGAACTCCTGGTGCGGATGCTTGCGCCCGCCCTGCGGCGGCACCGAGGCGACGGTGCCCTCGAGGATCTTCAGGAGGGCCTGCTGCACGCCCTCCCCCGACACGTCGCGGGTGATCGACGGGTTCTCGGCCTTGCGGGCGATCTTGTCGATCTCGTCGATGTAGATGATGCCGGTCTCGGCACGCTTCACGTCGTAGTCGGCGGCCTGGATGAGTTTGAGGAGGATGTTCTCCACGTCTTCGCCCACGTAGCCGGCCTCGGTCAACGCCGTCGCATCCGCCACCGCGAACGGCACATTGAGCCGTTTGGCCAGAGTCTGCGCGAGGTAGGTCTTGCCGCAACCGGTCGGGCCGATCAGCAGGATGTTGGACTTGGCGATCTCGACGTCGTCGTGGATGGCGTCGGCCGCGGTGAGCGTGGCGCGGCTGCGCACCCGCTTGTAGTGGTTGTACACGGCAACGGCGAGGGCGCGCTTGGCAGCCTCCTGCCCGATGACGTACTCCTCGAGGAATCCGAAGATCTCCCGGGGCTTGGGCAGCTCGAACTCGCTGCCGGCTTCTTCGGCTCCGGCCTCGGCCAGGCGTTCTTCGATGATCTCGTTGCAGAGCTCAACGCATTCATCGCAGATGTACACGCCGGGTCCGGCAATGAGCTGCTGCACCTGCTTCTGGCTCTTTCCGCAGAAAGAACACTTCAACAGGTCGGCGCTCTCGCCTATTCGGGCCATCCGTGAGCCTCCTCCATCAGTGACGCTGAATTCGAGCCTAGCTGGTGCGTGTGACAGATGCGTGCACCCGCGGCACAAAGCGAAACGGCGCGCCGCCCGCTGGCGACGCGCCGTTTGGCGAACAGGCTGGCCAGAGCGCCAACCGGTTCCGGGATGACTACTTGACCAGCGTGGGAACGTTCTTGCGGCTGGTCAGGATCTGGTCGATCAGGCCGTACTCGAGGGCCTCGCGGGCGCCGAGGATCTTGTCGCGGTCGATGTCCTTGTGCACCTGCTCCTTGTCGCGGTTGGAGTGGTGGGCGAGGGTCTCTTCGAGCCATTCACGCATCCGCTGGATCTCGGCTGCCTGGATCTCGATGTCAGACGCCTGTCCGCCGCCCTGGCCGCCGGCCGAAGGCTGGTGGATGAGGATGCGCGCGTTCGGCAATGCGAGGCGCTTGCCCGGGGTGCCACCGGCGAGCAGCACGGCAGCCGCGGAGGCCGCCTGTCCCAGGCACACGGTCTGGATGTGCGGACGGATGTACTGCATGGTGTCGTAGATCGCCGTCATGGCGGTGAACGAACCACCGGGCGAGTTGATGTACATGACGATGTCGCGGTCGGGGTCCTGGCTCTCGAGCACGAGAAGCTGAGCCATGACGTCGTCGGCGGACGCGTCGTCCACCTGCACGCCGAGGAAGATGATGCGGTCCTCGAAGAGCTTGGCGTACGGGTCCTGGCGCTTGTAGCCGTATGCGGTTCGTTCCTCGAAGGTCGGGAGGATGTAGCGCGACTGCGGGGCCTGAGGTGCCATCCCGCCGGCCTGCTGGCCGAAATTAGTGAATTCCATGTTCTGCCCGTCCTACTTCTTGTTCACTGAATCGTCGGTACCGCCGCCGCCGACCACTTCCGACGCAGATTTGCGCAGGTGGTCGACGAAACCGTAGTCCAGGGCTTCCTGGGCGGTGAACCAGTTGTCCCGGTCGTTGTCGATGAGGATCTGCTCGACCGACTTGCCGGTCTGCTCGGCCGTGAGTTCGGCCATGCGCTTCTTCATGTCCAGGATGACCTTGGCCTGGGTCTGGATGTCGGCGGCGGTGCCGCCGAAGCCACCGGACGGCTGGTGCAGCAGCACGCGCGCGTTCGGCGTGATGTAGCGCTTGCCCTTGGTGCCGGAGGAGAGCAGGAACTGGCCCATCGAGGCGGCCAGTCCGATACCCACCGTGACGATGTCGTTCGATACGAACTTCATCGTGTCGTAGATCGCCATGCCCGCGGTGATCGAGCCACCGGGTGAGTTGATGTAAAGGAAGATGTCCCGCTGAGAGTCCTCTGCGGCCAGCAGCAGGATCTTGGCACAAATCTCGTTGGCGTTGTCGTCGCGCACCTCTGAGCCGAGCCAGATGATGCGGTCGTTCAGCAGCCGGTCAAAAACGCCGGGTGTAAGTGCCATTTCGGCCATGTCGCGCTCCGTTTCGCTTGTCGCTTCAGAATGAATCTATAGGGTCCAACGCGCGCAAAAGGCTCTGTTCGCCCTCGGCAGATTCACGCGCCGGCCCGACACGCAAAACGGGCCGGATGTCCGTGGACATCCGACCCGTTTCCTCACGCCATCAGGCGTCAGGGTTACTTCTTTGCTGCAGCCTTCTTCTTCGGCTTGGCCTCGGCGGCCGGTGCCTCCTCGACGGAGTCGTCAGCCGCTGCCTCGGCGGCTTCGTCAGAAGCTGCCTCGTCGGTGGCCGCATCCGCTGCAGGCTCGTCGTCGACGACGGCCGTGAACTCGGACAGGTCGACGGTGGCGCCGTTGGAGTCGGTCACCTCGGCCTTGCCCAGGGCGATGGCGAGAGCCTTGTTACGGGCGACCTCGGCGACCATGGACGGGATCTGGCCGTTGCCGGACAGGGCCTGAACGAACTCGCTCGGGTCCATGCCGTACTGCGAGGCACCCTGGATCAGGTACTGGGTGAGCTCGTCCTGGCTGACCTTGACCTTCTCGGCCTCGGCGATGGTGTCGAGCAGGATCTGCTGACGGAAGGTCTTCTCGCTGGCCTCGGTGACCTCGGCGCGGTGAGTCTCGTCTTCGAGGCGGTTCTCGCCCTCGAGGTGACGGTGCACCTCGTCGGCGATGATCGCCTCGGGGATCGGGACCTCGACGGAGGAGAGCAGCTGCTCGATGAGCAGCTCGCGGGCCTGGTTGCCCTGACCGAAGACCTTGGAGCGGCCGACCTGAACCTTCAGGCTCTCGGTGAGCTCCGCGATGGTGTCGAACTCGCTGGCGATCTGCGCGAAGTCGTCGTCGGCGGTGGGAAGCTCGCGCTCCTTGACGGCGATGACGGTCACGGTGATCTCCGCGGTCTCACCCTCGTGCTCGCCGCCGAGCAGCTTCGAGTTGAAGGTGGTGGTCTCACCGGCGGTGAGCGACTCGAGGGCCTCGTCGATGCCCTCGATGAGGTCACCGGAGCCGACCTCGTAGGAGATGCCGCTGGCGTTGTCGACCTCGACACCGTTGACGGATGCGACGAGGTCGATCTGGGCGAAGTCACCCGTGGTGGCGGGACGCTCGACGGTGATCAGCGTGCCGAAGCGGCTGCGCAGGGTGTTGAGCTCCTCGGTGACCTCGTCATCGGAGATCTCGACGGCGTCGACGGTGAGCTTGAGGCCCTCGTAGGCGGGCAGGTCGATCTCGGGACGCACGTCGACCTCGATGGCCAGCAGCAGGTCTCCGGAGAAGTCCTTGTCGCTGGGCCATTCGACGATGTCGGCCTCGGGGCGGCCGAGCGGGCGCAGCTTGTGCTCGTCGACGGCCGAGCGGTAGAAACCGTCGAGGCTCTCGTTGACGGCGTGCTCCAGCACGGCGGACTTACCGACGCGCTGGTCGATGATGGGCGGCGGAACCTTGCCCTTGCGGAAGCCGGGGATGTTGATGTCCTCGGCAATGTGCCCGTAGGCGTGGGTGATGCTGGGCTTCAGCTCTTCAGGGGTCACCGAGATGGTGACCCTGGCGCGCGTGGGGCTCAGCTTTTCGACCGTGGACTTCACGTTAAGATCTCCTGTGTTCGACAGATGTGCAGGGGGGTGATGGTCGGGGCGACAGGATTCGAACCTGCGACCTCTCGGTCCCAAACCGAGCGCTCTACCAAGCTGAGCTACGCCCCGGATGTCATCTCAACCCGTTGGGGCCATCAGCTTGGCGCGCAGACTCACGCGACAGGCGGATTGACCTCCGTCAGTCTAGTGCACGTGTCGAAGCCTGGGGCGTCCCTGAGGGTATTCCGGGCGCGTTCCGGCCAGCTTTGGGGCCGGTTTGGGGCCGTCGTCGGCCTGCGGGAAAACCTGCGCCGAAACCTGTACTACGATATTCGAGTGCCAGCACGTGTGGCACATGGGGATGTAGCTCAATGGTAGAGCCTCAGTTTTCCAAACTGATGGCGCGGGTTCGATTCCCGTCATCCCCTCCAGATAGTGCAACTGCGCCCCGTGCGGACAAGTGGTCCCGGTGCGCCGGGTGCTTTCGTCCGCACCGGGACCAGTTGCCCGGTCTCGGGCCCGGGGTGCGAGCGAGCCCGAGCCGCCGTCAGGCGAAGGCGTAGCTGACGCCGGTCAGGCGTTCGCTCTCGGTCCAGAGCCGGCGGGCGTCGTCGAGGTTCTGCGCGCGCTTGGACCGCGTCACCGGCACCGGATGCCCGTGCTGCTGGCCCAGGCCCTCCGGACCCACGAACGAGTTGCCGGCCAGACCCGGCAGGGTGGCCGCGTACAGGGTGGGCAGCGCACCCCACACCGCCGGCTGGGCGAACTCGCGGGTGAGCGTGGCGATGAGCCGGCTGCGCCTGGTCGTGCTGTCGGCGCCACGCATCGCTGGGCCGGCGGTCTGCAGGTTCGTCAGTGCGAAACCCGGATGCGCCGCCATCGCCCGCAGCCCGAGCCTGGCGGCGGTCGCCCGGCGCTGCAACTCGCCGGTGAAGAGCAGGTTCGCGAGCTTGCTCTGGCCGTAGGCAGGCCAGGCCCAGTAGCGTTTGGCGCCCATCAGGTCGTCGAAGTTCATCTTGCCGATGCGGTGCACGGTGGAGGACAGGGTCACCACGCGGGCATCCGGGCCGGCCGACAGCAGCGGCAGCAGCCGACCGGTGAGAGCGAAGTGGCCCAGGTGATTGGTGCCGAACTGCATCTCGAAGCCGTCGGCCGTCTGCCGCCGGGGCAGGTTCATCACGCCGGCGTTGTTCACCAGAAGATCAAGCCGGCCGACATCGGCCGTGTACTGGTCGGCGAACGCGGCGATGGAGTCGAGGCCGGCCAGGTCGAGCACCCGCACGGTGAGCTCGGCGTCGGGCAGGCGGTCACGCATCCGTTCCACCGCGGCCGCTCCCCTGGCGGCGTCGCGCACCGCGAGGGTGACGGATGCGCCGTGCGCGGCGAGCTGCGCCGCGGTCACGAACCCGAGGCCGGAGTTGGCCCCGGTCACGATGGCGCTCGTTCCGGTGAGGTCGGGGATCTTGTCTTCGGTCCAGCCGTACCCGAGTTTCGGTTCCATGATCAGGCCAGGCCGAGGGTGTCGAGGGAGGCGCGCAAGGTCGCGGCCGAGTGCTCGAAGAGCGCCTGTTCCTTGGCCGAGAACGGCACGTCGATGACGCGGGCGATGCCGCTGGCGTCGATCACGCTGGGCACGGACAGGGCCACCCGGCTCACCCCGCGGTAGTCGGTGAGCACCGAGCTGACCGGCAGCACGGCGCCTTCGTCGCGCAGGATGGCCTCCACGATGCGGGCGCCGGAGAGCCCGATGGCGTAGTTGGTGGCGCCCTTGCCTTCGATCACCCTGTAGGCGGCGTTCTTGACGTCGTCGGCGATGGACTCGAACTCCGCCTCGGTGAACGGCACCGACCCGGTGGACCCGGCGGGCCCCGCCACGCCGCGGGACAGCATCCAGTCGGCCAGCGAGATCGGGCCGATGCGCGCCTGCGACCAGAGCGGGAACTCGGAGTCGCCGTGTTCGCCGACGATGAGGGCGTGCACATTGCTGATCGCGACGCCGACCCGTTCGGAGAGCATCCAGCGCAGCCTGGAGGAGTCCAGCACGGTGCCGGAGCCGAACACCCGAGCCGGCGGCAACCCGCTGAACTGCTGGGCGGCCACGGCGAGCACGTCGACGGGGTTGGTCACCAGCACGAAGATGGCGTCCGGGGCGCGCTGCACGAGCTTGGGCATAAGGTCCCGCAGAATCTCCACGTTCACGCCGGCCATCTCCAGACGGGACTGGCCGGGATGCTGGCGGGCGCCGGCGGTGATCACCACGACGTTCGCGCCGCTGACCACGTCGAGGTCGTCGCCGCCGGTGACCCTGGACGCGCCGGTGAACTGGGTGCCGTGCGCCAGGTCGAGCACCTCGGCGGCGACCTTGGCCGAGTTGATGTCGTAGAGGGCCACCTCCCTGGCCGATTCCCGGATCAGGGCCGCGTAGGCCAGGGACGTGCCAACGGCACCGGCGCCGACGATGGCCAGCTTGGAGTTCTCAATCACGCTCATGGTCCCAGTGTGCTCTATCCAGGCATCGGTCCCGGCACTGTTCGGCCCGACCGATGGGGGCCACTATGGCTGTATGTCTCACGAGGAACCGGCGTCCGACCGGTCAGCCCCCGAGGTTTCGCCGTCTGTGCGCGCGCAGTTGCTCGCCACGGAGCACTGGAGTCTGCTCGCCTCCCGCAGCACCACCCAGGGTGAGGTGCTCACCCGGATCAGCATGTTCCTCTACCTGGTTTCGGCCGGGCTGGTCAGCCTGGCCCTGGCCGGTCAGGCGACCGACTTCGACGAGGGTTTCCCCGGCATCGCGTTGACGCTGCTCGGCATCATCCTGCTGGTGGGCGTGTTGACCCAGGTGCGGGTGATCAACGTGGCGCTGGAAGACCTCACCTACGTGCTGGCGATGAATCGGCTGCGCGGGGCCTACGCCGAACTGGATCCCGGCATCGGCCGCTACTTCATGGCGTCCAGGTTCGACGACATGCCAGGTTCGCAGACCACGTACTACTTTCTGGGCGCCCGCAACTGGAGCCAGGTGCTCGGCAGCAGCATGGTGTTCATCATGGCCGTGAACTCGGCGCTGCTGGGGTTGCTCCTGGCCGGCGTCACCCTGGCCGTGGGCTGGCCGACCTGGCTCTGTGTACTCGTGGCCGTGCTGGGTGGTCTGGGTTTCATGATCGGTTCGATGAATCTGGGCTACACGCGCTACCTCGACCTCTGGCGCCATCACACGCCGCTCTATCCCTCCCCGGCCCCGCCCGGCGGGCGCTCAGGGGCCGCCGGGTGACGCGTCAGGCCTGCAGGAAGGCCAGCACCGCGAGCACCCGCCGGTGGTCGGAGCCGGTGTCGTCCAGGCCGAGCTTGGAGAAGATCGCGGTGACGTTCTTCTCCACCGCGCCGACCCCGATCACCAGGCGTTCGGCGATGCCCACGTTGGTGCGGCCCTCCGCCATCAGGCCCAACACATCGCGCTCGCGCGGGGTGAGCGCCGCGAGCGGGTTGGTGCGCCTGGCGAGCAGTTCCCGCACCACCTGGGGATCGAGCACGGTGCCGCCGGCGCTCACCCGGGCGACGGCATCCTGCAACTCGTCGAGGGAGGCGACCCGGTCCTTGAGCAGGTAGCCCAGGCCGCCCTCGCCGGAGGCCAGCAGCTCCTGCACATAGGTGCCCTCCACGTACTGGCTGAGCAGCAGGATGCCGATGCCCGGCAGCCGGCGGCGCAGCTCGATCGCGGCGCGCACACCCTCATCCCGGAAGGTGGGCGGCATCCGCACGTCGAGGACGGCCAGGTCGGGGCGCAACCGCTCCACCTCGGCGAGGAGGCCGTCGGCGTCGCCGTAGGCGGCGACGGTGTCGAAGCCCGCCTCGGCGAAGAGCCGCACCAGGCCCTCACGCAGCAGCACCGAATCTTCGGCCAGCACCAGGCGCAGGGGAATGCTCGGGTCTGGGCTGCTCGGGTCTATCCGGCGGGGTGTGCTCACCCGTTCAGGATAGGTCCCGATCACGACGGGGTGACCGCGCTGACCGGGGCGACCGAGGTACCGAGGTCGCTCACGACCGGAATGTGAGCGCCGACGGCGGTGGGACCACCCAGCGGGCTGCGCACCGAGAGCACGCCGCGCAGGCCTCGCAGGCGCTCGTCCAGACCGGCCAGGCCATGGCCGTCTTGCAGCACGGCTCCGCCCCGCCCGTTGTCGATCACCCAGAGGTCCAGCCAGGTGGAGTCGTCCTCGGGCACCCGGCGCAGCTCCAGGTGCAGCCTGAGACTCGTGGCGCCGGCGTGCTTGGCCACGTTGGTGATCAGTTCGGCGGCGATGAAGTAGGCGCTGCGCTCGATCTCCGAGGGCAGGCGCAGCTCCCGGTCAACCAGCAGTTCCAACTGCACGGGTACGGTGCTGCGGGCCGCGAGCGATTCCAGGGCCACGATCAGGCCGCGGTCCTGCAAGATCGGCGGCACCAGACCGCGGGAGAGGGCCCGGAGTTCCTCGAGGGTGTCCCTGGCCTGTTCGCGGGCCTCCACGAGAAGCCGGCGGGCGGCATCCGGATCGTCGTCGAGGCGTCGTTCCGCGCTGGCCAGGTCCATCTGCAGGCGCACCAGGCGCTGCTGCGGGCCGTCGTGGATGTCCCGCTCGAGCCGGCGCAGGGACTGGTCCTCTGCCGACACCGCGGCGCCGCGGGAGGCGCTGAGGTCGGCGACCTCACGCTGCAGGGCCTCCGACGCCCAGGCGCCGAGCATGACCCTGGCGATGCCCTGGTGGATGAGCACGAGCAGCCGGGTGACCAGCGGCAGGGTGAGCAGGAAGACCAGGCCGAACACCGCGTTGAGCACGTTCTCGGCGACCAGGTTGTCGGAGCGGAACGATCCGGTGATCAGGCCGGAGAGGCCGACCGAGTCGTTGTCTTGCGGCAGCGACCAGCTCCAGATCCAGTAGGTGAGGCCGCCGAGCGCGCCCGACACCCAGACGATGGCGATCGACCACGTCACGATGCCGACGATGAAGTTCACGACCATGCCGTGCAGGAGGTAGAGCCAATAGTGCCCAGACACCAGCGGGCCGAGGATGGCGCGGAGGGCACTGGCCGGTTCGCCGCGCGGCGTCCAGCGCGGCGGGGTGATGGTGGGCTGCCCGGCCCAGCGCAGCCTGGTGAGTTCGACGACCCCGAACCCGCGGGCGGTGTAGAGCGCCGCCACCACGATGAACAGGCCCACGAACAGGGCCACCAGGCTGACCCCGGTGGAGAACAGGGTGACGAGCACGACGAACCCGGCGACCACCACCGGGAGGGTGGGCAGCAGGAAGCCGAGTTCGCGCGGCATCCGGGCCCACAGGGCGCCGTAGCCGCGAGGGGCGTCGTCGTAGCCGGCGGCGAACCGGTTCGGGGTGGGGTCGGCTGTCTGCACGAAGCCCAGCGTGGCAGAGTTCGGGCTCCGGGTGGTGTCACCGGCGCCGGGAGCGGAGTTGAGGGTGTTGTTGGTCATGGTTCCAGCGTGCTCCGCGGCGCGGCGCGCACCCAGCCCCTCAGCCGCCGGATCGGGTTGGGGGTTATCCCCCGCAGGCCGGCCGGAAGCGCAGCCGGGAGGTCAGAGCGTGTTGTGGGTGAACCGGCCGCCGAGCAGGGTCGCGGCCACGGGCATCCGCCGCAGGTCGTCGACCGATGCCACGAACGGGTCGATCTCGCAGATGGCCAGGTCGGCGGTCTGACCCACCGCGATGCCGTGCCGACCGCGGGCGGATGCCGCCAGGGCGGCCTGCCGGGAGATCGCCTGGTCGGGATGCCAGGCGGCACGCTCACCGCGGCTGCGGCCCACCGCCGCCGAGATGGCCACCCACGGGTCGAGCGGCGCGACCGGCGCGTCGGAGCCGAGCGACAGCTTTACCCCGGCGGCGAGCAGGTCGGCCAACCTGAAGGCGCGCTCGGTGCGACCGGCCCAGTAGCGGTCGGCCACGTCGCGGTCGTCGAGGGCGTGTTCGGGCTGCACGCTGGCGGTGACGCCGAGCGCGGCGAACCTGGCGACGTCGGCCTCGGTGAGCAGCTGGGCATGTTCGATGCTGCCCGTGCAGCCCACGGCCTCGAAGGCGTCCAGGGCGAGGCTGTTGGCGTTGTCGCCGATGGCGTGCACGGCCGGTCGGATGCCGGCGCCGTGGGCCCGCCGCATCAGGGCCGTGAGCTCGTCGGCCGGCACTGTGAGCATGCCGTGGGCGTGGTCGCCGGACAGGTCGGGGTAGGCGTCGAAGCAGTAGGCGGTGCGGGTGTTCAGCGATCCGTCGGTGATCACCTTGAACGGCCCGACGGTGAGCAGGCCCCTGCTGCCGTCGATGACCTGACCGCTGGTGAGGCCCAGCGCGATCGCCTCGTCGAGGTGGTGGGTGTACAGGCCGAAATCCACCCGGAGCGAGTCGGTGCCCGCGTTGATCCGGCGGCGCCAGACATCGAGGTTCCAGGTCATCTCGAGGTCGACGATGCCCACCACGCCGCGGGCGGCCGCGGCGCGGGCGGCCTCATCGGCCCAGGCGTCCAGGTCGGCGTCCGGCACGTTGTCGATGGCGTGCTCCACCGCGAAGGCGTCCTCCTCGCGCAGCAGCCCGGTCTGGTGGCCGGCGAAACCGTAGACCGCCAGGGCGGCGGAGTTCAGCCAGCAGCTGTGCAGGTCGCCGCTGACCAGCACCACCGGCACCGGGCCCGCCGCAGTGTCGAGCAGGGCGCGGCTCGGGGCATCCGGCCAGAGGGCATCCCGGAAGCCGAAGCCGACAAGCCTGTCGTGGCCACCGGCCGGCGCCGCGGCCAGCCGGGTGGCCACCAGGTCGGCGGCCGCCTGGGCGCTCGTGGCTTCGGACACGTCCAGGCGGCGGGCGGTCTGCGACCACTGACTGAAGTGCACGTGGTTGTCCCACAGCCCGGGCACGATCCAGCGCTCACCGAGATCCACGGTGCGAGGCACCGGGTTGGCACCATCGCCGACGGCGCCGTCGTTCGGCGGCAGGTAGCCGATCGACGTGATCTGGCCGTCATCGATGCGCACGTCGACGAGGTCGTCGCTGCCGGGCAGCCGCCCGTTCCGCAGCACCAGGCTCATCGGGCCGGCCGGTCTCTGGCCAGGCGCATCCGGTCGGCCAGGGCCGGGCTGGCGTACGGGCCATCGCCGTTCAGTTCGGCGATGATGCGGTCAACGGTCTCGGCGGGCTTGTTCTGGCTCATTTTCTCCTTGGCCGTGAACCTGGTGACACGCAGGCGGAAACCGACGGTGCCGGTGACGATGCGGGCGGCGTAGTCGGCGTTGGCCAGGGTGCCGTTCATGCGTCGGGGTTCAGGCATCCGGTCCTCGAAGTGGTCGACCAGGGCGGCGAGCACCCGCAGGTTCTCGGCGTCGCTGAGGATCTCGGGGGTGCCGTGCAGGTGCGCGGTGACGAAGTTCCAGGTGGGCACCGCCGGTTTGGCGTCGTACCAGCCCGGCGAGATGTACCCGTGCGGACCCTGCACGATCACGAGCAGCTCGGTCTGGCCCAGTTCGTGCAGCGCTTCGTCCGGCCGGCCCACGTGGCTGAGCAGCACGATCTCGTCGGTGCCCGCGTGCGGGTCGAGGATGACCGGGTAGTGCGAGGCCACCATGTCGCCCGACGCGGTATGGCTCACCAGGGTCACCCAGGGGTACTCCTGGATGAGACGGCGCACCTCGTCGACCTGCTCGAGCGCAAAACTGGGGTTGTTTCTCATCGAAGGCTGGCTCCAGGGGGTCGGTCTACGGGTACGGTCAGGCCTGGCAGGACGGGCAGTAGTAGAGCTTGCGGGCGCCCATCTCCTCGAGGGTGATGTGGGTGCCGCAGACCCGGCAGGGCAACCCCTCGCGCTTGTAGACCCAGTGCCGGTCGGCCCGGTTCTTCATGGCCAGCTTGTAGGCGTCGTCGCCCAGGTCGTCCATAGTCATCATCTGGCCCGTCGCCACACCGATCGACAAGAGGTGCGACCAGTCCCGCCAGAGCGCCCGCAGGCTCTGCACGGTGAGCGACTTGCCAGGGGCATGCGGGTTGATGCGCGCCCGGAACAACAACTCGGCGCGGTAGACGTTGCCGATGCCGCTCACCACTGACTGGTCCATCAGCAGCAGGCCGATGCGGGTGGGCTTCTTCCGTACGGTGTCGACGAAGCGCTGCTCCGCTTCGGGAGTGTCATCGAGCTGCGGGTCGGGGCCGAGCCGGTTCATCACAGCGTCTACCTGAGCGGGGTCGAGCACCTCGCAGGCGGTGGGGCCGCGGAGGTCTGCCGAAACCGTGTCGGTGAGCAGGCGCACCCGCACCTGCCCGACGGGGTCGGGCGGGAAGGTGTCGAGCTGGTCGATCTCCTTCTCCTGCTCGGCCATGCGCACCCGGGTGCGGCGTGGGGCGCCGATGCTGTGCATCGAGTTCTCGCCGGCCGAGTCGAGCACGACGGCTGCGGCCGGATCGGCGTCGAGGTCGGTGCCGCGCTGGTTGGTCTGGCCCATCCGGCCGTTGCTGGCGGCGATCGTGGCGTCCATGATGATGTCGCCGGCGAAGTCCCAGGCGCCGTACATGCCCAGGTGCACCCGCAGCCACAGCCCGTTGTCGAACTCCAGGAACATCTGCTTGCCCACCGCACGGGCATCCGTCATCACATGCCCGGACAGCTGCGCCGCACCGGCCGCGAACCGGCCCTGCGGGCTCGACAACACCACCCGGCGACCCACGAAGTTGCGTGCGAACTGCCGGGTGATGCGGTGGACGGAATGACCCTCTGGCACGGTGGCGACCCGCTCTCAGCTGCTCAGGACGGTGCCTGCGATGGTTCCGGTGGTCTCGTATTCGGCCAGCTGGTCGATGCGACGCTGGTGGCGCTCTTCACCGGGAAAGGGAGTGGCGATGAACGTGTCGATGAAACCGATCACGTCGTCGATGGGGTGCTGACGGGCGCCGATCGCGATGACGTTGGCGTTGTTGTGCTCGCGGGCCAGCGTGGCCGTCGCCTGGTTCCAGACCAGGGCGGCGCGTGCGCCCCGCACCTTGTTGGCCGCGATCTGCTCGCCGTTGCCCGAGCCGCCGAACACCACGCCGAGGGCTTCGAGGCCGGCCGCCTGGTCGGCGACCACCGCGGCGGCCGCACTGATGCAGAACGCCGGGTAGTCGTCGAGGGGTTCGTAGCTGGTGGGTCCGTGATCGATGACGTCGTGGCCGGCCTGGCCCAGGTGGCCGATCAGGTGCTGACTGAAGTCGAGGCCGGCGTGGTCGGTGGCGATATGGATGCGCATGGTGAGCAGTCTATTTAGTCGCGTGTGCCGCCGGGGCGGGCGGGCTACTCGGCGGCCGCGAGGAGGGCGGGCGCGAAGATCGGCTCGCGGGTGCGGCTTCGCTTGATCTCGAAGAAGCCGTCGTAGCCGGCCACCGCGACCACGCCGTCCCACAGGGCCAGGGCCGCGTCGCCGGTCGGGGCGGGCGAGATGACCGGCCCGAAGAAGGCCACATCGTTCACGGCGATCACCGGGGTGCCCACGTCCTGGCCCACCCGGTTGATGCCGTCGAAGTGGCTGGCGCGCATCTGCACGTCGAACTCGTTGCTCTCGGCGTAGCGGGCGAAGTCCGCCGGCAGGCCCACCTCGGCGAGCGCCGCGGGAATCACGGAGGCGGCATCCGAATTGCCCTCGTGGTGGATGCGGGTGCCCAGCGCGTCGTAGAGCGCCTTCACGGTCTCCTGGCCGTGCAGCTCCTGCGCGGCCTGCACCAAGCGGGTGTATTTGAGGGCGCGGGGGAAGAACGCACGGTACTCCTCGGAGACGTCGTTGTTCTCGTTCAACACGGCCAGGCTCATCACCTGCCAGCTCACGTCGAAGCCGCGCAGTTCACTCACCTCGTCTACCCAACGAGATGTCATCCAGGCCCACGGGCAGGAGGGGTCGAACCAGAAGGTCACAGAGTCGCTCATCGCTCCAGCCTAAGCGAGGCGAAGGTCCCGAAATGTGCACAATCCGGGCCGCCTCCAACCCGGCTAAAGCCCTGTCCAGACCACCTATCGGCAACAAAATGCCTGATTCCAGGCCAAATTGCGCTAAAATTGAGTCTTATGCCCGCTGAGGGGCGGCCCCGCATCCGGGGCACATGACCTCCATCTGAGGCATCTCATGACCTCCATTCGAGGCCTGACGTGTCTGCGCAAGAGTCATGTCATGACCTCGTAATGAGGCATTTCTATTGTCAGAAAGTGACACATGTCAAACGCAATCAACGGTGCGGATCGCACCGTCAAGAAGATGAAGAAGCCGCTGCTGCGGCGCCGGCTGAAGGTGTCAGACGTCAACGTCGTCGACCGCCCGATGCTGAAGAAGGCACTCGGCGGCACCATCGTGGGTAACACCATGGAATGGTACGACGTCGGTGTCTTCGGGTACCTGATCACCACCATGGGTCCGGTGTTCCTTCCCGAGGCCGACCCGACCGTGCAGACGCTGTTCCTGCTCGGCACCTTCGCCGCCACCTTCATCGCCCGCCCCCTGGGTGGCGTGTTCTTCGGCTGGCTCGGCGACAAGCTCGGCCGCCAGAAGGTCCTCGCCATGACGCTGATGCTCATGGCCGCCTCCACCTTCGTCGTGGGCATCCTGCCCGGCTACGCCCAGCTGGGCATCTGGGCCGCTGTGCTCCTGGTGCTGACCAAGCTCGTTCAGGGCTTCTCCACCGGTGGTGAGTACGCCGGTGCCACCACCTTCGTCAGTGAGCACGCCCCGGACAAGAACCGTGGCTTCCTCGCCAGCTTCCTCGACATGGGCAGCTACCTGGGCTTCGCCATGGGTGCCGCTCTGGTGTCGATCCTGCAGGTCACCCTCGGCCAGGCGGCCATGGAGGAGTGGGGCTGGCGTCTGCCGTTCCTGCTCGCAGGCCCCCTGGGCCTGATCGCCATCTACTTCAGGATGAAGATCGAGGAGTCCCCCGCATTCCAGGCCAGCCTGGACGCCCAGGAGGCAGCGGCGAAGGACCCGAACTTCGTCGAGGACGACAGCATCCCCAAGGGACCGGTCGCCATCTTCAAGAACTACTGGCGCGGCATCCTGCTCGCGATGATCCTCGTCGCCGCCGCGAACACCGTCGGCTACGCCCTCACCTCGTACATGCCCACCTACCTCACCAGCACCATGGGGTACGACGAGCTGCACGGCACGCTGCTGACCATTCCCATCCTCGTGATCATGGCCTGCTGCATCCCGCTGACCGGACGCCTCTCTGACAAGATCGGCCGTCGCCCGGTGCTCTGGATGGGTTCGATCAGTGCCGTTGTCTTCGCGATCCCGGCGTTCCTGCTCATCGGTATGGGCTCCGTCTTCACGACCCTCGCCGGCCTGGCCCTGATCGCCCTCCCGGTCACGTTCTACGTCGCCAACCTCGCCTCCGCACTGCCGGCCCTGTTCCCCACGGCCAGCCGCTACGGTGCGATGGGCATCGCGTACAACTTCGCCGTCGCCATCTTCGGTGGCACCACGCCGTTCATCATCGCGGCGCTCATCGCGGGCACCGGCAACGACATGATGCCGGCCTACTACCTGATGGCCACCTCGTTCATCGGTGGAATCAGCATCTTCTGGCTCAAGGAATCCGCCAACCGCCCGCTGCCCGGCTCCATGCCGAGCGTGGAATCGGTCGAAGAGGCCCACGAACTCGTTGCCGGCCAGTTCGAGAACCCGCTGCTCGACCACGACGAGATGCCGTTCGACGCCACGTTCGAGCCGCCGACCTCGTCGATGGACCTGAGCGCGCTGAAGACCGAGCCCGACGCAGAGCCGGCCAAGGTCTAGCACCACTCGCACCGCCGCCTCCTTCGAGGTAACTGTGGCCGGTGCGGACAATTGTTACCCGCACACCGGGTGCAATTGTCCGCACCGGCCACAGTTGTCTGTCGGGCCGGCTGTGTGAGCGGCGGATGCGGCGTCGTAGAATTCTCTGATGACCACCGAGCAACACCCGCACAGCGCGCCCGCCGACGCCACCGCCTCCGAGCCGACCGTGTCGTCCGGCTCCGCTGCCGCCAATGCCACCGCATCCGCCGCATCCGCCGCATCCGCGATCGACCCGAAGGACCTCGAGGTGGCCCTGCGCGTGCTCGCGTCGCTGGCCACCATCGACCCCGACGACCCCGACTTCGTCACCGTGCGCCAGGCCACCGCCAAGATGTTCAAGTCGGTGAAGACCGTGCGCAGGCACGAGAAGCGGCAGCTCATCGCCGACGCCGACCGCGAGGTCATCGCGGCCACCGCCACCGGCGCCCCCACCCGCATCGACGACGAGACCATCGGCGCCCAGCTGAGGCTCGGCACCGACCGGCCCTCCGCCGGCGAGCTGCTCGTGCCGCGGGCCTGCTACATCTGCAAGCAGAAGTACACCCTGGTCGACGCGTTCTACCACCAGCTCTGCCCGAGCTGCGCGGCGATGAGCCACACCAAGCGCGACGCCCGCACCGACCTCACCGGCAAGCGCGCCCTGCTCACCGGAGGCCGCGCCAAGATCGGCATGTACATCGCCCTCCGGCTGCTGCGGGACGGCGCGCACACCACCATCACCACGCGTTTTCCCCGCGACGCCGTGCGCCGGTTCGCCGCCATGCCCGACTCGAAGGACTGGCTGCACCGCCTGCGCGTGGTGGGCATCGACCTGCGCGACCCGGCCCAGGTGATCGGACTGGCCGACTCCGTCGCCGCCCAGGGCCCGCTCGACATCCTGATCAACAACGCCGCGCAGACCGTGCGCCGCTCCCCCGGCTCCTACTCCCCGTTGGTGGAGGCCGAGTCGTCGCCGCTGCCGGACGGCGACCTGCCCGAGATCGTCTCATTCGGGCACACCAACGACGCGCACCCCACCGCGCTGGCCGCCTCTGTGGCCAGCCACCCGATCCTCGCCGCCGCCGCCACCGGCGCCGCCCTCACCGCCGACGACCTCACCGCCCTGGCCCTGGCGCCAGGGTCGTCGTCGCTGGCCCGACTGGCCGCCGGCACCGCCATCGACGCCGGCGGCCTGGTGCCCGACCTGCACGAGGAGAACAGCTGGACGGCCAACGTCGAAGACGTCGACCCGCTCGAGATGCTCGAGGTGCAGCTGTGCAACACCACCGCGCCGTTCCTGCTGGTGAGCCGCCTGCGGGCCTCGATGGCGGCATCCAAGGCCCGGCGCACCTACATCGTGAACGTGTCGGCGATGGAAGGTGTCTTCGGCCGCGGCTACAAGGGCCCTGGTCACCCGCACACCAATATGGCCAAGGCCGCGCTGAACATGCTCACCCGCACCAGCGCCAAGGAGATGCTCTCCGACGGCATCCTGATGACCAGCGTCGACACCGGCTGGATCACCGACGAACGCCCGCACCCCACCAAGATCCGCCTGGCCGAGGAGGGCTTCCACGCCCCACTCGACCTGGTCGACGGCGCGGCCAGGGTCTACGACCCGATCGTGCGTGGCGAGGCCGGCGAAGACATCCACGGCGTCTTCCTCAAGGACTACCGCCCCGGCACCTGGTAGCGCCCCTCCCATCCCGCGAAAGCGGAAAACGGTCACCACCGCGCGCTGAAGCGACCCTTGGGCCGCTCTCGCGAGATGTCGGGGCCGGATGCGCGGCGCTCCAGGGTGCCTACCGGGCGATGTCGGTGGTGGCCGTTATGGTTTTGAGCGTGGAGACATCAACCGTGCACCTCGCCATCGCCGACATTCCGTCGCTCTGTGTGTTCGACCTGGAGACCACCGGGGTCAACACCGACTCGGACCGCATCGTCACCTGCTTCATCGGCCGGGTCATGCGCGACGGGCAGGTCAACGGCTCATACAGCTGGCTGGTCAACCCGGGCATCCCCATCCCCGAGGGCGCCTCCGCCATCCACGGCATCACCGACGAGGTCGCCCAGCGTGACGGCGTCGACCCGGCCACCGCCATCGCCGAGATGCTCACGGTGCTGCGCCGCAGCATCGAGGGCGGCCGGCCGATCGTGGCCTACAACGCCAGCTTCGACCTGTCCATGCTCAACGCCGAGGCCCGCCGCTACGGCCTCGAACCCATCGCGGACTTCGGCCCTGTGCTCGACCCCTACGTGATCGACAAGGCCATCGACCGCTACCGCAAGGGCAAGCGCACCCTGGTGGCTACCGCCGAGTACTACGGTGTGCTGCTCGAAGGCGCCCACGACGCCGAAGCGGATGCCGTGGCCACCGGCCGGGTGGCCTGGGCGCTGCTGGCCAAGACCGAAGAGACCCACCTGCACGCACTGCACGACCGCCAGGTCGGCTGGGCGCTCGAGCAGGCCGAGAGCTTCCAGGCCTATCTGCGGAAGTCCAAGGGTGACGACCTGATCGTCATCGACGGAGCCTGGCCGATCCGCATCGGCGCAGACCGGGCCACGGCAGCGCCGGTGCTGGTCACTCCCCCGGTCTAACCGGCGCTCACCCCCGCGAAGACGTGCTGGCGCAGGTCGGCGTCCGCCCGGTATCCGGGCTCGTTGTCGGGCCGGCGGCACAATCGGGCGCTCCGGCGCCGCCACCGTGGCTAGGCTGGTTCTCTATGCGAACTGCGCCAGAAGCGCCCGCGCGAAACGAAGATGGAGAAACCGTTGCCCGGAGAAAACCTCACCAGGATCGAAGCCCAGGAGCGCAAGGCGCTCGTCAGCGTGACCAGCTATGACGTCACCCTAGACCTGACGACGGGCCCCACGACCTTCGCCAGCACCACCACGGTCGTCTTCAGCGCCGTGGCCGGCAGCTCGACCTTCATCGACGCGATCACCGAGAACGTGCACAGCGTCACCCTCAACGGCGCCGAGCTCGACCCGGCCGTCGTCAGCGACGGCATCCGCATCCAACTCGACGGACTCGCCGCCGAGAACGTGCTCACCGTCGTCGCCGACGCCGCGTACACGAACACCGGTGAAGGCCTGCACCGCTTCGTCGACCCCGTCGACAACGAGGTCTACCTCTACAGCCAGTTCGAGGTGCCCGACTCCCGCCGCGTCTTCGCCGTGTTCGAGCAGCCCGACCTCAAGGCCGTCTTCAGCTTCACCGTCACCGCGCCCGGCGCCTGGGAGGTCATCTCCAACTCGGCCACGCCCGAGCCCACGGATGCCGGCAACGGCAACAAGACCTGGGCGTTCGAGCCCACCCACACCATGTCCAGCTACATCACCGCACTGGTGGCAGGCCCGTACGCCGTGGTGCGGAGCGAGCTCACCTCCAGCGACGGCCGCATCATTCCGCTGGGCCTGTTCAGCCGCAAGAGCCTGTTCGAGTACCTGGACGCCGACTACATCTTCGAGAAGACCCGTCAGGGCTTCGCCTACTACGAGGACAAGTTCGACTTCCCGTACCCGTTCGACAAGTACGACCAGATGTTCGTGCCGGAGTTCAACGCCGGAGCGATGGAGAACGCGGGCGCTGTCACGTTCACCGAAACCTACGTCTTCCGCTCCAAGGTCACCGACGCGATCAAGGAACGCCGCGTCGTCACGATCCTGCACGAGCTGGCGCACATGTGGTTCGGCGACCTGGTCACCATGAAGTGGTGGAACGACCTGTGGTTGAACGAGTCGTTCGCTGAGTGGGCGTCGACCATCGCCACCGCAGAGGCCACCGAGTGGACCGAAGCGTGGACCACCTTCGCGGCGATGGAGAAGAGCTGGGCCTACCGCCAGGACCAGCTGCCCTCCACCCACCCCGTGGTCGCCACCATCACCGACCTCGAAGACGTGCAGGTGAACTTCGACGGCATCACCTACGCCAAGGGCGGTTCGGTGCTCAAGCAGCTGGTCGCCTGGGTGGGCATCGATGCGTTCTTCACCGGCGTGGCCTCGTACTTCAAGAAGCACGCCTGGGGCAACACGGAGCTCTCCGACCTGCTCGTCGAGCTCGAGGCTGCCAGCGGCCGGGACCTGTCCGGCTGGGCCGCCCTGTGGCTCGAAACCGCCGGCGTCAACACGCTGCGCCCGCAGATCGAGGTCGACGAGGCCGGTGTCATCACCGCGTTCGCGGTGCTGCAGAGTGCCACGGAGGACTACCCCACCATCCGCCCGCACCGTCTGGCGATCGGGTTCTACGACCTGGTCGACGGCGCCCTGGTGCGCACCCACCGCGTCGAACTCGACGTCGATGGCGCGCAGACGGATGTCCCGGAGCTCGTCGGCCGCACCCGCGCCGACCTGATCCTGCTCAACGACGATGACCTCGCCTACGCCAAGGTGCGCCTGGACCCGGCCTCGCACGCCGTGGCGCTCGAGCACCTCGCGGCCATCGAGAGCCCGCTGGCCCGCTCGCTGGTCTGGGGTTCCGTCTGGGACGCGACCCGCGACGCGGAGACCTCCCCGCGCGACTTCGTGAAGCTGGTGCTGGGCAACATCGCCACCGAGACCGAGTCCACCACGCTCCGCACCGTGCTGGGCCAGGTGTCCCTCGCCGCGCAGTACTACGTGGCGCCCGAGCACCGCGATGCCACCGTCGCGGCGGTCGGCGATGCACTCTGGGCCCTCGCCCAGGGCGCAGAGGCCGGCAGCGATGCGCAGTTCCAGTTCGTCAAGTTCTTCGCCTCGGTCGCCGAGACGCCGGCGCAGCTGGCCGCCGTCGCGGGCCTCCGCACAGGAGCGTTCGCCCTGCCCGGCCTGACGATCGACACCGACCTCAGCTGGGAGCTTCTCGCGGCACTGGTGGCCGGCGGAGAAGCGGGTGAGGCTGAGATCGCCGCCGCCCTGGCCGCCGACAACACCGCCACCGGCGCCCAGTCGGCAGCGAACGCGCGCGCCGCGATCCCGACCGTCGAGGGCAAGCAGGCCGCCTGGTCGTCGCTGATCGACGTGGACACCGCACCGAACACCATCGTGCGGGTCACCGCCGCCGGGTTCCTGCGCGCGCACGACACGCGCCTGCTCGAGCCGTTCGTCGGCCAGTACTTCGACGTGCTGCAGAAGGTCTGGGCCGAGCGCAGCTACTCCATCGCGGAGAAGCTCATCGTGGGTCTCTACCCGTCGCCGCTGTCGAACCAGGCCCTGGTCGACGCGACGCGCGCCTGGCTGGACGCCAACCCCGAGCCCGCGGCGCTTCGCCGGCTCGTGGTGGAGAACCTGGCCGGCGTGGAGCGGAGCCTGCGCGTGCAGGCCCGCGACCAGGAGTAGCCAGCACCACCGGAAGTACCACGACGGCGCCGCCCCGAAATCTGTTCGATTCGGGCGGCGCCGTCGTCGTCTCAGGAAGCGCCGGGCAAGCGCTCGGTAGACTGGCCGGGCTATGACATGGGACACATTTTGGACGACAGTCAACCTGATTCTGGGATGGAAAATCATCAGAGTCGCATTCATCATCATCTTCGCGCTCGTGGCGCGTTGGGTGCTGCTTTTCGCCATCCATCGCGTCGTGAACCAGATCGTGTCCGGAGTCAAGAAGACCCAGAACGTTGACGACACGCAGGCTCTGAACGTCTCGCCGGTATCCGCCGTGCGAACCGTGCAGCGCACCCGCACACTGGGTTCTGTGCTCACGAATATCGTGAATGTGCTGGTTGTGGTGATCGCGATCCTGCTCATCGTGACCGTGATCGATCCGAACATCCTCACCTCGTTCGCCCTGCTCACCGCCGCGCTCGGTGCCGGCCTCGGTTTCGGCGCCCAGAACATCGTCAAGGACGTTCTGAACGGCCTGTTCATGGTGATGGAGGATCAGCTCGGCGTCGGCGACGTGGTGGACCTGGGCCCGGCGACCGGCGTCGTCGAAGCCGTCGGTATTCGCATCACCCAGGTGCGCGACGTGAACGGCACCCTCTGGTTCGTGCGTAACGGCGAGATCCTGCGGGTGGGCAACATGTCGCAGGGCTGGGCCCGGGTGATCATCGACCTGGCCGTGCCGTACAAGACCGACGTCGACGCCGTGCAGGCCGAGATGCTTCGCGTTGCCGTGGAGATGGCCACCAACACCAAGTGGCGTTCCCGGGTGCTCGAGAAGCCCGAGATCTGGGGCATCGAGTCGATCGCCGAAGAGGCCATCGTCATCCGCATCGTGATCAAGACCCGCACCACGGCCAAGGACGACGTGGCGCGCGAGCTGCGCCTGCGGCTCAAGAAGGCGCTGGACGCCATGGACGTGCAGCTGCCGTCGCTGACCAGCATCGTTCTGACCGGATTCGAGGGTGCCGCAAGCGTGCAGGGTGCCCGCCCGCCGCGCACCACCCCGCTTCCGGTGATCGCCCCGCCGGTCAAGAAGGCGCGCAAGACCCGGGCCATGAAGGCCGCGGAGGCCGCCGCCGCCGCCGCAGCTCCGGCCCCCGCCGCCGCGCACCCGGCCGCGCCGCGCGCCGCCAAAGCACCAACTGCCTCGGCCGCACCGGCCGTATCGCCCGCCGCGCCGCAGGCCGCCGATGCCACCGCGCGCCCCACCACCCGCATCCCGTCGATCGCCCGCAACCAGGCGCCTCGCTCACCCCGCACCGTGCACCTGCCGGTGCAGGATGCGGCGCCGGCGTTCTCGGACGCACCGGCCGCGCCTGACGCACCGGTCGACTCCGGCACCCCGGCGGCCGCCCCGCCGGCAGCCCCAGCGCCGGCCACAGCGCCGGCCGCCAAGCAGCCGGCCAAGCCCCGCACCCGCCCCACCGACAAGCAGCCCGGCCCGAAGACCGACCCGCCCGCCAAGCCGGCCACGCCCGACGATGGAGACACCCATGACTGATCCGCAGCCCGCCGAGCCGGCCACCCGGCCCGCATCCGCCCAGGGACCTGTCCTCATCCCCGCCACCGGGCCGTCCGGTGTGCACCTGCGCTCGGGTGAGAACGGCGCCGCCCTCGGCCCGTCGTTCTATCAGGAGGTGGGCGGCCGGCCGTTCTTCGAGAAGCTGGTCGCCGAGTTCTACCGCGGCGTTGCCGGCGACCCGGTGCTCAAGCCCATGTATCCCGAGGAGGATCTCGGGCCGGCGGCCGAACGGCTCACCGGGTTCCTCGAGCAGTACTGGGGCGGACCAGGCAGCTACAGCGAGCAACGCGGCCATCCTCGGCTGCGTCAGCGCCACCAGCCGTTCAAGGTCAATCCGGATGCCCGTGACCGCTGGCTGCTGCACATGAGGGCCGCCGTGGACTCCTGTGACCTGCCTCCGCTGCAGCGCACCACACTCTGGGACTACCTCGAGCGGGCGGCGCACGCTATGGTCAACACCTTCGACGAATAACGGCTCATCCGCGCCATCCGCGTCGCCACACCGATTGCCCCTCACTGACAATGGAGTCACCATGAGCCCAACCCGCCCCGGCCTGCCCGCACAGCCGAACTCCGCCGACGTGATCGTCGTGGGCGCCGGCCTGGCCGGCCTGGTGGCCACGGCCGAGCTCGTGGATGCGGGCAAGCGGGTGCTGCTCGTGGAGCAGGAGCCCGCCGCCTCGCTGGGCGGTCAGGCCTGGTGGTCGTTCGGGGGCCTGTTTCTGGTGGACTCCCCCGAGCAACGACGCATGGGCGTCAAGGATTCGTTGGAGCTCGCCAGGCAGGACTGGTTCGCGAGCGCCGGGTTCGATCGGGCCGAGGACTACTGGCCCACCCGCTGGGCCGAGGCGTATCTGAACTTCGCCGCCGGCGACAAGCGGTCCTGGTTGAAAGAGCGTGGGGTGTCGTTCTTCCCCGTCGTCGGGTGGGCCGAGCGGGGCGGGTACACCGCCCTGCAGCACGGCAACTCGGTGCCGCGCTTCCACATCGTGTGGGGCACCGGGCCGGCGATCGTGGAACCGTTCATCGCCAGGGTGCGCGACGGGGTGCGCGCGGGCCTGGTCACGGCCCTGCACAGGCACCAGGTCGACGAGTTGCTCCTCGACGACGGCACCGTGGTCGGGGTGCGGGGCAGTCTGCTTGCCCAGAGCTCTGCCGGTCGGGGGCAGCCGAGCAGCCGGGAGCAGGTCGGCGAATTCGAGTTGCGGGCCTCGGCTGTCATCGTCACCAGCGGCGGCATCGGCGGCAACCACGACCTCGTGCGCGCCCAATGGCCGGCCCGGTTGGGACCGGCCCCCACCAGGCTGCTCTCCGGCGTCCCCGCCCACGTCGACGGTCGCATGCTCGCGATCACCGGGGCGGCAGGCGCCCGCCTGATCAACGGTGACCGCATGTGGCACTACACCGAGGGCATCGTCAACTGGGATCCGGTGTGGGCCAGACACGGCATCCGCATCCTGCCCGGCCCGTCGTCGCTCTGGCTGGACGCCACCGGCAAACGGCTGCCGGCACCGTTGTTCCCCGGCTTCGACACCCTCGGCACGATGGAGCACCTGCTCAAGACGGGCTACGAACACAGCTGGTTCGTCCTCACCCAGAAGATCATCGAGAAGGAGTTCGCCCTCTCGGGCAGCGAACAGAATCCGGACCTCACCGGCAAAGACCTGCGCCTGCTCGCCAAACGGGTCACCCCGGGCGCACCCGGCCCGGTGGAGGCGTTCAAGGCCAAGGGCGAGGACTTCGTGGTGGCGGACACCCTGCATCAACTGATCGCGGGCATGCAACAGCGCTCCCCCGAGGTGCGCATCGACGCGGCGCGCGTCGAGCGTGAGGTGCTGGCCAGGGATCGTGAGCTCGACAACGACTTCAGCAAGGATGCCCAGATCAACGCGATCCGGCAGGCCAGGCATTACCGGGGCGACAAGCTCATCAGGGTGGCCAGTCCGCACGAGCTGCTCGATCGCCAGAACGGGCCGTTGATCGCGGTGAAGCTGCACCTGCTCACCCGCAAGAGCCTCGGCGGCATCGAAACCGATCTCTCGGCCCGGGCGCTCGGCGCCGACGGTCAACCCGTTCCCGGGCTGTACGCGGCCGGGGAGGCGTCCGGGTTCGGCGGCGGAGGTATGCACGGCTACCGTTCGCTGGAGGGTACCTTCCTCGGCGGCTGCCTGTTCACCGGTCGCACCGCCGGCCGGGCGGTGGCCGCGGCCTTGTGAGGCTCCGGCCGCTCGAGAGGTCGGCGGGTGGGTCAGGCGCGCAGGCTCCAGGGCTTCCGCCGCACCAGGATGTGGCCGCGGGCGGTGCTCAGCCGCGTCCACGGGCCGGTCTCGAAGAGCTGCACCGGCTCATCCGCCGACAGGAACCCCAGGCTCACCGCGGCGAACCCGGCCCCGGACGGCACGAAGTCCAGCGCCTCGATCGGGCGACCCCAGACCTCGGAGCGTACCCGCTGCACGATCTGTTCTCCGGTGCCGGTGGGAATGACGGCGGCGACCTCGGCGATCCCCTCCCGAGCGGCGGCCTCGAGCACGGCCGCGGAAGCACTGCCCTGAGACTTCCAGCCGCCACGAGGCGGGCTGATCCCCGCCCAGGTGACCGAGGACACCTGCAGCGGCACCGTGACGGTCACCGGGGCCGTCGCATCCGTCACCGCGGCCTCGAGCCGCGCCAGCCGGTCGAGCAGCGAGCGCACCGGAACGACGACGTCGAGGTCGACAGGTTCGGTGAGGGCGAAGGTGCGCAGGCCCAGCACGGTCGGGCTGGAATCGAGCAGGCCACGCGGATACAGGATCGCGGTGTACACGGCCAGAACCCCCGCCGCGGAGACGAGCCGCACCGATCCGTCCTCAACTCGGCTGGCGCGCGAAAGGTAGACCTGGAGGTCGCCGAGGGACAGGGAATCTGAGAGGGAAAATGACTGGCTCATCTGCTGTCTAAACTACCAAAGTACGTCGGTGTCCACGGACCCGAGCTCGAACAAGGAGGCAGCATGCACGCACCGCTGGAGGGTCTTCTGGCCGCTCTCGACCTGACCGACACCGGTGCCCGCACCAGTGAAGACATCTTCACCGGGCCGTCGCAGTGGATGCCGCAGGGCCGGGTCTTCGGCGGCCAGGTGCTCGCGCAGTCGCTGGTGGCCGCCATGCGCACCGTGCCGGACGAGCGTCACGTGCACTCGATGCACGGCTACTTCCTGCGCCCCGGCGACGTCAACCATCCGATCACGTTCTCGGTCGATCGCATCCACGACGGTCGCTCGTTCTCCACCCGCCGCACCCAGGCCTACCAGAACGGGGTGCCGATCCTCTCGATGATCGCGTCGTTCCAGGACCTCGACGAGGGCCTCGAGCATCACATCGAGATGCCGACCGATCTGCCCGACCCCGAATCGCTGCCGACCACGGCGGAGACCCTCGGACACATCGACCATGACTTCGCGCGTGCCTGGGCGAACGACCGCCCGTTCGACATGCGCCACGTGCCCTCGTCGATCTACCTGAGCGTGGACGGCGAGCACACCAGCAAGCAGATGATCTGGATGAAGACCTTCGAGCCCATCCCCGACGATCCCGACCTGCACCGCGCGGCACTGGCGTACGTGAGCGACTACTCGATCATGGAACCCGTCATGCGCCGGCACGGCCTGCCCTGGGCGACACCCGGCCTCAAGGTCGCCAGCCTCGACCACGCCATGTGGTGGCACCGCTTCGGCCGGGTCGACGAGTGGATGCTGTACGTGCAGGACTCCCCCTCTGCCCAGGGCGGCCGCGGCCTGTCCACCGGCAGCATCTACAGTCGTGAGGGCCTGCTGCTCGCGACCGTGGCCCAAGAGGGCATGGTGCGGGTGCCCACGCCCCGCGACTAGGCCCCGCCCGTCCGCCACCGAGTTGGAGAATGATGACCACATCCGCTGACGTCACCCGCCGCGCCCTGCTCCTGGCCGGCGGCGCGGGCACCGCAGCCCTCGCCCTGGCCGCGTGCGCTCCGAGCGACACCGGAACGGGCCCGGACACCGATACCGGCACCACCGCGCCCACCGAGGTCGCCGCCCTGGCCGACATTCCGGTCGGAGGCGCGGTCGCGGTGATGTTCGACGGGTCGCAGATCATCGTGTCGCAGCCCACCGCCGGTGAGGTCGTGGCGTTCAGCGCCATCTGCACCCATCAGGGCTGCATCGTGGTCCCGGAGAAGACGGGCCTGAACTGCCCCTGCCACCAGTCGCTCTTCGACACGGCCACCGGCGCTGTTCTCAAGGGACCGGCCACCGAGCCGCTGCCGGCGGTGAAGGTCGCCCTTGACGGCGACAGGGTCCTCGCCGGCTAGCCAGGCCCCGGTCACGCCCGCGGCGAGTTACTTGCGGGTGAAGGCGATCGTCGGCTCCAGGTACGGGGTCCAGGCTGCTCGTTCGAGCTCGTTGATCTTGCGGGGGCGTTCGGTCGCGGCATCCACCAGCACGATCGTGGTGGTCGCTCGCGCGTACAGTGTCGCGCTGCCGTTCTCGGTCGGTCCGTAGACCTCGTAACACACGTCGAGGCTGGCGCCGCCGAGCTTACCGATCCACAACTGGATGTCGATCGGCGCCCGCAGGTACGGGATCGGTGCCAGGTATTCGATCTCCAGGCGCGCGATCAGGGTGAGCGTCGCCGCGCCCGGCCGGCCGTCGAGCACCGCAGTGCTCGCGCCGACCGGGTGGGCGCCGGGGGCGCCAGCATCGGTGCCGTCAGCTTCGTCATTCACCCAGAACGCCTGGATGCGCGCCTCCTCGAGGAGGCGCAGCATCTCGGCGTTGTTGACGTGGGCGTACGCGTCGAGGTCCGACCAGCGCAGCCGGATGGGAACGTGTAGCCGCATGGGGGTTCCTAGTCGCGCGTCAGTTTGCGGTACGCGGACCGGTGCGGCTTGGCCGCGTCCGGGCCGAGCCGCTCGATCTTGTTCTGCTCGTAGGACTCGAAGTTGCCCTCGAACCAGTACCAGTTGCCCGGTTCTTCCGCCGTTCCCTCGTAGGAGAGGATGTGCGTGGCGATGCGGTCGAGGAACCACCGGTCGTGGGTGATGACCACGGCGCAACCGGGGAATTCCAGCAACGCGTTCTCGAGCGAGCCGAGGGTTTCCACATCCAGGTCGTTAGTCGGTTCGTCGAGCAGCAACAGGTTGCCGCCCTGCTTGAGCGTGAGCGCCAGGTTCAGGCGGTTGCGCTCACCACCGGAAAGCACCCCGGCCTTCTTCTGCTGGTCGGGGCCCTTGAAACCGAAGGTGGACACGTAGGCGCGGGACGGCACCTCGGTCTTGCCGACCTGGATGTAGTCCTGGCCGTCCGAGACGACCTCCCAGAGCGACTTGTTCGGGTCGATGCCGCCACGGGACTGGTCGACGTAGGAGATGTCGACGGTCTCGCCGATCTTCAGGTCACCGGCATCGAGCGGTTCGAGGCCGACGATGGTCTTGAACAGGGTGGTCTTACCCACACCGTTCGGGCCGATCACGCCGACGATGCCGTTCCGGGGCAGGGTGAAGGAGAGATCCTCCACCAGCACGCGGTCGCCGAAGCCCTTCTTCAGCTTCTTGGCGTCGATGACCTGCGCGCCCAGGCGCGGGCCGACGGGGATCTGGATGTCTTCGAAGTCGAGCTTGCGTCCGCGCTCGGCCTCGTTGACCATCTCTTCGTACCGGGCCAGGCGGGCCTTCGACTTGGCCTGACGGCCCTTGGCGTTGGAGCGCACCCAGTCGAGTTCTTCAGCGAGGCGCTTGGAGAGCTTGGCGTCCTTCTTGCCCTGCACCTGCAGGCGCTCCTGCTTCTTCTCCAGGTAGGTGGAGTAGTTGCCCTCGTACGGGTACAGGTGGCCGCGGTCGATTTCGGCGATCCACTCGGCCACGTGGTCGAGGAAGTACCGGTCGTGGGTCACGGCGAGCACGGCGCCGGGGTACTTGGCGAGGTGCTGCTCGAGCCAGAGCACGCTCTCGGCGTCGAGGTGGTTAGTCGGTTCGTCAAGGAGCAGCAGGTCGGGCTTCTGCAGCAGCAGCTTGCAGAGCGCCACGCGGCGCTTCTCACCACCGGACAGGTCGACGACCGAGTAGTCGCCCGGCGGGGTGCGCAGGGCATCCATCGCCTGTTCGAGCTGGGAGTCGAGGTCCCAGGCGTCGGCAGCGTCGATCTCTTCCTGCAGGGTGCCCATCTCTTCGAGCAGGGTGTCGAAGTCGGCGTCGGGCTCGGCCAGCGCGGCACTGATCTCGTTGAACCTGTCGACCTTGGCCTTGATCGGGCCAACACCTTCCTGCACGTTCTCCAGCACGGTCTTGGTCTCGTCGAGCTGCGGCTCCTGCATCAGGATGCCGACGGAGTAGCCGGGCGACAGCCGGGCCTCACCGTTGCTCGGGGTATCGAGTCCGGCCATGATCTTCAGGATCGTGGACTTACCGGCACCGTTGGGGCCCACCACGCCGATCTTGGCTCCGGGGAAGAACGACATCGTGACGTCGTCGAGGATGAGCTTGTCTCCAATGGCTTTGCGCGCACGCACCATCGAGTAAATGAATTCGGCCATAGTGTTTACCAGTCTATTTGGCGCGTGGCTCCCACGAGACACGTTCCGGTGGCGAGCAGGGGGGCGACGACGCTCTGGTAGCCGCCGGAGGACGGACCGTTCTGGCCAATCAGGCACTCTCCGTTGATGTTCGCGGAGAACTGGATGGAGTCGGCCGGTGCGCCCTTGGTGGTCGTGTCGGAGGTCACTTGCATGCCCGCCTTGTCGAAACCGGCGGCGACCAGCGCGTCGATGTAGCTTCGACCGGCGGCAGTGGGGTCGGCGGCCAGCGCCGCGGTGATGACAGCGTCGAAATACGGCAGGTTCTCGGTGGCGCCGCCCTCGGGCACCAGAGCAGGCGCTGCCGCCTCCGTGGGAGTGGGGCTGGGTGTCACGGATGCGGTCGGCGAAGGCGTCGGCGTGCTGGGGCCCGCCGAGGATGCGGTGCATCCGGCCAGGCTCAGTCCGAGGACCAGGAACACCGCCCCGGTCGTTGCTCTGCGGCTGTGCCGCACGGGTGCGTCCAAGATCCGGGCCACGCGTAGTCCTCCCCCGCAGTCGCACGCTGCGACCGAGAAGTCGAGTCTAAGCGGACTGTGTTTCCGATCCGCCCCGAGCGGTTTCAGGTTCGGCCTCCTCGGATTCCAGTGGGGACTCCGCGGCGACGCCCGCGCCGGCCGGATCGGCGTCCCGCTGCTCGGCCGCCGCCGCCGGTGCACTCCGCACCAGGGCTGTGGTTCCCCAGGTGAGATTGTGACCCACTGCATCGGCCTCCACCTCAACCGAGGTGCCGGCCCGATCCTCGTTCTCCCAGTCCCGGATACGCAGCCGCCCGGTCACGAGCACCGGCTCACCCTTGTGCACCGACCGCTCCACGTTGTGGGCGAGCTGCCGGAAGCTGGAGACCGTGTACCAGTTGGTGTCGGCGTCGACCCAGGCGTTCTTCGCCCGGTCAAAGCGTCGTTGCCGGCAGGCCAGCCGGAATGAGGTGATGGCCAAGCCGGAACTGGTCACCAGGTGGCGCGGAGTTGTGGCCACGATTCCGGTCAGGGCGATGGTGTCGGTCATGGGACTCTCCTGGGCGGCACGAGGCTGGCTGGGATGGGCGCGGCCCGGGAGCAGTCCTCGTGCCGGGTTCGTGTTCCCGGGCCGCGCTGCATCCACCCTCGTTCGCTCGGCGCCGGACTTCGGCCGCGGCGACCCCGGGTGTGGATAACCCGGGCCTCTGCCCGGGTGGGGAGGGGGCCCGGATCTAGAGTGAGTTCATGACCTTCACTGCCGCAGAGAACCGCTATTCCGAGATGCCGTACCGCCGAACCGGGCGCAGTGGCCTGAAACTCCCCGCACTGTCGTTGGGGTTGTGGCACAACTTCGGACACGAACGCCCCATCGACACCCAGCGCGGCATCCTGCGCCGGGCCTTCGACCTTGGTGTGACCCACTTCGACCTGGCCAACAACTACGGCCCGCCTGCAGGCTCCGCCGAAACCAACTTCGGCCGCATCTTCGCCGAAGACTTCCGCCCATACCGCGACGAAATGATCATCTCCAGCAAGGCCGGCTACGACATGTGGGCGGGCCCCTACGGCGACTTCGGCTCGCGCAAGTACCTGCTCTCGTCGCTGGACGCGAGCCTCGGCCGCCTCGGCCTGGATTACGTCGACATCTTCTACTCCCACCGCCCCGACCCCGAGACGCCCATCGAGGAGACCATGGGCGCCCTGGCCACGGCCGTGCAGTCGGGCAAGGCTCTGTACGCCGGTATCTCCAACTACAGCCCAGAGCAGACGGTGGCCGCCTACGCGGCCCTGGCCGAGCACAAGATCCCGCTGCTCATCCACCAGCCGCGGTACTCCATGTTCGACCGGCACATCGAAGACGGCCTCTTCCCGGTGCTCGACGACCTCGGCATGGGCAGCATCGTCTTCTCCCCGCTGGCCCAGGGTCTGCTCACCGACCGGTACCTGGGCGGCTCCGTGCCGTCGGACTCTCGCGTCGCGACGAGCCGGTTCCTGAACGAGAGTTCACTCAACGCCAGTTACCTCGAGCGCGCCCGCGCCCTCAACACGATCGCCGCGGGCCGCGGGCAGACCCTGGCCCAGCTCGCCGTCACCTGGATCCTGCGGCAACCTCAGGTCACCAGCGTGCTCGTGGGTGCCAGCAGCATCGGCCAGCTCGAACAGACCGTGGCTGCGCTCGAGGCTCCCGGGCTCGAGGCCGCGGAGATCGCGGCCATCGAGCCGTACGCCGTGCACGGTACCGGCATGAACTAGCCCGGCACCCCGGCTCCGGGCGGGCGGGGCGAATGTCGGTGGTCGGCTCTACCGTGAGGCCAACGGCATCCGCCCCCGCCCCCGGATTGGAGCACACCATGTCTACCCTCACCATGGCTGTAGGAACCACCGCTGCACGAACCACGGCCGCACCACGCTCCACACGACCCGTCACCCTCGCCCACGCCGTCGGCGCCGCCCGAACGACGGGGCCCAGCCTGGTAGCCGTGCGCGACGGCCTCTGGCGGGTCCTGGACCGATCCGGTGCCGTGCTCGGCCACATCGAACGCGAGACGCATCCCGACGGCGAACGGTACCTCGCCCGTCGACTGGTGATGCCCACCCGGCGCATCGATCTGGGGGCCTTCTGGCGGATCGACGACGCGACGGACTGTTTTCGCTGACACGCCTTGGCCCGGAGCCGCCCCCGCAGATTCGTCACCGCCGGTACGCTGAAACGATGCTGCCCCAGCCCGATCCCGTGCCCGCTGTTCCGGCCCCGCGCGGGTTGGTGCACGACCTCGCGACGGGGGTGGGCTACTTGGGGCGCGGGTTCGGAATGTGGATCAGCTCGCCGAAGCTGATGCTGCTCGGCGCGATCCCCGCGGTGGCCGTCGGCGCGGTCTACCTCGTCGGCATCGTGCTGCTCATCGCGAACATCGATGCGATCGTCATCTGGGCCACCCCGTTCGCCAACGACTGGGCCGATCCAGTGCTCCTCACCACGCGGGTGGCCGCGGCGCTGGTCTTCGTGCTCGTGGCCGCCCTGCTCGTGGTCTACACCTTCACCGCCGTCACCCTGGTGGTGGGCGACCCGTTCTACGAGCGCATCTGGCGCGCGGTCGAGAACACCCTCGGCAACCCGCCCACCGCCGTGGAACGCGGGTTCTGGCGCTCCGCAGGCCGCGCCATCGGCGACGGTATCCGGCTGCTGCTGCCGGCCATCGGTGTTGGCCTGCTGCTGCTGGTCTGCGGGTTCATTCCGTTGGTGGGCCCCATCGCCGTCGCCGTGTTCGGCGCACTCTTCGGCGGCTGGTTGCTGGCGGTGGAACTCACCGGTTTCGCCTTCGACGCCCGCGGGTTCAGCGTGCGGGAGCGGCGCCGGGCCTTGCGGGCGCGCCGCGGTATCGCCGTCGGTTTCGGGGCGGCGTGCTACCTGCTTTTCCTGGTTCCGTTCCTGGCGATCGTCGCCATGCCGGCCGCCGTCGCCGGCGCCGCCATGCTCAGTCGCGACGCCCTCGACCGAGGTCCCGGCCCGGCGGCCCCACCGCCCGGAGGGTCGGTTTGACACCGTGTATCGGCCACGCCGCCACGGTTGCCGCCGTTGCGCCGGGGCACGAGGTAGCGTTCGGCACATGCAGTGGTGGAATGATTTCGTAACCTGGCTCTCAGCGACCAGGAACCAGCCCGTGATTTTCAGCGCCGTCGTGCTGATCGTCGCCATTATCGTGGCCAGCCTCCTGGCGTCCTGGATCGCGCGCGGTGCGATTGCGCGCCTGCTCGCCCAGCACGACCGCGAGCTCAAGGCCGCGGCCATCGGCTCCATCGTGGATGCCGCGACCGAGGCCTCCGTGTGGAACTCCCTGACCCCGCAGGAGCAGGTGATGAACGACCGCGCCGTCGGCATGGCCGACATCCAGATCCGCTTGCTGCCGATCAAGGGTTCGAGCATCGCCGCCGATTGGGCTGCCCACCAGCTGTCCGAGCTCAAGCGCACCTCGGCCACCTTCGGCTACCAGCTCGAGCCGGCACTCGTGGAGTTCCGCGACCGGCTCATCGACTGGCAGAACAAGCCGTCCAGGGCGCGCAAGATCTTCCAGGGCGATCTCGACCGCTGGAAGTCCCAGAACACGTCCACCGAGAAGAACCTCCTGGCCGAGCAGGACGCCTGGGTCGCGCAGCAGCACCACGACCAGTTCGCGACTCCCGCAGCCCCCGTCCAGATTCCGGCCGCGCAGCCGCTCGGGTACGTCCCCGCCCCGGCCGCGCCCTCGGCTGCGTCCCCGTCCACCGAGACCCAGCGCCTCCTCGACGACGTGCAGGCCCTCGAGGTCCGTCCGGCGCCGCTGGGCACGCCCTAACCCACACCCAGAAAACGCCGGCCTGCTCTCGAGCGGGTCGGCGTTTTCTGCGTTCGCGGGGGTGTGTGCTCCGGTGCTACTTCCACCAGTCGTCGAACAGGGATGCGGGCACGCGGCGCTTGTGTTCTGTGCCCAGGTAGCGGCGCTCAATGGCCTGGGCCACGGTGTCGTCCACGGGCTTGCCTTCGAGGAAGTCATCGATGTGCTCGTACTGCATACCCAGGTTCGCCTCGTCGGTCTGCCCGGGGTTGTCGTCGAGCAGATCGGCCGTCGGCGCCTTGAGGTAGAGGTGCTCGGGAGCGCCGAGCTCCATCAGCAGAGACCGGCCCTGGCGCTTGCTGAGACCGGTCAGCGGCAGGAGGTCAGCGCCACCGTCGCCGTACTTGGTGAAGAAACCGGTGACGGCCTCCGCCGCGTGGTCGGTTCCGACCACCAACAGGCCCTGGGCGCCGGCGATGGCGTACTGCGCGATCATCCGGGCACGGGCCTTGACGTTGCCTTTGTCGAAGTCCGGCATCTCGGCGCCGGTGCTGTCGCCGAATTCGGCTTCGAAACCGTCGACGGCGCGCTGGATGTTGAACGTGAGGGTGGACTCCGGTGCGATGAATTCCAGGGCGAGCTGCGCGTCGTCCTCGTCCCGCTGCACCGCGTACGGCAGTCGCACCGGCACGAACCGCAGGGCATGGCCCTCCACGGTGAGTTCCTCGATCGCCAGCTGGCAGAGACGCCCGGCCAGGGAGGAGTCCTGTCCGCCGCTGATGCCCAGCACGAGTCCCTTCGCACCACTGGCGAGCAGGTAGTCCTTGAGGAATTCGATGCGGCGCCGGATCTCCGCGGCGGGGTCGATGGTCGGTGTGACGTGCAGTTCGGCGATGATTCGCGCCTGGAGTTCTCGCATGTGACGAATCTATCAAGCCGATGAGGGTGGCTGCCTGCACATCCGCCCGCTCAGACGGCGACGCGCCCGGCCGACCGGTTGCGCCCGATGCAATCGCACCCGCGGCAAAAAACCAACCCCGCCGGACTGGCCGGCGGGGTTGTGCTGTGCCCCCGGCAGGATTCGAACCTGCGACAAAGAGATTAGAAGGCTCCTGCTCTATCCCCTGAGCTACGGGGGCGCATAGCGCTTCAACGATACCGCAGTCGGGGACGGGCTCCCGGCGGCGGCGCGCCTAGAGCGCTTTGGCGGTGGCCACCAGCACCTGGGCGAGGGTCGGTACACCCGCCGCGCGGAACACCTCGTCGCCGGCGGCGTTCCGCACGATGATCGTCGGCGTGTTGCGGATGCCGGCGGCCTCCGCCACAGCGTTGTCGTGCGCCACGTCGTACTCACGCACGGTGGCGGCCGGAACCAGGCGCTCCACCTCGGCCAGCACGGCCCGGGTCTGCAGGCACGGCTCACAGAACGCCGACGAGAAGAAGATAAGGTCCATGACGGCTCCTGACGGGGTGCGACTAAGCGTTGACGAGAGCGATGACGGCCACGATCGCCGAAACGGCGGCCAGCAGCAGGGACACGCCGACCAGCACAGCGTGCACGATCAGGAACGTCGTCGGCTTGCCGGCGGTGTCCCGCGCCCGGTCATCCTGACTGACCCTCTTGTAGAAGCGTGGCCAGACCACGACGTTCCAGACGGCGTTGAGCAGCAGCAAGATGGCGAGTGTTGTAAGCATCAGGGCCAGTCTACGAGCGGTGGGCCCGAGTGGCCGCCGGACCTGCCCGGCGGCGCTGTCCGGCGGCGCTGTCCGGCCCCACCGCTAGACTCGCCCCATGACAAACAGCAGTGACCGGTTGGTGTGGATCGACTGTGAAATGACCGGGCTCGACATCAACAATGACGAATTGGTCGAGATTGCGGTGGTCGTCACCGACTTCGACCTCAACATTCTCGACCCCGGCCTGGACATCGTGATCAAGCCAGATGCTTCCGCCCTGACGAACATGGGCGACTTCGTGCGCAACATGCACACTTCGTCCGGTCTGATCGAGGAGATCCCCAACGGCGTGAGTGTGGCCGAAGCCGAGTACCAGGTGCTCGAGTACGTGCTGCGGTTCGTTCCCGAAGACCAGCGAGCCCCGCTGGCCGGAAACTCGATCGGCACCGACCGTGCGTTCCTGGCCAAGTACATGCCGCGCCTGGACAAGCAGCTGCACTACCGCAACGTCGACGTCTCGTCGATCAAGGAACTCGCCCACCGCTGGTTCCCTCGGGCCTACTTCAACGCGCCGGCCAAGGACGGCGGCCACCGCGCCCTCGCCGACATCCTGGAATCGATTCGTGAGCTCGCGTACTACCGTCAGAGTGTCTTCGTCGCCGATCCCGGACCGACCAGCGCCGAAGCAAAATCGCACGCAGCGGCCGTAGTGAACATCTTCACCCAAAAGGTGTAATAGAATTCTTGAGTTGCCTTCGCTCGTCAGAGTGAAGCGGCACTTGGTGGGTATAGCTCAGCTGGTAGAGCGCCTGGTTGTGGTCCAGGAGGTCGCGGGTTCAAGCCCCGTTACTCACCCCAAGTGAACGAAAGTCCCGGTCGCGACAGCGACCGGGACTTTCTGCCTTAACCCGAGACCTGCGCGTGCCATGCTGAGTGGATGCTCACGCTCAACCACGACGACTTCGAACGACTCGTCATCGACCAGCTCGACCTTCTGCCCGATGACATGGTCGACGGCCTCGACAACGTGATCTTCGTTGTCGAGGACCGCCCGGAGGACGGCACGCTCGACACCCTGGGCCTGTACGACGGCGTCGCCCTCACCGAACGCGGCCAGTACGGCTTCGGCGAAATGCCCGACCGCATCATCCTCTTCCGCGAGCCGCTGCTGGCCATGTCCAGCGACCTCGACGAGCTGCGCGACGAGGTGCACGTGACCCTGGTGCACGAAATCGCGCATTTCTACGGCATTGACGACGACAGGCTGCACGAGCTGGGCTGGGCCTGAGCGGTGTCGGCTACCCTGAACCATGAGTAGATTTCGACCTGGCCGGGTCATCGGTGTTCTGGTGGGAACCCTCGTCATTCTGGGGATCGGTGTATACGGGCCGGCCACCCTGCTCGGGCCTCTCCCGACGGCCACCGTCACTCCGGCCACACCGCCCGCCGCCGTGGCAGCATCCACCCCGGTGCTTCCTGCCGCCGGCAGCAGCGGCCTGCTCGCCCTCACCCCGGCAGACAGCGCCGAGCCCGTCGACACCACCGACACCGCCGGCACAACGACTGACCCCGCACCCACGACCCTGGCCGTGGACACCATCGCCGTCGGCGGCGGCAGCGATCCCCTGCCGATGGCCTCGGCGGCCAAGATCATCACCGCGCTCGTAGTGCTCGACGCCAAACCGCTCGCTGTCGGCGAACCCGGTCCGGCGTATTCGTTGGTGACCGCCGACTACCAGGATTACCTCGACTACACCGCCCAGGACGCCCGGACCGTCATCGTCTTCCCCGGCGAGAGCTGGACAGAACGAGAAATGCTGCAGGCCATGATCCTCGGCTCCAGCAACAACCACGCCGACACCCTGGCCCGCTGGGCGTTCGGCTCCGTCGACGCCTACCTCACCGCCGCCAACGCCTGGCTGGCGGCCAACGGCATGGAGACCAGCACCGTCGTCGATGCCAACGGCCTCGGCGACGGCAGTGCCGGCACCGGCGCCGACCTGGCCAGGATCGCCGGCCTGGCCGCGACGAATCCGGTGATAGCCGACATCATCGCGCAGCCGGCGTCGGCGCTGGTCGGCCAACGCGGCGTCAACAACACCACCGCCTACCTGCCCGAGGAAGGCATCACCGGCATTTCGCGCAGCTACACCGACGGCGGCGGGGTCTGCTTCCTGTTCACCGGCACCGTGGTGGCCGGCGCGAACACCTTCACCTTCGCCGGCGCCTTCCTGGGCGAGCCGGACTACGACACCCTCACCGCCGACCTGACGGCGCTGATGGCGTCGGCACGGGCCGGGGTCACGGAGATGCCCGTATTGGCCGAGGGTGACGCGTACGCGACCCTCACGACGGCGTGGGGTGACTCTGCTGAGGCCGTGGTCGCCACCCCCAAGACCCGGTTCGGCTGGCAGGCCGCCGCTGCCGGCGACGCCGCGGTGACGCTCGACGAAGTCAAGACCGGCCGCGCCGGAGCCAAGATCGGCCGGGTCACCGTGGATGCGTTCGGCGAGAGCGTGTCGTCCACGCTGGAACTCGATAGCACCCTGTCCGACCCCGGGCCCGGGTGGCGGCTGCTGCACCCGGTGCCGCTGGTCGGCGCGCTTATCGCCAGCTGGTAACCAGCGGGCGGTGCCGCCTGCTGCTCAGTCCGGCTCGTCGTTGGATTCGATGGGGTCGCTGTCGGAGGAGTCGAAGGCATAACGCACGTGTAGCTTGCCCTGCACCTCGCGGCTGTCGATTTCGTTGTACCAGAACAGCGATTCCATGCTGTCCACGGCGGCGACCATGCTGATCCGGGCGTCGTGCGTGCCGTGCAGGAGTACCCGGGAGTCGGTCTGGCCCTCGAGCGGGCCGTCCACGAACTCCACCGTGTACTCGGTGTTCTCACTCTGCGGGGTAGTCATGACCCCAACTTACTGCGGAGGCACGGATTTCGCCGGTGACCCCGCCGGTCGGCCGGTCGCGAGCGGGGTGCCCGCCAACCGCACCGTCGCCCAGCGTTCGGGTTCGTCCCGGCTCCGGTAGGCCTCCCAGTCGTGCTGCCACTGGTCCCAATGCGCCTCGAAACCGCCGCCATCACGGGCCAGCGCCCGCTGCTTGCGGATGCCGTCGTCGGCGTCCAGCCACACCCGCACGTCACTGAGCTGAGTGTGCGCCCTGGCCAGGGCACCGCAGCCCTCGATCACGAGAGGCCGGCCGGGCTCGACGGTGTGCCATTCGGCCGGGCGGCCCGTGGCCCAGTCGTAACGCCGCCAGACCGCGGGCCGTCCGGAGTCCCTGGCGTCGAGCAGCAGCCGGCCGACCAGGTCGATGGCGGCGTCCAGGCCGCCCCAGCCGGGGTAGACATCGTCCAGGCGCACCAGGGTCGGCGGCACCGGGCCCGGCCAGGCGGCCACCACGGCATCGGCGAGGGTGCTCTTGCCCGCTCCGCTCGGACCGTCGATGAGGACAACGGCTCTCTCGCCCACCGGGTTCCGTCCCAGCGCCCTGACGGCGTCGAGCACCGGCGCGACCAGGTCAGGCGAGCACAAAATGCCACGTCCCCGCCAGAACTGCCGCCGTGATCGCCGCCGCGGCAATGCCCACCCCGATGGCCACGACCAGGCCGTCGCGCATCCCGAACACCGATTCCCTGGCCCAGGTGCGCGGTTCGTCGCTGCCGAAGCCACGCGCCTCCATGGCCGTGGCCAGCTTGCTGCCGCGGCGAACCGACAGCACCAGCAGCGCGAATGCCAACCCACCGAACCTGCGGGCGCGGCCGCGCAGCCCGCCGCCGTCGCCCACTCCCCTGGCCCGCCTGGCGAGGGCGAGCGAGTGCCAGTCGTCGATGAACATGCCCACCAGTCGCAAACCGGCCAGCGCGCCGAGCACGAACCGGGCGGGCAGCCGCAGTACCTGCGCGAGACCGTCACCCAGGTCGGTCGGGTCGGTGGTGGCCAACAGCACGATCCCGGGGATGCCGATGGCCAGGATCCGCAGTCCGATCGCGAGGGCGAGCGCCACCGATCCCTCGGTGACCGACACGAACCCGACGGCGAACAGCACGGCCCCGGAGTCCTGCCCGTAGAGCACCGTGGTGAGCACGGCGAAGGGTGCGGCGATCCAGACCGGTGCGGTGCGCAGCCAGAACTGGCGGGCACTCAGCCCGCACCAGGCCAACAGCACGGCCTCGAGCAGGAGGGCGACGGCCGCAGAGACCCAGTCGATGGACAGCATCAGCGCGCAACTGATCAGGAGCGCCACGGCGAGCTTGGCCACCGGGTTCACCCGGGCGATCGCGCTCGGCCGGATCTCCGGCGTCATCAGGCTCACGGCAGGTCCGTTCCGGCCGGCGGCGTCTGGCCGGTGCCCGACGATCCGATGTGCTGGGGCCGCGCAGTCGTCACGCTACGGCCGCTCGCCGGCGCCTGCGCCTGCGCCGGCACCAGGGTGAGCCGCGCATCCGCCAGCGCGGTCACGAACTGCTCGTCGTGCGTCACGGCCACCACGGCGGTGCCGGTGTCCAGCAGTTCGGCCAGCAACCGCACGAGCTCAGCCCAGGTGCGGGAATCCTGGCCGAAGGTCGGTTCGTCGAGCACGAGCAGCCGGGGCCGGGTCGCCAGCACCGTGGCCACGGAGAGCCGGCGCTTCTCGCCACCCGACAGCGTGAACGGGTTCGCGTCGGCGAGATGATCCAGCCTCAGCCGATGCAGGAGCCCGTCCACCCGCTCGGTCCTGGCGGTGCCGTCCAGTCCGAGGGCACGGGGACCGATGGCGAGCTCGTCCCGCACCGTACCGGCGAGGAACTGGTGTTCCGGGTCCTGGAACACGGTGCCGATCCGTTCCAGGAGGTCGCGGGAACGCCAACGATGCGGGGCAGGCCCGAGCCCCGCGGCCAGCGACGCTTCGGCGCTGAGGCGTCCACCCGCCGGGGCGAGCAGCCCGGCCAGGGTGAGCGCGAGGGTGGACTTGCCGGTGCCGTTCGGTCCGGTGATCGCGGTGGCCGTGCCAGCCCGGATGCCGAGGGTGAGGTCGTCAGCGACCACGACGGCCTGCTTGCGGGCGAACGGGACCCGCCCGACGGCCAAGCCTTCGGCGGTCAGCAGCAGCCGGCCGTCGTCGGAGTCGGTGCGGCCACGACGGTCTGGCGTCTCCGGGGGAAACCGCGGGATCCAGACCCCGGCGGCGGCGAGACGCTCGCCTTCGGCGTCGAGCACGGTGCCGGTGGGTCCGTCGGCGAGGATCCCACCCGCCGGGTCGAGCACGATGATGCGGTCTACCACGTGCTGCCAGACGGCAACCCGGTGCTCGATCACGATCAGGGTGGCACCGGTAGCCTCGACCGAGCGCAGCACGGCGTCGCGCACCTCCACCACGCCGTCGGGGTCGAGGTTGGCGGTGGGTTCGTCGAGCAGCACCAGGCCCGGGCGCATGGCCAGCACACCGGCCAGGGCCAGGCGCTGTTTCTGCCCGCCGCTGAGGGCGCTGGTCGGGTGCGCCAGCGGCAGGTCGAGGCCCACGTCGGCCAGGGCGCGGCGCACCCGCGGCCAGATCTCGACGGCCGGAACCGCGAGGTTCTCGCAGCCGAAGGCAACGTCGTCGCCCACCCTGGCCAGCACAACCTGCGAGTCGGGGTCCTGCAGCACCAGACCCACCCGGCCGCGGGACTGGCTGGGCCGCCGGCCGTCGACGAGCAGCTCACCGGTCTCGTCGCCATCCTCGTCGTCGCCGAGCACACCGGCGAGGGCGTGCATCAGCGTGCTCTTGCCGGCACCGCTGGGCCCGAGCACGAGTACCCGCTCCCCCGGGCGGATGTCGAGATCGAGCCCGGAGACCGCGGCGCGCGCGCGACCGGCGTGCCGCCAGCCCCAGCCGGAGGCCGTGACCCTGGCGCCGCCGGTCATGAGCGGGCCCCGGCGACGCGCTGCGGGCATCCCAACCAGGTCACCGTGCGGGCGACGTCTGGACCCGGTCGCTCTGCCCCGATTCGCGGCCGGACGCGAACCGGCTGAGCGCGCCGGTGCGGGCGAGCCCCCGCACCGCCAACCAGGAGAGCAGCCCGGCCAGCACCATGCCGGACACGACCGCGGAGACGAAGTAGACGGCCTTATAGCCGAAGTCGAGGGCGGCGTAGCTCGTGAAGGTGGTGTCGAGCAGGCCCACCGCCACACCGGCGCCGGCACCGGCCAGCAGGGCGACGCCGAGGCGCCAATTGGCGTAGAAGAACAGCGCCAGCACGATCTCGGCGCCCAGGCCTTCGACCACACCCCAGATCAGCGTGGAGAAGCCCCACTGCGTGCCGATGAGCATCGACACCACCGCGGCGACGACCTCGGTGTAGACCGCGGCGCCGGGTTTGCGGATGATGAGCCCGCCGAGCACACCGGCGAACAGCCAGCCGCCGGCCAAGAGGCCCTCGAGCCCGGGGGTGAAGGCCAGCAGGGCGCTGAGCGGCGACCAGGCCAGGCCCCAGGCCCAGAAGATCACGCCGCTGGCGACGCCGATGACGCTGGCCACGACAATGTCGACGACCCGCCATTTCAACACCCGCGGTGTTCGCGACGTGGACGGAGCCAGAAGATGAGTTGATGCGTGCACTGATCGTGCCCTTTCCGTAGATGAATACAGGGCACGGGATTGAGAAGCCTCCCTGCGCTGGCATGATCCAGATCAGGTTCGACGGTCGAAGCTGAAGTAGCTTCCTCTCAGCCCGGTTCACCGGACTCCCGTGTTCAGCTTCGAGTATAGACCGCGGCTGGGCATGCCGGTGGGACGGGCGGCGTCACACCATCGCCCGTCACCCTCGGAGGTCGGCTGGGGCTACGGCCCCGCTCCGCTAGCGCTTGAGCGCGCGGATGATTCGGGCCACGGCCTTGCCGGCTACCCAGACGAAGGGGATGCCGACGGCCAGCAGCGAGATCACGTTCGGCTCGAAGCGGGCCGCTCCGCCGGACTTGACGTAGGCGCCGATCGGGATGGCCATGCCGCCCCCGCCGCCGCCGGCCGCCGCGGAGTCGTCGCCTTCGCCGCCGCCGCCGAAGCCGTACTGCACCAGGGCAACCGGAACGATGGTGACGCCCTCGATCTCTACGGGGTCTCCGTAGGCGGACCTGACGCCGATGGACCGAGCGTTTTCTGCAAGCTTCAAGGCGAGATTAGTCATGCTGCGAGGTTACTCCCCCACCTGCTTCGGTGTGCCGAACGGGTGCACATCCCGCTTCGGAGCGCTCCCTCCGCCCAGCTGCGACGCCGGCCGCACGATGCCGCGGCCGAACCTGGCGGTGACGGTGTCCACGGCGAGTTCGGCCTCCCGCCAGTCGTCGTCGTCGTCCCACAGCCCCATCCCGGCGCCGTCGCCGGTGCCCAGCTGCTCGGCCCGCACGCCGATCAGACGCACCCGGATCCCCCGGGCCGAGAGCACGTCGAAGCTGGCGGCGACCTCCTCGTAGATCCGCCGGCCCACATTGGTGGGCTCGGTCAGGGTGCGCGACCTGGTCACCGTGCTGAAGTCGGCGTAGCGCAGCTTGAGCACCACGGTGCGGGCCACCAGTCCGTTGCCGCGCAACTTGGCCGCCACCGCATCGGACTGGCGGAGCAGTTCGCTGCGCAACCGGGCGACATCCGTCACGTCGTGTTCGAAGGTCACCTCGTGCCCGATGCTCTTCTCCTCGCGCTCGAGGTTGATGCTGCGCGGATCGATGCCCCACGACAGATCGTGCAGCTTCTGCGCGGTGGCGCCCCCCACGGCGCGCTGCAGCAGCTCCAGGGGTGCGTGGGCGATGTCGCTCACCCGGCGCAGTCCCAGAGCGAGCAATGCCCCTTCGGTGGTGGCGCCCACTCCCCAGAGGGCGCCGACGGGCAGCGGATGCAGGAAGCCGATGGTGTCCTCCGCCGGAATCACGAGCAGTCCGTCTGGCTTGGCCCTGCCCGAGGCCAGTTTGGCCACGAACTTGGTCGACGCGGCCCCGACCGAGCAGGTGAGCCCGGTCTCGGCGAACACCCGCGCCCGGATCTTCTGGGCGATCTCCGCGGGCGAACCGTGCACCCTGCGGGCGCCGGTGACATCCAGGAACGCCTCGTCGATGCTCAACGGTTCGACCATCGGCGTCATGTCGGCGAAGATGCCCATCACCTGGCGGGAGACCTCCGCGTAGCGGCTCATGTGCGGTTCGAGAACGATGGCGGCCGGGCACCGGCGCAACGCGACGGCCATTGGCATGGCCGAGTTGACCCCGTATTTGCGCGCCACGTAGTTCGCCGCCGTCACCACCGAGCGCCCGGACCTGTGGCCGATGACGACGGGCAGGTGCACCAGTTCGGGGTGGTCGAGCAGCTCGACGGAGGCGAAGAACGCATCCATGTCGATGTGGAGCATGGTGGCGGTGGTGTCGTCGACGTCGGCGCCGGTGGTCTGCCGATCGCTGCCGTCTTGCCTACTCATGCCCAACCGCACCCTTCTGCTTCAACTCGAAGCTACCTTCGAGAGTACAGGGTGGATGCGGTCACTGGCCGGTTAGAAACCGAAGTCGCCGCCGAAATCGCCGCCGCCGCCGAAGTCGCCGAACCCGCCGGAATCGCCGCCGAAGTCTCCCCCGGAGTCTGCGCCGGACTCGGCGTTGGTTTCGGTGCCGGAATCGGTGCCGGAATCGGTGGCGGAGTCTCCGCCGGCGTCACCGGACGCATCCGCCCCACCGCCGAGGTCGGGCAGGAAGGCGCTCACCAACGCCGACCCGACCACGTAGCCGGCCACGGTGCCCAAGAGCGATGCGCCGAGCATGCTGCCGAAGCCGGGGCCCTGCCGTCCGCCGGCCTGATCGCCCCCGAACGCCCGGTCCAGCGTGCCCGGCTGGCGCAGCTCGGCCCGGGTGGCCGACTTCGCGAGAGTGGCCGGTTCGGCGTTGGCGGGACGTTCGCCCTCCATGGCGTTCTCGGTGAGCTGCTGGAACAACACGTCGCGTTGCTGGTCGGTGAGCTTGCTGAACGCTTCGGTGTGCACCTGCTCGATGGTCTCCGGCGGCGCCGTGCGCAACAGATACCGGTAGCGCTCCACGGCGATCTCGTCATCGGTGCGCTGCGGTCCGGCCGCGGGCCGCGGCTGCTCCGGCTGTTCTGGGCGGCCCAGCAGTCGATCGAGGAATCCCATGGCGCTCTCCTTCGGTTGGCTTTCCAGCCTAAACGGCACCAGCCCGCTCCGACAGGACCGCGGCCAGGGACTCCAGAGCATTCACAGGGTCAGCTCCGACCGGCATCAGGACGACACTCGTGGCGCCGGCGGCGTGCAGCTCGTCGATCCGCCGGCGGGCGTCGCCGCCGGTGCCCACCACGGCGAGCTGGTCGACCCACTGGTCGGGCAGCGCCTGGGCGAAGTCCGCCCGGCTGGCGCTGGCGGCGCGCAGGGCGGCGAAGTCCTCGGCGAACGAAAGCACCCTGATGTGCGGGGCCCAGTCCGGCTCGCCGATCCACTCCAGCGCCGGCCGCACGAGGGCGCGGGCGCTGGCGGGGTTCTCGTCGACGGCGGCCACGGCGTACGCGACCACGTGGCGGCTCCCGAGCTGCGGGCGGAGGTCTGGGAACCCGAACGTGTCGGCCGGTGCGTCACGTCCGGCGTCGAGCGCAGCGATGGCGACGGCGAGGTACTCGGGCGTAACGGGTTCGGCCAGCACCACCCCGTCGGCGCAAGCGCCGGCCAGGGCGAGGGACTTCGGTCCGCGCACGCCGGCCAGGACCGGCGGCACCGTGGCCGGGGCGCCGGCGAGGCTGACGGCATCCGCGTGGGCGTACCGGCCGGAGACGGTGGCGGTGTGCCCGCGCAGAAGGGCGCGCATCAGGTCGACGGTCTCGGCGAGCATGGCCAGCGGGCTGGCCGGCCAGCTCTGGGTCTGCCGCAGCCAACCGGGCATGCCGTGCCCGACCCCCACCCGCAGACGGCCGGGAAAGAGCTCGGCCAGAGTGCCGACCTCGAGCGTCGCGAAGGTGGGGTTCCTCGCTGCGGCCGGCAGGATGCCGATTCCCACAATGATGGTGGTGGTGGCCGCGAGCAGCACCGCGGCCTGCGCGATTCCGCCCCGGAAGAAGCAGTCCTCCACCACCCAGATCTCGTCGAAGCCGAGCTCCTCGGCGCGGCGGGCGTAGGGCAGTACGTGCGCGGCCGGGAGGTCTCGCGGGAGCATCACGGCGATCGAACCTGACATTGGAGCCTCGTTTCGGTATGGCCGGCGACACTGACCGGCCGGGTTCTACGTCGAACCTAGCGGCTCGGCGCAACGAGGAATGCGAACGGGCCCGGTGTGGTTGCATCCAGCATTGGCCCTTCCCTTCTGGGTGGATGCCGCACGACCCATCAACGAAGTGAGCCCACTGTGACTGTGAACACCACCGATACCGATACCGCCCCCACCGCCACCGCCGACGCCACAGCGGCCTCCGAGACCCCGGCGTTCGACTGGTACACCCTGCAGAAGCAGGCCCACCGCGAATTCGGCCGGCGCGTTGCCGCCGTCGGCGACTGGAACGCCCCGACCCCGGACAAGGAATGGACCGTGGGCGATCTGGTGCGTCACGTCGTGACGGAGCAGCAGTGGATCCCGCCGCTCTTGGCCGGCCTGACCCTGGACCAGGCCCGACGACGCGTCGAGCCGCTCGGGGACGACCTCGCTGCCGAGTGGAACACCTACTCGTCGATGGCCACCGCGGCCTGGCAGGCTGCCCCGTCGGATGCGTCGGTGCAGCTCTCCTACGACACCGTCACGGTCCTGGACTACCTGCGCGAGCAGGTCTCCGACGTGACGATTCACTCTTGGGACCTCGCCAGGGCGACCGCGGCAGACGAGGACCTCGACCAGGCGCTGGTCGAGGCGGTCTGGACGGTCTTCGAGCCGCAGCGGGACGCGCTGGAGGCAAGCGGCCTGTTCGATTCACCGGTTCCGATGCCCGACGACGCCCCGCTGCAGTCCCGGCTGCTCGCGCTCACCGGCCGCGACGACCGCCGCTGACCGGCGCCCGTCAGGCTCCAGCCCGGCTAACTGTTGCTCGTTCGGACAAATGTGCCCGGCACACCGGGCGCACTTGTCCGCAGCGGCACCAGTTGCGGCCGGGCGCGGCCGGGCAGGGCCGGGGCGCGGCCGCTACGCGACGGTGGTGCCGAAGAGCAGGCCGAGCAGGTAGGTGATCCCCGCGGCGCCGAACCCGATCACGAGCTGGCGCAGGGCCCGCTTCAGCGGCGGTCCGCCCGAGAGCAGCCCCACGACGGCGCCGGTGGCCAGCAGGGCCAGGCCCACGAGCACGGCGGCCACGACGATGGCCGCGACTCCCTGCATGCCGAACAGGTACGGCAACACGGGCAGCAGGGCCCCGGAGGCAAAGAAGCAGAAACTGGAGACCGCGGCCCCCATGCCGGTGCCGATGGCCTCGTGCTCGTCGATCTCGGGAGCGGCCGACGCCGTCAGCCGGCTCACGTCGAGCGCACCGGTGGCGACGGCAACGGTGCGCAGCACCTCGCGGGCGTGCACCTCCGCCTCCTCGACCGACATGCCCTGGGCCCGGTACACGAGGGTGAGCTCGTTGGCAGCCTCATCCAGGTGCGAGAGCACGCTGCGCGTCGCCGGGTTCGGCGTGGAGGCGTCGAGGAGTTCACGCTGGGAGCGCACCGACACGTACTCCCCCGCGCCCATCGACAGGGCGCCGGCCAGCAGTCCGGCCAGGCCGGTGAAGAGGATGGTGGCGGCGGGTACCCCGGTCGCCCCGATGCCGAGTACGAGCGCCAGGTTGCTCACCAGGCCGTCGTTGACCCCGAAGACCGCGGCCCTGAAGGTGCCGGACAGCCGTTGGCGGCCTCGCGCGGCCAGTCCGCGGACGACCTCCTCGTGGATGCGCTCGTCGGCGGCCATGGCGCTGGTCGCGTCGGCATCCCCGTCGTACGGCGACCGGGCCTCGGCGCGCTGAGCGAGCGCGAGCACAAAGACCGACCCGAATCGGCGGGCCAGCAGGCCGAGCACCCGGGTGCGCAGCGCACCCTTCCGGGGCGCTCCGACCCTGTCACCGAGCAGGGCACGCCAGTGCTCCTCGTGCCGGCCCTCGGCCTCGGCCAGGGCGAGCAGGATGTCGCGTTCCTCACCGCTGCGCCGTCCGGCCAGGTCACGGTAGACGGCGGCTTCCGCCTGCTCGTCGGCCAGATACCGCCGCCACCGACGGATGTCGGCTTCGGGCGGTCCGTTCTGGTCGGCCACGGCGATCATGACTCCGGTGCCGCCTCGAGCGAGCGCTGGGACACGCGGGCGGATTCGTGCGGGCCGCTGCCGTCCAGGCCGTAGAACGGTTCCTCGAAGTGCACCACCCAGATGGCTTCCTTGCCCACGACGGGCGCGTAGAGCGCCGAGCCGACGAGTTCGCCCGGAGCGGTGATCACCCCGATCGGGTCTTCCACCACCGAGTCGGGGTACCCGGTGCGGTCCAGCCGCACCACCACCTGCATCCCGACGCCGAGGGCGCCGGACGCGCCCGCTGATGCGGGCACGTCCGTCGAACCGGGAACGTCAGTCGGCCGGCGCTTCCACAGGGCCACTAGTCCGCCGACCCGGGCTCTGCGGTTCCGGCGCGTTCGAGTACCAGCTCGCGCACCCTGGCGGCATCCGCCTGGCCGCGCATGGCCTTCATGACAGCGCCGATGACAGCGCCGGCGGCCTGCACCTTGCCGTCGCGGATCTTGGCGAGCACGTCGGGCTGGCTGGCGAGAGCGTCGTCGATGGCCGCGATGAGCGCGCCATCGTCGCTGACGACGGCGAGTCCGCGGCTGGCGACGACCTCGCTGGGCGTGCCCTCGCCGGCGATGACGCCCTCGAGCACCTGGCGGGCCAGGCGGTCGGTGAGGGTGCCGTCGGTGATCAGCTCGATCAGCGCGGCGACCTGCGCCGGCGTCACGAGGGTGTCGGCCGAGATGCCGGCCGCGTTGGCGAGCCTGGCGACCTCGCCGGTCCACCACTTGCGGGCGGCCTGGGCGGGCGCGCCGGCGGCGATGGTGGCCTCCATGACATCGAGCAGGTCGGAGTTCACGACATCCTGGAACTCGAGGTTCACAAAGCCCCAGTCGGCCTGCAACCGCTTGCGGCGGGCCGCGGGCGGCTCGGGCAGCGTGGCACGCAGCTCTTCGACCCAGGCGCGGGACGGGGCGACGGGCACCAGGTCGGGCTCGGGGAAGTACCTGTAGTCGTCGGCGTCGCTCTTGGGCCGGCCGGCGGAGGTGACGCCGGTGTCTTCGTGCCAGTGCCGGGTCTCCTGGGTGATGGTGCCGCCGGCGGTCAGCAGCGCGGCCTGGCGCTGGATCTCATAGCGCACGGCGCGTTCGACGCTGCGCAGTGAGTTGACGTTCTTGGTCTCGGTGCGGGTGCCCAGGATGTTGGAGCCGCGCGGGCGAAGCGACACGTTCGCGTCGCAGCGCACGTTGCCCTCTTCCATCCGGGCGTTGGAGACGCCGAGCGCCTTGACGATCTCACGGATGGCGGCGACGTAGGTCTTGCCGATCTCGGGGGCGTCGGCCTCGGCGCCCTCGATCATCTGGGTGACGATCTCGACCAGCGGCACGCCGCCGCGGTTGTAGTCCACCAGCGAGTAGTCGGCGCCCTGGATGCGTCCGGCAGCGCCGCCCATGTGGGTGAGCTTGCCGGCGTCGTCCTCCATGTGCGCGCGCTCGATGTCGACCGTGACCTGACGGCCGCTCTCCAGCTCGATGGTGAGCTGACCGTTGAACGCGATCGGCTCGTCGTACTGCGAGGTCTGGAAGTTCTTCGCGGTGTCGGGGTAGAAGTAGTTCTTGCGGGCGAACCGGCTGGTCTCGGCGATCTCGCAGCCGAGCGCCAGGCCTAAGCGGATGGACGACTCGATGGCCTGGCGGTTCACCTGAGGCAGCCCGCCGGGCAGGCCCAGGCAGGTGGGGCAGGTGTTGGTGTTGGCGCCGGAGCCGAACTCGTTGGCGCAGCCGCAGAACATCTTGGTCTTGGTGTTGAGTTCGACGTGCACCTCGAAGCCGAGCACCGGCTCGAACAGTTCGAGGGCCTTGTCGTAGTCCATCAATTCGGCTTTCGCGGCCATCAGACGGCTCCCCCTTCGGTTGCGAACATTTCGGTGTGGGCCAGCGCGGGCGCCCGGCTGAGCAGGGTGTGCCCCCAGTGCGCCTCGAGCAGCTGTTCGACGGCGGCGCCGAAGGTGTACAGGCGGGCATCCATGCGGGCGGGCGCCATCACCTGCAGGCCGACCGGCAGGCCGTCCTCGGGCGCGAGGCCCATCGGCAGGCTCATGCCGGGGATGCCGGCGAGGTTGGCCGGGATGGTGGTGATGTCGTTGAGGTACATCGCCATCGGGTCGTGCATCTTCTCGCCGAACTTGAACGCCGTGGTGGGCGCGGTGGGCGAGACGAGCAGGTCGACCTTGTCGAACGCGGCGGCGAAGTCGCGCTGGATGAGAGTGCGCACCTTCTGCGCGCTGCCGTAGTACGCGTCGTAGTAGCCGGCGCTGAGGGCGTAGGTGCCCAGGATGATGCGGCGCTTGACCTCGTCGCCGAAGCCGGCGTCACGGGTGGCCGCCATGACGCGCTCGCTGGTGAGCGGGCCGTCTTCGGGGTTCACCCGGATGCCGAAGCGCACGGAGTCGAAGCGGGCCAGGTTGCTGGAGGCCTCGGCGGGCAGGATCAGGTAGTAGGCGGAGACCGCGTACTCGAAGTTCGGGGCGCTCACCTCGCTGACGATGGCGCCGGCCTGGCTGAGCAGGGCCAGGGTCTCTTCGAAGCGCTGCTTGACGCCGGGCTGGAAGCCCGCGCCGTTGAGCTCCTTGATCACGCCGACACGCACGCCCTTGAGGGCGCCGTCGTTCAGGCCGGCCTGAGCCGCGGCGGTCATCGACGGCCAGGCATCCGTGAGCGACGTGGAGTCGAGGGGGTCGTGCCCGCCGATCACGTCGTGCAGCAGCGCGGCGTCGAGCACCGTGCGGGTGACCGGGCCGACCTGGTCGAGCGAGGAGGCCAGCGCGATGGCGCCGTACCTGGAGACTCCGCCGTAGGTGGGCTTGACGCCGACCGAGCCGGTGACGGCGGCGGGCTGGCGGATGGATCCGCCGGTGTCGCTGCCGAGGGCCAACGGCGCCTCGAAGGCGGCGACGGCGGCCGCGGAGCCACCGCCGGAGCCACCGGGGATGCGGTCCAGGTCCCACGGGTTGTGGGTGGGGCCGTAGGCGGAGTGTTCGGTGGATGAACCCATCGCGAACTCGTCCATGTTGGTCTTGCCGAGCGGGATCAGGTCGGCGTCGCGGATGCGCCTGACGACGGTGGCGTCGTACGGCGGGATCCAGCCTTCGAGGATCTTCGATCCGGAGGTGGTGGGCATGTCGTGGGTGGCGAGCACGTCCTTGATGGCGATCGGCACGCCGGCCAGGGCCCCGAGCTTCTCGCCGGCGGCGCGGCGGGCATCCACCCGGGCGGCGGTGGCGAGGGCGGCGTCGCGGGCCACGTGCAGGAAGGCGTGCACGTCGGGGTCGACGGCGTCGATGTGGTCGAGGTGCGCGCGGGTGACGTCGACGGAGCTGACCGAGCCGTCGGCGAGGAGGCCGGCCAGGGCGGCGGCGGTCTGATTGATCAGGTTGGTCATTTCGGCTACTCCTCGTCCAGGATGGCGGGCACGCGGAATTTGTCGCCGGCACGGTCGGGGGCGCCGGAGAGGGCCTGGTCGACGGTGAGCGACGGCACGACCACGTCGTCGCGGAACACGTTGGTCAGCGGCATCGGGTGGCTGGTCGCCGGAACGTCGGGCGTGGCCACCTCGGCGACCTTGGCGACTGAGTCGACGATCTGGCCGAGCTCGACCGTGAGGCGATCGATTTCTGCCGAGCTGAGGTCGATCCGGGCGAGGTTGGCCAGATGGGCAACCTGCTCGGCCGTGATTTCAGACATGAAACTCCCAAGAAAATCGAAGTGGAAGCTCCAATTCTATTCGTCGCCGTCGGTTGCCAGATCCGCCTTGTCGGTGCCGATCAGCGCCATGTTGTGCAGGGACTCGCTTCCGGGGGTGAAATAGTCGTTGTGGCCGACGGATCCGTGCAGCCGGACACCGGTGACGGCGTCGGTCCCGCCGTGCACGCCGAGTTCCCTGGCGCCGTAGGAGGACGCACCGGGATCGCTGCCGAAGAACGCCGAGTTCACGGCAGGATCCCAGTCGGCTTTGCCGACGAAGATGTTTCCGCCGGCGACCTTGAGTTTGTCGGCAGACTGGATCTCGCTGCCCGGGGAGCCGACGACGACGAGGGCATCCACCTCCACCGACCCGTTGGCCAGGGCGATGAGAGCGACCGTCGAGCCGTAGGAATGCGCGAACGTGGTGATGAAGGGTTGGTCGCCTCCCCGGCTGGCGCGGATGCCCGCCCAGGAGGTTTCGAGGAAGGCGGCGCCGGCCTGGGCCCGGTCGCGGCCGCCGACGGAGAACAGGTCGGGCGCTTCGTAGCCGATCCAGGCGATGGTGGCGAGGGTCGGGGTTGAGCCGGCGGCGGCGTGGGCGGACAGGATGGCGCGCTGTTCGCGGTAGAGGTCGTCGGCCACCGTGGTCCAGTTCACCATCTGCGGCTCGACCTGGTAGTTCATCCCCGGCACGAGGTAGCCGATGAAATCAGCGGTGTCCGGGTTGCCCAGGGCGATGGCCGCCCGTCCGGATCCGGTGGTGTCGAGCAGGATCAGGCGACGTTTGGGCCCGTCCGCACTGCTCTGCAACGCCAGTGACACCTGGGCGAGCATGGCCACCTGGCGGGTGGCCAGGGCGCGTTCGGCATCCGAGAGGCGGCCGTCGAGCGCGCGGTCGGCCGCGGCGCGGGCATCCCGCAGGTAGCTCTCGTTGGCGCGGCTGCGCTCGGCCAACGGCACGCCGTCGAGGTTTCCGACCAGCCGCGGCGTCGCGGCGGCGAGGGAGGCCCGTTGGGTGGAGTCGAGCATGGTCCACCACGCCGACACCACGGTTGCTTCGGGCGGGGCAGCCAGCAGGGCGTCGATGTGAGTGGGGTATTCCGCTGCGAAGGCGGCCAAGTCCGCCGCGGCGAGATGGGACATGCCCACGAGCAGGCTCGATCCGGTCCTGGTGCGCAGGGCGGACCGGTCGATGTCGACGGCGCCGGCGGATTGAACCTCGGGCTGCGACCAGACCGGGGCTGCACCCACGTCGCCCTGGCGGTCCGAGACCCGGGCAGGCACGGTCTGGGTCTCGCTGACCAGCGAGTATTGGGGCACCGAAACGGGCCCGCCCACCCCGATCAGGGCGAGCGAGGCAGTAACCAGTGCAGCGGCCCCGAATAGCACGACGCGTCCAGTCCCCTCACGAACGAATTAATAGCTTGAAGACTCAGCGTCACTGGCAAGCCATACGCTCACAGCTTATCGAGCGCGACGGCTCCGGATGCCCCTCGTTCAGGGCTATCCGGGGGCATTTCGGTGTCATTTGTGCCTGGTGTTTCAGGCACGTTTCGGTTTCGGGTCGCTCGGTGGATCGCGGTTCGCAAAGTGTTGCGGCTCAGAGGATGACGCTGACGCCGATCAGGGCGGCGATGATCACGGCCACGCCGATCAGGAGGCCCGTGGCCCGGCCGATGCGGCGTCGGCTGACGGTGCCGGCACGGAATGCGGACCTGGACACCCGGTCCAGGTTGGGAAACAGGGCCTGGAAGGGCGGTTCGCGGGGCGCCAACGGCTCCGGGGCAGCGGGTTCCTCGGTGGGTCGGTCATCATCCTTGATGGGTGCCATGGCCCCATCGTAGTCACGGGGGCTCGGTCCCCCACGGGTGCGGTCGCGTCCCCGCGTCCTCGCGGGTGCAACTGTTCCCCGTTCGGACAATTGCACCCGGTGTGCCGGCACCATTTGTCCGCACCGGGAACAGTGAGGCGGCGGGTAGGCGCGGGGCGGATGCCGGGCAGGCGCGGGCAGGCGGCAGGCGGCAGGCGGCAGGCGCAGGCCAGGGGTCAGCGGCCGGCGAGCTCGGTCAGCAGGGCCAGCTCGTCGACGTCGGTGAGCCCGGCCCGGCGGGGGCCCTGCTGCACCCTGAGCCGCTCCCAGTACAGGGTGTCGGCGAGGGTGTCGGCCAGGGGTCGGGTGACCAGGCCCGCCGCGCGGGCGGCGCTGCTGTCGCGGGCGGTGAAGCCGGCGTAGTCAGGCACAGGTAACCAGAGCGGCAGCGACCGCGGTCCCGACCACGGCTCCACCCCGTGATCCAGCAGCCAGTTCGGGTCTGCGCCCACGATCGGCCCGGTGTGCCCGGCGACGCCGCGGGCCACGGCGAGGTGCTCGGCCAGCGACACGGTTTCCCCCGTCGTGTTGAACACCCCGGTGGTGCGGTCCTCGGCGGCGTCGACGATCCACTCGGCCAGGTCACGCACGTCGATCAGCTGGCTGAACAGCCCAGGAACCTCGGGCACCAGCACGCTTCCGTCGGCCGCGGCGGGCTCGCTGAAGCGCATCGGCCAGTAGCCGCTGCGGTCCGAGACGTCGCCGGGCCCGCCGATCAGTCCCGCCCGGGCGATCAGCGACCGCTCCGCGCCGAACCCGCCCTGCACCAAGTGTTCGCAGGCCACCTTCGCCTCGCCGTAGTTCTCCATCGAGCCGAGCACACCGTCGGCGAGGGCACCCAGCAGCGCGGCGTTCTCGTCCTGCCCCAAAGTGGCGGCGTCGGAGTACACGTTGCCGGACGACACGAAGGTGTACGAGCCGGCCCGCTCCCGCAGCGCGGCGACGGCCGAGGCCACCTGCCCGGGCTGCCGCGACACATCCACGACCACGTCCCAGTCTTCGACGGCCACCGCCGCATAGGCCCCGGGCCGGTCGCGGTCGCCACGCACCAACCGGATGCCGTCGGGCACGTCCCCGGATTCCCCGCGAGCCAGGCAGGTCACCTTATGGCCGTGGTGCATCGCCGCGGTCGCGATGGTGCTGCCGAGCCAGGCCGTGCCGCCGAGAATCAGGAATCGCATGGGGCCAGCTAACCCAACCCGCGGCGTCCTCGGCAAGCCAGTTCGCTCTGGGCACACCCGGCCGGCGAACGCGATCCGTCCCGCCGATCCCCGCCGTGATCGATGGTGGGTAGGCAGCTACTCGGTGTCGAGGCCGGGCGCGACTTCGGCCGCGGCATCGGCCGGCGCATCCGCGGTCGGCGCATCCGCCACCGGCGCGGCATCGGGCAGGCCGGCGGGCCCGTGCTCGAGCAGCAGCCGGAACTGGTCTGCGTCGATGATCCGCAGCCCGAGCGCCTCGGCCTTGGCCAGCTTGGAGCCGGCGCCGGGCCCGGCGGCCACGAAGTCGGTCTTCTTCGACACGCTGGAGGCGTTCTTGCCGCCGGCGGCGATGATCGCCTCGGAGGCGCCCTCGCGGGTGAAACCCTCGAGCGAGCCCGTGGCGACGACGGTGAGGCCGGTCAGCACTCCCCCGGCGGCCGCGGCGGCGCCTGGCCCGGGATGCCCGGGGGTGGCGAACTGCACGCCGGCGGCGGCCCAGCGCTCGACGATCTCACGGTGCCAGTCCACCTCGAACCAGTCGATGACGGCGTCGGCGATGATGCCGCCCACCCCGTCGACCTCGGCGAGTTCGTCGCGGGAGGCCGCCCTGATGGCATCCAGTGCCCCGAAGTGATTGGCCAGGGCCCGCGCGGCCACAGGTCCGACGTGCCGGATGTTGAGCGCGACCAGGATGCGCGCCAGCGGCTTGGTCTTGGCCAGGTCGATCTCCGCGATCAGCTTCACGGCGTTCGACGACGGCTGTGGTCCGTCCAGGCCGGCCTTCTTCTCGGCCGCCGTCGGGTTCCGGCGGAACGGGGAGCGCTGACGCACGGTGCCGTCCTCGTCCTCCCTGGGCAGACCGGTCTCGGCGTCCCGCACCACCACACTGATGGGCAGCAGGTCCGCGATGGTGAGCTCGAACAGGCCGGCCTCGGTGTCCAGCGGCGGGGTCTCCGGCACTGTCGGCTGGGTGAGCGCCGCCGCGGTGACCTCGCCGAGCACCTCGATGTCGAGGGCGCCGCGGGAGCCGATGTGCTCGACCCGGCCGCGCACCTGGGCGGGGCAGCTGCGCGCGTTGGGGCAGCGCAGGTCGATGTCGCCCTCCTTGGCCGCCTTGAGCGGGGTACCGCAGACCGGGCAGTCGGTTGGCATCACGAATTCATGTTCGGTGCCGTCGCGCAGCTCCACGACCGGGCCGAGCACCTCGGGAATGACGTCGCCGGCCTTCCGCAGCACCACGGTGTCGCCGATGAGCACGCCCTTGGCGCGCACGACGTCCTGGTTGTGCAGGGTGGCCTGGCGCACGACCGAGCCGGCGACCCGCACCGGTTCCATCACGGCGAACGGGGTGGCCCGGCCGGTGCGGCCGACGCTCACGACGATGTCGAGCAGCTTCGTGTTCACCTGTTCAGGCGGGTACTTGTAGGCGATCGCCCAGCGCGGCGCCCGGTTGGTGGCGCCGAGCTCGTCGTGCAGGGCGAGCTCGTCGACCTTGATGACGATGCCGTCGATCTCGTGCTCCACGCTGCCGCGGTGTTCACCGAAGTACTCGATGAACGCGGATGCCTCGCTCGCCTTCCCGACGACCGTGTAGTGGGTGCTGGTGGGCAGCCCCCAGCCGGCGAGCACGCCGTAGACGGCGGACTGGGAGTCCGCACCGGGCTGCTGCCAGGCGCCGATGCCGTGCACGAGCATCCGCAGCCGGCCGAGCCTGGCCTTCATCAGGGCGAGCTGGTCGGCGTTCTTGCTCTCGGCCTTCTGCCTGAGCGACCCGCTGGCGGCGTTCCGGGGGTTCGCGAACACCCGTTCACCGGCGGCGCTCTGCGCGGCGTTGAGCTCGCGGAAGGCCTCGACAGGGAAGAAGACCTCGCCACGCACCTCCATCAGCGGCGGATGCCCGGTTCCGGTCAGGCGCGCCGGAATACCGGGTACGAGGGCGATGTTCTCGGTGACGTCCTCGCCGACCACGCCGTCGCCGCGGGTGGCGGCCGAGACGAGCACACCGTTCTCGTAGCGGAGGTTGATGGCCAGGCCGTCGATCTTGAGCTCGCAGAGGTAGTGCACGGCCCGGCCGGCGTCCCGCTCGACCTTGGCCGCCCAGGCCTCGAACTCCGAGGTGGAGAACACGTTGTCGAGGCTGAGCATCCGTTCGGCGTGCTGCACGGGGTCGAACAGGGTGGTCTCGGCGCGGCCGCCCACGGTCTGGGTGGGACTGTCCTGGCTGGCCAGCTCGGGGAAGAGCCGTTCGAGTTCCTCCAGACGCTGAATCAGGTGGTCGTACTCGGCGTCGTCGACGATCACCTCGTTGCGCTCGTAGTAGGCGTCGCGGGCCTCGAGGATGCGGGTGGTGAGGCTCGCGGCCTCCTCCCCGGCGGCGGCCAGCGCGGCCGCGGGTGATGCTCCGGTGACGTCAGGCATTGATCGTCGCGGAGTCGGCGGTAACCGTGCCTGCAACGTCATCGCTCGCGTGGACCGGCACGGCACTGACGGTGCGGTCGATCGTGCACTGGCCGAGCACCCGGGTGCCCACGTAGACCACGGCGGTCTGGCCGGGGGCCACGCCGGTGAGCGGCTGGGTCGGCAGGATGCGGAGCTCGGTGTGGGCCTCAACCGGCGGGGTCGCGGTCGCATCGGCCGGCACGTTGATGACCTGGGCCACGGCGGGCTCGGGGTCGGCGTGCGCGCGGATCTGCACGTCGCAGGCGAATTCGATCTCGGGGTGTTCGGGCGCCAGGCCGGCCCAGGTGAACTTGGTGCCGGCGATCTCCTTGATCGCCAGGGCCTCCTTGGGCCCCACGACCACGGTGTTCGTCACGGGGCGCACCTCGAGCACGAAGCGCGGCTTACCGTCTGCGGCGGGGGTGCCGATCGAGAGGCCCTTGCGCTGGCCCACGGTGAACGCCACGGCGCCCTCGTGCTGGCCGAGCTTGTTGCCCTCGCGGTCCAGGATGTCGCCGGTCGCCGGCGCGACCCGCTCGCCGAGCCATCCGCGGGTGTCGCCGTCGGGGATGAAGCAGATGTCGTAGGAGTCGGGCTTGTTCGCCACCGAGAAGCCGCGTTCGGCGGCCTCTGCACGCACCTCGGCCTTGGACGGCGTGGCGCCAAGCGGGAACATCGAGTGCGCGAGCTGCTCCTTGGTGAGCACGCCGAGCACGTAGGACTGGTCCTTGGCCCAGGCGCTGGCCCTGTGCAGCTCCCGGTTGCCGTCGGCATCCGTCACGATGGAGGCGTAGTGGCCGGTGCAGACGGCGTCGAAGCCGAGCGCCAGGGCCTTCTCGAGCAGGGCGGCGAACTTGATCTTCTCGTTGCAGCGCATGCACGGGTTGGGGGTGCGGCCGGCGGCGTACTCGGCGATGAAATCGTCGACGACGTCGAGCTTGAACCGCTCGGAGAAATCCCAGACGTAGTAGGGGATGCCGATGATGTTCGCGGCCCGTTGGGCGTCCATCGAGTCCTCGACGGTGCAGCAGCCGCGGCTGCCGGTGCGGAGCGTGCCGGGCATGCGCGACAAGGCCAGGTGCACCCCGACCACCTCGTGCCCTGCCTCGACCGCGCGGGCTGCGGCCACGGCGGAATCCACCCCACCGCTCATTGCTGCCAGAATCTTCACTGGTTAAGTGTACGCACGCGGGGCCGAGTCGGCCATTCCCGCGCCGATCGCTTGCGACCAGGCCGCGGGTAGTGCCGTGAGCAGGGCCTCGACGTCGGCCGCGGTGGAGGTGCGGCCCAGCGTGATCCGCAGGGCGCTGCGGGCCTCGGCAGCGCTCCGGCCCATCGCGCGCAGCACGTGCGAGGGCTCGGGGATGCCGGCCTGGCAGGCGGATCCCGTGGACACCGACACCCCGGCGACGTCGAGCAGGAACAACAGCGAGTCGCCCTCGCAGCCGGGAAAGGTGAAGTGGGCGTTGCCGGGCAGCCGGCCGTCGGGGTGCGGGTCGCCGTTGAGCACGGCGGAGGGCACCGCGGCGCGCACGCCGGCGATCACGCTGTCGCGGAGCACCTGGAGGCGGGCGTTCTCGGCGCCGAGCCCGGCCGTCATGGCCCGGGCCGCGACGGCGAAGGACACCGCGGCCGCCACGTCCTGGGTGCCGCTGCGCACTTGGCGCTGTTGGCCGCCGCCGTGGATCAGCGGCACCACGGTGGCCGTGCGGGCGAGCACCAGGGCGCCGATCCCGACTGGACCGCCGATCTTGTGCGCCGAGACGCTCAGCGCCGACACTCCCGCAGCGTGCAGGGCGGCGAAATCGATCGGCACATGCCCGTAGGCGGAGATGGCGTCAACGTGCACGGGGATGCCGTGGGCCGCGGCGAGCGCCGCCACCTCCTTGATCGGCTGCAGCGTGCCCACCTCGTTGTTGGCGGCCAGCAGGGTGACCAGGGCCACGTCGAGGGGATCCTGCCGGATCGCGGCCTCGAGGGCGGCGAGGTCGATGCGGCCCAGCCCGTCCAGCGGGATCCACTGCACCCGGGCGCCCTCCTGCTGGGCGAGCCATTCGACGGTGTCGACGGTGGCGTGGTGTTCTCCCCCCGGCACGAGGATGCGGGTGCGGGGCGCTCGCGCCCAGTACAGCCCCTTGATCCCGAGGTTCACAGCTTCGGTGCCGCCGCCGGTGAAGACGATCTCGATGGGGTCGGAGTGCACACTCGCTGCGACCTGTTCGCGGGCCTCTTCGAGCATCCGCTTGGCGTTCTGGCCCTGGCTGTGGATGGACGCCGGGTTGCCGACGACGGCCATGGCCTCGACGTACGCCGTGATGGCGGCCGGCAGCATGGGCGCTGTCGCCGCGTGGTCGAGATACACCGACATGGTTCATCTCCTGGTGGTTTCGTGGCCGACGTTCACCGTCGTCCGGGCTGGTCAGACCGCACCGTCCTTACTGATTACTCTAGATCTCATGACTCCAGCTGACTCCCTCCGCAATCTGGGCGTCCGCGCTACGAGCAACGGCGGAGAACTCCGCATCTGGTCGGAGCACGCGGAGTCGATCGAGCTGTGCATCTTCGACCACACCGACCCCAACTGGATCGTGCGCACGGTGCCCATGGTTCGCGACGCCCACAACGTCTGGGTCGGCCGCAGCCGTACCCTCACCGCCGGGCGCCGGTACGGCATCCGGGTGTCCGGCCCCGCCGGCCCCACACACTCGTTCCACCCCGAGAAGACCCTGATCGACCCGTACGCGCGGGGGCTGGCCCGGGTGGGCCCCGATCAGTGGCAGTCCACCATGGTCGACGGCGGTTTCGACTGGGCCGGATCGGTCAAGCCGAACACCCCGATGGACCACACGGTCGTCTACGAGGCGCACGTGCGGGGCCTGAGCAAGCTGAACCCCTCGATGCCGGTGGAACTCCGCGGCACCTACGCCGGGCTGGCCCACGAGAGCACCATCGCGTACCTCAAGAACCTCGGGGTGACGGCTGTCGAGCTGCTGCCCGTGCAGTCCTTCGTCTCGGAGCAGCGCCTGATCAAGCAGGGCCTCTCGAACTACTGGGGCTACAACACATTCAACTTCTTCACCCCGCACGCCGACTACGCCACCCAGGCCTCCCAGTCCGAGGGACCGGAAGCAGTGCTCCGGGAATTCAAGGGCATGGTCAAGCTGCTGCACGAGGCCGGCCTCGAGGTCATCCTCGACGTGGTCTACAACCACACCGCCGAGGAGGGCCCGGCCGGCCCGGTGACGAGCCTGCGCGGCATCGACAACGCCACCTACTACCGGCAGAACGCCAAGGGCCACTACATCGACGTGACCGGATGCGGCAACACCGTCGACTTCGGCCACGAGGTTCCGCGGCGCCTGGTACTGGACTCCCTGCGTTACTGGGCGGAGGAGGTGCAGATCGACGGTTTCAGGTTCGACCTGGCCGCCACCCTCGGCCGCGACGAGAATGTGCACTACACCCCGGAGCATCCGCTGCTCACGGCCATCCGCGACGACCCGGCCCTGGCCGGGGTGAAGCTGATCGCCGAACCCTGGGACGTGGGCATGGGCGGCTGGCAGACCGGGAATTTCCCGACCGGCTGGTCGGAGTGGAACGACCGCTACCGCGACCGGATGCGGTCCTTCTGGCTCACCGACGTTGCCGCTGTGCGGAACAACTCCACCTCCGACAGCGGGATCGGCCGGTTCGCCTCCCGTCTGGCCGGGTCGGCGAACACCTTCTCGCTCGAGCGCGGTCCGCTCGCGTCGCTGAACTTCATCACCGCCCACGACGGCTTCACCATGGCCGACCTCACCGCGTACAACGTCAAGCACAACGTCGGCAACGGCGAGGCGAACCGGGACGGCACCGATGGCAACAACTCGTTCAACCACGGCGTCGAGGGCCCCACCCGCGACGTGACGGTGCTGCGCACCCGCCGCCGCGCGATGCGCAACCTGCTGGGCACCCTGCTGCTCTCCGCCGGGGTGCCGATGCTCACCGCCGGCGATGAGTTCGGGCGCAGCCAGCGCGGCAACAACAACGCCTACTGCCACGACAGCGAGCTCACCTGGCTGGACTGGGACTTCGACGACTGGCAGCAGGACCTGCACAGGGTCACCAGGCAGCTGCTCGCCCTGCGCCGCCAGAACCCCGCCCTGCGGCCGGTGCGGTTCGGCCGACCAGGGTTCACCACCCCGAGCGCCAGCCAGATGGACTGGTACAACGCCGCCGGGCAGTCGATGTCGGAGACCGACTGGAACTCGCCGCAGGAACGCACCCTGCAGTACCTCGCCGCGAGCACCCCCGAGCATGAGGCCTTCAACCGCATCCTGCTCATCGTGCACGGCCTGGAGACCCCCGTCGACGTGACGCTCCCGCTGCACACCGGGGTGTCCGGCTACACGGTGCTCTGGGACTCCAGCCACGACGACATCCGTGAGGTGCAGAGCTCGTACATGCCGGGCGCCCGGCTCACCATGGGCGGAACGTCGATGCTGCTGCTGCGGGCCGAGGACGCGCCGGCATGAGCAAACCGGATGCCGGCGGTACCCCCGCCACCCTCGCCCTGCAGCGCGCCGGCATCCGTTTCACCGCCCACTCCTACCCGCATGACGCCGCGGTGACCGGCTTCGGGCTGGAAGCGGCCGAGAAGCTCGGGCTCGATCCCGATCGGGTGTTCAAGACCCTGCTCGCCGAGGCCGATGGAATTCTCGTCGTGGCGATCGTGCCGGTGTCGGGCCAGCTCGACCTCAAGGCCCTCGCCGCGGCGGTCGGCGCGAAGAAGGCCGTGATGGCCGACCCCAAGCTCGCCGAACGCAAGACCGGTTACGTGCTCGGTGGGATCAGCCCGATCGGCCAGAAGGCCCCTCACCGCACGGTGCTCGACGAGACCGCCGAGCTCTACGACACCGTCTTCGTCTCCGGCGGCCGCCGCGGCTTCGACCTCGAGCTCTCCCCCGCCGACCTCCTCAGCGCCACCGGCGGCACCGTCTCAGCGATCGCCAGGGACCGATGACCGCCCCGACCGGTCAGTTCGCGACGGCGACCAGCCCCATCTCGGCCGGGCTGATCAGCAGGTCGTTCCTGGGCACGACGCGCACCGTGTAGCCGAAGCCACCGGCCCGGTCCAGTTCCACGGTGCCGGTGAACAGCGTCGGCGAGCCGGGCACCGGAATGTCCGTGGCATCCTGACTCTTCAGGTCGTTGATCGGCTCGAGGTCCTGGGTGCTCACGTCGGTGAGGTCGTCACCACCGGCGCTCTTGCCGTAGACCACCTGCACCGTCACGTCCTCCGGCGCCAGGCCGTTCAACTGCACGTGCGCCCGCAGGCGCAACTCGTCGCCGACCTGCGGCACCGCGGCCACGCCGCCGGATTCCACGTGCGTCACCGCCACGCCCGGCCAGGCGCCGACGATGGTGGCCTTCCAGGCGGCGAGTTCCCTGGCCGCCCGGTAGTTGTTCGCGGACAGGCGTGCCTCCGACGCTCCCGCAGGCCGGTACAGCCTCTGCACGTACTCACGCACCATCCGGCCGGCGTTCAGCTCGGGTGAGAGAGCAGCCAGGGTCTGGCGGATGTTGGCCACCCAGCGTTCGGGTACGCCGTCGGAGTTGCGCTCGTAGAACGGCGGCGCCACCTGGTGCTCGATGAGCTCGTACAGCGCCTCGGCCTCGAGCCTGTCCCGCTCGGCGGAGTTCGTGCTGGCGTCGGCGGACGGGATCGCCCAGCCGTTCTGGCCGTCGAAGTACTCCGGCCACCAGCCGTCCAGGATCGACAGGTTCAGCGCGCCGTTCAACGCGGCCTTCATGCCAGAGGTACCGCAGGCCTCGAGCGGGCGCAGCGGGTTGTTCAGCCACACGTCGGTGCCCGGGTACATCAGCTGCGCCATGCCGATGTTGTAGTCGGGCAGGAAGGCGATCTTGGTGCGCAGCTCGGGATCCGCGGCGAACTGCACGATCTTCTGGATCAGCCGCTTGCCCTCCTCGTCCGCGGGGTGCGACTTGCCGGCGATCACGATCTGCACCGGGTGCTCCGGATGCAGCAGCAGGGCGCGGAGCCGCTCGGGGTCGTGCAGCATCAGGGTCAGCCGCTTGTAGGTGGGCACCCGCCTGGCGAAGCCGATGGTGAGCACGGTGGGGTCGAAGACCTGGTTGATCCAGGCCGGAACGATGCCGCCGGGGTTCTGCACCAGCCAGGCCGCTCCGATCCGGCGGCGGGCGTCCTCGACGAACTGGCGGCGCATGTCGGCGCGCACCTCCCAGAGGTCCTGGTCGCTCACCGCGGGTGAGGCCCAGTCGGCGGTGGAGGTGTCGCTGGTGCCCAGCCGGTTCTCGGCGAGGGCCTTCAGGGCCGGGTCGGTCCAGGTGGGCGCGTGCACCCCGTTGGTGATCGAGGTGATCGGCACCTCGCTGGCATCGAAGCCCGGCCAGAGTCCGCTGAACATACGCCGGCTCACCTCGCCGTGCAGTTTGGAGACACCGTTGGCGTGCTGGCCGAGCCTGAGCCCCATGATGGCCATGTTGAAGACGTCAGGCGACCCACCCGGGTAGCTTTCTGCGCCCAGGCCCAGCAGGTCGTCGACGGCCACGCCCGGCAACAGGTCGGTTTCGAAGTAGCGGCGCACCAGGCCGGTCTCGAACCTGTCGATGCCGGCGGCGACGGGCGTGTGGGTGGTGAAGACGGTGCCGGCGCGGGCCACCTGAAGCGCCTCGGCAAAGCTCAGGCCCTCGCCGATCAGGCTGGAGATGCGTTCGAGGCCGAGGAATCCGGCGTGTCCCTCGTTGGTGTGGAACACCTCGGGCTCCGCGCGCCCGTTGAGGTTGCTCCACAGCCGCACGGCGCGGGCGCCGCCGATGCCGAGCAGCAGTTCCTGCAGCAGTCGGTGTTCGCCGCCGCCGCCGTAGAGCCTGTCGGTCACCTGACGCAGCTCGTCGGTGTTCTCCGGGATATCGGTGTCGAGCATCAGCAGGCGGATGCGCCCCACCTTGGCCTCCCAGACCCTGGCGTGCAGGGTGCGGTCGTCGGGAAGCGCCAGCGACACCTGCACCGGCGAGCCGTCCGCGCGGCGCAGTACCGACAGCGGCAGCCCGTCGGGGTCGAGCAGCGGGTAGCTCTCCAGCTGCCAGCCGTCGGTGGAGATCGCCTGGCTGAAGTAGCCGGCCTTGTAGAACAGGCCCACGCCCACGAGCGGCACGCCCAGGTCCGAGGCACTCTTGAGATGATCGCCGGCCAGGATGCCCAGGCCGCCGGAGTACTGCGGCAGGGCGGCGGCAATGCCGAACTCGGGCGAGAAATACGCGATCGCGGCCGGTTTCTCCCCCTCGAGCCCCTGGTACCAGCGCGGCTGCTCCAGGTACGCCCGCAGGTCGTCACGCACCACATTGACGCCGGACACGTAGTCGTGGTCCTGGGCGAGTTCCTGCAACCGGGCCGGGTCGACGGCGCCGAGCAGGGCGACGGGGTCGCCGCCGATGCTCCGCCAGAGCTCGGGCGCGATGTGCTCGAAGAGCTGCCTGGTGGGCTGGTGCCACGACCAGCGCAGGTTCCCCGCCAACTCATCGAGAGCGGCGAGCGACTCGGGCAGGACTGCACGGACTGTAAATTTGCGGATGGCCTTCACGAACCTCACTTTAGGGGCGGCACGTGTGCATCGGGTAACGCTCGTGCGCGCGTGTGGCCACCGTTTCCGCCCCCGTTCGCGCTACGGTCGTTGTGTGGCTAAGACAGCAAAACGAACCGGTACCGCCCCTTCGACACCGAGCACCGCGGATGTGCCGACCAAAGTCGGTCGAATCCCGGTCCTCGACCTTTCCCCGCAGCTCAACGACAATCTCTGGCCGGCCAAGGCTTTCGCCGGCGAGGTCGTGCCGTTCGGGGCCACGGCGTTCAGAGAGGGGCACGACGCCATCGGCGTGATGCTGCACCTCACCGCGCCTGACGGCACCGAGACCCGGCATCCGATGCACCCCGGCGCCCCCGGCACCGACAGGTACGAGACCGCGGTGCGCCTCGACCTGCAGGGCTCGTACACGTACAGGGTGCGCGCCTACGCGGATGACTACGCCACCTGGGTGCACAACGCCGCCATCAAGATCCCGGCCGGCATCGACGTGGAACTGATGTTCCTGATCGGGGCGACCCTGCTGGCCTCCGCGGGCAAAGACCTGAAGCGCCCCACGGTTGAACGCCGGTTGTTCGCCGCCGCCGCGAAGACCCTCGCCAACAAGCGCCTCCCGCTGGCCGACCGCACCCGGGTCGTCACCGACAAGGGCCTGGCCGCTGCCGCACGTGTGCGCCCCCTCGCCAGCCTCGACTCGTTCTCCGCCGAGCGCACGGTGCGGGTCGAACGCACCCGGGCAGGCGTCGGCTCCTGGTACGAGTTCTTCCCCCGCTCCGAGGGTGCCGTTCGACGCGAAGACGGCAGCTGGCAGAGCGGCACCTTCCGCACCGCCGCCGCGCGCCTGCCCGGCGTCGCCGCGATGGGCTTCGACGTGCTCTACCTGCCGCCGATCCACCCGATCGGCCGGTCGTTCCGCAAGGGCCCCAACAACACCCTCGACGCCGGTGCGAACGACCCGGGCTCACCGTGGGCGATCGGCTCTGCAGACGGCGGCCACGACGCCATCCACCCGGAGCTCGGCACCATCGACGACTTCAGCTTCTTCCTCGACGCCGCCCGCAGCGAGGGTATCGAGGTCGCCATCGACCTGGCCCTGCAGGCCTCGCCGGACCACCCCTGGGTCACCGAACACCCCGAGTGGTTCACCACCCTGCCCGACGGCACCATCGCGTACGCCGAGAACCCGCCGAAGAAGTACCAGGACATCTACCCGATCAACTTCGACAACGACCCCGCCGGCATCCGCGCCGAGGTGCTGCGCCTGGTGCGGTACTGGATCAATGTGGGCGTGAACATCTTCAGGGTCGACAACCCGCACACCAAGCCGCTGGACTTCTGGGAGTGGCTGATCGGCACGATCAACAAGGAATCCCCCGATGTGGTCTTCCTGGCCGAGGCGTTCACCAGGCCGGCGCTGCTGCAGGGCCTGGCCAAGGTCGGCTTCCAGCAGTCGTACACCTACTTCACCTGGCGCAACACGAAGGAAGAGCTGGAGGAGTTCTTCGACGGCCTGGCCCACGAGACCGCCGACTTCCTGCGGCCCAACCTGTTCGTGAACACCCCGGACATCCTCTCCGAATACCTGCAGTTCGGAGGTCCCGCCGCGTTCAAGATCCGCGCGGCACTCGCCGCCACGGCGGCGCCCACCTGGGGCCTCTACGCCGGTTTCGAGCTCTACGAGAGCGTCGCCCGCCCCGGTGCCGAAGAGAACATCGACAACGAGAAGTACGAGCTGCGGCCCCGTGACTTCGCCAAGGCCGAGGCCCTGGGCAAGTCGCTGTCACCGTTCCTCGGTCTGCTCGGCCGCATCCGGGCGGCGCACCCGGCCCTCCGCCAGCTGCGCAACCTCGACATCCACTCCAGTGACGACGACTCGATCCTCGTCTACAGCAAGTACCTGGCCGGCGAGTTCACCGACGACGGCCGCGCCGACGCCCTGATCATCGTGGCCAACGTCGACCCGCATTCCGTGCGCGAGACCGTGGTGCACCTGGATGTCACCAGGTTCGGGTTCCCCCTCGGCGCGCACTTCGAGGTCGAGGACCTCGTCACCGGCTCGGTGTGGACCTGGTCGGCCGACAACTTCGTGCGCCTGGACGCGTTCACCGAACCGGTGCACATCCTGCATGTGCGCATCCCGCAGGCACCAAACCAGAACGGACTGGCCGAATGAAACACGCCACCGGCCGCCCGGCCGACGAACTGCCCACCTTCTCCGCGCACATCCTGGAGACGGTCTCGGTCGGTTCGTACTACAACCCGCACGAGGTGCTCGGCCAGCACCTGCTCAACCTGCCGCAGATCGAAGACCCGCTCACCGTCATCCGGGCGTTGCGTCCGCTGGCCGTGGAGGTTGTCGCCGTGCTCGCCACCGGCGCCCGCGTCGAACTCGCCCACCTGGGCTACGGCATCTGGCAGGGCGTGAGCACGATCGGCCCGCACGACTACGAGATCGAAGCGCACTACGAGAACGGTCCGGCCTGGGTCAGCGACGATCCGTACCGCTACCTGCCCACGCTGGGCGAACTCGACCTGCACCTGATCGGCGAGGGCCGGCACGAACGGCTCTGGGACGTTCTCGGCGCCCACGTGCGCACCTTCACCGGGGTGACCAAGCCCGTGAGCGGTACCTCCTTCGCGGTCTGGGCGCCGCACGCCAGGGCCGTGCGCGTGATCGGCGACTTCAACAGCTGGTCCGGCATTCTGCACTCGATGCGCAACATGGGCAGCACCGGCGTCTGGGAGCTGTTCGTGCCCGGCCTGGCCGCCGGTTCCAACTACAAGTTCGAAATCCTCACCCAGGCCGGCGAGTGGGTGCAGAAGGCCGACCCGATGGCCCGCTACACCGAGGTGCCGCCGCTGACAGCCTCGGTCGTCGGCGAGACCGCCTACACCTGGCAGGACTCCGCCTGGCTGGCCGAGCGCAGCGCCACCGACCCGCACAACCGGGCCATGAGCATCTACGAGATGCACGTGGGCTCGTGGCGGCCCGGCCTGGGCTACCGGGCGCTGGCCGACGAGCTGATCGGCTATCTCGAGGAGCTCGCGTACACGCACGTCGAGTTCATGCCGCTCTCCGAGCATCCGTTCGGCGGCTCGTGGGGCTACCAGGTCACCGGCTACTACGCCCCCACCAGCCGGTTCGGTCACCCCGACGACCTGCGCTACCTGATCGACCGGCTGCACCAGGCCGGCATCGGCGTGATCATGGACTGGGTGCCAGGGCACTTCCCCAAGGACGACTTCGCGTTGGCCCGCTTCGACGGGCAGGCCCTGTACGAGCACCCGGACCCGCGCCGCGGCGAGCAGATGGACTGGGGCACCTACGTGTTCGACTTCGGTCAGATGCAGGTGCGTAACTTCCTCGTCGCCAACGCCCTGTACTGGCTCGAGGAGTTCCACATCGACGCCCTGCGCGTGGACGCGGTGGCCTCGATGCTGTACCTGGACTACTCGCGGAAAGACGGCGAGTGGGAACCGAACAAGTTCGGCGGCCGGGAGAACCTCGAGGCAATCAGCCTGCTGCAGGAGATCACCGCGACGGCCTACAAGCGCAACCCCGGCACGATCATGATCGCCGAGGAGTCCACGAACTGGGGCGGCGTCACGGCGGCCACCTCCGGCGGTGGCCTGGGCTTCGGGCTCAAGTGGAACATGGGCTGGATGCACGACTCGCTCGAGTACATGAGCGAAGACCCGATGTACCGCGGCTACCGCCACAACGAGATCACCTTCTCGTTCGTCTACGCCTTCAGCGAGAACTTCCTGTTGCCGATCAGCCACGACGAGGTCGTGCACGGCAAGGGCTCCCTGATCGGCAAGATGCCGGGCGACCCCTGGCAGCAGCTGGCCAACGTGCGGGTCTACCTGGCCTTCATGTGGGCGCACCCGGGCAAGCAGCTTCTGTTCATGGGCTCCGAGTTCGGCCAGCGTTCCGAGTGGAGTGAAGAGCGCGGCCTGGACTGGTGGATGCTCGACCAGCCCGGACACCGCGGACTGTTCAACCTCGTCGGCCAGCTCAACCGGGTGTACCGGGATACGCCGAGCCTCTGGGCCCGCGACAACGAGCCCGGCGGGTTCGAGCTGCTCGACGGCGGCGCCGCGGCGGAGAACGTGGTGACCTTCGTGCGCTGGGACAACGACGGCACGCCGGTGGCCTGCCTGTTCAACTTCTCCGGCGGGCCGCACACCGGCTACCGGGTGGGGCTGCCCCAGGCGGGCGTCTGGGAGGAGATTCTCAACACGGATGCCGAGAACTTCGGCGGCTCCGGGGTGGGCAACCTCGGCGAGGTGACGGCGTTCGCCGAACCGTGGGCCGGCCGGCCGGCATCCGCCACCCTCACCCTGCCGCCGCTCGGCGCGCTCTGGCTGCGCCTGCGCCGCTAGCTGCACACGAAAGCGCCCGGGTCGCCTCAGTCGCCTGAGGCAGCCACACGGGCGCTTTCGCTTGCGAGCTGCTCGGTACAGCAGTGCCGTCAGTACAGCAGTGCCGTCAGTACAGCAGTGCCGTCAGTACAGCAGTGCCGTCAGTACAGCAGTGCCGTCAGGCGCTTGCGGGCGGGCGGAACACGCGGGTCGTCGGTGCCGACGACCTCGAACAGCTCGAGCAGGCGCTGCCGCACCAGGTTCTTGCCCGCGGCATCCTGGCCGGGGAACAGGCCGAGCAGTCTGTCGAAGGCGTCCTCGATGTGTCCTCCGGACAGGTCCAGGTCGGCGACCAGGAGCTGCGCGTCGAGGTTCGCCGGGTCGTCGGCGGCCGCCGAACGCACCTCGGCGATGGTCTTGCCCTGCAGGCGGCCGAGCAGGCTCACCTGGGCCAGGCCTGCCGCCGCCATGGCGTCACGGGGGTCACGCGCCAGGGCGAGCTTGTAGATGTCGATGGCGGCGGCATAGTCCCCGCGTTCGATGGCGTCATAGGCTTCGCGGTGGTGCGGCGGAAGTTCGGGTTCCACCGGCTCGGCCGGCGAATCGTTCGGGCTCTCGGCGGCCTCGGCCACCCCGGTCACGCCGTGCTGGGCAGCCAGTTCCAGAACCCGCTCGAGCACCTCTCGGATCTGCACGACGGGAAGCACGCCGTCGAAGAGCTGCACAGGCTGAGCGTTGATCACCGCGGCGAGGGTGGGCACCGACGTGGCCTGGAAGGCCTGGGCGAGCTGCGGGTTGGTGTCGATGTCAACGGTGGCGAGCACGAAGCGGCCGTTGTACTCCCGGATCAGGTTCTCGATCACCGGGGTGAGTTGCGTGGCCGGTTCGCTCCAGGTGGCCCAGAGGTCCACGATGACAGGCACGATCTTGGACAGTTCCAGCAACTCGGCGAAGTTGGTGTCGGTACCTTCCAGCACCAGATTGGGCACCGGAACCACACCGGCCACAGCGCCACCTGGCGCGGACCCGGTGCTCACGCCGGGCGCGGCCGCCGGGGGCCGGTTCACCAGCGACGACAGGTCGACGGCGCCGCGTAGGTTGGAGCCGGCTGGGGGGACAACGGTCATGGAAGCTCCACGGATTTGATCAGTCCCTGGCTAAAGCCAAGGAGAACGATTTTGTCGGTTGAATTCGCGGCGGGAACATGGAACAGAAGCTGCTCGCCGTAGGTGCTCTCGATACCCTTGGTGGTCTCCGCGATGCCGGAGAGCGCCTTGCTCGGGCCCTCCTTCGGGGTGATGTTGGCCCCGGACACGACGGGGGTCACCGTGGTGATCTCGTTGACGCTCACGGCCACGATACTGCCGGAGTCGTTCGTGGCAAGGGCGACGATCTCGCCACTTCCGACGGCGTTGGTGAACGCCATCGTGCCGGTGTCCTCAAGCTCCGTCAGCTGGCGTTCCTTGTACTCCAAACCCAGTTGGGTGCGCGCGGTGTCGCCCTTGGCTTCGAAGAGCGGGAACGAGGGGCTCGCCTCGCCGTTGAGCAGAATGTCGGCGTAGGCCGGCCCGACGGCGTTGGGCGCCATCGACATGAATTTGTTGTCCGGGGCGATCAGGGGTGCTCCGACGGTGGCCGGGGCCACGCTGGGCACCTTGGCGGATGCCTCGAGCTGCATGGCGTACTCGACCAGGTAGTTCTCCCGCGGAGATTCCTGCTTGAGTATGAGCGCCATCGTGGGCACCGACGTCTCATCGGCCGATTGCAGCACGGTCATGACCACGCGCGGCCAGGTATCGGTCTGTTGCGGGAGCGTCAGCGTCAGCGGGGAATCCGGCAGCGCCACGGTGGCCGCGAAGGACGCGTCGGCGGTGCGCACCTTGTAGTTGGCCAGGCGCTGCTCGAGCGCGGGGCCCGTGAACCGGGTGGCGAGGCTGTCGGCGTCCATGTTCGCGTCGGCATCGGCCGTCAGCGTGACGATGTCGCCGACGATGCGTTCCAGTTGCGGCACGGTGACCGCGGGCTGCGGCACTTCGTCGGCCACGGGCGCCTCGGTGTCTTCGGGAGTGGGTGACGGTGTCACCGTGGCGGTGCCCGTGACCTCCGGCGCCGCGGCGGGCCAGAACTCGGGTGAACATCCGCTGAGTACCAGGCCCGAGACCAGCACCAGGGGGACGGCGATCATGGACCGGCCGATCGTCCGGCGCGGACCGGTGATCTCGCTGGCCTTGATGGTCTTGGGCCGCGGCACCCGCGGGAGCCTGGGCATGCGCGGCCCGCGCGGCACATTGCGCCGCGGGCGACGGGACCGACGGAAGTGCAACAGGCCCAACAGGTAGACCACGAAGCCGATCAGCGCCATGAGCGCTCCGCCGACGATCAGCGGGCCGGCCCACGGGGTCGCGTTGTTCGTCGGCCAGGCGATGGTGATGTCGGTGGGCGCAGGGGCGGTGCCGTCTGAGGCCACCAGCACGGAGATTCCCTCAGGCGCGCTGATCGTTGTCGTCACCGATCCTTCGCCCGAGAACTCCTCGAGCCACAGGTCGCTGCCGGCGGGGTCGGTGGGCAACGGTGCCGCATCGGTTTCCTCCGCCGGAACAACGTCGGTTCCCGCCGCCGTGGTCACGGCGAGGTCCCGGCTGTCGGCGTCGAAGCTCACCGCTGAGTACTCGTCGCCCCCGATCCACGCCTGGATGTCGGCGGTGCGCCCGTAAGCGACGAAGACGCTGTCGGAGCCGGAGACCGTGATGGTCTGGCTGCCGGGAAGAGCGCTCAAGGCACTGCCGTCGATGACCGCGTACGCCGCTCCATCCTCGACAGTCGCGCTCAGGCTCGTGGAAGCAGGCTCAAGAAAAACCGTTCGCTGCGCGATGCCGAAAGCGATCATCATCGCGGCGAGAACGAATGCCAGAATGGCGAAGACGAAACGCACGTAAAACCCTCCTGTGTTGCTTGCCGATGGCTGCAATCAAGACGCCTGCCACCGCTTGTCGGGGCCGGGAAGCAACAGACACGGACGTTCTACGATAGTGGACGCTCCTGAGAGGTGCCTAATAGCCCTCGAGGAGGGGGAATCGGCGCGCTGACGGCCCGCCCTCCCCTGAAGGCGGGCTGGGGCGCGCCTCGTTCGGGCACTAAAATTGCACGGGCTGCTCCGTCGACCAAGACTCGGGGACAAGCCCCATTTATGAGGAGACAACGTGGCGACCGACGAGGCTGACTTCACCCAGGTATTCCGTGGCTACGACAAAGACGAGGTCGACAAGGCCATCCAGGGCCTCCGCCGTGATCTCATCCAGGCGAACGCGCAGAGCACTGAATCGGCCAAGGAAGTCAAGCGTCTCGGCGCCAGGATCGACGACCTCAACGCCGAGATCGAAGAGGTCGGCAGCCCCACCTTCTCGGGGCTGGGCACCAAGCTCGAAAACACGTTGCGCGTTGCCGAAGAGCAGTCCACCCGGGTGATCGCCCAGGCCGACATCGACGCCGAGAAGCTGCGTGCCTCGGCGTCCGCCGAGATCGACGCGCTCAAACGCCAGGCCTCCGAACACGCGGAGCGCACGGTGTCCGACGCCACGGTCAAGGCCGGCCGTCTTCTCACCGACGCCCAAACCGAGGCCGACGACCTGCTCGGCCGGGCCGCGCAGACCCATGAACAGCTCACCCAGGATGCCCTGCACGAGGCCGCCGCCATCCGCGGCGCCGTGGCCACGGAGGCCGCAGAGCTCCGGGCCACGGTCAAGCGTGAGGTTGCCGCCATCCGTTCGGAGGCCGAACGGGAGGCCGCCGAGGTGCGGGTCGTCGCCCAGCGCGAAGCCACCGAGGCGCGGGAGATCGCCGCGGGACTGACCCGCGAAACCGAGTTGACGCGCGCCGAGGTGGCTCACGAGCTGGACCAGCAGCGCGCCGACCTGGCCCGCGAGACCGAGCAGGCCCGCATCGACCTCGCGAGCGAGACCGAGCAGGACCGCATCGACCTCGCTCGCGAAACCGAGCAGGCCCGCATCGACCTGGCCCACGAGACCGAGCAGGCCCGCTCCGACCTGTCCGTGGAGATCGAGCAGGGCCGCACCGACCTGGCGCGGGAGATCGACCAGGGCCGCGCGGACCTCGCCATCGAGGGTGAGCAGGCGCACACCGACCTGGATCGCGAACTGGACCGGGACCGCGCGATTGTGACCCGTGACCTCGACAAGGCGCACGCCGACCTCGCCGCCGAGGTCGAGCAGGCCAGGGCCGACCTCGCACGGGAGCTCGAGCAGACCAAGGCTGACTTCGACGCGGACAGCGAGCAGGCCAGAATCGACCTGGACAACCACCTCACCGCCACGCGCAAGCGGGGCGAGCACGAGGCGGCCAAGTTGCGCCGCGAGATCGACCAGATCCGGGCCGACCTCGAGGTGGAGCTCAAGGCCCGCAGGGACGAGGCCGAGCAGGACCACCTGGCCCGGCATCAGGCCGCCGTCGCCCAAACCCAGCGTTACCTCGACGACTCCTCGGCCCAACTCGCCGACACGAATGCCCGCACCGTGGAGCTGCGTGCGGTGAACGAGAAGCTGGATGCCGGCGCCCGCGCCGAAGCGAAGGCCGCCAAGGCCAAGGCCGACGACGACGCCGAGCGCATCGTCCGTGACGCCGAGGACCGCGCAGCCGCCCTCGTCGCGGACGCGGAGACACGCACCCGCGAACTCGTCACCGACGCCGAAGACCGACTGGCGCAGATTAGGATTGAGCGCGACTCAGTCGCCGGTTACTTCGAGAGCCTGCGCAGCGTCCTGACCCAGGCGGAGAAAGTGAACGCCGACCAGGAGTAGTCAGTTCAGCGGCCCGGACAAGCAAGTGGAGACCCAGTGAAAATTCAAAACGCCTTCCGTCTGGGCCTGGTCGGCACCCTCGGCGTGGGTCTGGGCCTGTTGATCATCAACTCGGTCATCTCGCTGTCGACCATCATCACCTACGTCGGTGCCGCCCTCTTCCTGGCCCTCGGCCTCGACCCCGCCGTGTCCTGGCTGGAGAAGAAGAAGTTCCCGCGCTGGGCCGCCATCCTCACAGTGCTCGTCACTGTGCTGGGAGTGCTCACCGGTGTGGTGTTCGCGATCGTGCCCATCGTCGCCGACCAGGTCGCCAACCTGTCCGACCGCATCCCCGCCCTGGTGAGGTCGGTGAACACGGCGACGTTCCTCGTCGACGTGCAGAAGCAATTCCCCGCCCTGGACGTGCAGGCCATTGTGAAGTCGGTGACCGACTATCTCGGCGGCAACCTCACCGAGATCACCGGCACCATCGTCGCCTCCGGATTCGCCCTGGTCTCCGGGCTGTTCGGCGGACTGATCATCCTGATTCTCACCCTGTACTTCACGGCGTCGCTGAACACCATGAAGCGGGCCACCTACCAGCTGGTTCCGGCGTCCAAGCGGGAACGCTTCGCGGACCTGAGCGAGCAGATCACCACGGCCGTCGGCCGCTTCATCGTGGGCCAGGGCGCCCTCGCCGCCTGCAACGGCATTCTCAGCTTCATCTTCCTGTCGATCATCGGCGCCCCGTTCCCGGCCCTGCTGGCGCTGATCGCGTTCCTGTTCTCGCTGATCCCGCTGGTGGGAACCATCACGGGGTCGGTCATCATCGTCGCCACCTGCACGATTCCCGGCATCGGGAGTTCCTGGCTCACCGTGCTCGTCGCCGGCATCTACTACCTGATCTACATGCAGGTGGAGGCGTACGTGCTCAGCCCGAACATCATGAACCGCGCCGTTGCCGTTCCTGGTGCGGTCGTCGTCGTGGCCGCCCTGGCCGGCGGGTCACTGCTCGGTATCCTCGGCGCCCTCATCGCGATCCCGGTCGCGGCGTCGGTCATCATGATCATCAAGCAGGTCGTGATCCCCCGCCAGAACGAGCTCTAGGCGGTCAGGAGCCGCCCAGCCCGACCGGCACGCCTATCGGACCGCCGGCGTGCGGCCGGGCGCCCAGCGGCTGGCTAGAGCTCGCCCAGCCATTCCTCAGGGAGCGGACCGGCCGACGGGTTGACAACGCCGACGATCTCGTTGAGCACGCGACGGGTCTGATTCTCCCCCACCCACAGGTGTTTCGCCCCGTCCACCGCGATCAACCGGGCCTCCGGCACGCTCGCGAACCGGGTGCGGGCCTCGTCTGGACGCAGGTAGTCGTCGTGCTCCGGCACCAGAACCACGAGCTCACGTTCGTTGCCCGCCCACGCCGCCAGTTCAGCATCCGTGGCCCGGTGGAGCGGCGGAGAGAGCAGGATCGCGCCGCGGATGGGGTAGTCCAGACCGTACTTGATCGCGAGCTCGGTGCCGAACGACCAGCCGACCAACCAGGGCTCGGGCAGTCCGCGCTCGGCGACGAAGGCCATCGCGGCGGCCACGTCGGCCCGTTCCGCGTCGCCGTGCCCGAAGCTGCCCTCGCTGGTGCCCCTGGGCGACGTCGTGCCGCGGGTGTTGAACCGCAGCACGGCCAGGTCGGCCAGCTCAGGCAGGCGGCCGGCCGCCTTCCGCAGAATGTGCGAATCCATGAAACCGCCGTGGGTGGGCAGCGGATGCAGGGTGACCAGGGTCGCCACGGCGGGCCGGTTCAGTGGCGTGGCCAGTTCGCCCACCAGGGTGAGCCCGTCGTCGGTGTGCAGTTCGATGTGTTCGCGGGTGGCGGGCAGGTCGATCCCGCCGCGGATCTGGACTGGTGCGGCCATGGTGGTGCTCCTCATCGGGGTGGGCGCCTGCGCCAACGGTTCGGCTACTTGATCTTCCAGCAATGCAGATGCCAGTGCCGCCGGGCGGCGAGGTCGGCAGCATCACCGGTGACGCCGTCACCGCGCCAGGTCACCATGTGACCGACGCCGGGAGCGATCTCGAGCCGGCAGCCTGGGCACAGGTAGGTCTTGGCCGCCTGGGCGGCACTGATGGGCTGCACATGCCAGAGCCCATCGCGTTTCACTTCGGTGCGCCGCCAGCCTGCCAGCATCCGAGACAGGTCGTCGGACTCGTCTTCTCCGGTGCCGGATCTGCGGCCCTTCGGGCGGTTGCTGCGCGGCATGGTGCAAGTCTAACCCTGGGGCGACCGGCCTACCGGGGCCAGTGGGTGGGGTGGCTAGTACCAGCCGACGTCGCCGGAATGGGCCCAGGCGCCGCACGGGGTGCCGTAGCGGCCGCTGATGTAGCCCAGGCCCCACTCGATCTGGGTGCCGGCGTTGGTCTCCCAGTCGGAGCCGGCGGTGGCCATCTTCGAGCCGGGCAGCGCCTGCGGGATACCGTACGCGCCACTGGGGTTGGCGGCGTTGACGCGCCAGCCGGATTCCTTGTTCCAGAGCGACACCAGGCAGCTGTACTGGTCTTCGCCCCAGCCGCGGGACGCAACGGCGCCGTAGGCGTAGGCCTGCGCCGATCCAGGGTCGGGCACGGCGGCGGGCGCCGCTTTGGCGGATTCGGACGACGAGGATGACGCCACCTCGACCGGAACCGGAGCGGGCTCAGGTTCGGGTACGGTCACGGAGAATCCGTCGATCACGACGGTGTTGGCCACGGTGCTGGCCACGAGCAGGGACTGGGCGGCTTCGCCCTGATACCGGTCTGAGGCGGCGCCGGGCACCTGGAAGTACGGTGACGCCGTCGCACCAGAGTAGGGGTCGACGACGGTGACGAGCACGAAAGCGGCCGCGGCGGTGAACGCGAAGAGCGACAGCGCCACGTGACTGCGGGACCGCGGGCGGTGCATGCTCCGCTGGGTCGGCTTGGCGGCGACGTGCACGGCGACTGCGCCGAAGGGTGCACGAAGCGGACGGTTGGCCGGTGCGCTCACCGGCGATACGCCTGAATCAGGCGCGGAAATGTTGAGATGTCTACCCACGATGTTTCGACCCTAACCCACTTCGTGTGTAACAGCCAGGTAACGACACGCAGATGTCACCGAACGGCGAGCATCACGTCGACGACACTGTCGAGAACCAGGTCGACCTGGGCCTCGCGATAACCGCCCCGTTGCGGCCGGAAAACCGCTGTGCGCACGTCATCGACAGTGACTTGGCGGCCATCCTGGAAGTAGGACACCAGCTTGGTCGCGAGGCGGTCCACCTCTGACCTGTTGTAGCCGGTGCTGAGGAAGCTGGTGCGAGAGAATCGGTGCCCGTCAGGTCGGCCGAGTCGGTTGATGAGCACCTGGGCGGTCTGCCGTGCCTCGTCCAGCCACGCCTCCGGTCCGGCGTCGCTGGTGGCGCGCTCGCGTTCCCTGGCCGCGAAGGCATCCTCGAGACGCTCCATCGCCGCATCCACGTGGGTGGGTGAGTAGCCGCCCTTCTGCATCGCGAAGGCGGTGTGCCGGATATCGGCCGCCGTGAGCGGGTCGGTCTCCTCGGCGGCGTCGTAGGCTTGCCGGGTGGAATCGAGGAACTCCTCGACCTGCTTGAGGTTGTAGCCGAGCATCTTCTTGCTGGTTCGCGGAAACGTAGTGCTCACAGGCTCATTCTGCCCCACCGGACGCCGAGTGTCGAAAGCGGCCAAGTCAGGCAAAGATCAGGTAGAGCGCGTATGCCGCAGCGGCCGACGGCAGGATCGAGTCGAGGCGGTCCAGGAACCCGCCGTGGCCGGGCAACCAGGAGCTCATGTCCTTGATGCCGAGGTCACGCTTGATCAGCGACTCCGCGAGGTCTCCGAACGTCGCCGTGATCAGGATCACGACGCCGAAGATCGGGCCGAACCACCACGGTTCGCCCAGCATGAAAACGGCGAGCAGGATACCGACGAGGATGCAGACGATGGCGGCGCCGGCGAAACCTTCCCAGGTCTTCTTGGGGCTGATCGACGGCACCATCCGGTGCTTGCCGAACGAGAGGCCGGCAGCGTACGCGGCGGTGTCCGCGGAGATCACCAGAAGAAGGAACGCCAGCGTCCACCACTGGCCGCCGTCCTGGGTGACCAGCAGCACGGCGAAGCTGGAGAGGAAGACCACGTACACCTGGATCAGGAAGCCGCCGCCGATATCGCCGAGGACGACCCTGGCCGGGGCCCGGTGCCGCGGGAAGGCGAGCATGGCAACCCGCCAGAACGTGATGAAGACGATGCCGCCCAGCGTGGCGAGCCACTGTCCGCCCGCGTCCCAGTAGAACGCCGCGGGCACCACGGCCACCGCCGACAGCAGCACCGGGATCCTGGGCACCTTGCGGCCGCCTCGGCGGAGTGCTTCGGCGAGTTCGAAGGCTGTGAAGCCGACGATTACGAAGGCGACGATCATGAACAGCTCTTTGATGAAGATCAGGCTCACGAGCATCGAACCGCCCAAGACCAACCCGATCAGGGTCGCCAGGATCAGGTTGCGCCCGGTGCGGGCCTCGATGCGTTCGTTCGTCGCATCAAGCTGCGCCTTGGTGGCCTGCACCTGACGCTCGATGTCAGCCCTGGTGGACTGCACCTGCGCCCGGAACTCGGCTCGGCCGGCGCCGCGACCCCGGTGGGGTGGCTGGGTGGGCCCTGGATCATCCGTCATGCGCTGGCCTCCCCTAGATGGCGAGGAGTTCGGCTTCCTTGCGCTTGAGAGCGTCGTCGATCGCGTCGATGTGCGTCTTGGTGATCTGCTCGAGTTCCTTCTCGGCGCGGGCCACGTCGTCGTCTCCGACCTCGCTCTTCAGCGCGTCGAGTTCGTCCTTGGCCTTGCGGCGCAGGTTGCGCACCGACACCTTGGAGTCCTCGCCCTTGGTCTTGACGATCTTGACGTATTCCTTGCGGCGATCGTTGGTGAGCTCGGGCAGCGAGGCCCGGATGACGATGCCGTCGTTGCCGAGGTTGGCGCCGAGGTTCGGGGTGTCCCGGATGGCGTTCTCGATGTCGCGCAGGGCGCTCTTGTCGTACGGCGTGATCAGGAGCGTGCGGGCTTCCTGGTTCTGCAGCGAGGCGAGCTGGCCGAGCGGTGTCGGCGTGCCGTAGTAGTCGACCAGGATCTTCTGGAACATCTGGGGGTTCGCACGGCCCGTTCGCACGGTGGCGAAGTCTTCCTTCGCGGCCTCGACGGCCTTATCCATGCGCTGGGTGGTGTCGGTCAGGACATCCGTAATCACGGTGACTCCTTCTTCGGTGGCTTCAATAATCCTAGTTGGAGACGAGGGTTCCCAGTTCAGCGCCGAGGATGGCGGCGGTCACGTTGCCGTGCGGAGCCATCCCGAACACCCGCATGGGCATGCTGTTGTCCATGCACAGGCTGAACGCGGTCGAGTCGACGACCTTGAGGCCGCGCTGGAGCGCGTCCTGGTAGGTGATGCTGTGGATCTTGTGTGCGTCGGGGTTGGTGCGCGGGTCGTCGGAGTAGACCCCGTCGACGCCGTTCTTGGCGACCAGGACAACCTCGGCACCGATCTCGAGGGCGCGCTGGGCGGCCACGGTGTCGGTGGAGAAATAGGGCAGGCCGGCGCCGGCGCCGAAGATGACGACGCGGCCCTTCTCGAGGTGCCGTTCGGCGCGGCGCGGAATGTAGGGCTCGGCGACCTGGGTCATGGCGATGGCGGACTGCACGCGGGTTTCGGCGCCGGCCTGCTCCAGGAAGTCCTGCAGGGCCAGGGCGTTCATCACGGTGCCCAGCATGCCCATGTAGTCGGCCCGGCCGCGGTCCATGCCGCGCTGGGAGAGCTCCGCGCCGCGGAAGAAGTTGCCGCCGCCGACGACGATGGCGATCTCTACGCTCTTGGCGGCTTCGGCGATCTCGCGGGCCAGGCTGCTGATGACGTCGGGGTTGACGCCGAGGCTTCCCGCCCCGAACGCTTCGCCGGACAGTTTGAGGAGGACCCTGCGCTTCGTACCCGTGTCTGACATGCCCGTGAGCGTCCTTCCGTTGGAACCAATGAATCTAAAACTACCGGTTGAGCACCGGTGGGCTGTAATGCGGGGCCCGGCGGAAACCTGCCGGGCAGAGAAGAAGGAGACCGGATTGCCTGGGCAACCGATCTCCTCCTTGTCTGTTACTGCTGTTCTCTTACCGCGGTGCTGACTACGCGCCGACCTTGAACCGGGCGAAGCCGGTAACGGTCAGGCCGGCGTCGGAGAGAACCTTCGCGACGGACAACTTGTTGTCCTTCGCGTAGTCCTGCTCGAGCAGGGCGACCTGCTTGAAGTACGCGTGGATGCGTCCTTCAACGATCTTCGGCAGCGCGGCGGCCGGCTTGCCTTCGTTCTCGCTGATCTCGGTGACGATGCGACGCTCGGCCTCGACGGCTTCCGCGGGGACGTCTTCGCGAGCCAGGTACTCCGGGTTCGCGAACGAGATGTGCTGAGCGATGCTGCGAGCGGTCGCGGCATCCTCACCGGTGTAGCCCAGGACAACACCGACCTGCGGGGGCAGGTCCTTGCTGGTCTTGTGCAGGTAGATCTCGAAGTTGTCACCGGTGACGGCTGCGACACGGCGAAGTTCGAACTTCTCACCGATGATCGCGGCTTCGCCGTTGATGAGATCTCCGACGGTCTGGCCATCTGCCGGAGCGGCAAGCGCCTCGGCGACGTTGGTGGCGCCGGCAGCGGAGACCGCGTCCAGAACCTTCTCGGAGAGAGCGCCGAACTTCTCGCCCTTGGCGACGAAGTCGGTCTCGCAGGCGAGCTCGAGCAGGTAAGCGGTGTTGCCGATCACCTTGGCGGCCACGAGGCCCTCAGAGGTGGAACGGTCGGCGCGCTTGGCGTTGCCCTTTGCACCCTTGAGACGCAGGATCTCAACCGCGCGCTCGATGTCGCCATCGGCTTCGACGAGTGCGTTCTTGGTGTCGACCATGCCGGTGCCGAGGCGCTCGCGCAGGATCTTGACGGATTCGAGGTTGAAGTTTGCCATACCTGTTGTCCTTACTTGGTGTCGGCTACGGGAGCGTCGGCTGCAACCTCTTCGGTTGCGGCTTCGGCCGCTGCGGGCTCTGCTGCTTCGGCGGCGGGCGCCTCGTCTGCAACCGGCTCGGCGTCGACGGTGGCGTCGGCGACCTTCTCGGTGTCAGCGGAGGACTGCTCGGGCGTGGTCTCGGCCGGAGCGGCGAGCAGCTCGGCTTCCCACGCGGCGAGGGGCTCGACTTCGGCGCCCTCTTCCGGCTTCTGGTGACGCTGGATGAGGCCCTCGGCTGCGGCGTCCGCGATGATACGGGTGAGCAGGCCAACGGAGCGGATGGCGTCGTCGTTGCCCGGGATCGGGTACTGAACGTCGTCGGGGTCGCAGTTGGTGTCGAGGATCGCGATGACGGGGATGCCGAGCTTGCGCGCCTCGTCGATGGCGAGGTGCTCCTTGTTGGTGTCGACAACCCAGAGCGCGGACGGCGTCTTGGTCAGGTTGCGGATTCCGCCGAGGCTCTTGTGCAGCTTGACGAGCTCGCGCTTCTTGATGAGCATTTCCTTCTTCGTGAAACCGCTCTTGGCGGTGTCTTCGAAGTCGAGCTCTTCGAGCTCTTTCATGCGGGCCAGACGCTTGGAGACGGTCTGGAAGTTGGTGAGGAGGCCACCGAGCCAGCGCTGGTTGACGTAGGGCTGGCCGACACGCGTCGCCTGCTCCGAAATCGATTCCTGCGCCTGCTTCTTGGTGCCGACGAAAAGGATGGTGCCGCCGTGGGCGACGGTCTCCTTGACGAAGTCATAGGCCTTGTCAACGAACCCGAGCGACTGCTGCAGGTCGATGATGTAGATGCCGGAACGCTCGGTGAAGATGAAGCGCTTCATCTTCGGGTTCCAACGGCGGGTCTGGTGCCCGAAGTGCACGCCGCTGTCGAGCAGCTGGCGAATGGTTACGACGGCCATGAGCCGTACTCCTTATCCGACGTTTCTGCACAGCAGAAAACGCCCATCGGTTTGTGTCGTGATCGGATGATCACTACTCCTGGTGCCCGGCGCACATCCCGCCCGTCTTCTTGCGAAGTCGGGACCGAGTGGGTGTGTTGGCCGAATGGGCACGCGTAGTCAGCGCGCAAAGCGCTGCTCAGAGAACTCTAGCACCCGGCCGCCCCCTGCTGCTGACCAGCACCACCGGGGTGGGGCGCTCCCCCACAGGCGGTGCGGCCGGCGGTTCTCCACATCCTCGGTTCGCCGGCACCGCACCCGGCCGATTCGGCCGAGGGTGATGCCATGACCCGTTCATCTCACCCCGCACGACACCGGCATTCCGGCCGCTCACCGCGGCGCACGCCGCAACGTCGCACCGCTCCCGGTCGATTCCGGGTCGCCGCCCTATCGACGTGTGCCGCACTGGCCGTGCTTGTCGCCGGGTCCACGAGCGTCACAGGGTCCCCGGCGCTGATCCCGGCGTCGCATGCGTCCGCTGCGGAGTCGATGGTCCCCGCGGTGTCGGCAGTCTCGGCGGTGTCGGCAGTCTCGGCGTTGTCGGCAGTCTCGGCGGTGTCGGGGGCCTCCGCGGTCCCACTCCCCGGGGCCTCGGGAGCCACGGCAGCCTCGGCGGCGACCGAGGATGTGCCTGAGCCTGCACAGGAGGCCGTGCAGTCCGCCTGGAGTTGGCCGGTCGGCCCACCGCGGGACCTGGTGCGCCCGTTCGAGGCGCCCGCCAGCCGGTACGGGGCCGGACACCGCGGCATCGATCTCGTGGCCGCGGAGGGCCACCCGGTGCGCTCCCCCGCCGACGGCGTGGTGACCTTCGTCGGCACCGTGGTAGACAGACCGGTGCTGTCGATCCAACACGGCAACGACCTGGTCTCCAGTTTCGAGCCTGTCACCGCAACGGTGAGCGAGGGCGAGCGGGTGCGGGCCGGACAGGTGATCGGGATCGTGGCGGCGGGTGCGCACTGCACGGGTCGATGTGTGCACTTCGGTGTGCGCCGCCACGGCCAGTACGTCTCTCCGACGCTTTTTCTCGGCGGCCTGGCGCGCGCCGTGCTGCTGCCACTGCCCCCGACCGGACCGGTGCCGCGGCCGGGGCGGTGAGATCCGGCCAGGCTGCGCGGTCAGACCCGGCCAGGCTGCGCGCTGAGGTCCTCGAGGCTTCGGGTCAGCGGTGCGGGGTAGGTCCGCGTTGCGGGGTAGGGCAGCGCGGACGACCGGGTCAGGCGCGGGGGTGCGCGAGTCGGTAACTCTGCTGCAGCCGCTCCGCAGAGACGTGGGTGTAGATCTGCGTCGTGCCGAGGCTGGCGTGGCCGAGCATTTCCTGCACCGCGCGCAGATCGGCGCCACCGTCGAGCAGGTGCGTGGCCGCGGTATGGCGCAGGGCGTGCGGACCGGCCGGACCGGTGCCTGGCATCGACTCGAGCAGGGCTGCGACCAGGCGGTACACGGCGCGCACCCCGAGGCGTTGCCGGTGGCTGCCCAGGAACAGGGCCGAACCGGACGGCTTCGTTCCTGACCGGGTCGCGCCAGGGTCCGCAGCGGCCAGCGCCGGACGAGCAGCCTGCAGGTACCGCACGATGGCGGTCTGCGCCGGCACCCCGAACGGCACGACACGTTCATTGTCTCCCTTGCCGGTGACCCGCACGGTCAAACGCGACAGGTCGACGTCCCCCACGTCGAGCCCCACGAGCTCCGAAACCCGCAGCGCGGAGGCGTACAGCAGCTCGATGATGGCCAGGTTGCGCACTGCGCCGGGATCACCGGTGCTCGCGGCGACCTCGAGCTTGTCCAACAGATCCTGCATCTGGGTGCGGTTGATCACCCTCGGCAGAGTTCGCCCGGGTTTCGGGGAGCGCAGCCGCACGGCGGGATCGCTGGGCAGCACGCCGTCCCGGGTGAGCCACGCAGTGAACCCCCGCGCCGACGCGGAGCGCCTGGCGATGGTCGCCCGCGCCAGGCCCGCCTGGGTGCCCTCCCACAGCCAGTCGCGCAGCAGCTCCAGGGTCAAGCCGTCGACGGTGCCGACAGCCCGCTCCTCGGCAAAGGTCGCCAACCCGCACAGGTCCGCGCAGTACGCGCGCACCGTGTTCACCGAAAAGCCGCGTTCGGTCGCGAGATAGCGGGCGAAGCCGTCTATCGCCGGGTCGAGGTGCATGCCTCCAGCATCCCCCGACCCGGATGGGATAGCGGCAGCGACTCGGGAAACTGCCCCATTCGCCCGCGCATCTCCGGAGGTCTCCTGCGGCGTGGTGTCTCCCCGGCGCCGCTATCGGGCCGGTTGCGGGGCGTGCCGGGAAAACGCCTTCAGCCGGTCCGCGGGGCTGAGCGCCTCCATCCGGTCGACGTAGGCCGGGTCGAACCGGGTGACGATGTCGAAGGTGCCCAGGGGAACGTTCGAGTGCACCACCTGGTCGGCGTAGACATGCACGAGGTTGATCGACTGGCCGCCGCCCAGCCCGGTCAGCTGACGCGGTGGCGCCGCCGCGTCGATCGTGTAGCAGGTGGCCGCCGCGACCGACACTGGAATCCCGGCGAACAGTCCCGTCGTGGCGTAATGCAGGTGGCCGCCCAGGATTGCGCGCACGTCGCTGCCCGCGAGCACCTCGGCGAGCGCCGCCTGCTCCTGCAGCTCCAGAATCGTCATCAACGGCAGGGCCGTGGGCAGCGGTGGGTGATGCAGGGCCAGTACCGACCCGTGCTCGGCCGGCCGGCTCAGTACGTCGCGCAGCCAGCCAAGCTGGTCGGCCGTCACCTCACCGTGGTGATAGCCGGGCACGCTGGTGTCCAGGGAGATCACCCGCAGTCCGTTCACGTCGACAACCCCGTCGACGGGTGCGTCGTGGCCGGCACTGCGCAACAGTTCGGTGCGGAACGCCGTGCGCTCGTCGTGGTTGCCCATCACCCAGACCAGCGCGGCGCCCATCCGTTCTGCGGACGCCTCGACGATGTCGCGCACCCGGCGGTAGGCATCGGGCTCGCCGCGGTCGGCGATGTCACCGGTGAAGAGCAGGGCGTCGATGGCCAGACCGGAGGCCTCCAGCTGCGCCATCGCGCGATGCACGGTGCTGTCGGTGTCCACCGCGTCGTACAGCAGCCGCCCGGAGCCGTCTGCACTCGTGCCGAGGAAGTGGGTGTCGCTGAGGTGGGCGATGAGGTGGGAGGCCGGCGGGTACTGGCCCATCTGCACGTTAGGGCCCGGCGCGGTTGCGCTCTGCATGGCTGCGCTCTGCATGGCTGCGCTCTGCGCGGTCGGGCTCTGCACGGTGAGGCTCTGCGCGGTGAGGCTCTGCGCGGCTCTGCTCTGCGCGGCTCTGCTCTGCACGTTGGGCCCCGGCTGAGCTGCGTCCGGTGCCTCGGTCGGTGTTGTTCCCGTCATGCTTGACCCCTCACGATCGCAGATGCTGGCGACGCGTCTGATCTACTGCGCCGTCACGAATCACCCTAAGCGCACCCACCGACCGAACCCAGTAGGCCCGAGTGCCCAACTGGTGCCGCTGCGGACAAGTGCGCCCGGTGTGCCGGCACCAATTGTCCGCACGGGACACAGTTGGGCCGGCGCCTCAGGTGACCCGCACCCAGCCGGTGGCACGTTCCCGCGCCGCCCCCTCAAGGTCCAGGGTGCCGAGAACGCCGAGCACCGCCGTGGTCGACAGTCCGGACCGCCGGGCGATGTCGGCTGGAACCCGAGGCGCCCGCACGCTGAGCGCGTCGAACACCCGCACCTGGTCGCTCGTGCGTTCCCGAGTCCCCTGCCTGCCATCCGTGCCGTCCACGCCGGTGAGGTCGAGTTCCAGGTCGACCCCGACGCCCATCAATTCGGCCATTTCAGCGGCCGTGGTCACACAAATGGCGTCGTAGTCCCGCAGCAGCCGGTGGCAACCGGCCGAGGTGGGCGAGGTCACCGGTCCGGGCACCGCGCCCAACGGACGGCCCAAAGCCGCGGCGTGCCCGGCGGTGTTGAGCGAGCCGGAGCGCCAGCCCGCTTCGAGCACCACGGTGGCACCGGTGGTCGCCGCGATCAGGCGGTTCCGCTGTAGAAACCGCCACTTAGTGGGCGGCGCGCCACAGGGCAGCTCCGAGAGCACCGCGCCAGCCTCCACGATGCGGGTGAGCAGGGCGTCATGCCCGCTGGGGTAGAACCTGTCGACTCCCCCGGCCAGGAACGCGACTGTCGTCCCGTTGCTGGCCAGCGCCGAGCGATGAACCATGCCATCGATGCCATACGCTGCGCCGGAAACGACGGCCAGGCCCCTGTCGACGAGGCCGGCCGCGGCCTCCAGCGCCACGTGTTCGCCGTACCCGGTGGCAGCACGCGCGCCGACGAGTGCGATCGAATGGCGAAGCGCCGCGAGGGCGTCCGTTCGGCCCCGCCACCACAGGGCGAGGGGGGCGTGCCGTTCCAGGTCACCGACACCGACCGGCCAGAGCGGGTCGCTCGGGAGGAGCAGGGCCGTCCCGGTGCGCCGGGCCTGCTGGAGCGACCGGATCACCTCGGTGGACGACAACCGTGGCCGCCATCGGGAGAGCGCCTGCTCCAGCTCCGGGCGGAGCCCCGCAGGGTCCCCCGCCGCATACTCGTTGACGGTGTCCGTAAGCGTGCCGGCCAGCCGGTCCGGTGGCCACGCCTCGACCACCGAGCGGAGGGCCGCTGCCGCTCCGAGCAGGCCCACTACGGCGCCGGCCACCCCGTCGCCGGGTTCGGCGATGGTGGTCCAGGCCGCCCGGGCGAAAACCTCCTCCGGCGCCGACACCCTCGTATCGTGCTGGGTATCGGTGAGCTGGGCGTCGAGGGGCACCGCATCCGCGGGCTGCACCCCACCCGGTGCTGCGGCTGGCGAGCGCACACCGGCGGTGAGTTCGGTCACCACCGCCTCGTCGAGTCCGAACAGTGTCATGACGCCATTCCTTTCCGCAGGTAGAGTGCCTGCCCCACTTCGTCTGGTCCAGGTCTGGCCACGCCGGTCAGGTCCGCGACGGACCAGGCCACCCGCAGGATCCTGTCGTAGCCGCGCATGGTGATGCCTCCCCGTTCCAGGGCGCGGTCCAGCATGGCCGTCACCGGTGCCCCCAGCCGCATCTCGGGGCTCCGCAGCCAGGGCCCGGACACCTGCGAGTTCAGCGTCCACGGCGTGCCGGCCAGACGCTCCGCGGCGGTCTGACGCGCGCCCACCACGTTGTTTCTGGCCGCCGCGCTGGACAGCCGCCCGCCGTCGGCGGCGATGCGCAATTGCGCGGCGGTCACCCTGCTCACGGTGAGTTGGATGTCGATACGGTCCAGCAGCGGGCCGGAGATGCGTGCCAGGTAGCGGCGTCGGGAGTTCGGCGGGCAGGTGCACTCCTGATCCCCCGCGCCATACTGACCGCACGGGCACGGGTTCGCGGCGAGCACCAACTGGAACCTGGCGGGGAAATGCGCGACGGCGTTCGCCCGGTGGATGCTGATCCGACCCGATTCCAGGGGCTGCCGCAGGGCGTCCAGCACGGCGCCGGCGAACTCCGGTGCCTCATCGAGGAAGAGCACCCCGTGGGACGCCCGCGCCGCTGCCCCTGGCCGGATCTGTCCGCTGCCACCACCGACCATCGCCGCTGCAGTGATGGTGTGGTGCGGCGCCTCCAACGGTGGTCTGGTGACCAGGGAGCGCACCACCGCGCGGCCACTCAGCGACCGCAGTGAGCTCACTTCCAGCGATTCGGCGGGGCTCAGGTCGGGCAGCAGTCCGGGCAACCTGGCCGCGAGCATGGTCTTGCCCGCACCGGGCGGGCCGAGCATGAAGAGATGGTGTCCGCCGGCCGCGGCCACCTGCAGGGCGAGGATGGCCTCGTCGTTGCCGACCACGTCGAGCAGGTCGAGGTTGTCGTCGACCGGGTCGTCCTCCACCGGGGCGCAGAGCACCTCCACCTCCTGGTGCTCCAGCCTGGCGCCGTGCCAGATCAGCGCCTCGCGCAGCGACGCCACCCCCACCACGCGGATCCCCGGCACCAGGGCAGCCTCCTCGGCGTTGCCGGCCGGCACCATCACCGTGCGGTGCCCCAACCGTACTGCGGCGATCACCGCGGGCAGCATGCCGGGTGTGGGGCGCAGTCGCCCGTCCAGGGCCAGCTCGCCGATGTGCACGACGGCGCCCACCGACGCGGCGGGCACGACGTTGTCCGCGGCCAGGCAGGCCAGGGCGATGGCGAGGTCGAAGCCCGAACCGTGCTTGCGGAGGGCCGCGGGCGAAAGGTTCACGGTGAGCCTGTGCCCGTTCAACGCGCAACCCGAGTTCTTGGCCGCGGCGCGCACCCGTTCGGCGGCCTCGGCCAGGGCCGCATCCGGCAGCCCGATCAGCCGCATCCCCGGCAGCTGGCTCGAGATGTCGGCTTCCACCTCAACGAGCGATCCAGCCAGGCCGATCAGGGCCACGGAGTGGGTGCGGGCCAGGCTCATCAGAACACGCCTTCGAGGTGCTCCACCACGGGCACACGGCCGGGGCGTGCGATCACGGCGACGGCGTCGATCCGGATGTTCTTGGCCCGCGGCTCGAATTGTGCGCACCAGGCGCCGGCCAGCCGGCGTAGCCGGGCCAGCTTGGCCACCGTGATGGCTTCGAACGGATGCCCATAGCCGGTTCCGGAGCGGGTCTTCACCTCGACGAACACGATGTCGCCGTCCTTTGCCACGATCAGGTCGATCTCGCCCTGCGCGCAACGCCAGTTGCGTGCCACCACGACGTAACCGGCCCCCGCCAGGAACGCCGCTGCGCAATCTTCACCGAGCCGGCCCAATTCGTCTTTGCGTGCCACGAGCACCTCCGCGACCAGCGTGCGGGGACCCGCTTCGGTAGGGCCGGCGGTGCACGAGCCTGTGCAGACATACGAGGGCCCGCTCCCTGTGGAGGAGCGGGCCCTCGCGGGTATCGGCTACACCGTGTCGGTGCGCTCCGTCGCCTGCATCTCCTTCGACGCTTGGCTGAGTTCCTTGTCGAGCTCCTTGGCGTCGACCTTGAGCTCCTTCTGGATGTGCTTCTGCGCGACGAGGCCGGCCTTGTTGAACTCTTCGTCCAGGCGGTCCTTGCCCACCACGATGAGCGCGGCCTCACCGGAATCGAGCATCTCGCCGAGTTCCTTGATGTCACCTCGGTCCAGGCTCCGCCAGAAGTGGCCGACGACGCTGCCGGCCGCACCCCCGACGATGGCGCTGCCGATGATGGCCGGCGGGAAGAGCAAACCGACGACGGCGCCGGCGGCCACACCGGTCCAGCCGACGTGCTTGCTGGTCTTGCGGTGCACCTGCACCGAGCCGTCGGCCTCCTTGATGGCAACGGCGGCGTCGTACGTTCCGATCACCTTGCTGGAATGCAGCTCACGCACAACCTCGAGGTCGGACTCGGCTGTGGCCGTGTTGGGGTACACGCCGAGATAGAGGAAGACGGATTCGTCGGACATGGAAGCTCCTTAGATTCTGGGCGTACGGGGATGAAGCGCTGTCGCAGGGGACGGTATCCATCCCCCGTACGGGTGTCAACCAGCGGCGGCGATACGGGGCGCAAGGCCACAGGCCTAGGCTGATCCGGTGATCTCCAACCGCCTGACCGACCTGTCCATGCGAGCGATGAACGCCGTGCACCGGTCGCTGCAGATGCTCTCCCGCGGCCGGCTCGGCTGGAAGATCGGGCCGATGCCCGTGGTGGAGCTGCACACCATCGGGCGCACAAGCGGCCAGCGGCGCTCCACGATGCTCACCGCCCCGATCCACGAGGCGAACCGGGTGGTGCTGATCGCGTCGAAGGGCGGCGACGACCGCCACCCGTTCTGGTACCTCAACCTGGTCGACCAGCCCGATGTCGAGCTCACCGAGAACGGAATCACCCGGCCGATGCGGGCCCGCACGGCCAGCGAGGCCGAGAAGGCGGCGCTGTGGCCCGCGATCGTGCGGGCGTATTCGGGGTATGCCGGCTACCAGCGAAGGACCGCCCGGAACATCCCTGTGGTCATCTGCGAACCGCGCACGCCCTAGGGCATCAGCGGGTCAGCCGCGTGAGCGCCGAGTCGTCGCCGGCGAACGCGGCATCCGTGGCGCGCAGCACGCGCAGTACGTTGGCGCCGGCCAACGCGGCCAACTCGGCGGCACTCCAGCCGCGCCGGGCCAGTTCGACCAACAGCGCCGGGTATCCGTCGACGCCGTCGAGCTCGTCGGGAAAGTCGTCGGTGCCGTCGAAGTCCCCGCCCAGGCCGATGTGACGGATGCCGGCCACGGCGCGGGCATGCTCCACGTGGTCGGCCACCTGCGCCACGGTCACCCGGGGAGCCGGCGTGCTTTTGTCGCCGCCGAACCAGACGGCGTACTCCGCCGAGACGAACTGGGGCACGAACGTGACCATCAGCACGCCGTCGTTCGCGGCCAGACGGCTGAGCACATCGTCGGGCACGTTGCGAGGATGCGCCGTGACGCCGGAGCAGGAGCTGTGGCTGAAAATCACCGGGGCACTGCTCACGTCCAGCGCCGCGTGCGCTGTCGCGGGCGAGACGTGCGAGAGGTCCACCAGCATGCCGAGCCGGTTGAGTTCCCGAACGTACTCCACGCCGCGGGGGCTCAAGCCGTTGTGAACTGGTTCGTCCGTGCCGGAATCGGCCCAGTCGGTGTTGTGCACGTGAGTCAGGGTGAGGTAGCGCACACCGAGCCTGGCCAGCATCCGCAGCACGGCAGGCGAGTCGTTGATGGAGTGCGCTCCCTCCGCTCCCAGCAACGAGGCGATGCGTCCGCTCGCGCGGGCGTTCTCCACATCGGCTGCGCTCGTGGCGATCACGAAGGTCTCCGGGTACCTGGCGGCGAGCCTGTAGACCCAGTCGATCTGTTCCAGGGTGCCCTGCACGGCGTCGGCGCCCGCGAGGGTGTCCTCGACGAAGACCGACCAGAATTGGGCACCCACCCGGCCGGCGCGCAGTCTGTTGATATCGGTGTCGGTGCTGAGCGCGCCGTCGAGACCTTCGACGGAGTAGTCCCGGTTTTCGCGGCACTCCCACGCCCAGTCGTTGTGGCCGTCGATGAGCGGAGCCAGATCCAGGGCCGCGTCGACGGTTGCCTGAGCGGTGTCGACCGAATGCGGCGTGGCGCGGTGGCGGGCCGCGGTGCCGGTCGATGCATCGTCCGTACGGGGGGCTCCGGCGCGGGCGGCAGCGGAACGGGACGAGTTCTTGCGAGCGGTCATCCGCACACGCTAGCAGCCGGGCGGCCGCAGGAACGGGCTACTCGTCGAGCGCGAGTTCCTTGGGCAGTTCGAACTCCTTCGACGCGAGCTCCTCCACGTTGACGTCTTTGAAGGTGAGCACCCGCACCGACTTCACGAACCGGTCGGACCTGTACACGTCCCAGACCCAGACATCCTTCATCGTCAGTTCGAAGTAGAAGTCGTGTTCGGTGTCACGACGCACGAGTTCAACCTCGTTTGCGAGATAGAAGCGGCGCTCGGTCTCGACGACGTACTGGAACTGCCCCACAACGTCTCGATACTCGCGGTATAGGGCCAACTCGACCTCGCGGTCGTAGTCCTCGAACTCTTCTTCTTCCATGGTGAGACAATCTTACGCGCAGAAGCTAGGCGGGGATTTTGAGCCAGCTGAGTCGGTGGTGTTCGCTGGGCCCGAGCGCACCGATGGCGCTCATGTGCGCGGCGCTGCCGTAACCCTTGTTGCCCGTCCAGCCGTAGCCGGGCGTGGTCAGGTCGGCCGCGATCATCAGTCTGTCGCGGTGCACCTTGGCGATCACGGATGCGGCGGAGACCGACGCGCAGTCCTGGTCCGCCTTGATGCGCGTCACGACCGAGAGCGGGGTGGTGAGGGCCTTGTTGAGCCAGTCGTCGTTGCCATCCAGGAGCACCACTCCGCCGGCGATATCGACGCCGGCGGCGTGCAGCTGCCCGAGTGCGCGCTTACCGGCCAGACCGAGCGCGGCGATGATGCCAACGGTGTCGACCTCGAGGGCCGAGGCCAGCCCCACGGCACTGTGCCGCACCCACGCGGCCGCGAGCGGGGCCAGCAGTTCCCGGCGCGGTTCGCTCAGCAACTTCGAGTCTCGTAGCCCAGCCGGGAAGGCTCCGACATCGCTCGTCACCACCGCGACTCCCACGGCGACGGGACCGGCGAGGGCACCGCGGCCGACCTCGTCGCAGCCGATCACGCAGCTGGCGCCGGCGGCGAGCATGGCGAGCTCCACCTCGAGGGTCGGTTCGACCACCGCCATCATCATGAGCGTGCCGCGGGGTGGATCAGATTCATTCGTCGGCCTCTTCGACCCCGCGGAACACCTCGGGGTAGTCGCCCAGCCAACTCCACCGGTCCAACGGCCAGCTGATCACCAGGGCACGGCCGACGACGTTGTCCATCGGCACGAAGCCCTTGCCGGGCGCGTTCGGGTGGTAGCGGGAGTCGAGCGAGTCGTAGCGGTTGTCGCCCATCACCCAGAGCGAATTCTCCGGAACGGTGACGTCGAACGCGTCCTTGGACACACTCGACTGGCCAGGGGGCAGCAGTGCGTACGGTTCGCTGAGCGGGATGTCGTTGACGCTCATCTGGCCCAGCGTGTTGCAGCAGACCACGTGGTCGCCGGGCAGGCCGATGATGCGCTTGATGAGGTGGTCGTTGCTGTCCGGGGCGGACAGCCCCACCACGGCCATGGTCCAGTCGAGTGCCGCGACGATCGGGTTCTGTTCGAGCGGCGCCTGAGGCGGCAGCCATCCACCCGGATCGCGGAACACGACGACGTCACCGCGGGAGACGGGCAGCAGGCCCGGTTCGAGCTGGTTGACGATGATCCGGTCGTTGACCAGCAGGGTGTTCTCCATCGACCCGGACGGGATGTAGAACGAGCGCACCAGGAACGTTTTGATCAGGAACGAGATGAGCAGTGCCACCACGAAAATGATGAGAAGGTCGCGAATGAAGATCGCGACGCCGCGCTTCTTGCGCGACGAATCTGATTCCAGGCGATGCGATCGCGAGGGCAGAGTGTTGTCTGTCATTTAACCGCCTGAGCTCCTCGCCCAGTTTAGCGGGGAGGAGCTCAGGGGGAAATCCAGCGGGCTGCGAAAACGCTCAGGCTGTTGGTCTGGCGAGTCGCGGCTGCCGGTTCTTAGTCGCGCTTTTCCTTGATCTTGGCCTTCTTGCCGCGGAGCCCGCGGAGGTAGTACAGCTTCGCGCGACGCACGTCACCACGGGTGATGACCTCGATGTGGTCGATGACCGGGGAGTGCACCGGGAAGGTACGCTCGACGCCGACCTGGAAGCTGACCTTACGGACGCAGAACGTCTCGCGAACGCCTTCGCCGGAGCGGCCGATGACGACGCCCTGGTAGACCTGAACACGCGAACGCGCGCCTTCAACGATGTTGACGTGGACCTTGACGGTGTCGCCGGCGCGGAACTCCGGGATGTCTGAACGCAGCGATGCCGCGTCCACCTGGTCGAGAATATGCATGTTATTCGCTCTCTGTACCCGCCACAGGTCGAGGACGTTTTAGTGGCGCCCCGCCCACTCACCGAAGGTGAGTTGGTGGCGACCAATTGAGTGTGTGCGTGCCGATATGAATGCAGCTCCCCTGTGGCAGAGACATGCCGCGGCACAAACGCTTATTCTGCCACTAAACAGCACCCGGCACCAAACCCCGGTGCGCGCACGACCTAGTTGTCGGCCGGCTTTTCTTGGATGATGATCACCGACGGGTCGGCCGGCGTCGGATGCGCCGGGTCTTGCCTGGCCGAATCCGGGCGGCCCGATGGCCGGTCGGTCATGGTGGGGAACGGGCTCGGGCCGGACGGGACCGTGCCGAACCTGGCGGTCTCGTCGATGTAGACCATGGCCTCGCGCACGCGCTTGCGCGCGGCATCGAAAAGCTCCCAGAGCGCGAACCAGAAGGCGCCGAGGCCCACCAGGACAACGAGCACCGACAGCCAGGGTGCCGTGACCGAGTACACGCCCATGAGCACGATCAGAGCGTGCCAGAGGGTGAGCACGCCCACATCGGCCCAGGAGACGGCCTTGTCGACGCGCACCTCCTTGCGGGCGAAGAAGAGCAGGCTCACCACGAGCAACCCGAACCCGATGGTCACCGCCCCGAAGGTGGCGCCGAGCACCTGCCAGGCCGTGCTGCCGAAAACCGAGGCGGCGACCATGAGCCAGAGCGGAAGCGCGCCAACGGCCACGAACTGCCAGTAGTAGAAGACCCTGCGGAGAATCACAGTCCCCAGATTACCCGCGAGCGGCGCGTCGAGCCTTGGAGTTCGCTGGAGGCAGAAGCTCGGCGTCGGCGTTGTCGAACGGCAAGAGGTCGGGGCGCACCGCTCGGGTGCGATCGATCTGCTGCTGATGACGCCAGGCGGCGATCGCGCCGTGGTTGCCGCTGAGCAGCACCGGCGGCACATCCAGCCCGCGCCAGCTGGCGGGCTTGGTGTAGCTCGGGTACTCCAGCAGGCCGTCCTCGTGCGATTCCTCCACGAGGCTCTCCGGGTTGCCGACGACGCCGGGAATGAGCCGCCCGATCGCCTCGATCATGGCCATCACGGCCACCTCTCCCCCGTTCAGCACGTAGTCGCCGAGACTGACCAGGCGCACCCGCCCGCGGCCCGCGAAGTGATCGACCACGCGCTGGTCGATACCTTCGTAGCGGCCGCAGCCGAAGACCAGGTGCGGCTCCTGGGCGAGCTCTCGCGCCATCGCCTGGGTGAACTGTTCACCCGCCGGCGACGGGAAGATCAGCACCGGGCCCGCATCCGTGTCGGTGCCGGTGTTGGCGCCGGTGTCGGCCGGAAGAATGCTGTCCAGCGCCTCGCCCCAGGGTTCGGGCTTCATCACCATGCCGGCGCCACCGCCGTATGGGGTGTCGTCGACGGTGTTGTGCCTGTCGTGGGTGAAGTCGCGCAGGTTGTGCACGGCAAGGTCGATCAGGCCGGCCTGCCGCGCCCGGCCGAGGAGGGAGATGTCCAGCACACCGAAGAACTCCGGAAAAATACTGATGATGTCGATGCGCATAGGGGCAATTCTACGAGTGGGTGGCAGCGAGTTCCGGCGCGCTGGGAGCGTCCGCGGCGGCGGCATTGTCGGGCAGGGCGGCCGCGCGGTTGATCCGGTTGCGGTGGGAGAAGTACAGCGGCAGGGCCGTGAACAGCACGGCGCCCATGAAGTTGCCGATCAGGACGGGGCCGGTGTTCCAGCCCCACCAGTCGCCGAAGCTGATGTCGGCGCCCAGCAGCATGCCGGCCGGGATCACGAACATGTTCACCACGGCGTGCTCGAGCCCCAGGCCGAAGAAGGTGAGCACGGGCAGCCACATGCCCAGGATCTTGCCCGCGGCCGACTTCGATGTGTAGAACATGATGGTGCCCAGAGCCACCATCCAGTTGCAAAGCATGGCCTTGACGATGGCCACCAGGATGCCGCCGGCGCCGACGGCTTCGTACGGGAGCACCTTGTGCTCGGCCATGTGGATGATCGCCTGGATCATCGGGTCGGTCGTGTCAGTGCCGAGGTAGGTGATGACGCCCACGTACAGCAGTGCGAACAGGCCCGCGCCCACGATGTGCGCCGGGATCACGATGGCAAAGTTCTTGAGCCCCTTCGCGAGGGTGGTGCGGCCCTCGAGGATGGCCAATGGGATGAGGGCGAAGCTGCCCGTCACAAGTTCCAGGCCGAGCATCAGGATGACGCAGAATCCGACGGGGAAGAGAATTGCCCCCACGATCGGCAGCCCGGTCTGGGCGGCTGCGGTGAGGGCCAGCGACGTTGCCGCGCCGAGGATCGCCCCGGACAGGCCACCGCGCAGGAACATCTGGCGGGCGGTCAAGTTGGACTTGACGACCCCGGAGTGAACGAGTTCATCAATCAGGTGATCCGGATTCACGTAGGTCATGCGACGGTACTCCTCTTGAGCGGCCGCGATATCAACGAACGTGAAGTAGGTGTGGCGCGGCGCGCCTCTCCCCGTGAACTGGGTCAGGGGCGGTTATGCGCCCTGACCGTCTGGAGTCGGCGTCGCTGCCGGTTCTTCGGAGGTTTCGGGATCCGCCACCGGTTCATCGGTGTCGGAATCGGTGTCAGCGTCGGCTGGGGCCGGTTCGTCGGCGTCCGGCTCGTCCGGAAGCTCTTCGAGCAAGCCGGGCGGCGGGGTGATCGTGATGACGCCGGCCTTGACGTCGACGCTGGGAACGATCGCCTTCACGAAGGGGATCATCACCTCGCCGTTGGCGGTCTTCACGATCAGGAGGTCCTGGGCGGGCAGGTGCTCGAGGCGAGTCAGCGTACCGATCTGTACGCCGTCGCGGACGATGGCGAGGCCCACCAGCTGGTGGTCGTACCAGGCGTCTTCTTCGTCGGTCTGCTCGGCGGAGTCCTGGTCGATCCAGAGGATCGCCTTGGCCAGGGTCTCCGCGGCTTCGCGGTCGGGCACGCCCTTGAAAAACCCGACGGCGTGCTGGTTGTACCAGCGCAGCTCGACGAGTTCGATGGTCTTGCCGTGCCAGGGTGAGCTGGTCGGCACCTGGAGGGTGAACACGGCGCCCGGGACGAAACGTCGTCCCGGGTCATCCGTGAACAGCTCCAGCTTGATGGCGCCCTTGAGGCCGTGGGCCTTGGTGAGGCGCCCCACCCGCAGTTGGGTGGCCCGGATCGTGCTGTCGTCGCTCATGAGGGGCTAGTCACTACCCGATCAGAAGTCGGTGTCGACAACGTCGACCCGTACGCGCTTGCCATCGGCCAGAGCGGCCACGAGAGTGCGCAGCGCCTTGGCGGTGCGACCGGCGCGGCCGATCACCCGACCGAGGTCCTCGGGGTTCACACGAACCTCGAGCACCTCGCCACGGGGTGAGTTCTGGGCTACAACGTGCACGTCGTCCGGGTGATCAACGATTCCCTTGACGAGGTGCTCAAGCGCGGGAGCGAGCAAAATTACGCCTTGTCCTCTTCGGTTGCCTCTGCGGCAACTTCTTCGGTCTCGACCTTGGCCGCAGGCTTGTCGGCCTTGGGCTTGAGAACCGGCTTCTTCTTCTCGTCGGCGACGAAGGCAGCCTTCGGCTCCTTGATCTTGACGGTGGAGACGGCGTTCTTGTCACCCTTGAAGATGCCCCAGTCGCCGGTCAGCTTGAGGAGTGCCGCAACCTGCTCGGTCGGCTGGGCGCCGACGGAGAGCCAGTACTGGGCACGCTCGGACTTGACCTCGATGACCGAAGGCTCCTGCGTGGGGTGGTAGATGCCGATCTCTTCGATGACACGACCATCGCGCTTGGTGCGCGAGTCGGCGACAACGATGCGGTAGTACGGCGCACGAATCTTGCCCATGCGCTTCAGACGGATTTTGACAGCCACAATTCTCCTGTGATTTAGATGTTTGGCGAACTGACAGCCGTGAGCGTGGGGGCACACTCGGCACAAGCTCAATAAGGTTCGTGTTACGCCGGATTAGAGGGTCGGGCGCAACGGAACTCGACTAATCATTGTGTCAGACATCGACCACTTTGTGATAATCGAACTCTGAGATCCCGGATGTCGTCATGACGCCGTGTAGCGCGGCGCACGCCGGCCCGGCCGTTTAGCTGTCAGGATTGGGCCACATCGCCCCGCACCTGGGGCTCGAATCGCGAAGGACAGCACCGTGGCAATCGACACCGTGGCAATCGAATTCGCTCGCTCTGAGCGCTCGACGGTCGGCATCGAGTGGGAACTCGCCCTGGTCGACCGCGAGACCGGTGACCTCGTCTCGATCGCTGACGAGGTCCTCGACGCCCTCAGGGGCCCCGATGGCTCCCCGCACCCGCACATCACCGGGGAACTCCTCCTGAACACCGTTGAACTCGTTTCCGGGGTGCACCACACCGTGGCCGGCGCCGTCGCCGACGTCGCCGGGCAGGTGGCCGAGGTGCGCGCCATCACCGATCCCCGAGGCATCGACCCGATCTGCAGCGGCTCGCACCCGTTCGGCCAGTGGTTCGACCAGCAGGTCACCGACAAGGAGCGCTACCACAAGCTCATCGACCGCACCCAGTGGTGGGGTCGCAACATGATGATCTGGGGCATCCACGTGCATGTGGGCATCGAGGACCGCGACAAGGTGATCCCGATCCTCAACGGCATGCTCAGCTTCGTGCCGCACCTGCAGGCACTGAGCGCGTCCAGCCCGTTCTGGGCCGGGGTCAACACTGGCTACGCCTCCAACCGCGCCCAGATGTTCCAACAGCTGCCGACCGCCGGGCTGCCCTGGCGGCTCGAAGACTGGGCCGGGTGGGAGGCGTACGTCAACGACCTCACCGTCACCGGGATCATCGAGGACGCCACCGAGGTGCGCTGGGACATCCGTCCGTCACCGCGGTGGGGCACGATCGAGGTGCGCGCCTGTGACGGCGTGTCGACCGTGGAGGAGCTCGGCGCGATCGCCGCACTCATTCAGTGCCTGGTCGAGTGGATGTCGACGGAGATCGACGCTGGTCGCCCGGTTCCGACCATGCAGCCGTGGTTCGTTCGCGAGAACAAGTGGCGCGCGGCCCGCTACGGCCTGGCCGCAGAGATCATCGTGAACTCGACGGGCACCGAGCGAATGGTGACCGACGAGGTGCGCCGCTTGGTCGAGGTGCTCTCCCCCACCGCCGTGCGGCTGGGCTGCCTGCCTGAGTTGCTGCAGTTGAACCTGATCCTCGACCACGGCGCCAGCTACCAGCGCCAGCTGGCCGTTGCGGCTCTGAACGACGGCCAGCTGCCTGCCGTCGTCGCGTCTCTCGCCCGCGAACTCCGTGAGGGCCTGCTGCCGCCCGCCTAGACCGAGTTCGGGCAGTGGTGACTCCGGGCGGGCTCACTGTCGGTGGTAGGTGAGACGATCTCACCATGAGCAACCCCGACCAGGCACCACCGCCCGCTCCGGATGATGACCACCGCTCTCCGGAGTCCGCTCCACCTGGATTCACCCCCGACCCTGCCCCTGCCCCTGCTCCGTCGGCGCCGTTCGTTCCCCGCCCGACCCTGGACGAGTTCGTCCGCTCGGAGCTGGCCCGGCGCACGGAACTGATCGCGGCCGAGGCCCGGCTCATCGCCCAAGCACAGGCCCGGCAGGTCGAGTATCTCGTCGACCTGCAGGGTTGGAGTGAGGACCCGCAGGTGTCCTCGCGCTTGCACGGCAGCCCGGAGAGCATCCGGCTGGCCGACGCGAACGCGGCCACCCTGACCGAGGATCAGGCCCGCGCGGCCGCGTACAGCCGATGGGAGGGCCGGGACGTGGCCCGCCGCACCATCGTGAGCGAGACGGCCTGCCTGTTGCGGATGGCCGAACGCACGGTGGAACACCTGATGGATCAAGCCCGCTGGGTCATGTGCGCCCCGGCCACCTTCGAAGCCCTCTGCACCGGAGAGATCAGCTACCGGCACGCCACCACCCTCGTCGACCAGATGCGAACCCTGCCCGACGACGAGCACGCGGCATTCGAAGCGAAGGTGCTGCCGGAGGCGAAGCGGCTGCCGGTGGGCCGGTTCAAGGACAAGGCCCGAAGGCTGCGGGAGCGGCTGCACCCGGAGACCATCGTGGCCCGCACCACGAACGCCCTGACCGAGCGGCACACCCGCTGGGAGGCCGCCGCCGACGGGATGGGCTGGCTGCACTGGTACGGCACCGCGCACGACACCAGAGCCGCCTACGACCGGATCAACGCCATGGCCGTGAGCCTGAAGAAGATCGGCGACCTCACCACCGCTGACGACCCGGACGCCGGGTCCGGGATCGGTAGCGGTGCCGCGTTCGGGATCGACTCGGCAGCCGGCATCGGCCAGGACCCTGCCGAGGAGCTGCCGACCCGCACCCTGGATCAGCTCCGCGCCGATGTCACCCGGGCGCTGCTGCTAGACGGCATCACCCCGGACGGGATGGGCGCCGGGATCCGCGGCACGGTGATGATCACCGTGCCCGTGCTGACCCTGCTGGGCTTGGACGAGGAACCCGCCACCCTGGAGGGGTACGGGCCGATCTCACCCGAGACCGCCCGGGAGATCGCCGGCCACGCACCCAGCTTCACCCGGCTGCTCACCCACCCCGAGACCGGGGTGGTGCTCTCGCTGGGCAAAACCCAGCACAAGAACACCAAGGCCATGAAGAAGTGGCTGCGGGTGCGCGACGAAACCTGCCGGTTCCCCGGCTGCGCCCGCCCCGCGGTGACCAGCGACGTCGACCACACCGACCCGTGGGCCGAAGGCGGCCGAACCGACAGCGACAACCTCGCCCACCTCTGCGAACCGCACCACCGGCTCAAACACCTCTCGCAATGGCGGGTCACCCAGGAACCCGGCGGGATTCTGCTGTGGACCTCGCCGGGGCAGCGCAGTTACCGCACCGATCCGGCCAACCCGATGGGACCACCGCGGCCGCGGCCACCGCTCGTTGGGCCGACCACCCGCAGACGGCCCGCCGACGATAGCTACCTGCTGCCCCGGCACCGGCCGAAGCGGCACCCAGCGCCGCCGGTGCCCGGCAACCCGCCGTTCTAGAGACGCTTGAGAAGCTGGAGAAGGAGGCCTAGGACGCGAGGGTGTTCACAGCGTTCTTGCTGTCGCGCCACGCAATCCAATCCACGACCGGGGCCAGATCGTAAGCGGGGCCGGAGATGCCGAGCGTGAAGAGGGTGGTGCCGAGCTCGTAGAGCTCGTCGGCCTCGTCGGTGGTCTTGCCGCGCAATTCGGTCGAGATCTCGATCTCGTTGATGTCGCGGCCCACGGTGTCGCACCAGGTGCCCAGCACCCCGAGCTTGTGGGTGAGCACGTCCGGGCTGGAGAACGAATGCCAGATGTCGGCGTGCTGGGCAACGATGCGCAGAGTCTTCTTCTCGCCACCCCCGCCGATGAGCACGGGGATGTCACGAACCGGCGCCGGGTTCAGCTTTGCCCAGCGTGATTCGATGCGGGGCAGGTCGGCGGCGAGGGCATCCAGCCGGGTGCCAGCGGTGCCGAAGTCGTAGCCGTACTCGTCGTAGTCACGCTCGAACCAGCCCGAGCCGGTGCCGAAGATGAAGCGCCCGCCGCTGATGTGGTCGATGGTGCGAGCCATGTCTGCCTGCAGGTCGGCGTTGCGGTAGCTGTTGCAGTTCACCAGGGCGCCCATCTCGATCACGCTGGTCTGCTCGGCCCACGCCGCGAGGAGCGTCCAGGATTCGAAGTGCAGGCCCTCGGGATCGCCGGAGAGCGGGTAGAAGTGGTCCCAGTTGAAGGCGACGTCCACGCCGAGGGCTTCCACGGCCGAGACAGTGTTGCGGATCGACGTGTAGTCGGCGTGCTGAGGGGCGATCTGTACACCGAGGCGTACCGGACGGGGCTGGGGAGAGGTCATTGCAAAATCCTAATCCCCGACCTCGCCCAACCCGCTCAGGCGTGCGCGAGCGCCAGCCGGGTTAGCGGCCGAGCATCTTCTGCAGTGCCGCCATCTCCTCGGGCGACGGGCCGCCGGCCGGCGCCTTCACACCGCCACCGAGGCCGAAGCCCGAGCCGCCTGTCGCCGGCGCGCCGCCGAGCTTCTCTCCGGAGGCGATGGCCGCGTTCTCCGCGGCGCGTTTGGCCGGGTTGCCCGACTTCGAGCCCTTCTTCTTCTGCTGCACCTGGGGGCGCTTGCCACCCATGCCGCCGGGAATCGGACCCATGCCGGGAATGTTGGGCATGCCGCCCTTCGCAACCGTCTTCATCATCTTGGCGGCCTGCTCGAACCGTGCCACGAGCTGGTTCACCTCGGAAACGTTGGACCCTGATCCCCGGGCGATGCGCAGGCGACGTGAGCCGTTGAGGAGCTTGGGCGTGACTCGCTCGGCCTTGGTCATCGACTGGATGATGGCTTCGGTGCGCACGATCTCGCGTTCGTCGAAGTTCTCGAGCTGCTGCTTCATGGCGCCGGCGCCGGGCAGCATGCCCATCATCTTCTTGATCGAACCCATGTTGCGCAGCTGCTGCATCTGGCCGAGGAAGTCGTCGAGGGTGAAGGTGTCGGTGGAGAACTTCTCCGCGATCTTGCGCGCTTCGTCTTCGTCGAAGGCGCCCTGGGCCTGCTCGATCAGGGTGAGTATGTCACCGAGGTCGAGGATCCGGCTGGCCATCCGGTCGGGGTGGAACGGTTCGAAGTCGTCGAGGCTTTCACCCGTGGACGCGAACATGATCGGCCGGCCGGTGATCGACGCGACCGACAGCGCCGCGCCACCGCGGGCGTCGCCGTCGAGCTTGGAGAGCACAACACCTGTGAAGTCCACGCCGTCCTGGAATGCGCGGGCGGTGGCCACGGCATCCTGGCCGATCATGGCGTCGATGACGAAGAGAACTTCGTCGGGGTCGATGGCCTTGCGGATGTCCGCGGCCTGCTTCATCATCTCGGCGTCGACGCCGAGGCGCCCGGCGGTGTCGACGATGACCACGTCGTGCAGCTTCTGCTGGGCGAACTTGACACCGTCTCGGGCGACCTTGACCGGATTGCCGACGCCGTTGCCGGGCTCGGGTGCGTAGACCGCGACGCCGGCCTGGGCCGCGACGACCTCGAGCTGCGTGACGGCGTTGGGCCGCTGCAGGTCGGCGGCGACGAGGATCGGCGTGTGACCGTCTTTGGCGAGCCACTTGGCGAGCTTGCCGGCCAGGGTGGTCTTACCGGCACCCTGGAGGCCGGCGAGCATGATGATGGTCGGCGGCTTCTTGGCGAATTCGAGGCGGCGTTGCTGGCCACCGAGGATCTGGATGAGCTCCTCGTTGACGATCTGCACAACCTGCTGGGCGGGGTTCAGCGCCTTGCTGACCTCGTCACCGAGGGCGCGTTCGCGCACCTTGCCGGTGAATTCCTTGACCACCTCGAGCGCCACGTCGGCGTCGAGGAGGGCGCGACGGATCTCGCGGACGGTGCCGTCGACATCCGCGGCGCTGAGCTTGCCCTTGGTGCGGAGATTTTTAAACGTCTCGGCGAGGCGATCTGAGAGGTTTCCAAAAGTAGCCATTGTGGTCTTAGTTTAACCGGATCCGGGCCGCTTCGGCTCACCCGTGGCGTTCCGGCCCGTTCGGCGCCCGATCCGGCGGCAATCAGGCGTCGGGGGTGATCAGGCGCTCGACGGCCCGCACCACGCTGGCCCGCCGGGCGATGACCGCATCGGCATCCGGCTCCCGGTCTGCGGTCAGGGCCGATGACGGCTCGTGGATCCAGCAGGAGACAATTCCGAAAACCAGGGCGTTGAGGTGGTCGGGATCCCAGGAGCGGTCGACAGCGCCGGCCGCCTGCAGGGCGATGACGCCGCGGAGCCGTTCGGCGTGGAAGTCGTTGATGAGGGTCAACGGCGGGTTGATCGCGTCCTGGCCCTCCAGGTTGGCCCAGTCGATCATTCGCAGGTGTTCCGGATGGGTCACCGCGTGGTCGTACATTGCACCAGCGAATTCGGGCAGGGTCTCGCCCGCGTATTGCTGCACCGCGTTCGCGAACTCAATCAGGTTCAGCTCCAGGACCGCACTGAAGAGCTCAGCCTTGTTCCGGTAGTACGCGTAGAGCCGTTCCTTGCTCGCCGAGGCATTGCCGGCGATCCGGTCGATGCGGGCACCGGCCAGCCCACGGGCGGCGAATTCCACCCTGGCGGCCTCGAGGATGCGCTGGCGGGTGGGTTCAGGCTCCCGCGGGGCCAGACCGGACGGTGATTCGTCACTGTTCATACCCCCGAGTGTAACAAAACGAACTAGTTCGTTTGGTAGAGTTCTCGGCATGTCAAAATCGAGCGCGACCGGCGTCCCTCCGGTTTCCACCCCGTCAACAACAGACTCCTTCACCCCCGCGGAACTAGCGCACAACCCGCGCCGCTGGTGGCTCCTGGCCATCGTCGCCCTCGCTCAGCTCACCGTGGTGCTCGACGGCACCATCGTCAACATCGCGCTCCCCCACGCCCAGACCGACCTCGGCATGAGCGACGGCGATCGCACCTGGGTCGTCACCTTGTACGCCCTGGTCTTCGGAGCCCTCCTCCTCCTCGGCGGCCGCATCGCCGACTACTGGGGCCGCAAGCGTTCCTTCATCGTGGGCATGGCCGGCTTCGCCGTGGCGTCCACCCTCGGTGGGATGGCGCAAAGCACCTGGGAGCTCCTCGCCGCCCGCGGCCTGCAGGGCCTGTTCGCGGCCCTCCTCGCGCCGGCCTCGCTCGCGCTGCTCACGGTGAACTTCCCCGGCGGCAAGGACCGCATCAAGGCGTTCTCGGTCTACGGCGCTATCGCCGGCGGTGGCGCGGCCGTCGGCCTCGTGCTCGGCGGCGTGCTCACCGAATACGCCAGCTGGCGCTGGTGCCTTCTGGTGAACGTGCCGATCGCCGTTGTCGCGATCGTCGCCGCCATCCCGATCATCACAGAGAGCAAGGCCCACGGCAACACCCGGTACGACGTGCCGGGCGCGATCCTGGTGGCCCTGGGCCTCGGCTCGCTGGTCTTCGGCTTCGCCCAGGCCGAGAACGGCTGGTCCTCGTGGCAGGTGCTCGTCTTCATCCCGCTCGGCGTTGTGCTGCTGGCCCTCTTCGTGCTCGTTGAGAGCCGCTCCAACCACCCCCTGCTGCCGCTCCGCATTCTCGCCAACAAGGTGCGCGGTGGCGCGTTCATCACCGGCACCCTGACCGGCGCCGCCCTGCTGGGTGGGTTGCTCTTCCTCACCTTCCACCTGCAGATCGTGCTCGGCTTCTCGCCGTTGCAGTCCGGCCTGGCCTCCCTGCCCATGACAGCCATGATCATCGTGGGCGCGGCGGTGCTCTCGAAGTTCCTGCCCCGGGTGGGTGTGCGGCTGCCGATGACAGTCGGCCCCGTCGTCGTGGCGGCCGGTCTGCTCTACCTCTCCCGCATCACCGTGGGCGGCAGCTACGTCGTCGAGGTGCTGCCCGGGCTGATCCTGATGGGCCTGGGCCTGGCCATGATCTTCGTGCCGCTGCAGAACGTGGCTCTGGCCGGCATCGACGCGCACGACGCCGGCGCCGCCAGTGCCGCCGTCACCGCCGTGCAGCAGATCGGCGGTTCGATTGGCTCCGCGGTGTTCACTGTGCTCTACACCTCGGCGGTCGCTGCCACTCTCGCCGGCGGAGACGGCACTCCGGTCGCCCAGCTGCAGGCCTTCGTCGACGGCTACCAGGCTGCTTTCTTCTGGGCTGCCGTCGGTGTCTTCCTGGCCGCCCCCGTGGCGTTCTTCATGGTGCGTCCGCGCGCCGAGGACCTGCTCGGCACCGAAGGCGCCGTGCACCTGGGCTGAAGCGCCCACCCGCAACACACGAAGGCCCCCGGTTTCCACCGGGGGCCTTCGCCGTGCGCAACCGAGGCTAGCTGTCGGCGGCGATCACGATCGTGTCGCCGTGCACGTCGAGGGTGACGACGAGCAGGGCATCCGTCTCGTGCGGGTTGATCGAGTAGTCGAGCACCGCGAAATGCTGGTCATTGCCGATGTGGTGCGGGTGGAACCCGATCCGCTGCAGCTGGATGGACCGCAGGAAGTCGATCTGTTTGTCCCCGGAATCCCAGATCAGGGCGTCCTCCAGCACCTCGCCGTCGACCTCCTCGAACTGGGCGACGATGAACTGGCTGGTCACCGACACCTCGGCGCTCAGGTCGGCCACGAGCGACTCCCTGGCCTGGGAATCCAGGTCTTCCAACGCGTTGATCATGGCCGCGACGATGTCGAGGGCCTCGGCGGACACCGACTCCTCGTCGGGCGAGCTCACGTCAATCTCGACGTTCTGGTCGCCCAGTTCGACGGTGTCGGACCAGTACACCTCGCCGCTGTCGTCGTCGCTGCCGAGAATTCCGAAGAAGTCGTGTTCGATGGTCATGAGACGTCCTATCCGACGAGTTTTTGTGCGAAAACGTGCGGGGTGAATCCGGTGAGGTCGTTGATCCCCTCACCCTGCCCGACGAGCTTGATGGGGATGCCGGTCTTCTCCTGCACGGCCAGGACGAAGCCGCCCTTGGCGGACCCGTCGAGCTTGGTGAGCACCAGCCCGGTCACCCCGGCGTGCTCGATGAAGGCCTCCGCCTGGGCAAGGCCGTTCTGGCCGGTGGTGGCGTCCAGCACCAGGAGGACCTCGGAGATGGGGGTCTGCTTCTCGATCACCCGGCGGATCTTGGTGAGTTCGTCCATCAGCCCGCCCTTGGTCTGCAGGCGGCCGGCGGTGTCGATGATGACGATTTCGGTGCCCGTGTTGATGGCGCGTTCGACGGTCTGGAAGGCCACCGAGGCCGGGTCCTGGCCCTGCGCCTGCGGCTTGACGATCTCGGCGCCGGCGCGCTCGGCCCAGGTGGCCAGCTGCTCCACCGCGGCGGCGCGGAAGGTGTCGGCGGCGCCGATCAGCACGCTGCGGTCGTAGACACGCAGGAACTTCGCGAATTTGCCGATGGTGGTGGTCTTGCCGACGCCGTTGACGCCGACCACGAGCACCACGGCGGGCCGTGCGCTGAGGTTCAGGGTGGAATCGAGTTTGGCCAGGCGCTCCTCGATGCCCTCCCGCAGCATCCGGTGCAGGTCCTTGGGGTCGGTCGTGTTGTATCTGGCCACCTTGGCGCGAAGCTCGGCGACGATCGCATCGGTGATGTCCGGCCCGAAGTCGGCCTGAATCAGCGAGTCCTCGAGGTCATCCCAGGTGTCTGCGTCGATCGTCTTCTTCGCGAACACTCCGCGCAATGCGCCGGAGAGGGACCACGGGGTGCGTTCTGCCATGGGTCAAGGCTAGTCGGCGTGGACCGGCCGTGCGCACCCGACCCGCGCGCCGACGGCGCCGCCCACGGCCAGGGCGATGCCGGCGGCGATCCGCCGTGGGGTGGCGCGGGGTCCGGGGTGCTGGGTATCTTCACCGGTAGCGCCGTTGCCGCCCGAGCGAAAGGATGCCCGATGTCCCCCGCGACCCCCACCGTCCTGGCCGATCTGGATGCCCAACTGGAGGGAAGCGTGCTGCTGCCCGGTGCTCCGGGCTGGGACGACGCCAGGGCGGCCTGGAACCTCGCCGTCGACCAGCAGCCGCGCGCCATCGCCCGGCCCCGCTCCGTGCGGGACCTGCGCCATATCATCGTCGCCGCCCGCGAGGCCGGCGCGGGCGTGACCGTGCAACCGCGCGGGCACGGCGCCGGCACCGACCTCACCGACACGATCCTGGTGCGCACCACGGCGTTCGACGAGGTGAGTGTCAACGTTCTCGCCCGGTTCGCCCGCGTCGGCGCCGGCGTGCCGTGGGGCACCCTGCTGGCTCGCCTCGACGGCACCGGGTTGGTGGCCCTCGCCGGGTCGAACCCCGATGTGAGCGTCGCCGGGTATCTGCTCTCCGGTGGCCACTCCTGGTTCAGCCGGTGGAAGGGGCTGGCGGCGCACTCGATCCGCGCGGTCGAGCTGGTCGATGCGCGCGGGGTACTGCGCCGGGTCACCAGGGAAAGCGATCCCGATCTGCTCTGGGCGCTCCGCGGCGGCGGCGGCCTGTTCGGCGTGGTGACGACTCTCGAAATCGACCTGTTCCCGGCGCCGGACCTTTTCGGCGGCAAGATCCTGTTCCCGGCGGAATCGGCCGAGGTGGTTTTCGGTGCGGCGCTCGACGTCCTGTTGGATGCACCCCCGGAATTGAGCCTGTTCCTGGGCATGATCAATCTGCCCGACACCCCGGCGGTGCCGGAACTCCTGCGCGGCCGCAGCTTCACCCAGGTGGATGCCGTCTTCGTGGGCACCGAGGCGGACGGCCAGGCGCTGCTGGCCCCTCTGCGCACCATCGCACCGGTGATCGCGGATCTCAGCCACGCGTTTTCGATCGGCCAGCTCGGTGATGTATCGGCCGAGCCCCAGGAGCCCTCGGCCACCCTCGACTGGGCCATGGCGGTGACCGAGCTGGAGCCGGCGACCATCGCCGAACTGATCGAGGCCTTCCGCACCGGCAGCTACGCGGGTCTCACGCTGCTGCAGATTCGGCCGTTGGGCGGGCTGCTCGTTGACGCCGCCGTGGGCGCCGATGGAGCAGCGGGGCATCTGGATGCGGCATTCGTGCTGTTCGCGGCGGCCATCCTGCCGCCCGGCGCGCCGGTCCCGGTCGGAGCGGAGCGGCATCTGCTCTTCCAGCCCCTGGCGGACACCCTGCAGGCCGTCGGAACGCCGCGCACGGTTCCGTCGCTGCTCGCAGCCGAGCAGGACCTGTCCCTCGCCTTCGCGCCCGACACCCTGCAGCGGCTCGGGCAGGTCAAGAAGGCGGTCGATCCGGAGAACCTGTTCCGCAGCAATCGACCGCTGCCGGCGGCGTACCTGCTCAGCTAGGCCCGAAGCGTCACGACGCCTGCTCGTCGGCCGCCGGGATGCCGGCCTCGCGAACGATGCGCTGGCCCACAACGGCGGACACACCGTCTTGCCGCATCGACACCCCGTAGAGCGCATCCGCGATCTCCATGGTGCGTTTCTGGTGGGTGATGACGATCAACTGACTGGTGGTGCGGAGGTCCTCGAAGATGGTCAGCAGGCGGCCCAGGTTGGCGTCGTCGAGCGCGGCCTCCACCTCGTCCATGATGTAGAACGGACTGGGCCTGGCCTTGAAGATCGCGATGAGCAGGGCAACGGCGGCCAGCGACCGTTCGCCGCCGGAGAGCAACGAGAGCCGTTCGATCTTCTTGCCCGCGGGCTTGACCGAGACCTCGATCCCGGTGGTGAGCATGTCGGAGGGGTCGGTGAGCTGGATGCTGCCGCTCCCCCCGGGGAAGAGCACCGGGAAGACCTCCGCGAACGCGGCCTGAGTGTCGTCGAAAGCGCTCGCGAAGATGGTGCCCATCTTGTCGTCGATGTCGTCGATGATCGTGAGCAGGTCGGCACGGGTGTTGGTGAGGTCGGTGAGCTGCTCGGTGAGGAAGGAATGCCTCTGCTCCAGGGCGGCGAACTCTTCGAGGGCCAGCGGGTTGATGCGCCCCAGCCGGGCATACTTGCGTTCCGCGGCGGCCAGGCGCGCCTGCTGGGCGGCGCGGTCGTACGGGATCAGGTCGTCGGCGGCGATGTCGTCATCGTCGCCATCGAGGCCGACGGATCCGTGCGGTCCGGCCCCGGCCTGCCCGGAAGGCACGGGCTGGTCTGGACCGTACTCAGCCACGAGCACTTCTTCGACGAGCCCCAGCTCGCCCGCGGCGCGCTCCAGGAAAGCCGACAGCTGCAGCTTCTTCTCGTAGATCGCCAGCTCGAGGCCGTGTACGTTCTCTGTGATGGCCTGTAGGCGGGTGCGCAGCCCGCTCTCGGCGCGGCGGAGCTCGCTGAGCTCCTCGTTCTGACTGGCGCGCTCGGCTTCGGCGGCGGCCAGCCGCTGGCGGGCCTCGGCAACGGCACCGTCGATCGAGGCCAGGACCGCGGGTAACGCGTCGGCGACGGCAGAGGCGGCGTGCACCTGGCGGCGACGGATGACGGCACGGCGGGCAGCGGCGTCGGCCTCGGCCCGGTCGGCTGCGAGCTGCCGCGTGAGACCCTCCACCCTGGCCTGGCCGCTGCGCACCCGTTCTCTGGCCGTGTCGACCTGCAGACGTGCTTCGATCTCGGTCTCCCTGGCACGTTCCAGCTCGGCGTAGAGGGAGTCGCGTGCACTGACGTCCAGGATGGGTCGGGGCGTGGAGCGCAGGGTGCTCAGGGCGGCGGCGCTGGTGGCCGCTGCGCGCTCGGCCTCGGCGACCCCGGCCGACGCCAGGTCGGCCGCCGCCGACAGCCTGTCGAATTCGGCTGACGCGGCATCCGCCTGCACGGTGAGGCGGTTGCGCCGGTCGGCCAGCGCACTCTGTCGGGTGCTCTGCTCCCGAAGTGCCACCCTGGCGGCCCGGGTCTGCTCCTTCGCTGTGGCCAGCATGGTGCGCTGCTCGCCGAGGTCCCCGGAGACCTGGGCGATCTGCGAGGTCACCTCGGCCAGGCGGCTCTCGGCGGCGTCGCGTTCGGTGACGAGTTCGAGTTTGCTGGGCGCGGCCCCTGCCCCGCCACGCAGCGACTGGGCGGTGAGCACATCGCCGGCCAGCGTGATCACCGTGACCGGGTACGCCGTTCCGGCGCTCAGGAGGGCATCTGCCGCGGCCACGGCGACGGCGAGGTCGTCGACGATCACGGTTCGGGCCAGGAGGCCGAGAACCCCGTCCGGTGCCGTGACGACGGTGTGGGCGGCTCGACTGCCGGCCAGCCCGGTCAGGTCGAGGGGTGGTCCTGCTGTGTGATCTCCGGCCTGGGCGATGACCAGCTCGACCCTGCCCAGGTTGTCGGCATCGGCGTGCTCCACAGCGGCGATGGCGGCCGCTCGGTCGTCGGCGGCGACGGCGTCGGCCAGGGAACCCAGTGCCGCGGCGATCGCGCGTTCGAACCCGGGCTGCACGCTCATCTGCTCGGCGACCAGCCCCCTGATGCCGGGCAGGCCTGCACCGATCAGGGCGCTCGACCCGTCTTTCTGGCCGAGAGCCAGCGTCAGGGCGCCGGTTCGGGCCGCCAGGGCGTCGCGCTCGCGCTCCGCGCCGTGCAGGAGTTCCCGCAGTCGCTCGAGGTCGGTCTCGGCCCGGGCGACCTCGGCCTCCGCGCTCTCCAGGACCTCGGCGAGGTCTACGGCAGGCTCGTCAGCCTCATCGGCGTCGTCAAGGGCGGCGAGCTGGTCGCGGGCGGCGCCCAGGCGGTCGCGGGCGGAGTCGAGGGCGCCCTGCTGGCGCAGTACTTCGCCGCGCACCGCCGCCAGGCGGGACGCCGCGGTGTCGGCCTGTCCGGCCAGGTGGGAGACCTGCAGGTCATGCCTGGACACGAGAGCCGACTGCGCGGCGATTTCGTCGTCGACGGCGTCGAGGTCGCGCCGCACCGCGGCGGTCGCCGTGCGCGCGCTGGACCAGGCGTCTTCGGCGGCGGAGATTCCGGCTCGGAGCCTGTCGACCTCTGCGGCGGCATCCTGCACGCGCTGGGGCGTGATGCTGGACGCACGTTCGGCAGGTTCGGCCTGCGTGCCGAGAAGTGCGAGTCTCTGGTTGGCCAGGGTGTAGAGGCCGCGCAGCCGTTCCTGGGCGGATTCGAGCCCGAAGGCGGTGCGGCGGGCGACGTCCACGGCGTCGCCGACCTGGGCCTCCTCCAGTCGGCGCACCCGCACCTGGTTGTGATCGAGTTGGTCCTGGATGACGATCCGCTCGGAGTGCTTTTCGCTCTCGGTGCGCCCGTGAGTGTCGAGCGCGGTGCGCAGGGCGACCACGTCATCGGCCAGCAGCCGGGCGCGGGCGTCCCGCACCGTGGCAGCGATCTGCTGGGCCTGCCTGGCCACCTGGGCCTGTTGGCCGAGCGGCTTGAGCTGGCGCCGGATCTCGCCGGCCAGGTCGCTGAGCCTGGTCAGGTTGGTCTGCATCGCCTCGAGCTTGCGAACGGTCTTTTCCTTGCGCCGTCGGTGCTTGAGAATCCCCGCGGCTTCCTCGATGAAACCGCGCCGTTCTTCGGGGCTGGCGCGCAGCACAGCATCCAGTTGCCCCTGCCCCACGATCACGTGCATCTCGCGGCCGAGCCCGGAGTCGCTGAGCAGCTCCTGAACGTCGAGCAGTCTGCAGGTGCGCCCGTTGATCGCGTACTCGCTGGCCCCGTTACGGAACAGGGTGCGCGAGATCGTCACCTCGGCGTAGTCGATGGGCAGCGCGCCGTCGCTGTTGTCGATCGACAGGATCACCTCGGCCCGGCCGAGGGGTCCGCGGGTGGAGGTGCCCGCGAAGATGACATCCTCCATCTTGCCGCCGCGGAGCGTTTTCACGCCCTGCTCGCCCATGACCCACGCCAACGCGTCGACGACGTTCGACTTGCCGGAACCGTTGGGACCGACGACACAGGTGACCCCGGGTTCGAAGGCGAAGGTCGTCGACTGGGCGAAGGACTTGAAACCCTTGAGGGTGAGGCTCTTCAGATACACCCCGTCCACCCTCCCTCGCGCCGGCACCGCGCTCGCCGCATCGTGGCCACCGGATAGTGACCGCCTGGTCACGGCTAACGGTACCCGACCAGCGCTCAATCACTGGGATCGGCCCGCTGGTGGGCACGATTACCGCCGCCTGCGCCCTGAGGCCCCTGCGAAGGCGGGTTCGGGGATCTTGAAGAGCGGGCTGACACGGACGCGCCTATTGCCGGCGGCACGCCGCGGGTACGCTGATCGACCATGACCGATGATGCGTTCACGATCGATGAGCTCGCCATCCCTGAGCATCCGAACGGCGCGGGCTGGACTGATTTCGCCGCGTCGGTGCACGTCAAGAACGCCGTGGAGATGTTCGCGTACGGCACCGACGAACTGACGTTCACCGCCGAGGAACTCCTGCCCGCATGGCACACCCTCGAACACGCACCACGCCGGTTGCTGGTTGCCAGGGCGGAGGGGCAGATCGTGGGTCGTGCGGTGTACGAGACTCTGGCCGAGCCCTCGTCCGACTATGCGTGGTTGAGCGTCGAGGTGTTGCCGCAGTTTCGCCGGCGGGGAATCGGCGGCGCTCTAGCAGCACGGTTGGAGGCGATCGCCGACGCCGAGAACCGTGCGAACCGGGTGGTTTACGCCGTCTCCCCCGAGCACGTCGACCGGGGGGAGTCCGCCGAGCGTCTGATGGCACCGACGGGTTTCGGTTCGGTGCCGCTGGCAAACCCCGAGGTGCTCTTCCTGCTGCATCGCGGGTACAGGCTGGAGCAGGTTGAGCGCGGCAGCCGGCTCGAACTGCCTGTTGACCCTGACGTGCTCGCAGAGCTCGAGCGCACCGCCGCCCGGCACGCCGGCGATGACTACGCCCTGGTGAGCTGGACCGGGCGCACCCCGGAACGCTGGCTCGAGGATTTCACCGAGTTGTACACGCGGATGTCGACCGATGCCCCGACCGCCGGCCTCGAGGAACCGGAGGACGTCTGGACCGTTGAGCGGCTGATCGCCGACCAGGACGCCGGCGCGGCCGGCCCGCGCACGGCGCTGGTGACGGCGATCCTGCACCGGCCGAGCGGGCATCTGGCCGGCTTCACCGAGTTGTCGGTGCCGGCGGGCTCCGCCCGGGCCGCCAGCCAGGAAGACACCCTCGTGCTGCGGGAACACCGCGGTCGCCGGCTGGGCATGCTGCTGAAGATCGCGAATCTGAAGCAGTTGGGCCAGGCCTTTCCGCTGGTGCCATCTGTGACCACCTTCAACGCCGAGGAGAACCGCCACATGCTCAGCGTGAACGAGGCGCTCGGTTTTGTGCCGATGGGCTACGAGGGAGCCTGGCGCAGGGTCAGCGCAGGCGCTGGCAGCGTGGACAGAAGTGCGAGGAGCGATTCATGAATTTGGCCCGAACGAGCTCCGTGCCGCAGCGCGGGCACGGGCGGCCGTGTTGCCCGTAGGCGTTGAGGCTGTGCGAGAAGTAGCCGGACTGGCCGTTCACGTTCACGTACTGGGCGTCGAAGCTTGTTCCGCCCTCCGCGAGGGCGCGCGACAGGATCGCCCGTACGGCGTTCAGCAAACGACGGGCCGTGACCGTTGAGAGTGAGGCCGCGGGCTGGTCGAAGTGCACCCTGGCCTCGTACAGGGCTTCGTCGGCGTAGATGTTGCCGATTCCGCTGACGACGTTCTGGTCGAGCAGTACTCGTTTGATTCCCGACCGGCTACGACCCAGCGCGCGATAGAACTCCGCTGCGGAGAACCACGGGTCGAGCGGGTCGCGGCCGATGTGCGCCACCTGGCTGGGGATCAGGCCCGCCCAGACCGCGGCAGTGGCAGCTGCTCCGCCTGCGGGTGGGGAACCCGGAGCCAGGCCGGGCCCCGCGTATCCGGCCGGATGGCCGTCACCGGTGGCCTGCAGCCTGTCGACGGCCATGCTGCCGAAGATGCGCTGATCCACGAAGTGCAGGGCCAGCTCGCCGTGCACGGGGTGTTCAAGGCTGAGACGGATGCGCAGCAGCTTTTCGGGCGGCTCGCCGGCGTTTCGCAGCAGCACCTGCCCGCTCATGCCCAGGTGCGCCACGATCGCGCGGTCCGGAACTGTGCGCTCAGGAACGGCGCGGTCCGGTACTGTGCGGTCCGGTACTGTGCGGTCCAGGACTGTGCGGTCCGGGACCGGAGGGTGCGGCTGCAGCGGAAACCACAGGAATTTTCCCCTCCGCACGGCCGCATCGATGCGGGCCCCGGTCAGGAGTGCGTCGAACTCACCGAGCGACCTGTCGTGGCGGCGCAGAGAGCGTTGGTCGAAGACCTCGACACCGGTGACTGTCGCGCCCGACACTGCGTTCTCCAGGCCGGCACGGACGACCTCCACCTCGGGGAGTTCGGGCACGGGTCAGCTGCGGGTGGCGCGCAGGGTGGTCCACGCGTCGAGGGCAGCGGCCATCTCCGCGTGCTTCTTGCTGGTGCCCTCCCCCGTGGCCGTCACAGCGGTGCCGACCGTGACCGTGGCGACGAAGACCTTGGAGTGGTCAGGACCGCTCTCGGCGACCGCATAGACCGGAACACCGGCTCCGAGCCGGGCTGCGGCTTCCTGCAGGCTGGTCTTGGGGTCCATGGAGATCCCGAAGTGGCCGGGGTCGGCGAGCATGGGCGCCAGCAGGCGCATCACAAAACGCGTCGCGGACTCGACGCCGGTGTCAAGGTACACGGCCCCGATGAGGGCCTCGACGGTGTCGGCGAGGATCGACGACTTGTCGCGGCCGCCGGTGAGGGTCTCGCCACGCCCGAGGCGCACGAAGCGGCCCAGGCCGATCCCCCGGGCGACCTCGGACAGCGCGGCCGTGGAGACCAGACTGGCCCGGCGCTTGGCGAGGTCGCCCTCGGGAAGGGACGGGAAGTCGCGGTACAGCATCACGGTCACGGCCTGGCCAAGAATCGAGTCGCCCAGAAACTCCAGGCGTTCGTTCGTGGGCAGGCCACCGTTTTCGTACGCGAAGGAGCGGTGCGTCAGCGCGAGCTCCAGAAGGCCGGAGTCGACCTGCAGACCGAGGATCTGCTGCAGGGCAGCCATCGAATCGTCCGGCGACCCGGCCTGCTTCCGGGCAGCAGAAACTCCTGCAGCGGGATTCGCTGCAGGAGCATCGACTGTTCCGGGATTTGCGTCAGAACCTGACACGGTTGCGCACCACCCCTTGACTAAACCTTTTGACTAAACGTCAGCGACCTTACGGCCCTTGTACTCCATGAAGAGTGCGGTGCCGGCGGCGTCGGTGACGACCTTGGCACGGTGCGGCAGGCTGTAGACGACCTTGCCGTTTTCCATGGTCTTCACCAGGGTGGGGGCTTCGGCCTTCCAGCAGGAACGGCGTGAGCGGGTGTTGGAGCGTGATTGCTTGCGCTTCGGGACTGCCATGACTACTTCTCTTCTCTATCCGGTACAGCATGGATGTCGTCATCCGTGCTGATGCTTTCGGAAGCTTGGAATTCCAATAGTGCGGACCAGCGGGGATCCTGCACGTCACTCGGTTCAAGTTCAGGGGAAGTGGCACGCCGTTCCCCGGTCTCTGGGTCGAGACCTGGGCAATCCCGCCGGCAAACCGGCTGGAACGGCAGTGACAACACCACTGCATCCCTGATTAGTGGTTCAAGATCCACGTGGTCATCCTGAACCGCACACTCATAAGCTTCGTCTAGATCGTACGCGAAAAGCTCGACAAAATGAACTCGGACAGGCAATTCGATGTCAATCAGGCATCTTCCGCACTCTCCGGCGGCTTTTCCGGTCACATCGGCGGTCACCAGGATGCCCTCGTGGATGCATTCCAGGCGCAAGTCGGCTTCCAACGTCGAGCCGGCCTTCACGGCGACAAGCGCTTCGCCGAGGTCATTGGGCACGACAATGTCGATTTGTCGCTCATACTGCGTTCCCGGGCGGTTGATGATGTCGCGGACGTCAACCTTGTAGGGGGTCTTCTTGAACTTGTTCACAAGGGAAAATTCTACGCGTCCACGGGGCATGGTCGCTCCCCGCCGGTTTCGGCCCCCGCCCGGTCACTCCGGAGCGGCGGCGGCCAGGCCCATCCGGCGCAGCGCGGTGGACGTCAGCGACGCCGGGAAGACCAGGGCCCTGACCCGGCGGGCCGTCCCTGAACCGGCGCGCAGGGCTTCCAGGACCACATCGAGATCGGCCAGGAGCCCGGCCCCTCGGGCGGGCGCCGCACCGCTCTTGGGCGCGTAGTGGGCCTGCTCGGTCGCCACCAGCATCCGTTCGAGGGCGTCCCGCACGGCCGGCGTGTCGCCGATGCCCGGGCGCTGACGGATGGTGGCGGCCAGTTCCCGGGTCGTGAGGGTCTCGTAGACGCCCAGCCCCGCATCCACCGCCGTGTCGGCCAGCTCGCGCCAGGCCAGAACGGCGCCGACCCGGTTCGTGGCCAACAGCCGGCGTCGGCGCTGCCTGCGGGCCAGCCGCACGGCGCCGGGAGCGAGCAGCAGCAGCAGCAGGCCCACGGCGACAAGCCCGATCCGGGCGAGGGTTCCGGGCAGCTCGTCCTCTGTGGCCGACAGGGAGTCTGCGGCGCCGGGCTCGAACCCGGGGTCGTCGTTCAGGCGCGGTACGACGGGCGCCGCTGCACCGGGGGCCGGCGCGCCGGAGACCGTCGTGCTCTCGGGCTGGGCATAGTCGGGCACAGAGCCCCGGCCAGGAGTCGGTTCGAAGGGCACCCAGCCGACACCCACGAAATAGAGTTCGGGCCAGGCGTGCAGGTCGTGTGAGTCCACGTTGTACCGATTGAGTCCGTCGATCACCGTCGATGTGCGAGTGCCTGGGAGGTATCCGAGGGAGATCCGGGCCGGGATGCCCAGACTCCGCGACATCAGGGCCATGGCTGAGGCGAAGTGCACACAGTAGCCGCGCTTCACGTCGAGGAAGGTGGCGATCACATCCGCTCCCCCGCCGTCGTAGCCCTCCTCGACCGGGGCCTCGGTGTCGTAGCTGAACTCACTGCCGCGGAGGTAGTCCTGCACGGCCACCGCGGCGTCGTAGCTCGAATCGGTGCCTTCGGTGACGGTGAGGGCGGTCTGGCCGATGATTTCCGGCGTTCCCATCGGCAGGAACAGGCTGGGCTCGATCGCCACCGGATACCGTCCCCCGGCTTGGCGGAGCTCGTCCCTGGTGGGTTGCACCTCGAGTGAGGTCACTGTGTACCGCTGCCCGGCGGTCGTGCTGTTGACGCTCGAGATGGCCTGGGTGTCCAGGTTCCAGTACCAGTCCCCGTCGACCCCCTCGACGCTCAGGGCCGGCACCGGAACCGGAAGCATGTCGGTGCGCACCCCGTCGATGGTGATCAACGTCCTCGCCTCAGTGCGGGCCACCTGGGCGGACAGCCCGGGCGGATCGGCGATCGCATCGACGGTGAGGTCGGTGTTGACCTCAGCCGCCCGCGGCAGCCAGCTGGCGCCCTTGATGTCGTCAAGGGTGAGCAGGGCCAGGTACGGCTGCTCGGTGGCCGTCGTGCGGTAGTGCAGAGCCGGCCCGGCCGTCGGCCGGCGCAGATCCTGGCCGAGATTGATCATCGGGCTGACCCCGGCGCCGAACAGGGCACTGGTCGGCTTGGTTCCGAAGGCTCCCCCGGAGAACACCGGCGCGGCGAGGCTGACGACCAGAGAGCCCACTATGCCGATCGCGCCGATGGCCAGTGCGCCACGCACGGCGCCGGCCGCTCCCGTGAGCCCGGCGCTCCGACCTCCCGCGTCGAGGTTGACCTGCATGCCGCGAAGGTGAACGTCGATGCGCAGCAAGAGCAGGAAGGCTGCAGCGGTCGCGACGAGCGAGACCCAGCCCGCGCCCGTCGACACGACGAACCCGGGCACCGCGACCGGCACCAGCGCCGGGACACCGGCCAGCGCGGGACGTCGGAGCCCGACGGCGAGGAGGTCCATCACCATGGCCAACAGACCAACCCCGACCACCAGCAGGAACAGGATGCCGTCCAGGACTTGGGCCGGCGTGCCCTGTGTCTGGATGGACCGCACTCCGGCGGTGGCCAGTTCGGTGAATCGCGCGACAGTGTCACCGGTGGGGATCAACCAGAGCAATCCGGTACCGCCGCCGAAGAACAGTGTGAGCAGGACGACGAGCGCACCCGTGGACAGCAGCGGCACGAACACAGGCAGCACGCCGAGCCGGCGCAGCCACGCGGCGCAGACGAGCACGATGCCCGCCACGACCAGAAGCGCCAGCCACCAGGCTGATCCGGACAACACCGCGCCCAGGGCGGCGCATCCCGTCATCAGCAGCACCAGCACCGCCAGGCTCAGCGGCCAGCGCACGATCACAGGCCGGCGGCGGGGCGGCCCACTCCCGGGGGCGCGGCTCCCCCGCCCGCCGGCGCGCTGGGCGGCGGCCCGCTGGGCGTCGGCACGCTCGGTGCGCTCGGCAACCTCGGCCCTGGTCATCGTGTCTCCGCCCGGTCCAGGCCGGCCTGCGCCCACGCCGCGGCAACACCCGAGGCGGCGTTCACCTGCACGCACTGCCAGCCGGCATCGGTGAGGCGCTCGAGGGCTTGGGCACTCACGGTGTCGAAGACGAAGGCGACGGCCGGCTGGCAGAGGCCACGCAGCGCGGCCAGGTCCCTCGTGTCGCCGGTGCCGATGTCGACGAGCACCGCGAACCCCGGAATCTGCCGGCCGAGGGCCGGGGCCGGGCGATGCCCGGAGTCCCACACATCGTCGTCGCCGCGCGCGCGCGCCGGGCGGTCGCGCTGCACCACGTTCGCCAGCGCGTCAACCAGAGAAAGCACCCCCTCTGGTCCGGTGAACGATGCCGGTTCGTCTCCGCGCAGCCCGCCACGCCGGCCGTCATCCGGATCGTGTCGGGCCTTGGGGTCACCGGGCCGCGACCGGCCGGGGACAAGCTGACAGGGGCCGAGCTCCACGACATCCAGCCGGAACCCGCCCTCGAGCAGATGCACGGCGATCGACGCCGCCAGTTCGATGGCCACCTCGAACTCGGTGTCGTGGTCGGCGCCGTGTCCGCCGCGGGTGGTGTCGAGGATGAGGCGTGCCTCGGGATGACTGCGCTGTTCCTCCTGCCGCACCATGATCTCTCCGTGCCGTGCTGTCGCGGGCCAGTTGACCCTGCGCATAGGGTCACCAGGCCGGTACTCCCGGGCGATCAGCTCGTCGGAGTCGTTGTCGAGATGGCGCACGCGCTCGTGACGGGACCCCTCGCCCCGCGTGATGGACACCCCGTTGCCCGGCAACGCGGTGACCCTGGGGGTGACCGTGAGGTCGTGCGGAGCACCGACCGGCCATTCGCTGTAGGCGAGCCCGAAGGGGTCGGTGCGGCCGAGCATGAGCGGTCCGATCGGATACACGCCGCGCCGGGTCGTGTGCACGTGGTAGCTCACCACGGCCGTGTCGCCCGCCGCGGTGCGTCCTGCCCACCCCGGGGCGAGGGTGCGCAGCGGCTGGCTCGGCGGCACGGCCACGCCCCTGGCCGCCAGGTCGCGCCAGCGCAGCCCGGGCATGGGGGCCGGGGCGAGATTTCGGATCTGGATCGTCACGGCGGCGCTGAGGCCCGCAGACACGGTACCGGGCCGAAAGGTGCGCGTGACGGCGACGCGAAGCGGATGCACGAGGACGAAGCCGAGTGCCGCGGCCGATACGAGCAGCAGCAGACCGGCCACGAACAGGAGGTCCCGTTCGTCGTACACCCAGGCGACGGCGAAGAGCACGGCGCCGAGGCCCAGGAAGACGGCACCGCGGAGGGTCGGGCGCACCAGACGGCGGGCCCTGCCCCTGCGCCCGGTCAGGTCGGTGCGGGTCATGCTCATCGCGTCATGCTCATCTGCGTCACGTCCACTTGCGTTTACGCCCCCATCATGACTGCGGTTCCGCCCGCCCGCTATACCCGGCCCTGAGAGCCTGTCGGCACGGGGGTGGCGGCCAGGATGCGCCGCACCGTCTCCTCGATGAGCATCGCGCTGTCCTGGGACCGGTGGCCCAGCGCCCTGGTGGTGGGCACCAGGCGGTGGCCCAGCACGGCGACGGCGAGCGAGTCGATGTCGTCGGGAATCACGTATTCGCGCCCGTGCAGCGCCGCCTGGGCCTTCGCGGCCCTGATGAGCTGCAGCGTCGCCCGCGGACTCGCGCCCAATCGCAGGTCGCGGTCGTCCCTGGTGGCACGCACCACGGCCACCGCGTACTCCTTGACCGCTCCAGAAGCGAACACGCTGCGGGCGGCCGTCATCATGCCACGCAACTGCGCGCCGGTGACGACGGCGTCGATGCGGGCCAGCGGGCTTGTCACATCGCGGGAGTCGAGCATGGCGAGTTCGGAGGCGGGGTCGGGGTAGCCCATCGAGATGCGTGCCATGAACCGGTCCCGCTGGGCCTCGGGCAGGGCGTAGGTGCCCTCCATCTCGATCGGGTTCTGGGTGGCGACCACGGCGAACGGGCGGGCCAGCGGGTAGCTGTGACCGTCAACGGTCACCTGCCGCTCCTCCATGCACTCGAGCAGCGCCGACTGGGTCTTGGGGCTGGCCCGGTTGATCTCGTCGCCGATCACGATGTTCGCGAAGATGGCGCCTGGCTTGAACTCGAACCGGCGCTCGGCCTGGTTGTAGACCGACACGCCGGTGACATCAGAGGGCAACAGGTCGGGGGTGAACTGGATGCGGCTGACGCTGCAGTCCACCGACTTGGCGAGAGCCTTGGCGAGCATGGTCTTGCCCACCCCTGGCACGTCCTCGATCAGGAGATGTCCCTCGGCCAGGAGCACCGTGAGGGCGATCTGCACGGCGGAGTGCTTGCCGTCGATGACGGCCTCGACATTGCGCATGATCGCCAGGGCGGCGCCCTGCACGTCGGCGAGAGCCACCTCCGCTTCACCGTCCACGTCGATGGCGTCCAGGGCGCTCACCTCCACGGTCGTCGCGTCGGCCACGGACGACTCCGAGACCCAGCGTCCCGGAAACGAGTTCATGCCAGCGGTCGATTCAGGAAGGCCGCGACGGCCGGCGGCACGTATGGGGCGATATCGCCGCCGAGCGCGGCCACCTGGCGCACCAGGGAGCTGGATACGTGTGCGTGGGCGGGATCCGGCAGCATGAAGATGGTTTCGACCGCGGCGAGGTTGCGGTTCACGATGGCCATCGGGGTCTCGTAGGCCACGTCGATCTGCGAGCGGATGCCCTTGACCAGCACGCTGGCGCCCACATCGACGCAGTAGTCCACGAGCAGCCCCATGCTCCACGAACTGACGATGATGTTGCCCGGCAGTTCGGCATCCAGGATCGCCCGCTCGATGAGCGACACCCGTTGGGTGATGGGGAGGAGCGCCGACTTTCCAGGGTTGTGCACCACCAGCACGTGCAGTTCGTCGAACAGTCCGGCCGCCCGTTCGATCACGTCGAGGTGCCCCAGTGTGACGGGGTCGAACGAACCAGGTACGACGGCGATCCTGCGCATAGGGATCACCCTAGCGCCAGCGCGCAGCGCCCGCTGCCCGGTCCGGCCCAATTTTGCAGACGTCTAGCCCATTGGCAGGCACGGACCCGCAACCGGTTCAGCCCTTGGACAGTGCGGCGCGCTCGGAGTCGTCGAGCCGGCGGCGAACGGCCGCGCGCAGCGCCGGCATGGTGCGGAGCTCCGGGTCTCCGCCGATGAGGTCACGGGCGGCGGTCCTGGCGTCCGCGATGATGTCGCCGTCGGTCGCCACCCGCAGCAGGCGCAGCGAGGATTGGCCACCGGACTGGAAGCGTCCGAGCACATCGCCCTCCTGCCGTTGCTCGAGGTCGACCTGGGCCAGGACGAAGCCGTCGAGGGTCTTCGCCACGGCCTCGATGCGCTCACGCGCCGGGGACCCCGTCGGAGCCGCCGTCACGAGCAGGCACAGTCCGGGCACTCCGCCCCGGCCGACCCTGCCGCGCAACTGGTGCAGCTGGGAGACGCCGAAGCGATGGGCATCCATCACCACCATCACCGAGGCGTTCGGCACGTCGACGCCCACCTCGATGACCGTTGTCGCCACGAGCACCTGAACATCGCCGGCCGCGAAGGCCTGCATGGTGGCGTCCTTCTCGTCGGCGCTCATCGCGCCGTGGAGCGGTTCGATGCGGGCGCTCTTCAGCAACGGATGCCGGCGGAGTTCGGCGAGCAACTCGTCGACGGTGGTCATCGGAGTGGCATCGAAGTCGATCTCCTCACCCTGCTCGAGCTTCTTGGGCGCGATGGCCGGGCACACCACGAAGCACTGGCGGCCGAGCGCCAGCTCCTCCGACACCCGCTGCCAGACCCGCACCACCCAGGCCGGTTTTTCGTCGAGCGGCACCACAAAACTCTCGATACCCGGGCGCCCAGACGGGAGCATGGCGATGGTGCTCACGTCGAGGTCGCCGAACACCGTCATCGCGATGGTGCGGGGAATGGGGGTGGCCGTGAGCACCAGAACGTGCGGGGGCAGCTCGGCCTTCTGGCGCAGGGCCTCGCGCTGGTCGACGCCGAAGCGGTGCTGTTCGTCGATGACGACCAGGCCGAGGTCGAAGAAGCCCACGGTGTCGCTGAGCAGCGCGTGCGTGCCGATCACGATGCGCGCCTGGCCGGAGACGGTGCGGAGCAGGGCCTTGCGTCTCTCGGCGACGGGAAGCTGGCCGGTGAGCAGGGTGGGCATCAGCTCGGCCGCGAGATCGGGGCCCAGGATGCGTGCTATCGAGCGCAGGTGCTGCCCGGCCAGCACCTCGGTGGGGGCCAGCAGCGCCGCCTGGCCGCCGGAGTCGGCCACCGCGAGCATGGCGCGCAAGGCGACCACGGTCTTCCCCGAGCCGACCTCGCCCTGCACGAGCCGGTTCATCGGGGCGGTGAGGGCGATGTCCCGCAGGATCTCGGCCCCGGTGATCTCCTGGTCGACGGTGAGGGCGAACGGCAGGGCGGCGTCAAAGCGTTCCAGGTAGCCGCCGGGCACCGGCTGCCGCGACCGGGTGCGCAGTGCCCGGTGCTCGGTGTGCTGCTGCACCAGCACGCACTGCAGCACAAACGCCTCAGTGAAGCGAAGCGTGGCCCTGGCCGCGTTCCATTCCTCGTCGGTGACGGGGCGGTGGATGAGGGTGAGCGCGTCGCGGTGCCCGAGCAGGGACCGTTCCAGGCGCATCTGCTCCGGGATCGGGTCGTCGACGGGGCCGAGCTTCCCCAGCACGTCCACGATGATCTTCGCGATCTGCCAGCTGGTCATGGCCGCGGTGGCCGGGTAGATGGGGATGGGCCGCTGCCCCCAGAGCCGGGCCTCCGCCGCATCGGCCGGCGAGATCGTGGCATCCATGGGGTCGTCACTGCCGGGCACGATCTGGTAGTCGGGCTGGGCGAGCTGGCGGGCCTTGTTGAAGACCGTGACCTTGCCGGAGAACATGCCGCGCATACCCGGGCGCAGGGTCTTGATCAGCCACGGCTTGTTGAAGAAGGTGAGCGGGAGTATCCCGTTGCCGTCGGAGATCACCACCTTGGTGCGGTGCAGAGCCTTCTTGCCCGGCTGCGCACGACCGTAATCCTGGACTGTCACCGAGATCACCTCGGCCAGCACCGTGACGGCTTCGTCGAGGGGCAGTTCTGCCAGCGTCGTGAGCTCACCGCGCCGGGCGTAGCGCCGCGGGTAGTGACTGAGCAGGTCGCCCACCGTCGCCATGCCGAAGGCCTTGGCCAACACGGTGGCCGGCCCCGCGGGCAGCACCAGGCGCAGCGGGGAGTCCAGTCCCAGCGGGGCGGGGTCGTCGAAGGGGTCGCGCGGGGTGGCTGCGGCATCCGAACCGGTCATACTCCGATGCTAAACGTCACCACCGACAGTGGGTGCCCGCTCTGCAGTCTGTGGATGCCGCACGACGGCTAGGCTCGAAGGCAAATGACGCGAATTGTCGCCGGGTTCGCCGGCTCCCTCACCCTCACCGTGCCGGCCAAGGGCACCAGGCCCACCAGCGACCAGGTGCGCGAGGCGCTCTTCTCGGCGCTCGACGCGCGGGACGCGATCCGGGATTACCGGGTGCTCGACCTGTATGCGGGGTCCGGCGCTCTCGGCCTCGAGGCCGCCAGTCGCGGTGCCAGGGTGGTCACCCTCGTCGAGAACGGCTTCGCGGCCGGCCAGAGTTGCCGCAAGAACGCCGCGGCCGTGCAGAAGGCCGCCCCGAAGGGCTCATCCCTCGCCATCGCGGTGTCGACCCAGGCCGTGCAGTCATTCCTGGCCGCCACGCCCGACGGCTTCGATCTGGTTTTCCTCGACCCGCCGTACGACCTCGCCGAACCGGAACTGGCCGCGAACCTCGCTGCGCTCACCCCACTCCTGGACCCAGACGCCCTCGTGGTGGTGGAACGCTCATCCAGATCGCCCGAACCCACCTGGGGACCCGGCCTCGAACTGGAGCGCCGTAAGGACTACGGCGACACCACACTCTGGTACGCCGGAGTAGCCAGCGAGGCGTAAGCGGCGCCTCTGCACCGAATACCCCCAAAGAGGGCTGGTCAGAGCCGGTTTGTGGGCATAGCCTCATGGTGTGGGCACTGACGCCCACCACACCCGGAAGGTCGCCCTCGTGCGCGTAGCGGTAGTTTGTGCCAGCCATTACGGCTCCACCAGGGGCATCGCCGAACGGATCGGCTCCGAACTCGGCCTCGCCGGCCTGGACGCGCGGGTCTTCGACGCCGCCACACCCCCGCACGCCGAAGACGTCGCGGGCTTCGACGCCTTCGTCGTGGGCAGTGCCGTGTACATGGGGCATTGGCTGAAGGATGCTTCGACGTTCGTGCGCCGCTACCAGCCGACCCTGCTCGAACACCCTGTGTGGTTGTTCAGCAGCGGTCCGCTCGGCCCCGAAGCCACGGCTGCCGACGGTGCCGATGCGAGCGCTGATTCGAGCGCTGTCGATGCGAACGGTGCCGACGTGCGGGAGAGCACGGTGCCCGCGGAGATCGCCGAGTTCACCAACACAGTGCGCCCGGTCGGGCACCGGGTGTTCTTCGGCGCCATCGACCCGCAAGCCTTGAGCCTGCCGCACCGCATGATCCGCAAGTTCCCCGGCGCGGCCGAGAAAATCCCGGCCGGTGATTTCCGGGACTGGCCCGAGATCGAGGCGTGGGCCAGGGACATCGCACGCGACCTGGTGAAGACCACCGGTTAGGCGGCTCAGGCGGTGGCACCGTCCCAACCCCGGTATGGGTCCCAGCCGCCCTGGGTGTGCGGCTCGCCGTCCACGAGAACGGTGCCGGCCTGCGCGGTGACGGTGCCCAGGCGCCGAAAACCGGCCGGCAGCGCCACGCCGGGCGGGAACGTCGCCAACAGGCCGTGGTCCTCTCCCCCGCCCAGCGCCAGCTCCCGCCTGTCACCGAGCGCCGCCGAGTCGAAGTCGACGCCGACACCGCTGGCTCGTGCCAGCCGGCCGGCGTCGATCGCCAGGCCGTCGGACACATCGAGCATCGCCGTCGCTCCGGCCTGCGCGGCCACCGGCCCGAGTCCGATCGGCGGAACCGGTGCCAGCTGGGCCTGGACGAACGCGGGCTCCCGCACCTTGAGGGCGTCGGCCTCACTGCGGCTCGGCACGCCCTGGGCGTCCACCCCGAAACGAAACAGCAGCCCGAGGCCGATGCCCGCGTCGCCCAGGCGCCCGGCGTGTGCCACCACATCGCCGGCCGCCGCTCCAGAACGCAGCACGGGGGCCCGGCCCTCGAGGTCGCCGAAGGCCGTGATCGACAGCGTCAGAACGTCGGAGGCGGACAGGTCTCCGCCCACAACCCCGCAGCCGGGGGCGAGGGCCTCGCAGCCGTCGCGCAGACCGTCGGCGATGCCGAGGATCACCGAGATCGGCGTCGACGGCGGGGCGGCGATCGCCACCACCAGCGCGGTCGGCCTGGCGCCCATCGCGGCCACATCAGACAGGTTCGTGGCGGCGGCCTTCCAGCCCAGATCGTGCGGCGTCGACCAGGCCAGCCTGAAATCGGGACCCTGGATCATCATGTCGCAGGTGACCACGAACCTGCCGTCGGCGGCGGAGAGCACCGCCGCATCATCACCGGGACCGAGCAACTCGGTGTCGGCGTGCGGCAGCCGCGGGAAGATCCGGGCAAGCACCTCGCCCTCGCTGAGGTCGGACAGGGTCTCATCGGGCGTTCCGGCGGTCGCGGCCGCAGCATTCGTCATGCTTCAAACGGTAACCTGAATGCGATGACTCCCCCGTTCACGAACCCGCACCGGTCAGGGCGCCGCACCGGCTTCCGCGCCGTCTCCGCTCTACTGCTCGCGGCCTCCGCCGTCGTTCTCACCGGCTGCTCTGCCGCTGTTCCGATGCAGCCGGCGGCGGATGCGGTGCACCCCGCCTGCGCCGACATCATCGTGCGCCTGCCCACCACCGTGGCAGACCAGCCGGAGCGGGAGACGAACGCGCAGGCCACCGGCGCCTGGGGCGACCCCACCGCCGTGCTGCTCACCTGCGGTGTCGAGGTGCCTGGTCCCACGACACTTCCGTGCGTGAGCATCAACGGTGTCGACTGGATCGAAGACGACACCGAGGCGCCCAAGTACCGGTACACGACCTATGGGCGTGAGCCGGCCACCGAGGTATACATCGACTCCGAGTTGGTCAGCGGATCGACCACTCTGGTCGACCTGGCGGCGGCAGTGTCGAACGTTCCCGCCACGAAGCAGTGCCTCGGCGCAGACGATGTGACCCTGCCCGGCGCCACCCCCTGAGCGAGACGCGTCTACCGCGAGTCACCGCAGAAGCACCCTTCCGGGCAGCTCAAGGGGCACTTTTTGCGCAACTCACGGGCGGATGCACCCGCGCTGGCTGCTGCTCTGGATCGCTGCGGCCGCTAGCTGGCCACGGCGGCGGATGCCGGGCGGCGCCGGCGCGCTGACCGGGCCAGAGCCACCTCGATCAGCTCGTCGATCAGCTTCGGGTAGGTGTACCCGCTGGCCAGCCAGCAGCTGGGGAACATCGAAATCGGGGTGAAGCCTGGCATGGTGTTGATCTCGTTGATCACCCAGCCGTCCGCGGTGAGGAAGAAGTCCACCCGTGCCAGACCGCTGGCGTCGATGGCCTCGAACGCGCGCACCGCGATGCGCTGCATCTCGGCGAGCTCCGCCGGCGCCAGGTCGGCCGGGCAGATCAGGTCGATGCCGGCGGCGTCCAGATACTTGGCTTCGAAGTCGTAGAAGTCGCGGCCGGTGACCACGACCTCGCCGGCAACCGAGGCGTGCGCAGGCTCGCCGGGGCGTCCCTGCAGAACGGCCACCTCGAGTTCGCGGCCCACCAGACCCACCTCGATGAGCACCTTGTCGTCTTCGGCCAGGGCAACGGCCATGGCGTCGGCCAGCTGGTCAGGCGTGCTGACCCGGCTCACGCCGACGCTGGAGCCAGCCCTGGCGGGCTTGACGAAGGCGGGCAGGCCCAGCTCTTCCAGGGCGGCGTATGCCAGGCCTGGCGCGTCGGCCCAGTCGTCGGCGCTGATGGTGCGCCACGGGGCCACGGCCAGCGATGCGTGCTGCAAAACCGTCTTGGTGAAGTGCTTGTCCATGCCCAGCGCCGACGCGAGCACGCCAGAACCGACGAACGGCAGGTCGACGAGTTCGAGCATCCCCTGAATGGTGCCGTCTTCGCCGTACGGCCCGTGCAGAATCGGGAAGACCAGGTCGACCGGGCCGAGGCTGCGTCGGCCGGAGCCGTCGACGACGGTGAGCTCGCGACTGCCGGCGGCGCCGTTCGCCGCGCTGTCCGGCCACACGATCCGGGTGCCGTTGTCGGCGACCTCCGGCAGGGCGGATGCGGTCAGCGCGAACTTCTGCGGGTCGTCGTCCTCGAGCACGAAGGCGCCGTCGCGGGTGATGCCCACCGGGATGACGGTGTAGCGGTCCCGGTCAATTGCTGCGAGTACCCCGCCCGCTGTGGCGCAGCTGATCGAATGTTCGCTTGAACGCCCCCCAAACAGCAGCGCTACCGTGAGCTTGTCCGTCATCGATGGTCCTTTCACCCTGCGGTGCGCCTGAGTCAGTGGTGAGGTGCGGCGCAATATCCCGCGGCTTCAGCGTACCCGCCAGCACCTGGCGCACCTGTTCGACGATGGGCATGTCGACGCCCTTGGCCCGGGCCAGCTCGAGGATCGGGCTCACGGATGCGAGCCCCTCAGTGGTCTGCTGCATCTGCGCGATGACGTCGTTGTAGCTGTAGCCCTGGCCGAGCAGCCGGCCCGCGGTGTTGTTGCGCGAGAGCGGCGACTGGCAGGTCGCGATCAGGTCGCCGAGGCCCGCCAGGCCGGCGAGGGTTTCCGGCTGGGCGCCGTACGCCACAGCGAAGTCGGTCATCTCCACAAGTCCGCGGGTGATGATCGACGCCTTGGTGTTCTCGCCGTAGCCGACACCGTCGACGATGCCGATCGCCACGGCGATGAGGTTCTTCAGCACGCCGCCGAACTCGGTGCCGATGACGTCGGTGTTCACGTACGAGCGGAAGTACTTCGTGGTGGCCAGCAGCGCTACCGCGTGCGCCGTCTCCAGGCTGGACGAGGAGACCACGGCGGCGGTGGGCTGCTCCTTGGCGATCTCCAGGGCCAGGTTGGGCCCGGAGATGGCGGCGATGCGGGACGGGTCGATCGGCAGGACCTGCTCGATGACCTCGCTCATCCGCAGCCCGGTGGACCGCTCGACGCCCTTCATGAGCGAGACGATGATGGCGCCGGGCGCCAGGAACGGTTCGGCCTGGATGAGGTTCTCGCGCAGGGACTGGCTCGGCACCGAGACGAAGACCTGTTCGGCCCCGGCGAGGGCCAGGTCGAGCCTGGACGTGGCACGGAGACCGAGAGGCAGGTTGATGCCCTGCAGGTAGTCGCTGTTGCGGCGCCCCTCGGTGATCTCCCTCGCCAGCTCGGGGCGACGGGCCCAGAGCACCACATCCGCCCCACCGTCGGTGAGGATCTTCGCGAAGGTGGTGCCCCAGCTTCCCGCGCCGAGAACGGCTACCCGGGTACCTGGCTGAACTCTAGGCTTCAAAACGGCCGGTCTCTTTCTGATCGTGCTCCGAGGGATTCCAGCGCTTCACGGGCGCGGCCTCGTTGCGAAGGTCCGCGAGCAACGCGGTGATGGCATCCATCACCACGGCCGTCGCCTCGTTCAGCGTTGCAGTGTTGAGAGTGCGGCCGCGGAACTCGGCCAGGTCGATCGGGTCGCCGATCTTCACCAGGATGGTTTTGCGGGGGAACACGTGCAGCTTCTTGGAATAGCGCGGCATGATCTGCTGGGTGCCCCAGTGCGCGGCAGGCACGATGGGGATGCCCTGTTCCAGCGCGATGCGTACGGCGCCGGTCTTGCCGCGCATGGGCCACAGGTCGGGGTCACGGGTCAGCGACCCCTCCGGGTACACGACTACCATCTGGCCGCGGTCCACGAGCCGGCGGGCCGCCTTGACGGGTTCGCTGCCGCGCACCGAGCCGCCACGCTGCACGGGGATCTGTCCGGACTTCGTGAGCAGCCAACCGGCAACGGGCAGCTTGAACAGCGACGCCTTCGCGAGGAAGCGGGGCAGTCGGCCGAGCTTCCAGCTCACCATGCCCATCACGATCGGGTCGATCTCGCTGTAATGGTTGGGTGAGAAAACGAACGCGCCCTCGCGGGGGAACTTGTGCGCGTCGGTGATCTTGTACCGAGCCACGACGTTCATCAGCGGAACCACCAGCACGGCCAGCAGCCAGAAGATCGACGGCGTGCTTTTCTCCGACCGCACTTTCCGGGTTGGCTTCAACGGGGACGCCGCAGGTTCGGGCACGTTCGAGTCAGGCACTCTTGAATCTGGCACGGTGCCATTATCCCGCGAGATCGAAGTCAGCTCCCAGTAGACGCAGCTTGGTGATGAAGTTCTCGTACCCGCGGCTGATGATTCCCACGTTGCTCACCGTGGAGGTGCCTTCGGCCGTGAGGGCCGCGATCAGGTGGCTGAAGCCGCCACGCAGGTCGGGAACCTCGATGTCGGCGCCGACCAGCTTGGTGGGGCCGGCGATGACGGCCGAGTGGTTGAAGTTGCGCTGACCGAACCGGCACGGGTGCCCGCCGAGGCATTCGCGGTGGATCTGGATGGTGGCACCCATCTCGACCAGGGCGTCGACGAAACCGAAGCGCTGTTCGTAGACGGTCTCGTGCACGATCGACACGCCGTGGGCGTGGGTCAGCGCGATCACGAGCGGCTGCTGCCAGTCGGTCATGAAGCCGGGGTGGACATCCGTCTCGATGATCACGGGCTTGAGGTCGCCGCCCGGGTGGTAGAACCGGATGCCGTCGTCGTGGATGTCGAACGCGCCGCCGACCTTGCGGAAGACGTTGAGGAAGGTGAGCATCTCGGCCTGCTTGGCGCCGCCGACGAAGATGTCGCCGTCGGTGGCCAGCGCGGCCGCAGCCCAGCTGGCAGCCTCGTTACGGTCGAACAGCGCGCGGTGCTGGTAGCCCTGGAGGCTGTCGACACCCTCGATACGGATCACCCGGTCGGTGTCGACGGTGATGATGGCGCCCATCTTCTGCAAGATGTTGATCAGGTCCATGATCTCGGGCTCGATGGCGGCGTTCTTGAGCTCGGTGATGCCCTCGGCGCGCACGGCCGTGAGCAGCACCTGCTCGGTGGCGCCGACGCTCGGGTACGGCAGCTCCACCTTGGTGCCCTTGAGGCCGTTCGGGGCCGACATGCGGATGCCGTTGGGCTGCTTCTCGACGACGGCGCCGAACTTGCGCAGCACCTCCAGGTGGTAGTCGATGGGGCGATCGCCGATGCGGCAACCGCCGAGGTCGGGGATGAAGGCTTCGCCGAGGCGGTGCAGCAGCGGGCCGCAGAACAGGATCGGGATGCGCGACGAGCCGGCGTGGGCGTCGATGTCGGCGTAGTGGGCGCTTTCCACGTCGATCGGGTCGAGCATCAGGCTGCCGGGCTCGTCACCCTCGGTGACCTTGACGCCGTGGGCCTCGAGCAGGCCGCGCACGATGCGCACGTCGCTGATGTTCGGCACGTCGCGCAGGATGCTCGGGGTCTCGCCGAGGAGGGCGGCGACCATGGCCTTGGTGACCAGGTTCTTGGCCCCCTTGACCTCGATGCGACCCACCAGCGGGCGACCGCCGCGGATCGTGATTTTGTCGCCCATCAGGCCCACATTGGCTCCGTGGCTCTGCGCGTTGCCGCGTTCTGCGTTGTCCTGGAGGTTCTCGCGGACCTGCTCATTTTCACCGACGATGATCACAAATTTACCTGCCTTGCGGGGAGAGTGCGGGGGCGCCAAGGCTCCCGGTGGGATTCGAATTCTGCGATCCGCGCTTCGTCACGCAGGGTGAGGCCGATGTCGTCAAGCCCTTCCAGCAGTCGCCATCTAGTGTATTCGTCGACCTCGAATGAGACTGTGAGGTCGCCGACACTGGCAGTGTATGCAACCAGATCCACCGTCAGTTCTATTCCGGGTTCGGCCTCGAGAACGCGCCAGAGGGTCTCGGCGTCTTCCTCGCTGATCTGGCCCGCGAGCAGGCCTTGCTTGCCCGAGTTGCCCCGAAAGATGTCGCCGAACCTGGGGCTCAGCACAACGTCGAAGCCGAAGTCGCGGAGGGCCCAGACGGCGTGTTCCCTGGAGGATCCGGTGCCGAAATCGGCGCCGACGACCAGGACCTTGGGGTTCTTGTACGGTTCCTGGTTGAGAATGAACTCAGGATCCTGCCGCCAGCCGTAGAAGAGCGCGTCTTCGAACCCGGTCTTGGTGACGCGCTTGAGGAACACGGCGGGGATGATCTGGTCGGTGTCCACGTTGGAGCGGCGCATCGGCACGGCCACTCCGGTGACGGTGGTGAATTTCTGCATGAGGTGCCTCCTACAGCTTCACGGCGAGATCGGCGGGCACGGCGTTCGCGGGGATGGTGCCGTCCTGCACGAGGTCCCAGGGGCTCGACAGGGTGCCGCGGATGGCTGTGGCCGCGGCCACCAGCGGGGAGACCAGGTGGGTGCGTCCGCCCTTGCCCTGCCGGCCCTCGAAGTTGCGGTTGCTGGTGGAGGCGCACCGCTCCCCCGGCGCCAGCTGGTCCGGGTTCATGCCCAGGCACATCGAGCAGCCGGCAAAACGCCACTCGGCTCCGAACGCGAGGAAGATCTTGTCGAGCCCCTCGGCTTCGGCCTCGATCCGCACCCTGGCGGACCCCGGCACCACGAGCATCCGCACGCCGTCGGCGATGGACTTGCCCTTGATGATGTCGGCGGCGGCGCGGAGGTCTTCGACGCGGCTGTTGGTGCAGGAGCCGAGGAACACCGTGTCGACGTGGATGTCCTTCATGGCGGTGCCCGCGGCCAGGTCCATGTACTCGAGGGCTCGTTCGGCGGCGCTGCGCTCGTTGGCGTCGTCGATGTCGGCCGGGTTGGGCACGGTGTCGCTCAGCGACACGCCCTGGCCGGGGTTGGTGCCCCAGGTCACGAACGGTTCCAGGGTGTCGGCGTCGAGCACGACCTCGGCGTCGAAGGTGGCGCCCTCGTCGGTGGCCAGGGTGTCCCAGTACTCGACGGCGGCGTCCCAGTCGGCGCCGGCCGGCGCGTGGGCGCGCCCCTTGAGGTAGGCGTAGGTGGTGGCATCCGGCGCGACCATGCCGGCGCGGGCGCCGGCCTCGATCGACATGTTGCAGATGGTCATCCGCCCCTCCATGGAGAGGGCGCGGATAGCGCTGCCACGGTATTCGAGCACGTAGCCCTGCCCGCCGCCGGTGCCGATCTTGGCGATGACGGCCAGGATGATGTCTTTGGCGGTGACGCCGGGGCGCAGGGTGCCGTCCACGGTGATCGCCATGGTCTTGAACGGCTTGAGCGGCAGCGTCTGGGTGGCCATGACGTGCTCCACCTCGCTGGTGCCGATGCCCAACGCCATGGCGCCGAAGGCTCCGTGGGTGGAGGTGTGCGAGTCGCCGCAGACCACGGTGATGCCGGGCTGGGTCAGGCCCAGCTGCGGGCCCACCACGTGCACGATGCCCTGCTCGATGTCGCCGAGCGAGTGCAGGCGGATGCCGAACTCGGCGCAGTTGCGGCGCAGCGTCTCGATCTGGGTGCGGCTGGTGAGGTCGGCGATGGGCCGGTCGATCGCCAGGGTCGGCGTGTTGTGATCCTCGGTCGCGATCGTCAGGTCGGGCCGGCGCACCGGGCGCCCGGCCAACCGGAGACCGTCGAAGGCCTGCGGGCTGGTGACCTCGTGCACGAGGTGCAGGTCGATGTAGATGAGGTCAGGGGTGCCGTTCTCGCCCTTGGCAACCAGGTGCTTGTCCCAGACCTTCTCGGCCAGGGTGCGGGGTCGGGACCCCTGGATTACTGCGTTAGTCATGTTCGTGCGTCTTCCTCGGGAACGGTAGCAGCCAACGAAAAACTCCGCGACGGGTGAGGCCTTTAGATTCGGGACTCGTCGCGGCACAGAAGAAGAAGTCGACGTTGCAGCACACCTCAGGCTAACACTGCCCGCCTGAGACCGCCTCCTCAATCGATCGGGGCCGCAGAGCGGGCCGGGCAGCAGTCAGCCCCTGGAGACCTCGACCGGGAACTCGCCGAGCATCAATCGCATACCGGGCAGCACCGGCGTGCGGATGCCGGGCTCGAGTTCCACCCTGATCCCGTCGGCGCCGATCAGGCTCACGCCGTTCGTGGAGTGCAGGTCGGTGACCGACAGCTCGTCGTCGGCATTGAGTTCCACCAGGGCGTGCGACTTGGAGACCGAGAGCGCCGGGTCGACGACGCTGACCATGGTGGCGGCGCGCCGGGTGACCGGAACCGGGTCCCGGCCGAACACGAGCGACCCGGTGACGGGCATCCGCTGGCCGTCGGCCAGTCGGAGGCTCCACCCGGTGACGATGCCGGCGGGTTTCGCATCGGCCGGGTGGGCCGGCGCAGCGGCGCGCGGCGGCACCGGCGCTTTGCCCAGCGGCGCCGGCACGAACGCCGGAATGGCCACGACCGCGGGAGACGGACCCGTCGGCGGTGCGGCGTCGCCGGGCTCAAACGCCGGCGTCACCGGGGCGGCGTGCGTCGGCGGCACCACGACGAGTGGCTTGGCGTGGTGCACGCGCGCTGTCGACTGGTCGTCGTTGTCGCTCGTCGGAAACATCCCGGGTGGGGGAACGATGAAATTCGGCTTATCCACGGCGCAACTCTACCGGCGACCCCGCGTGGCGGCACGGCTGCCGCGCACGTTGACCTGGCTCCAGTCGCGTTTGGACCGCAGGCGGAAGCGGCTGAACAGGCGGCGCAGGCGGCCGGCGGATGCCCCGGCGGTGTCCAGCGACGCCTGAGCCTGCACCCAGGTGCTCTCCACGACCTCGTCGTCCACGTCGGTGCCGCCGAACACGGCGCTGTCCACAGCGTCGGCGACGGGAACCAGGTGGTGCGAAGCCACGAACGCGGCAGTGTCGACGACCTCGATCGTCGGAGCGTCGGTGCCCGCATCCATCGATGCAGGCGCCTCTGTGCCGTCGGTGCCGGTCGCTGCGGTCTCGTCATTTCCGGCGACCCGGTTGCGGGGCTTCCGCGGCTTCCGCGGCTCCGCCTGGCCCGCCAGTTGTGCGGCGAGTTGCGCGTCCAGGCTCAGTGCGACCTGGCGGCGGGTCGAGTCCCGTGGCACCTCGAAGCCGAGCTCGGCGAACCCGTCGGTCAGCTCGGACCAGGCGCCTGCGGCACGCTGGTCGCCGGTGCCGCTCGTTCGGCGCAGGCGTCGGCGCCGGGACTTGAGCGCGGCCACGATGAGCAGGGGCACGCCGAGCAGCAGCAGCGGGATGCCCAGAACGCCCATGATCGCCCAGGCCCAACCGGGCAGCACGAAGTCCTTGTCCTGGTTCTCGTTCTTGGTGTCGTCGATCTCCACGGCCGTCAGCAGGTCGTCGGCCTCGTTGTCCATCCGCGGCGGCTGGCGCACCTGCGGTTGCGGCTCGGTCTTGGGCTTGGGGGTCTGGTCCTGGGGCACATCTGTCTGGTCCGGGGTGGGGTTGAACGCGACCCAGCCGATGCCCTCGAAGGCAACCTCGACCCAAGCGGTGACGTCGGTGCCGGTGATCTCCACGCTGGTCGCGTCTTCAGACACCTCGGGGGCGAATCCCATGACCACTCGGGCGGGGTAATTGAGGCTGCGCGCCATCAGGGCCATCGCTGCGGCGTACTGCTCCTCGTCACCGACCATCTGGGTGCGGGTGAAGAGCTCGTTGAGCCTGTCGGCGCCGTGACCGGCGCGGGAGGGGATGCCGTCCGACGCCAACCCGTGGCTGAGGAAGCCCTTGGTTTTCAGGGCCTGTTCAATGGCGCGCAGGCTGTCGATCGGGGTGTCGGTGCCACCGGAGAACTCGATGGCCTTGGCCACCACGACGTCGGGGATGTTCTCCACGCTGGGCAGGGTGACCTGGGCGACGGGCACGTCCGTGAGGTCCTCATCGCGGTACGTCTGCTGAAGCATGGCCGACATGGTGTATTCGTAGCCGGGCTGAACGCCGTTCGTGAGCACGGCGGTGCCGCTGTCGGCGTTGTAACGCAGGTTCTCTGCCTCGGCTTGGCTGTCGGCGTCGTCGAAGTCGACAGTGGTGGGGTACCCCACCCCCGGCAGCCAGACGTCTTCGTAGCCGACGACGTCGATGGTGACCGTGCTGTTCTGGGCGCTGGTGACCAGCGGCGGCTCGGGGATGGTGCGTCCGACCAGGCGGAAGCTGCCGGACCCGTTGACCACGCTCTCGGCGGCGGCCACGTTCCACAGCTTGCCGTCGTACGCGTCCATGCTCGCCAGACGTAGCACCTCACCGGGCTGGAGACCGGTGACGGTGAACAGGGGGGTGTCCGCGAGGGTCTTGGTGTACTGCCGGAAGCCGGACAGCGGGCTGGAGAACTCGAGCGGGTCGAAGGGCGGCTGGATCTCCTCGCGTAATACGAAGCGGTCCTTCGGGTCGGGGGCCAGGACCCCGCCGACGAGGGCGCCGATCAGGATGGCGCCCAGCATCAGAGTGGCGGTGCCGAGCAGTTTTTTGCGGAGCAAGCGGCTCCGGCCGGCGGCATCCGCGCCCTGCACGCTGGTGCGCCTCCAGCCGACCCAGACGACGGCGATGACGGCGAACGCCACGCCGCGCAGGCCGGCGAAGTAGGTCTTGTCGGTACCCATCAGGATGCCGATCAGGTAGAGCAGCACCGGCCCGATGAGCAGGATGCCGGTGCGCCAGGCCGTGCGGCGACGCCCGGGCAGCCAGCGGCTGGCCAGCATGGTGCCGACCATGGCCACCAGCCAGGCGGCGAAGTACGGCAGGACCGGCATGTAGTACGGGGCCTCGACCGGGGTGCCGAGGGTCACGATGTCGGCCCAGCCGAAGACCGCGCCGAGTGCGAGGCCCGCCGTGGACGCGATGCTGGGCAGCACCCCGATCAGCGCCTCCCCCGGCATCGTGAACGGTGTGCCGAGCAGGAAGTAGAGCAGGATCGCGGCGAGCACATTGGTCACCACGCCGAGCCGCAGCATGTAGCCCAGCACCGCGGCGCCGGTTCCCACGATCAACCCGCCCAGGCCGGCGACCAGGAAGTTGTAGTCGCCGAATGACGTCTCCAGGCCCAGGACGCCGAGGAGGGACAGCAGCGACAGCACGGCGACGTCGGTCCAGCCCGTGCGGGGGAACGGCCGGAAGACCAGCCGGGCCTTCGGCGTGCCCGCCGCGGTCGTGTCTGCCCCGGCCGGCGCTGACGCCCCGGACTGGGTCGTGCTGCGGGGCGTGCGTGTGAAGCGGCTCATCGGTGGACCCGTCGGAGAAGTTTAGGCAGGTCGGCGAGATCGCCGATGGTGAGGACAGTGAGGCCGGACACCGTGGACAAGCGGGACTGGGCCCCGGGTTCCATCCGGAACGCGAGGGTCGTGGCGTCCTTGCCGAACAGGGTTTGCGCGGACCTGAATTCGGTGAGGTCGATCAACGAACCGGCGATCACCATGACCACGCTGGGCGGGGGAAGGCGACGGGTGGCGGCGCGGGCGAAGTCGCGCAGGGTCGCGAAGACGTCGCTGACGGCCTCGATGCGGGAGGAATCATCCAGCAGGGCCACCGGGGTCGCTGTGCGCAGGGCGATCTTCTCGCTGACCACGCTGAGCCCGGTACCGTCCCTGATCACCTGCAGCGCCAGGGATGCGGTCACCGACACGGCGAGTTCGAACTCGTCCTCCGAGGCGTAGTAGCGGGAATCCGCGGTATGCACGATGGTGAGCTGGGTGCGCCGGGTTTCCTCGAATTGCCGCACCATCAGCTGACCGGTGCGCGCGGAGGTTCGCCAGTGCACATTGCGCAGGGCGTCGCCGGGTTCGTAGGCGCGGAGGGCGTGGAAGGAGATGTCGTCGCTGGTGATCTTCTTGGTGATCTCGCCCTCGAGGTCACGCATGAGGCCGGCGGCAGATGACGCGATGCGCGTGGTCACCGGGTGCACGAAGAGCTCCACCGCCTCGGTCCAGCGCACGATGCGGCGCAGCAGGCCGAGCTGGTCGCCGCGCACCGAGACGGCGGGACCGGCGACGATCACGGCGCGCCGGTGGGTGGGCACGGCGAAGAGCTCGTCGTGCTCGGCGGCCGGCGCCAGTCCGGGAATCACGAACTCGGCCAACCCGCTGCCGACGGGCAGCTCCATGCGGGCGGGCAGCAGGGCGCGTTCGCCCGAGTTGGTGACCGTCATCTGGCCGAGCGCCCGGCCTCCGGCCACCACCCGGTGCGGGTTGAGCTGCAGGTCGACGGTGTATGTGGCCCTGCCGACGATGAAGGGGATCGCCACGAGGACCGCGGCGAGCAGGGTGGTGGCCAGGTAGGTGAATTCCACCCAGCCGAAGGTGATGCTGAGCGCGTAGGAGAACACGGAGCCGACCAGGACGAGCCGGCCGGCCGGGCCGATCACATCGGTGACCGGCCGGATCCGCTGCGCCACGAGAGCCAGCACCTGACGCAGCAGGCGCCAGGCGTTGCCGGCCCCGGCGCCGAGCGCGCGCCCCAGCGACCTCAGGGCGTGTTCGGCCGGTGAGGTTCTGCGGGGTGCGCGTTCGGTGCGGGGTTTCATGCGGCGCGGAAGGCGGGCGGTGCGACCTCGACCAGGATGCGGTTGACGATGTCTTCTGCGGTGACGCCGGCGAAGTCGGCCTCGGGGTCGACCATGATGCGGTGGGCGAGCACGGGCACGGCGAGGTCGCGGATGTCGTCGGGGGTGACGAAGGTGCGGCCCTGGGACAGCGCCCAGGTCTTGGACGCGCGGGCGAGGGCCAGGGCGCCTCGCATGCTCACGCCCAGGGTGGAGGACACGTCGGTGCGGGTGGCGGTGACGATCTCGTTGAGGTAGCCGAGCACGGCGGCGTCCACGAAGACCTCCGAGGCGAGCTGAGCCATGGTCACCACCGAGCTCGAGGCGATGATGGGCGTGATGCCGGCATCCCTGGCCCGGTTGGAGGAGTCGAGCAGCAGAGTGACCGCAGTGTCGTGGTCGGGGTAGCCGAGCGAGGTCTTGAACAGGAACCGGTCCAGCTGGGCTTCCGGCAGCGTGTACGTTCCGGCTTGCTCGACGGGGTTCTGGGTGGCGATCACCATGAACGGGCTGCCAACCTCGTGGCTGACGCCATCGACGGTGACCCGGCCCTCTTCCATGACCTCCAGCAGGGCGGACTGGGTCTTGGGGCTGGCCCGGTTGATCTCGTCGGCGAGCACGATGGAGGCGAAGATCGGTCCCTTGTGGAACTCGAACAGGCCCTTGCCCTGGTCGTAGATCGTGACGCCGGTCACGTCGGACGGCAGCAGGTCAGGCGTGAACTGGATGCGCGAGTGGGTACCGTCCAGGGTGTTGGCCAGGGCCTTGGCGAGCACGGTCTTGCCGGTGCCAGGGAAGTCCTCGAGCAGCACGTGCCCGTTGGTGAGCATCGCGGCGACCACCAGACGGATCACGTGCTCCTTGCCCAGGATCGCCTGTTCGACGTTTCCGGCAAGCTTGCCGAAGGCCTCGGCGAACCAGTCTGCCTGTTCCTGTGTTACTGCCATGTGTTTTTCATCCTTATCTTGACCAGTTCTGAACGTCGCTTTTTTTGCCGTCCACGGTGACATATGCGTTGCTGAAGCCGCAGTAGCCGTTTGTCCCCCGATAACTGCCGTTACCGTCAGCGCCCACCGAGATGTTGGGAGCTGTAATGAGCGATCCGCCGTTGCAGTACAACACCGTGGCGTAGCTTCCGGCTGGCCAGTCCCGCAGGTCGATGTTGTAGTACGTGGTGCCCTGGAGGGGCCCAGGGTTGCCGCGGGTCAGAATGATCGTCTTCGCCGGTGCCGGTTTGGGTTGCGGCACGGCGACGTCCGAGGATGTCCATGCTCCACAGTCGCGGGGATTACAGGCCTGCACCCGGAACTGATACGGCTGATCGACGTTGCCCGACGCCGTCGCAGACCTGCCGCCGGTCGAACCGTTCGAGGCATTGCCCTGAATCCACTGGTAGTTGTAGCTTGTCACAGTTCGACCGCCGTCACTGGCGGGCGCCGCCCAGGTGAGGCTCAGCTCGCCGGTGCCCTGGCCCGGTGCCTTGAGAGTGGCCGACGCGGGCGCTCCCGGCTTGCCGTACGGTGTCACGGTGGCGCTCGCGGCCGAAGCCGTCGAGTCCCCCATGGCATTGCGGGCAGTCACTGTGAAAGCGTAGCCGGTGCCGTTGTTCAGGCCCGTGATCGAGTGCTTGCCCGCGCTGGTCACGGTCTGTGAGCCGCCGGACCACCTGATCGTGTAGTCCACGATCGGCGAGTTGTTGGACGGCGGCGCCGCGAAGGTCACGCTTGCGGTCGTGTCGCCCTCGGCGGCCTGGGGTTGGTTGGGTGCGTCGGGGTTGTTTCGGATCACGAACGTGACGCGGGCCTGGGTTTGCCTGGCCGGGTCGCGGGTGGCGTCTTGGATGGCATAGACCACGGTGAGGGTTCCGGTGGCGCCAGAGCCGGTTTTCACGGTCACGTCGGTGGCCGTGTGGCTGACCGATGCGGTGCCGATCTGCTGCTCGATCTTGGCGGAGAGTACTGTGAGTGGCTTGCCGTCCTGCGCGAACGGGTTGTAGTCGTTGTCGAGCACCGGAACGGTCACCGTGGTGCTCGGCCGGGTCTCGATTCCGGAACCGTTCGGCCCGGCGTCGTCAACGGCCTGCGGCAGCGGACGTGTTGAGGACACCACTGTCACATCGACGGAGCCGGGGATGGTGAATTCCTTGTAGGTGACGGTGAAGGTCAACCGCACCTTGGTGCCCGGTTGGGTGCCCAGGGGCGCCGAGACCGACAGACTGGAGCCCGAGATCGACGCGGCGACATCCGCCGTGGCACCCGCTAACCCGTTGTACTGCAACTGCTCGATGATGGCGGGGTTCGGGTGTCCGCTGGAGGAGCGCAGGTTCACCACCGTTGCGGCCTCGCCGGCCTGAACGGTGGCCTTGGGCGGGGTGAACGTGGGCGCGACATCCTCGAAATTCGGGTCGCCGACCGTGATCGGAATCGTCAGGGTGGCCTGCTGGGTGCCGTCGGTGACCACGAAGGTCACGGAGGCCGGACCGCGGTAGTCCCGCGCCGCCACGAAGCTGAGGCTCGTACCTCCGGCCATTGCATTGGACCCATCGCTGTTGGTCGCTGACGCGCTCACCAACGATGCCGGCTTCCCTGAGGGGACCTCGACGATGTCGCCGAGGTTCCAGGACTTGGAGCCGTTCATCTTCACGACCTGAGGACCGATGTCCTTCAGGAACGGGGCAGCGAACTCTTCCTCCGCCGTAGGCGCGGAAGAGGGGTTTTCTTGTTCCGACGTGGGCTTGGGCGGCACGATGATGAATGCCGTGGCGCTGAGCTCGTCGAGCTCGTTGGTGAGCCTGTAGGCGATCGCCTGCCGCTTGGTGGTGGGCTCGACCCGCACCGTACCGTTGGCCTGCAAGGCGCCGTTGGCCGCGTTGGGCCCTTCGAGGCTGATCACGAGGTCTTCGATCAGGCCGCTCGGGTTCTCGGCGCCGTCCAGCACGTTCACGTCGATGAAGGCGTTCTCCACGATCTCGTCGGGCTCGACGAAGTGATCGATCGCCACCGGGTACTGCGCCTTGGCGTCTTCGGTGACCTTCACCTGCACGAACGCGGTGTCCGCGCCGCCGTGCCCGTTGGTGATCTCATAGCGCAGCGTGTACGTGCCCTCTTCGGCCGGAGCCTCCACGATCACCCGGGCACCGTCCACAGTCGCCGTGATCCCGGGGTCCACCTCGGGCAGCTTCTTCGACAGGGTGAGCTTGTAACCGTTGGGGTCGGAGTCGTTCAGCACCACCGGAATCGACCCGGCACGGCCGGGCTTGATCTCGATCGCGTCATCGATGGCGTTCGGCGCCAGCAACTCCACCGGACGCGCAATCACACCAATCCGCACCGTGCCCTCGGCGGTCGCACCGATCGTGTCTTCCACCTGATAGGTGAACGTATCGGTGCCCGCCGTGCCGGGGTAGGCCTCGTAGACGAAGTAGTCGCTGCCCTGGTCGACGATGCGGCCCAATTCGGGCGCACTGGTCACGGCGATCAGGTAGACGGAGTCGCCATCGGGGTCGATGCCGTCCAGCGGCACCTGCACCTTGATGGTCGACTCCGCGAATGTGCGCATGGTGAGCGGAAGCGGGGTAGGCGGGCGGTTGGCTGCGACATCGGGGCCGACGACGGTGAATCGCACAGTGGCGGTGGCAGTCTCCAGGTATGCGTCGGTGATGCTGTAGGCCACGCTGTACGCACCGGGTTCGGCAGGGGCTTGGAAGCGCACCTCGTTGCCGGTGACGAAGGCCAGGCCGCCCACGTTTTCGGTGGCGCTGAGGTCGGGGACGACGCTCATGGTGGCGGAGTCGGGGTGGTAGTCGTTGTCGAGCACCGAGACACTCACGATGTCGCCGGCGCGAACGCTCACGGAATCATCCACCGCGACGGGCGGCTGATGCTTGATCAACGGCGGCACCGGAACCACCGTCACCCCCGCGGTCGAAGAGCCCTCACCGTCACTGATCGTGTAGGTGAACTGCACCTGCTGCGTCAAAGCGGCGGATGCCGTCACCCGCAACACCGTGTTCGTGAGAATCTCGACAGTGACCAGGTCGTCGGTGCTACTCAGGTCCACCGACTGCACCGCCAGCACCCGGCCCGACGGTGACACGTCGTTATCGAGCACCGGAATCGTCACCGGCTCCGCCGCCCGCAAATACGCGGTGTCCTTCACCGCGATCGGCGGCAACACGTTGTCCGGGCTCTCCACCACATCCACCCGGATCAGGCCCACACTCGAGGTGGCGCCGGCGCCGAGGCTGTAGGTGAAGACGTAACTGCCGGCCTTGCCCGAGGACACCGCCACAGTGCCGCGCTCCAGGTTCGCCACCGCGGTGAGGTCCTTGGGCACCTCGTTCACCCCGATCAGAGCCAGCGGGGCACCGGACGGGGTCACATCGTTCTTCAACGGTTCGATCAGCGCCGTCTCCCCCACGAACACCGTCGTGAAGTCCGGCGTGCCCACCGGGTTCAGGGTGCCGGCGGCCTTCACATCAACGGTGAGCACACCCGTGGCGGTCAAGGTGCCGTCCGACACGACGAACTGCACCTCCTTCACACCAAGCTCAGCGGTCTTCGACTCGAAGGTCACAAAACCCTCCGGGCCAAACCGCACCCCGTCACCGGTGGTCGGCGACGCCGACACCAGATAAATATCGTCACCATCCGGGTCGATCCAGTCCGAGAGCACGTTGTAACTCACGATCTGGCCCTGCTCAACACTGATCGCCCCGGCCCGGTTCGACACCGGCGCCAGATTCTGATCCAACGGACGCATCGTCACATCCACCTGCGCCTCAGCCACCGCACCCCGGCCATCAGCCACCGTGTACCGGAACGACACCGTGCCCGCGACAGTCTCAGCCGGCGTGAACTGCAACGCCCGCCCACCATCGATGAAATCCAGACTGCCCTGCGACTCCGAAAAACCACTCACGTTCGTCACCGTGAGCACATCACCATCAGGGTCGGTATCGTTCTCCAACACCGGCAACACCGTGGTCTTACCCGGCCGAACCCCATAACCGTCATCGCGCGCCAACGGCGCCCGGTTAACATTCGTGCGCTCCGCCAACGTGTCTTCAAAGGACTGCTGCGCAGCCTTCTCAGTACCGTCCTCGGCTTCCTCCTCCTCAGGAGGCGTCACCTCTTCCCAGTTCTCCACCAGGCGCATATTCGAATCAACCAACCACACATTGCCGTTAGACAGGTTGTTCAACGCGATCACATCGCGATTCACCCGAAACTCCAACACCGACCCCTGCGTAGGCTGCTCGATGGTTTCGGTCACGACCGCGGCACCATCGCAGGCGGCAAGGTAACGCTGGGCGCCGGCCCACGCGCCGTGCGCACACCCGTTCAGCCAGACCGGCGCCGACACGGCAGCCGGGTCGGTGATGGGGGTCTTGATGGATGCGTCGACGCTCTTGACCTTGCCGCCGTCCAAGGGCACGTCCAGCAGCGCGTCACCGGTGGCGACGAGCACACTGGCGTTCTCGGCGCCGGACTGCTGCAGTTTGAGGGTGCCCTTGGGCACCGTCAGGTTTTCACCGTCGACGACGACCCGGTCGTTCTCGGGGTCGAGCAGAACTGCCTTCTCCCCCACCGCGGCGATCTGGAACTCGCCCAGCTTGGGCAGGTCGCTCTCGACGGGATCGGAGGCGTCGTCGGACGCGGGGTCGTAGGTGTAGAGGGTTTTGTCCTTGGCGGACGCGCCGAAAACCACGCCCTCCGGGGACACCGCGATGTGGCCGCCCTTGCCCAGGCTCAACACCGGGTCGGTGGCCGTGGGATCAAAACTCAACTCACCGGCCGCACCGATCACCCAAACATCGCCGGTCGGCGCCATCACCGCCAGGGAATCACCGCCGTACACGACCTCGGACCCCGGCGTCACATCCACCCGTTCGCCCAAAGTGGTGAATGCGGGATCCACCCGCTCGATCGACCCGACACTGGAATCGATCAGGAACACGTCGTCGCCGTCCTGCAACACATCGAACGCCGTCGACGCGGCATTGACCGAGCCGTTCAACTCCTCGATCTGCCGGTTCAACCGGCCGGCCAGCAACTGCTTACCGTTCGTCACCCACACGTCCCGGGCCGCGAGGTCGACATCCGTCACCGGAAAACCCTCGTGCAACACCGCAAACGTCAACGGCACACCGGCCAGAACAGACAACACCACGACGGATGCCGACACCCGGCGCCCACGCAGCCACGAACTGAGGGTCCCCACCCGTTTTCCCCTCGTGTGTTGCCGGTGTGTTCCTAGGAGACACCGGCCTGGCAGACCGTGCGCGTCATCCGCTATTGCGGGACGTTTGGCACTGGCTCCTGACCGGCTCTTACGCTAGCAGACGAAGGGGTGCCACCACTACGGGGACTTGTCAGCCTGACTTGACTCTGCTTTCCTCGACTCTGCTTGCTTCGACGCTGCGTGCTTCGACTCCTCGTGCCGCGATTCCTCCGCGGCCCGGTCGAGCAGCACGACGTCGTCGAGGCTCACCAGCCGCGTGGCCACCGCGTACTCCACCAGTCGGGCCCGCCGGTTGGTGGCCAGGTGCCCGGTGCCGCCGCGAAGCCCGGCCACGCCGAGCTTGTCGAGTTTGCTGCACACGTTGTCGAGTTTGCGGTTGAAGGTGGTCATGCTCCAGCCCACCCTGGCTGCGGCCTCGGCCGAGCTCGGGATCGCCCCACGGCCCGGCACGGCCTGGGTGAGGATGCTCTCGGACAGGGCCACGATCAGCAGTCGCTGGCTGGTGGTGAGGGTCACCGGCAGGATTGTGGTGGTGCCGCCCTCGTGTGACGCCGAGAGAGACGTGTTGTAGAAGTCGTCCTCAGCGTGGATGGTGAAGTCGTAGGTCGAGGATCCGGCACTGAACATCACGTGCATCGTTTGGAACACGATGGGCAGCTTCGCTCCGGGGGCCAGCCAGGCCTGCACGGTTCCAGTGCTGTCGGACACCGTCGCCGACAGAAGGTTGCCGACGTTGGCGATCCACCACATGCCGAAGTCCTCATAGAGGCGGAGGAAGGTACGGTGCAGGTAGGGGTTGTCGTCGATGGTGAGGTCGGACTCCCGCCCGATCGAGAACGCTGAGCCGGGGTCGACTGAATACCACTCGCCGCAGAACTCGATGCGCAGCGGCTTCACCGCGATGATCTCACCGGTTGCAGGCACGGTTGGCCTCCGAAACCTTGCCGTCGGCGCGCTGCAGGTAGATGTCCAGGCACACCGTCGATCCAGGCACAACGCCGTCGACGGTGATGTCGGCAGTTTTGCTCAGGGTCGGCTGTGCCGGGGTCTCGGCGCGGGCCCACCTGTAGACGTCCCCCTCCTGCGGGCTGGGGTTGCTCACTGTGAAGGTGATCTGGGTGCCGTCCACCGATGTCTCCGTGCCGTCCAGCACCGGTGCGGGCACGCCGACAGCCATGTTGGCGCCGCCGGGCTCCGCAGCCACCGGGGATTTTGTGGGCGTCAGTGCCGAACCATCCGTACCGGTGAGCACCACCGCTGTGACCACGGCGCCGACGAGGAGAGCGCCGGCGAGGATCGATCCGATGAGCAGCAACGGCCGCCTACGGGGCCCATCGCCGGGCGGTGTCTGGTCGTCGGCGTCAGGCGCTTCAGTCTGCGCCGCCACGATCGGCGCACGCGGGCGCACCACAGTGCTGTCCTTGACCGGCTCGATGACCCGGGCGCCACGAATCCGGGTGGCGTCCGCCTGGTTGGCTGCAGGTGGGGTGATGCCGGCGGCCGGTGCGGGCGGCGAGGACACCGGGCGCTCGGGGGCACTGCCCGGCGCCTGGGCGGCGATCGACACCACGGAACGCGCCCGGGTCTCGTCGTCTCCGGCCGGAGCATCCGGTCTGACGTGCTGGGACCCGGCGACGGTGGGGATGTCGATGCCCGTGGGTGCGTACCCGAGCTCCAACTCCACCCGTTGCAGGGCACGTGCGAAGTCGACGGCCGTGGCGAACCTGTCGTCACGACGGGTGGCCATGGCCTTGGCCAGCACGGCCACGAGCGAGCGCGGCACGTCGTCGCGGCCGATGGGGGTGATGGCTCCGCGTTCGATCCGACCGATCAGGTCGAGGGTGCCGTTGGAGCGCCCGTGGATCTCGAACGGCGTCTGGCCGGCCAACAGGGTGTGGATGGTGGCGGCCAACGAGAAGACGTCGCTGCGCACGTCGGGTCGGGGATCGTCCTCGAACATCTCCGGCGGCGACCAGGGCACGCTCATGCCCACGGACTGGCTTTCGCCGGTGCCGGTGGCCTCTGGCCCCGCGGGGCGATGCCCGCCGGTGCTGGTCTGCACGGGCAGCTCTTCATCGAGGCTCGACGAGATGCCGAAGTCGGTGAGGGCGGGCCAACCGAAGTCGTTGGTGAGAACGTTGGCCGGCTTGATGTCGCGGTGCAGGATGCCGGCGGAGTGGGCGGTCGCGATGGCGCCGGCCAGGCGGACTCCGGTGCGCAGGGCGTCTTCGACCCCGAACTTCTCGCGCTTGTAGCGCTCGGCCAGGCTCGGGCCAGAGCAGTGCTCCATCACGAAGTATGGCCGGCCGTCTCCGGCGACGTCGGCGTGGTAGATCGTGACGATGTAGGGGTGCGTCGACAGTTGCGCCATCAGGTTCGCTTCGTCGACGAACTGCGCCTGCGTGGAGGGATTGAGCTGCTCGGTGAGCAGCACCTTCACGGCGACCCGGCGGCGCGGCAGGCGCTGCTGATAGAGGAACACATCGGAGAACCCGCCGGAGCCGAGGATCGAGACGAATTCGTAGCCGGGAAGCTCCGGGGCGACGGACGGCGCGCGGCGCATCACTCCTGTCCGACCGTGATGGTGATGCCGCTGCCGAGGTCGACCACGGTGCCCACGATGACCGCGGTGGGTTCACCCTGGCGCAGCTTCTGGGCGGGCTTGCCCGGCAGGGCCACCAGGGTGCCGTTGCGTGAATGCAGGTCGGTGACCACCACGGTGTCGCCTTCGACGGTGAAATGCACGTGATTGCGCGACACGTCCTGGTCGGCGCCGCCCAGGCTCACCAGGCGGGGCACGAGGTCGCCGGACATCTTGCTGACGCTCGGCGCCCGGCCAATCCGGATCGGCTGGTTGAGCGGTTCGCGCGCCCCGCTGGGCAACAGCAGGTAGAGCCGGGGAGCAGCTGCCGGCGCCGGGCCGGCTGCGGCGCGGCGGCGCGAATCGCGGAGCTTCTGGATGTCGCCGCTCATCACGGTGTGGCCGTCGTGATCGCCGGGCACATCGTCGATGTCGTCCGGATCTGCGCCGGCGCTGCTGGGGGCGGCGGCCGTCGTCGGCGCCGGAGAGTCGACGTCGTCTTCCTCGGCGTCCGGTCGCACCGCGGCCTGCTCGACGCCGCGCATGACGGTGGCGCCGAACAGGTGGTCGTACCCGCCTGCGGGGTCTGCATCGTGTTCGGCGTCCTCCTCCGCAGCGGGCTCGGCCGCAGCGATGTCGGTGATGGTCTGTTCACTCGCCGGTGCAGCGATGGTGCGACCGGCCACCGGCAGCACCGAGGGCGGCGGAACGATGCGGGCGGCCGGCTCCACCCGGACGGGCACAACCGGAGCGGACACCGCGGGAGATGAGACGGCCGGAGACGAGACGGCGGGAGTCGGCACCGCGCTGGTCGGTACCGCACTGGCGAGCACCGCGCTGGTCGGAGCTGCGCCGGCCGGCGCCGCCGCATCCTGCGCGGACGCGGCAGTGCGGGTTGCGTCGAGGGCCAGCCGCAGCCGGCGGGTGCGAACCATGCCCGACCGCAGCGGCAGCCCGGCGTCGAGGGGCAGGGCTGCATGATCGTCCGCGTCGGCCGGGTCGGCCTTCACCGGTGCCGCTGTGACAGATACGGCGCGAACGTGCGCGACGGATCGCTCCACCCAGGTTGAAACGCCCAGGCCGCCGATTGACACGTCACCCTCGACGGTGGCCAGAACGACTACGACGTCCCCGCGCACGAAAACTCGAACCGTCGCCGGTGCCGCGTCGTCCCAAGTGAGGAGCGCGAACGGGGGTGTTTTCGACAGCCCTCCCGCGGTGAGCTCGTCGAGCACAGCACGGGCACCCTGCTCGTCGGAACCCGCGCCGGTCAGGCTGGTCCAGATCCGCGATCCGGCCGCGGAATCGGCGGCGGGGAGCAGTACCAGACGGTCCCCCGTCGTCGCCGCCAGCCATCCGCCGCGGTTGTCATCGTCGTACGAAAGCACCAGATCCCCCTATTGCCCTTACCTAGTTACGGATTCGTGTCGCGCGGCCGGGTGTCTTCGAGATGCTCGTGCAGCCCGGTCGACCGTTCGCGGGTCACGTCGGTGTCTTCACCGGGGTCACCCCAGGTGGACTCGACGATGACCACCGTCACATTGTCCCTGCCGCCCTTGGCCAGCGCCGCGGCGACCAGTACATCGGCCAACGACCCGAGATCATCCGGCACCGCCTGCGAGGCCAGCAGCTCCGCGATCTCCACCACCGACAGCTCCTTGGTGAGGCCGTCGGAGCAGATCAAGAAGGTGTGGCGACCGGTGGCGGGCAGCAGCCAGACGTCCGCGTCGACGAATTCATCGGCGCCGATGGCACGTGTGATCACATTCCGGTCCGGATGCTTCTCAGCGTCGGTCGCCTTGATCAGGCCGGCGTCCACCATCTCCTGAACCGCGGAATGGTCAACACTGAGCTGCTCGAGCGTGCGGCCGTCCCAGGTGTAAACCCGGGAGTCACCGATGTTGAACGCCATCCAGTGGAACCCGACGTCGTCGCCGGCATCGACGAAGGCGACGCCGGAAAGGGTGGTGCCCGACACTGCAGTGCCGAAGTCATCGGCCGCGCTCAGGTCGCGCACCGCGTCGTTCGAGGAGTGGATGGCGTCGAGGATGCGTTCCGGGGTGGAGGGAACGTCTTGTTCGATGTGTTCGACGAAGACCCTGATCACGGTCTGGCTGGCCGCGTCGCCGTGGGCGTGCCCACCCATGCCGTCGGCGACGAAGAACACCGGGGACTGGGCCAGATAGCTGTCCTCGTTGACCTTGCGCACGCGTCCGACGTCGCTGCTGGCGCTGAAGCTGAACCGCACGCTCGATTCACCGAGGGCGATCGCACTCTCACCGTTCACCGCCATGTGCACTCCACAGATTTCGTCCAAGCCCCGATGCGGAGCGCTCCCGCCCCCATTGGGGGAAGTCGAGCTACCACCGTACCAATACCCGGGGCCCGTTCAGACGCCGTCTCACCGGGTTATTCACCGGTCGAGGGCGTGAACTCACGAGCGGCAGCATCCTTGTCGCGGCGCGAATCGCGGCGGCCCTTGACCAGGCTGGCGATTGTGGCGACGGCCATCGACAGAATGATCACGGCCAACGAGGTCCAGGTGTCGATCTCGGGTGCCCACGTGAAGCCCTCGCCGCCGTTGAGGAAGGGCACCTCATTGTTGTGCAGGGCGTGCAAGACCAGCTTGACGCCGATGAAGAAAAGAATGAAAGCGATGCCGTACTTGAGGTATTCGAGGCGCTCCAGCAACCCGCCCAACAGGAAGTAGAGCTGACGCAGGCCCATCAGCGCGAACACGTTGGCCGTGAACACGATGAACGGGCTCTGCGTGATGCCGAAGATGGCCGGGATCGAGTCAAGGGCGAAGATCAGGTCGGTGGTGCCGATGGCGATCAGCACGATAAGCATGGGGGTGAAGAGCCGGCGACCATCGATCGTGGTGCGCAGCTTGGCCCCGTCGAATGTCGGCGAGATGCGGATGTGACGGCGCAGGTAACGCACCAGTCCGTTCTCGGCGTCGTCCTCGCCGCCCTCCTTGGCGAAGGCCTGGTGAATGGCCGTGTACAAGAGGAACGCGCCGAAGATGTAGAAGATCCAGCTGAAGTTCTCGATCAGCTGGGCGCCGAGCAGGATGAAGATGCCACGCAGCACGAGGGCGATGATGATGCCCATCATCAGCACTTCCTGCTGGTATTTCCGCGGCACCGAGAACCTGGCCATGATGATGACGAAGACGAAGAGGTTGTCGATCGACAGGCTGTATTCGGTGAGCCAACCGGCCAGGAACTGCCCGGCGTGTTCACCGCCACCGAAGATCAGCATCAGCAGTGCGAAGACCAGCGCGAGGGCGACGTAGAACACGACCCACAGGGTGGCCTCGCGAATGGAGGGCACGTGGGGGCGCTTGTAGACGATCGCGAGGTCGGCGACGAGCACCAGCGTCAGGACGACCAGGGAGATCACTTCGAAGGCGATGGGCAACTCAAGATTCACGAAAAAGGGGCCTTTCGAAAGTGCGGCGAATGCTGGGCGTTGACGATGACGCCAGAGGGCCACGAGCGGGACCCCAGAAGGATGCTCCCGTGTGGGGTCCAATGTTACTCCTGCCGTGCCGTCAACCGGTCAGGGGATGGCCCGCGCCGGACACCGGCGATAGCCTCGCCGTATGAACAACGACGAACTCCGCAAACTCGCGACGAAAAGACTCAAGGCGCGCAGGGATTTCTGGAACTACTGCGGCGTCTGGCTGGGCGTCACGCTCATCGTCACTGCCGTGTGGCTGCTGACCGACCCGGGCGGGTACTTCTGGCCGATCTGGCCGATCGGCGGTATGGGTATCGCCGCGTTCTTCATCGGTCTGGATGCCTTCGGACCCAACCGGGGCATCATCACCGAAGAAGCCATCGACGACGAAGTGGCCAGAATCGCCGGCCGCAGCCAGCGCAGCGGCCCGAACTAGCCGATTCATCGCAAAACCGGCCACCCCGAGGGGTGGCCGGCAGAAATTGCTGATGCCGCTGAATCTGGTTCTGCGGAGGTCAACCTCTAACTAGATGAGCCAGGGGAACTTCTGCACGATCGGCAGGGCCTTCCAGGTCTTGCCGAAGCCCCAGGTGTCACCGGCCGCAAAGACGGCGACGACGATCAGGGCGAGCGCGTAGATGATGTGGTAGTCCACCAGCGGGTTGGTCGACGCAGCGTTGGGGGTGAAGACCCATTCCGCGAGGTACATGAAGACCATGATCAGGCTGCCGGCGATGGCGCTGATGCGCAGCCCCACACCGAGCATGACGGCCAGGCCCACGGCGATCATGCCGAGCATGAAGAGGAAGTCGACGAACGGGTTGGCGATGCCCACGAAGAACGGCTGCAGCGGGCCGGTGACGCCGGGGCTGTTGAGGAAGCCCTGGGCGGGAGTGCCACCGTTGAGCCAGGCCCGCTCGGCGGGAGTCGAGAAGCCCAAGCCGAAGGTCTTGTCGAGGAAGGCCCACAGGAAGATGAATCCGGTGGCCAGTCGCAGCACCGCGAGGGTGCGACGCTGGAGCAGGGTGGTGCCGGTCGTCGCGGCGGGGGCGGTGACCGCGGCCCCGCGGGTGGTGGTGCTGGCCATGGGCTGTTTTCCTCTGTGTCGAATTCGATTGTCCGTGTCGTCTGACATTGGACTGTGAATTCAAGACTCCCAGCCCGCTTTCAGCAACGACAGGGTCGAACGTCCTAACACAAAAAAGCCCGGCCGCCTTCAAAACGAAGGAGACCGGGCAGTTGTGACCCCAACCGGATTCGAACCGGTGTTACCGCCGTGAGAGGGCGGTGTCCTAGGCCGCTAAACGATGGGGCCGTTTTTGCAACTTCACGAGTATGCCACAGGCTTGATACTCAGTTCAAATCGAGTGCACCGTCCGCGCGTCGCACGGCGCATCCGCGATGCCGATCAGACCCGTCAGGCCGTGTGCCCCGCTCAGAGGATGCGCGTGTCGCGCGTTGCCCGAGGTCGGCTTTGGGTATTAGCTCGAGACATGAAGTTGACCAAATTGGAACACGCCGCACTCGTCCTCGAAGCCTCGGGGCAGAAGCTTTTCATCGACCCCGGATCGTTCACCACCGCACTGACGGAGACCGCCAACGCGTCCGCGATCGTGATCACGCACGAGCACCCCGACCACTGGACGCCCGAGCAACTGAACCGGGTGATCGCGATGAATCCGGGGGTGCCGATCTATGGTCCGGCCGGTGTCGCCCAAGCGGCGGGGGACATCGACGTGACTGTTGTCGCCGAGGGCGACACCGTGGAAGCCGGCCCGTTCACGCTCAGATTCTTCGGGCACAAGCACGCGGTGATCCACTCGTCGATCCCGGTGATCGACAACGTGGGCGTGCTCGTGAACGACGAAGTCTTCTACCCGGGAGATGCATTCACCATTCCCGAGGGTGTGGCAGTGAAGACCCTGGCCGTACCCGCCGGCGCGCCGTGGCTGAAGATCAGCGAAGTCATCGACTACGTTCTCGCCGTCAAGCCTGTGCGCAGCTTCCCCACCCACGAGATGGGGCTCTCACGAAGCGGCAAGGACCTGGCGAACTCCCGCATCAAGACCGCCACGGAACAGAACGGCGGCACCTTCTTTCCGCTCGAACCCCACGAAACGCTGGACCTGTAACAGAATCACACCGCTGGACCCGCACCGCCTGAATCAAAGGAGATCTCATGCGCTTCTCGTTGCTTATAATCAAGGCCGAGACCCAGGAGGGCGACATCTCCGAAGAGGAACTGCCGCCGTTTCGGGAGCTGTTCGACGCGTACGCGGCGTCTCTGCAGGAGTCGGGTGCGCTGGTGGCGGCGGATATCTTCAGGCCCGCCGCGGAGTCGACCACGGTGACCCTGCGCGGTGGCAGCCGGGAGGTGCGCGACGGTCCGTTCATCGACGCCGTCGAGACGCTGTCTGGCTGTTTCGTGATCGACGTACCGAACCGGGCAGCCGCGCTGGACTGGGCCGAGAAATGCCCGGCCGCGCTCTATGGGGTCGTCGAGGTGCGTCCGTCCGCGCTGGCCTTCCGTGACGGTCGCTGGCGCGGGGAGAGCTGAGCGTCACAGGGTGTCGGTCTCAGGATTTCCCTCCGGAGGGTGTGTGCGCTCAGCCGACTCGGCGAGCAACGCCGTCACCTCGGAGTCTTCGATGGCGTCGAACCGGCGGTAGTACTGGCCCACCGCCGCGAAGCCAAACGGCGCGGCCACGGAAACCACCTCGTCGGCGGCTTCACCCGCTGGTTTGGTCAGCTCCACCTCAGCTCGCGCGGCGATCACCGGAGCGGCCAGGACCACCCGCTGAGCGCCGAGCAGCCTCGCCACGCGGCAGGCCGCCCGGGCCGTGGAGCCGGTGGCCACCCCGTCGTCCACGATCAGAGCTGTACGTCCCGCCAGGTTCAATCGTGGCCGGCCGCGCCGCAGTTCGGCGACCCTGGCCTCCAGCACCGACCGTTCCCGGCCCTCTACCGCCTGGATTTGGGCGTCGGTGGTCTGCGCGAGCGCCAGAACGCGGACGTTGAGCACCCGCACCCCTTCCTCACCGATGGCGCCCATCGCCACCTCGGGTTCGAACGGCAGACCCAGCTTTCGCACGATGATCACATCGAGGGGCACGCGCAGTGCATTCGCCACTTCGGCGGCGACGGGCACTCCCCCGCGTGGCAGGCCGAGGACCACCACGGCCGGTACCCGAAAGCGGCCGAGGATGCCCGCCAGCTGCCGGCCGGCATCCGCTCGATCGGTGAAGAGTGCCATGGGTGCAGAGTCCTCCGAGGTGGAGTGCGGCGCAAGGCGGCGGCGAGAGCTGCCGCGTCAGCGTCGCCCGACAGCCTAGGCGGGCGCCCCGAACGCGGGCGGGTCTGGCCGGCCAGGTTGGGCCGGCCGTCGCGCCGACTCGTCGAGCAGGCGCGCCACCTCTTCGTCGGTGGTCGCCGAGAAGTCGGTGTAGAACTGTCCCACGGCCCAGAACGTGTCCGGTGCCGCCACATACACGATGTCGTCGGCGCCGGTCATCTCGGCCAGGGTCGATGCGGCGATCACGGGCACAGCGAGGATCACCGTGGTGGCGCCGAACCGCCGCGCCACGTCGCAGGCCACCCGAGCCGTCGCCCCTGTGGCCACCCCGTCGTCCACGATCACCACGGTGCGCCCATCCAGCGGCAGTCGGCTGCGGGATGGCCTGAGCCGCGCCACGCGGGCATCGAGGTACTCACGCTCGCGAGCGGCAACGGCGTTCACCTCGTCGTCGGTGACCTCGGTCAGGGCAACCACCGATTCGTCGATGAGCTCCTCGCCGCCCTCGCCGATGGCGCCCATCGCGAACTCGGGTTGGAACGGCACGCCGAGCTTGCGAACAACGATGACGTCGAGTGGCGCGTCGAGCGCGGCCGCCACCTCGAATGCGACGGGCACTCCCCCACGAGGGATGCCCAGCACCACCACGTTCCGCTCGCGCAGATAGAGCAGCTGCCTGGCCAACAGGCGGCCGGCCTCGACGCGATCGGAGAAGAGCACCACCGGGCCATGATCGCCCCGGCAGCGATCAGGCGCTAGGCGTTCTCGTCGAGGAGATCAGGTCGGGGCGCGTCTGTGGTGGAGTGCAGCTCGGTTCGAGGACTGCGGTCGAAGCGGCGACAGCAACGAAACCACCGGTCGTGTCGCCACAAGGCGACCCGACCGGTGGTTCACAGGTGCTGGAGTCAGTTCCGCAGTTCGAGGTACTTGGCGATCAGCGCCTTGGTCGACGAGTCCTGGGCCTCGAGGGCCTCGGCATCACCCTTGACCGCGGGAGTGACCTGGAGAGCGAGCTGCTTGCCCAGCTCGACACCCCACTGGTCGAAGGAATCGATTCCCCAGATGGTGCCTTCGACGAACACGATGTGCTCGTAAAGCGCAATGAGCTGTCCGACCACGCTCGGCGTGAGGGCCGGTGCGAGGATCGACGTGGTCGGCCGGTTGCCGGGGAAGGTGCGGGCAGGCACCACAGACTCATCGGCGCCTTCTGCACGTACCTCGTCAGCCGTCTTTCCGAACGCGAGGGCCTTGGTCTGGGCGAAGAAGTTCGCCATGAACAACGCGTGCACGTCCTGACCGGGCTCGACACCGGCGCCGTCGCCTGCCTCGTCCTTCAGGGGACGGGCGGGGTTCGCGACGGCGATGAAGTCCGCCGGAACCATCCGCGTGCCCTGGTGCAGCAGCTGGTAGAACGCGTGCTGGCCGTTCGTACCCGGTTCGCCCCAGAAAATCTCGCCGGTGCCGGTCGTGGTGGGCGTACCGTCCCAGCGCACGCTCTTGCCGTTCGATTCCATCGTGAGCTGCTGCAGGTAGGCCGGGAACCTGTGCAGGGATTGCGCGTATGGGAGCACGGCGTGGCTCTGGGCCTTGAGAAAGTTGGAGTACCAAACGTTCAAGAGTCCCATGAGCACGGGGACGTTCTGTTCAATGGGTGCGGTTCGCATGTGCTCGTCGAGCGCGTGGAAGCCGGACAGGAATTCGCGCCAGTTGTCGGGACCGATGGCGATGACCACCGATGTGCCGATGGCGGAATCGATCGAGAAACGACCGCCCACCCAGTCCCAGAAACCGAAGGCGTTCTCGGGATCGATGCCAAAGGCCGCAACCTTGTCGAGAGCGGTAGACACTGCGACGAAATGCTTGGCGACGGCCTCGGTGCGGGCGGCGGCGCTATCGTCCATGGTGCCGGAAGCGAGCAGCTGGTTCCACAGCCAGTCCCGGGCCAGGCGGGCGTTCGTGAGGGTCTCCAGGGTGCCGAAGGTCTTGGAGGCGACAATGAACAGGGTGGTTTCCGGGTCCAGGTCCGCCGTCTTCTCGTAGACGTCGGTCGGGTCGATGTTCGACACGAAGCGAACCTCGAGGCCCGCCTGCACATAGGGCTTCAGCGCTTCGTAGACCATGACGGGGCCGAGGTCGGAGCCGCCGATCCCGATGTTGACGACAGTCTTGATCGACTTGCCGGTGACACCCGTCCACGCGCCGGACCTCACCTTGTCGGCGAAGGCGTAGACCTTGTCGAGCGTGCTGTGAACATCGGCGTCGACATCCTGACCGTCCACCACGAATCCGTGCGGCGGCACCAGGCCGGCGCCGTCCTTGGGACGTCGCAAAGCGGTGTGGAGAACCGCCCGGTCCTCGGTGACGTTGATGTGTTCGCCGGCGATCATCGCTTGGAACCGGCCCGTGACGTCGATGTCCCTCGCAAGCTGCACAAGCTGAGCCAGGATCTCGTCAGTCAGCAGGTTCTTGGAGAGGTCGATGGTGAGGTCGGCCGCCTGCAGGGTGAACCGACTGGCCCGTTCCGGGTCAGCGGCGAACCAACCGCGCAGATCAGGTGAGAAGCCATCGGCGATGCTGGCGAGTTGCGTCCAAGCGGCGGTCGACGTGGGATCAACGGGGGCAGATGCGGTCATGGGTCCTCCTGGACGCAGGAAATGTTTGGTGCCCGCGGCTCCCGCAGCGAAGCGAGGCGGGCCGTCTTCAAGACTATTGCTGCGCCGGCCCCAACGGAACGCACCGTCGCTGGCCTGCTCAACAATCCGTGGTGCGCCCGGCCCATCGAGGGCGTCGTACCGGCGCCCTCGATGAGCCGCGAGCCATTCGGTCAGACCAGGACTTTCTTCTGCACGTTCTTGCCGACGAAGAGCGTATTCGCTTCCTCCAGCGACATTCCGTTCGTTTCCGGCACCAGCCGAAGTACGAAAACGAACGAGAGCGCGGCAAAGAGCGCGTACAGGCCGTACGTGAGCACGAGCGACACCTCGGCGAGCGGCGGGAAGGAAACAGTTACGAGGAAGTTCGCGATCCACTGGGCCGCTGCGGCAAGCCCGAGTGCGCGCGCGCGGATTCGGTTGGGGAAGATTTCGCCCAGCAGCACCCAAACAACCGGCCCCCACGACGCGCCGAAGCTGACGACGAACACGTTTGCAGCCACCAGCGCGATCGGACCCCAAATTCCGGGCAGGATCGGGGCGCCATCGACCTCGACGGCCTGGCTGAACGTGACCGCCATGATGGCCAGTGACACTGTCATTCCGAGCGAACCGGCAAGCAGGATGGGTCGCCGACCGATCCGGTCGATGAGGGCGATGGCGATGAACGTCACCGCGATGTTGACCAAGGCCGTGAAAACGGAGATGGTGAACGAATCCCGTTCCTCGAACCCGACCGACTTCCACAGCGTGGTCGAGTAATAGAAGATCACATTGATGCCGACGAACTGCTGGAATACCGAGAGGATGATGCCAACCCACACGATGGGCTTGAGTCCGAAACGGTTGCCGCGGAGTGCACCCTTCTGGGAGGCCTGCTGGTCGGTTTCGATCCCGGCCCGCATGTCGCGGATGGCACGTTCGACGTCGTCGTCTGGCCAGAGTCTGGCGAAAATTGTCCGGACCTCATCGTCCCGCCCCTTCATTACCAGGAACCGCGGCGACTCAGGCAGCTTGGCCGCGATCAGCCCGTAGACCAGAGCGGGAACCGCCGCTGCGATGAACATCCAGCGCCAGGCCTCCAGTCCGAACCAGAACTCGGCACCGGCTCCGTCGGCCGCGTTGGCGAACAAGGTGTCGGACAGCAGTGCCGCGAAGATCCCCAGCGTGATAGCCAACTGCTGCAGGGAACCCAGGCGCCCGCGAAGGTGCTTGGGCGAGATCTCCGCGATGTACGCAGGTGCGATGACGGAGGCGATACCGATACCCAGTCCGCCGATCAGGCGCCAGAAAATCAGGTCGACAACTCCCACGACGAGCCCGGACCCGATAGCGCTGACAAAGAACAGGATCGCGCCGACCATCATCGAGGGAATACGTCCCCACCGGTCGGCGAGCCGGCCCGCGAGATACGCGCCAACGGCGCATCCGATCAGGGCGCTTGCGACCGCGAATCCGGTGACCGACCCGGAGAGATTGAACTGGTCCTGAATCGGGTCGACAGCGCCGTTCACGACCGATGAGTCGAACCCGAAGAGAAATCCGCCGACGGCTCCGGACAACGCCAAGCCGATAACTTTGGCGTTTGTGGGAGGTCTTGCGGCAGTTTTTTGTGTTTGTGCTGCGAAAGTCATGGCTCCCTTCTTACACCCTTCCGGGGGGTCGGGAGCTTGCCGGAGAGGCTTCGGATTCGGGACTAAAGTCCCTGATCTCCGCCATTTCGGGTGTACTGTTCACGGAGGTCGATGCGAGGAAACGCCCGGTTTCCAGGAGCCGCCAAACACCCACGGACCCCACAATGGGGGTAAGTATTTCCGAGCTCCTGTCGCCGATCCGGTCAAGGCCACAGACGCGCTGTCCGCCCTACGATTCCGTCAGCCTGCGAGACCTGGTTCTGGCACCACCGTCATCCCTTCGATCGTGTTCGCCGATCGAACCAAGGCCTCAACCCACTTCGGATTGAGCCCTGGCCATCGGCTGTCGACGAAGGTGTAAAAGAGAGGGGCACTGGGAAATATCCACACTGAGCTCCGGCCGCTGTCACCCTCTTTGTCGGTGGCCCACGAGAGATAAAAGCTCTCGCCGTTGTGCAACTTGACGCCTATGGCGGCCTGGAGGTGCGCGAGAGTGCGGTCATCGAGGTGAATGCTCAGGCTTGATCCGTAGCTCAGCTGTCCCACGCGGGCTCCTCTCTCGACGGGGCTCTCGCGACGATAAACCCGAACGCGCAGGGTCAGGGAGGGGCTAGCGCAGTAGGGATACAGTGCTTCTCATACCTGCCCTGCCGACGAAGGGAATCACCGCCGATGAGAGCCAACATCAACCTCTTCTGGATCCTCACCGGGTTCTTCATCCTCGCCGACGTCGTCTACATCGTCTGGAACTTCGTCTTCAATTCTCAGCAGCTCGCAACACAATCGATCTCCGGCGCGGGAACGCCCATCGAGTGGGTAGGCACGATTGCCCTTGGGCTCTGCGCGGTCCTGGCAGCCTTCATCGCCTTCTACCTCAGTCGAGTGCAGAAGGCCCAAGGCGGTCAGCTTCCGGAAGACAGTGCCAACGCCAACATCGACGACGGTGATCCCGAACTGGGTTTCTACAGCCCGCACAGTTGGTGGCCGATCCTCCTGGCCGCTGCCCTCGGCCTCCTCTTTCTCGGGCTCGCGGTGGGTTTCTGGATCTCGTTCATCGGCGTGGGCGTCGGCATCATCGCGCTGGTGGGCTGGGTCTACGAGTACTACCGCGGCTTCTTCGCACGCTGAGGGCTGCCGCTGCAGCTCTCAGCGATGGGCTTGACCGCTACGGGGTTGGGTCGGTGTCTGGCGTCACGATCCTGAAGTTCAACAACTGCGCCTGCGGGGGCGACGCCGTGTACACCTCTACCGCGAGCGAATACTGCCCACGAACGTAATCACGCACGAAGGTCTGCTTCCCCGGCGGGAACTCACTGTCCAGGTTTCGCACCCAGCCCTGTTCCTCCAGCCACGGCTCAAGTCCATCGGCGAACTCGGTCGGGGTCCGAGCGCCGGGATCAAGCTCAACTATCTGGGACCAATAGTAGTATTGCGGCCACTCTTCATAGTTGGCACCTGCCTGGCGACTGCCACCGATGAGACCGGTCACGCTTGCTAATTCGTCCTCGGGCACCTGGGCAATGATGTCCGCCCCCCAAGCGTCTGCCTGATCCACGAATTCCCGCAGCTGAACCTCCTGAGATGCCACCACTTCCGCCTTCCGCGACTCCGACACTGAACACCCCGACAACCCACACAAGACGACCCCGGCCGAGACGACCGCTATGGCGGCGCGAGCAACGAGTGGAGTCCTGGAATGGAGCATCGCAGATCCTCCGGTGTTGCTCACTTCGGGTTCGGATCGGTTTGTGGCGTCACGATTGTGAAGTAAACCACGGCTCCAGGCCATCGGCGAACTCGGTCGGAGTCCGAGGGCCATCGGGATAAAGATCAACGCCTTGAGCCCAGTAGTAGTATTTCGGCCACTCCTCATAGTTAGCGCCTGCCTCCCGGCTGCCCCCGAAATTCTCGTAGATGTCCTCCGCTTCCTCCTCGGGAGCCTGCGCAATAATGTCCGCACCCCAGGCATCCGCCTGATCAATGAACTCCTGAAGTTGAACTTCCTGAGTCGCCACCGCTTCCGCCTTCCGCGGCTCCGACGTTGCACAGCCCGTCGTTAAAACAAGCACGACCCCAGCCGTGACAACCGCCAGGGCGGCCCGAGCCCTGAGTGAATCCTTCAACGCGGGATCGCTCACTGCTCGGTTTGGGGCGACACGATTGTGAAGTTCAGCGACTGAGCCTGTGGAGGCGACACCGTGTACACCTCTACCGCGAGCGAATTCCGCCCACGGGCGTAGTCACGCACAAAGCTGTCCTTGCGCGGTGAGAGCTCCTTGTCCCGGTTGCGCACCCAGCCCTGTTCCTTTAGCCAGGGCTCCAGCTCATCGGCGAACTCGGTGGGCGTGCGCGGGCCGTCGAGATGAAGATCAACGCGTTGGGCCCAGTAGTAATATTTCGGCCACTCCTCGTTGTCGTCCGACGCCTGGCGAGTGCCACCGAGTTGACCTGAAACGCTCTCCGCCTCCTCTGCAGGAATCTGCGCCATGATCTCCGCGCCCCAGCCCGCGGCCTCATCGATGAACTCCTGCAGTTGGACTTCCTGCGATGCCACCACTTCCGCCTTCCGCGACTCCGACACCGCACACCCCGACAGGGCGCACAGCACAGCCCCCGCCGCGACGACCGCCAAGGCGACCCGAGTTTTAAGCCGCTTGCTAAGCATCATCACCGCCGCCCAAGATTGCTCACTATGGATTCGGATCAGTTCGCGGCGACACGATCCTAAAATTCAGTGATTGAGCCTGCGGAGGCGTCACTGTGTACACCTCTACAGCGAGCGAATACCGCCCCCGGACGTAGTCACGCACGAAGCTCTCCTCGTCCGGAGGGAACTCTTTGTCCAGGTTTCGCACCCAGCCCTGTTCCTCCAACCACGGCTCCAGGCCATCGGCGAACTCGGTCGGAGTCCGAGGGCCATCGGGATAAAGATCAACGCCTTGAGCCCAATAGTAGTATTTCGGCCACTCCTCATAGTTAGCGCCAGCCTGGCGACTGCCCCCGAAATTCTCGAAGATGTCCTCCACTTCCTCCTTAGGAGCCTGCGCAATGATGTCCGCACCCCAGGCATCCGCCTGATCGATGAACTCCTGCAGTTGGCTTTCCTGAGACGCCACCACTTCCGCCTTCCGCGACTCCGACATTGCACACCCCGTTAACACACAGAACACGACCCCAGCCGTGATGACCGCCATCGCGGCCCGAGTTTTGAATCGCATCATTTCACCTTCGATAGATCCAGCGAGGAAATACTCTCCTCCGGCTTTGCTGCACCGCTGCCGGGGATGTCGACCGAGACAGCCCAGGACCCACCCTGCACGACCTTGAAATCGTTCGGGTGGTAGAGCGAGACGGGACCCCCCTTTACTGCACCCACGATGTTCCTGAGGGAGGTACTGTTCGGGTCGAACGGTGTGGAGTGGGTTTCCATGCCGCCTTTGCTTTCGATCGTGCCGGAATCAGGGTCACCGGCATCGAGGTACCCCGTTTCGAGACGCGTCACTCCCGGTGTGTCCAGCGGGTTGACCGGTCCGTGACCGAGGCCGCCTCCGGACTTTCCCTGGTTCCAACCCACAACGGAGTCGTTGCGTGCCTGCAGCACGAAATGTGGTTTGTCTTTCGTGTTCGGAAAGTCCGCGATGCCTGTCACATCATGACCGAGGCCGGCCGGCGCAACGTACACAATGCGATCCGCCTTCAGTCCCAACAACTCCGCGGTGCCGAGCACGACGGCGCCATAGCTGTGCGCGATCGGCACCAGGTCTGTGTCTTCCGGAAGCTCGAGGCTATTCACAAAGGAGGCTAAGCGTGGTGCCGCGGTGTCAGCAAAGCCGTGCTCGGCCGCCTCCGCAATATGTTCGGGCAACTCAAATTGCGGCATAGGCGCTCCGTGCCAGGTGAAATAGCCGGACTTCGAGCCCGATAGGGCAAACAGGTCTTTGCCACGGTCGAGGTCGCCGGTGAAGGATGCCAGATTCGAATTGGTGCCGGGCACGACCACGCCCACCTGCTCCATCCAGGAAGGAATATTGCCGGTCACCGGGTCGAGCGCACCCTGGAACGTGACAATGCTGTCTCGAAGAGGGTTGAACCCGACCAGAACAACCCCATCCTGGGACGACTTTTTTCCGGATTCATCGTAAACAGCGAACTTGCCTTCGAGAATCGCGTCCAAGCTCTTGATTTCGCTCCGCAAGTTAGAGATCTTACTGCCGTAAAGCCCGTCACCGTATTGCTTCTCCAGGAGGTCGAACATCTTGATCCGATCGCCCAGCTCGTCGCGGTACTCCGTCGCCGTGATCACGTTCGCGGTGTTGCGGTCACGCAAGGCGATCCCGTCGAGGTTGCCGATGAGCAGCGGAGAATCAACGATGAGCAGCTGGCGGTCTTCCGGAGTCAGCGCCTGCCAGGCTTCTGCGATGAGAACGGGATCCACTAGCTGAGCCAGCCCGACTGCAGAAGTTGTGCCGGTGCCGTCCGGCATCCGTGGTCCAACGCGCACCCCAGCAGAGACGGTCGGTGGGGTCGGCATCGCGGTCCGGGCGGAAACGTACTGCTGCCGTTGCTCCGAGATGGAACTCGCCGCCGAGGAATCGGCACCCAGTCGCTCATCGTCGAGCGCCTGCAAGCGGTGTGTCACGTCAGCGAGGCGCTCATCGGCGTCTCTCGTCGCAAAGACGAGCGCTGGCCTGGTTGGCGCACATTCAATGTCGAGGTTCAATGCATCGAGGTCGTCCAGCTTCATTCTTGCACTGACTGCATCCCGACTTGCCGCGTCGAAATCGCTGCGTGCCGTGTTCGCCCTGCGCTCGATGTCCCACATCTTTCCGCCGAAAGCGGAAAGCTCGGCACCCAGGGTCTGGTCTGCCATCTGGATCAGGTTCGCCGGCGAGGACGACGCCTGGATCATGGTCGTTATCCTCTCGACCGAGAGCGCAGCGCCTGACTGTGCGGTCAAACTCGTCACCGCAGATACAAGGCTGTTGAATGCGTCAGAGCCGACAGTGCGTGCCTTTAGCGTTGACCCTGCCTGCAGCACCGACTCGGGGTCACCCGCGCGCGCCGTGTCGCCTACGGTCATGCTCGCTGCCTCCCGTGCCTCATGGATCCACCTGCGAAGCGATCTGCGCGTCGAGCAGCTTGAAGAGGGTGATCATCTCTGCGCACGATTTGCTTTGCGCAGCGAGGAGTTCGCCAAGCTTCTGCAGTGTGGTTGCACGGTCATCGGCCGCATTCGAATGGGCATCGTCAGGCCCGGCGGCGCCCGCGCCGAGCCCCCCAGAAGCTGCCGGTTCAGCCTTCACCTGCGAGGCAACAGCCGCCAAACCTTTGGCGGCATTGTCCAGAGCGCTGTAGTCAATCTCCATGAGTTATCCGTCGAACCTCACCAAGCAGCGTCCCTGCAACGCAACGAAGGCATGCCTGCGTCGCGGCCACGACCGCTCAACGCCTGGTGACGCTGTGAACGAACGAATCAGTTGATCTTCGAAGCGATCTGGGAATCGAGGTCGCGCATCGCGTTCGCGGTGCCGGCCAGGAACTGCTGGATTTCGTTCAACTGGGCGATCAGCGTATTCGCGCTCGCGGTGTACTTCGTGTACGAGTCGTTGAACTTACCCGACGCCTGGTCGGTGACGAAGCCCGACGAAACGAGTTGACCGATCTGGGTTTGCATGTTCTGCAGCTTGGTCGTGATCTCATCACGACCCGCGCCCAACTGGGATGCGGCGGTTTCGATTTCGGCGTAGCTGACCTTGATATTTGACATAGTGTTGGGCTCTTTCTCTAAGCAGTAACTAGATAGCGGTTAAACATTGCCGGAATCGTAGATCCCCCCGGAACTGCCAATCGAAGCACGCACGTCTCAGGTAGTGCGCATTGACCAATCGGGACTCAACTTACAGTCGTGCCGCTGCTTTGCACAAGTGACCTGGGCAAATGCCCCTCACAAGGGTGCCAGGGGTTCTAGTCCTACCTGCATTTCTCTCTGCCAGTCCTCTCGGAGACTTAGCGGCGTTGTAGTCGGTGCTCCTTCAAAGAGCGGCTCATAGGATTACTCGGCATCAAGCGATCGCGAACTCACGTTGAACCGAAGCTTGAACAGAGTTGGCAACGGTCGTCCAAACGACTTGCTGCCCCCAGCCAGGCGAATGAGTTGCGCATTTCCGTACTTGAGCAAAGCCCTTTGTCGGTCCATTGAAGTGTCCACGCCACTCAACTTGTGCCGCTCAACGACAGACCCATTTACGACAAAGAAGGGATCAAAGGTGGACATGCCCCCGTCTGCTGTCGCGAAGATAAAGATTTTGCTCGCCTTGCGTTTTGAATACTCCAGTGAAACCGCAATCATTTCGGACTGAGCGTCAGCAAGTAAATCCTCAAATGAAGTATTTTCCGTCATCTCGAATCCGTCTAGTAGTTGGTGATCTCGCTCAGATCGAACAGTTGCCAGCGCCTGAAGCGTCGCGGACACCGGAGGAAGGGACGTCATGTCGGAATGCGTTCTGCGGTCGACACGACACGTCGACTGGTCAACTTCTGCCCCGAACGAGGAGGCGGACTTCTTCCATCCATTCCTCGCTCTTGTCATGAACCGAGACATCCGAGGTGTTGGAGTGCTGAGCCTCGTATTGCTGACTCGCGTCAGTCTTACCCGTCGCGACGACGTAGTGAACCTTTATCTCCGTGGGCACCGCGTAGTCGAGCGCGGAACATTCCTTTGCAAACTGTGCGAGTTGTTTGGTTCCGTATGCCAGGAAGGCGTCTTGACGTTCATCGGAGGTGTCCACCCCCGCGAGCTTGTGACGCTCGACGATTTCTCCGTGTCTGGCAAAGAACGGATCGATGAAGAACCAACGTTGTTCGGTTGACGCATAGACGAAGACATCGCTTACCGAGTTGTTCGAATACTCGAGAGAGACCGCGACCAGTTCCGAGAGGAGATCGGCCAGCAGCACTTCATAGGTTTCGCTCATATCTGTCGGGCGCTTTCTCCAAGCAGTAGCTAGATAGCGGTTGAAGGTTGCCAGAATCATAGATCCCCCCGGAACTGCCAATCGAAGCAAGCACGCACGTCTCATTCAGTGCCCATCGACCAATCGGGACTCAACTTACAGTCGCGCCGCTGCATTGCATATGTGACCTGGGCAAATGGTGGACCGGCCATTATTCAGCTTCGGCATCAAGCTCGGTTTGAACTTCTGCCCGCCAAGCTTCCACGAGATCGTTGGGGTGCAGCGATGCATCACCAGAGAGACGCGGTTCGTACTCGAAAACCGAATCCAGGGACTTGTTGGAGCCCGAGTAGTGAAGCTTCAGTTCTGTGGGAACCGGCCGCGAGAACTGTGTGCAAGCCTCGACCAATCGGTCCAGCTGATTCATCCCGTGTCGAAGCAGCGCCAGCTGTCGGATGGCCGACGTGTCCACACCCTGAAGGTCGTTACGGTCGACGACCCTCCGATCCACAATGTAAAACACGTCGAAAACTGTCGAGCCGTCTTCTATCGATCCGTAAACGCAGACATCAGATACACCGCTCCCGGAGTACTCCAGCGATGCCGCGATCTGTTCGGACTGAACGTCCGCAAGGATGGCCTCAAATGCTGTCACGACACATCCCTATTCATTCGAAATTCGCTCCGCGACTGGCTTCTCGTCAAGTGTGTACTCAACGTCGAATTGAACCGGCGCCGGAAGGGCGATGTGCACCCCGGTGAGTTTTCCGCCTTCGATGAGGAAGCCACGGCCTGGTGGGAAGTTCGCCCGACGCGCATGGGTGAATGGGGTGGTGAATACGCTCGGCGCGTCGTTGGCGTCAGGCTGCAGAGCGAGCGCCCAGCGGGCACCGCGCAACGGACTCGCGAGCTCCCACACCGTGCCCAGCGTTGCGTTCTCGCCCTCGACGATGACGGTCAGGTTGCTGCGCCGCAGAAGCTTGAGCAGCTGTGCGAGCGCACGCTCGTTTCCGCTTCCGTCGAAGCCACCGATATCTTCGATGACCACCACCCCACGATGGCCCGATGTGGGGAACTCTGGTGCGGCTGCAGGTTCGGCTGTTGCGGCGAGAGGAAGGCTGGTGCCGATCAGCGGCAGGAGCGTCAACGCGGCCGAAACCGGTGCGCTTCCGCCCAAGGACCGCGTCAGGCTGTCGATGATGACGTCCCGCTGATCTGGCGAATCCGCGATCTCACGCCAGAGCGGCAGGTGGCGCAGTGTCGATCGGCTGGGCGAAATCAGAATGGCATCGAGTGGTTGACCGGCCGAGTGAACCTGCGCCTGGAATGCTTCGAGGAGTGAGGTGATCGCGGTAGTTCGCCCGGAGCCGGCCGGCCCCGTCACCAAGAGGAGTCCGCCACTCGGCGCGACTACGGGCTGGAGGTGCACCGTGTCGATTGCAAAGGGCACACCGGCGTGCGCTGGTGCGGTCAGGTCAGTTCTGTGAATCGACGCCGGAATGCGGGGAACCGGAGCGGGTGCGGGCCCGGAGAATTCCCTCTGGGTCTCGGCCAAGCGCGCAAGCGCCGCATCGGTGTCCGCGGGATCGTTGCTGGCCCCAGGAACCGCGAGTTGGATTTCATCGTCTGCACCGATGCGAACGGCACGGCCCGCCGGGGCGCCCTCGAAGATCGCGGCGGAGACACCGAGCATCTGATAGTCGCTCTCAGTGGCCAGCCTCAGAACCAGACGCTCCGGAATGCTCGACGCCAGTGAGGCCGGGAACCCGCTTGCGCGCTCTGACGTGAAGATCACGTGAACGCCGACATTTCGACCCGACCGAGTAATCTCCACAAGATCAGCGAACGGGTCCGCGCCGCCACCGATGTGTTCATAGGTATCCCGGAATGCAGAGAATCCGTCGAGTAGGAGCAGCACCGGCGGTGCAGCCAGCTGCGCGGCGGCGCGGTCCGCTACCAAGGTTCGCAGCATCCCGAGCAGGCGAACAACGCGATCCCGCTCGTCGCTCAGGAGGATGTCTCCGGTGTTGGGAAGCTGAGCGAGGATATCCAGTCGACCACCGGTCGCGTCAATGCCATAGACGTGGGTGCGGGGGTCGGCAGTGATCGTCGCGACCGCGATGGTCAGGAGTGCGGTCGTTTTTCCGCTTCCGCCGCCACCGTAGATCACGACGTTTCCCGCTTCGCCGAGTCCGCAGACATACGGAGACTGACGTTGCAGATGCGGCTCATCAATCAGCCCGGCAACGATGCTCAACGATCCGACTTGCGACTGTGCTGAGCGGCCTAGGGCAGGCCGACGCACGGAGAGGTCCTCCAGCGTGACGATCTCGGGCAGTTGGTCTACCCAGGGCTTGCGGGGCGACGCCACGGTCGCCACCTTGGCGGCCTCCTGAATGTGCGCCGTGAGCACCTCGATGTCGCGGGGTCCCTTCTTCGCGCTGCGCCGCTGGGTGCGCACCTCCGGCTGCAAGGCCCAGGGCGTGTGCTCGCCGAAGCCCAGCGTGCGCACCTCGACGGGCTCCTGGTGCTGCGCTTCGGAGCGGCCCCCGAGGTACCCGGTCTGGAAGTGGGTGAGTCTGCCGGCACCGATCTTCACCGCAGCCCGACCCGGAGTGTCCGGCGCGAATTCCGCCGCATCCGTCACGCCCAACACATCGGTACTGTCTGCCGGGTCTGCCATGCGCAGCCCGATCCGTAGATTCGTGTTTGCCCGAAGATTGTCCTTGATCACGCCGGCCGGTCGCTGGGTCGCCAGAACGAGGTGCAGGCCGAGCGAGCGACCTCGCTGCGCCACATCGATCACACCGTCCACGAACTCAGGGATCTCGCCCACCAACGCGGCAAACTCGTCGATCACGATCACGAGCGCCGGCGGCGCATCCGGGTCTGACCGGCGTTCCAGGGCGATGAGGTCCTTTGCGCCCTTCTCAGCCAACAGTTCCTCCCGGTACCGCAGCTCCGCCCGGAGCGAGGTGAGTGCCCGGCGCACGAGGTGGGTGTTGAGGTCGGTCACCAGGCCGACCGTGTGCGGAAGGGTCGTGCACTCCGCGAAGGCGGCGCCGCCCTTGTAGTCGACGAGCAGGAACGTGAGCCGGTCCGGTGAATACTGGGCAGCCAGTGACAGAATCCAGGTCTGCAGGAACTCCGACTTGCCAGATCCTGTCGTGCCACCGACCAAAGCGTGTGGGCCATGGACCCGCAGATCGATCGCGACTGTTCCCGCACCACCCTGCCCGACCACCGCGGTGAGCTGACCCGGCTCGCGTTCCCGGCCGGAATCCCAGTGCGACACCAGGCTGTCTGTGGAACGCCAGTTGGCGAGCACTGCCTCGCTGGCGCCCATCACATCGCTCGGCAAGATCTGTCCGAGGGTCACAGAACGCGGGAAGTCGCTCTCATCGAGCACCCGCGCACCGGCATCCACCAGCGGGGCGATCGCCCGCCCAAAAGTTTCGGCGACCGGCGTGTCCACGGCATCGATTTGGCTCAGCGCCACCGTCTCCCCCTGGCGCACAAAGTGCACCCGCCAGGTATCGTGCTCCACCTCAACCGTCGTGCGGCACGCGGCGGGAACCGCGCCCAGATTCTCCGCCACCCAGATGAGGTGCACGCCCACGTCGGCACCGTCTTCCGCCAGCCCCACCAACCGGGCGCGCTCAACGAGGGAGTCTGCGAGCACAAGCACAATGACGGCCGGCGTCGGCGCCGGCGAGGATACCGGCGCGAGCCGTTCGCTCGCATCGGACGCACTGTCATCGACGCGGGACCTGACCGTTCCAGCGCGGGCAGCGTCGCTCCGCGTGCCGATCAAGCCTTCGAGGGCGGTCAGGAGCACCGCTGAACTGCGCTCATCGTCGGCGAGGTGAGGCACCGAAAGCGGGCTGTATGCCGAATCGGCGTGCGGGAGCCATTTGAGCCACGCCCAACTCGACTGCGATTGCCCACGATCGGCGAAGACCGTGAACGTGAGATCCGCTGGGGAGTGCAGGGCAATGAGCTGCACCAGCAGTGATCTCGCCACCGCCTCCGACCAGAGCCGCGGACCCGCGACGCCCATCGACCCGCACCGATCCAACCGTTCCAGAACAGGCACATCCGAGATCGTGGCGAACTGCTCCTGCAAGGTGGTCAACCGCCGCCAGGTCTCCGCAGGGATCTTTCCCCGGCCCGGCATCTCGATCTGCTTGCGGCTGGGCAGCGTCGCCCTTCCGAGTCGCAGTTCGAGAAACGCGCGGTGCTCGGGCCGGCGGGTCCATAGCAACCCGTTCGGTTGGAACGGCAACGCCAGCAACTCGGCGGGCGACACGGATTCACGATCGCGTGCCTGATGCTCCGTGGCTCGAGCCGCGGTGAGCTCTTCCGTCGCAAGTTGCAGGCCCTCCTCGAACTCTCTCTGCTTGTCACGCATGGTGCGCCGGCGCGTGAGTCGGTTGTCGACCCAGGTGCCGAGCATGATGATCGGCGAGAGGGCGATGAAGATCAGGCTGAGAGCAGACTGCGTCACCGCGAAGAGCACGGCACCCATCGCGAGCGGTGCGAGCATGGCGATCAGCGGGAACCGGGCAGGCTCGGGGGGATCGGGCGGCGAAGGAAGAGTGATCGGCTCTGGCATGTGCACCGGATCTACGCGAGGCGACTGCAAGTGCGCCACGAACGCGTCGAGGTCCGGCCCGTTCACGGCCGGCGGTCCCACCTCGATCCGCACCTGCACGTCGCCCAAGACGAAGACGCTGGTGCCGTGAATCAGTTCAGTGGTGACCGGTTTCTGCCCGGCAGTTGTCTGATTCAGCAGGTAGCTGCTGTTTGCGGATCCCAGGTCCTCAAATGTCAGCGCCCCATTGTGCGCGCGAAGCACCGCGTGTCGCCTCGACACGCTTTGGTCGTGAAGCTCAACACGATTGGCCCGGTCCCGACCGATAAAGTTCTCGCCTTGCACGACGATGAAGGCCACTCCCGCCTGTTCCCCCGACAGCACCGTCAGGGTCGCAACCGGCGTCTTCGTCCGCTGCCCGTCGCCGGGGGTTGACTCGAGCACGGGCTCAACCATGCTGCCCGACTGGATACCGGATTTCCCGAGCGGGTCACCCGCATCCAGAATCAATCCTGGCCGATTCGGGAACGCGACCCGGAGCGTCAACGGCGCGTGTCGGTGAATGGCATAGTCCACGAGGCGAGGATCACCCGCCCCGGCGCGAACCAATCCGCGAGCGACCTCCCCCACCGTCGCCGTGACATCTGCGGTCAACGTGACATCTTTGTTCTGCTGCCGTGAACCCGCGGGTCGGTCGGCTAGGGACACTCGAAGTTTCAAACCCACGCTGCTTTCGAAGAAGGTTCTACCTGATCAGGGCTGAGTCTAGCTGCGTGGAAACCTACTGGACCCCTTGGCAGTTCCTTCGGCCCGGCCGTCGCAAAAGCCGCCCATTCCTTGACACCCGAATGGGGGGCCAACTAGGGTCAAATCCAGTTCGTGGCTTTGGCGCAAGACGCCCCCATCCACACACCGATGGACGTCGACAATCCGTACCGCACTCGTTGAGTGGGGGCAGTTCGACCTGCCCTGATTCAGTGACGCGAATACGGGCGTGCAGTCCGCGATTGAGCGCGCGCTCGGGCATACCGTTCACCCCGAGACGCAACAACCTCAGGAAGTTGAGAACTGTAATGCGAAACCATATCGATCAAAGGCGATCGAAAAGCATCATCGCGGCACTCGCCGCCGGCGTGATGGTGACCTCTTGCCTCACCCTCCTCGCCTCCCCCGCTTCGGCGGCCACGGAAGGCTCACCCGAGGAGCGTGCACAAGCGCTCCTGATTCAGATGACCTTGGAAGAGAAGGTCGAGATGCTCGAGGGAGACCTCAACAACTTCTATGGGTTCTACAACGCACCCATCGAGCGTCTGGGGATTCCTGCTCTGACCATGGCGGATGGTCCCGCCGGGGTGCGGATCGCCAATCCCGAGATCAACGAGAAGCGCGCCACGTCGCTCCCCGCCCCGATCGCCCTTGCCGCAACGTTCAATACCGACGCGGCAACACGATTCGGTGATGTGATCGGCGACGAGGCTTTCAAGACCACCCACAACGTCTCGCTCGGCACGGCGGTCGACATTGCCCGTCTGGGACAAGCGGGCCGCACCTTCGAGGGCTATGGCGAAGATCCGCTGCTGTCGGGCGCTCTGGCCGGCGCTCAGATCGACGCCATCCAGCAGCATCCGGTTGTCGCGGACATCAAGCACTACAACGCGTACAACCAGGAGGAAGACCGGCTGATCGGTGGCAACGCCGTCATCGGAGAACGGGCCCTGCAGGAGATCTACACGCGGCCGTTCGCGATCGGAATCCGTGACGGCCAGCCCGGCTCCGCGATGTGCGCCTTCAACAAGGTCAACTACGTCTACGCCTGTGAGAACTCCGAGTTGCTGACCGGAATCCTGCGGGAGCAGCTCGACTTCGCCGGCTGGGTGATGAGCGACTATGGCGCAACGCACAGCACCGTCGAGGCGATGCGAGCGGGCCTGGATCAGGAGCAGCCCAGCTTCGGATTCTTTGACCAATTGGTGGAGGCGGTCAACAGTGGAGAGGTTGCGGAGTCGGAGATCGACGTGCGCGTGCTGCGCGTCCTGACCCCGATGTACCGGCTCGGACTCTTCGACAACCCGGCACTGGAGCAGGAATTCGATGAGGCCGGCCACGCACTCGCGTCGCAGAAGATAGCGGAGGAGTCCATGGTGTTGCTGAAGAACGACGGCCTCCTGCCGTTCGATTCCGCCGCAGTCGACTCGGTTGCAGTCATCGGTGCAGACGCTGACACCGTCACCGCCGGTGGGGGCAGCTCACTCGTGCTTCCCACGTCGACGATCAGCCCGCTTCAGGGCATTCAGGAGCTGCTGCCCGAGGCCACTGTGGAGCATGCCCGAGGAACCGACTTCGTGACGTCGTCGTCCCAGCTCCCCGGCCTCGATGCGATTCCGTCTGACTACCTCACCGCAGCCAGCGGTGATGTGGGGGCCGACGCCCAGTTCTTCGACGCCGCCGGATCGGTGCTCGCCGAGGAAACCCTTCAGGACGTGACGGTCAACGGAGGATTCTTTTACTACGAAGGATTCAACTCCCAGTCGCCGCTTCTTCCGAAGCTCCCCGGCCAGGGCATCGCCAGCGCAACCTACTCGTCGACGCTGACGCCGCCCGTCTCCGGAACCTACGAGCTTGAACTGCTCGCCCTGGGCGCGGCCACAGTGTCTATCGACGGACAGGTGGCGCTCGAAGTGGACTCCCCTGAACAGACGAGCCAGACGGTCTCGCTCCCCCTGGTTGGCGGACAGTCCTATGCCGTCGACGTCGAGTACACGGCAAGCGAGAAGGCCCGCTCCGAACTCGGACCGCAGCTGAAGCTCGGCTGGACGAAGCCCGACGGCGTCGTGGACCCGAAGGCGCAGGAGGCTGCCGAATTGGCCGCACAGTCGGACGTGGCCGTGGTCGTCGTTCGTGACTATGGCTCGGAAGGCGGCGACAAGGCCGATCTCCGGGTGCCAACCGGACAGGAGGCGCTGATCAACGCGGTCAAGGTCGCCAACCCGAACACCGTTGTGGTGTTGATGACCGGCGGACCGATTACGACCCAGGCCTGGGAAGACGGAGTTCCGGCTGTTCTCGAGGCCTGGTACGGAGGCCAGAATCAGGGCGCGGCTCTCGCTAACATCTTGTTCGGAGAGGCCTCCCCCTCCGGCAACCTGCCGGTGACCTTCCCGGTCTCCATGAGCGAGACACCAGTGTCATCCCCGGAGCAGTACCCGGGTATCGGGCTGGACTCCTTCTACACCGAGGGCGTCTTTGTTGGGTACCGCGGTTTCGAGGAATTCGGTCTCACCCCGAAGTACGCGTTCGGTCACGGGCTGTCGTACACGACGTTCGACTATTCGGACTTGTCGGTCAAGTCGACCGGGCAAGCTCGATTGACGGCCACGTTCTCCGTTACCAACACCGGAGACCGAGCAGGCTCGGAAACGCCGCAGGTGTACGTGGGTGAACTTCCCACAGACGTGGTCAACACCGCGCCCAAGCAGTTGGCCGGGTTCACGAACGTGTCACTCGAGCCCGGTGAATCGCAGGAGGTCTCGATCGAACTGTCGCGCGAGTCCTATTCCTACTGGGATTCATACACTGATCGCTGGGTCACGCCCAGAGGTGAGCTCGACGTGCTCGTCGGCGCCTCGTCGCAGGACATCCGCCTGGACGACACCGTCCGCGTGAAGTCGTCGGACAAGGAGAATGCATCCGGAATTTCGAAGAAGGCGGTCTACACCGTCGTCAATGAGAATTCCGGTGCCTGCCTCGACGCCGTTGATCAGGGCACGACAAACGGCACCCCGGTGCAGCAGTGGGCCTGCCCCGCACCGCAGCCGAACGCGCAATGGCAGCTGACTCCCGCGAAAGGCGACAGCTATCAGATCACGAACGTCAATGCCGGACTCGCGCTCCAGGTCGCCGATGCCTCCCCCGCCGAGGGTGCCGCACTTCAGCTGTGGCAGGCGTCGAAGGCAGAGAACCAGCGGTTCGAACTCGTGCGGGTCGGCGATGGCTACTACCAGCTGGTCGCCACGCACAGCGGGCTCTGCGTCGCCGTCGAAGGCGGCGCGAAGGAAAACGGGACTGCAATAGTGCAGCAGGCCTGTGATCCCGAGAACATCGCCCAAGCCTTCGCACTGAAGGTCCAGGCCGGCTGAGTCAGCCCAGACGGCGAAGTCGGTGTCCGGTAGAGACCTGCCGGGCACCGACTCTCGCCCGCACACCAGCGAAAATACGGAGGCACGATGAACGGCCCGCAGTTGCACCTCAGTCGCTGGGAGCGTCAGTGGATCATCCCGGGCATTGCGGCGCTCCTGGTCGGGGTTGTGATCGTGATCATCTCACTCGCGATGGTGCGGGACGCTCCCCGCACTTCATCGTCCCCCGAACCGAGCGCATCGTCACCCGAACCGAGCGCACCCACACTCGACAAAGCGACGGCGTCGACCACGACCGCGGATCGCACCGAGCTGATGCAGGCGCTCCCCGTCGAGGTAGACCCGTCGACGGATGACGACGCCCCCGACGTTGTCATAAACAGGGATATCGAGGCGCAGCGCGTGGAGGGGTTCGGTGCGGCCATGACCCACGCCTCCGCCGAGCTGCTCTCGAGCATGCCCGACGAAGAACGGGCCGCGTTGCTCGACGAGCTGTTCTCAACAGAGGGACCGGTCCGTCTGTCCACCTTGAGAATCCCGATCGGCGCATCCGACTTTGTCTCAACGGATGCGTTCACCTTCGACGATCTCGAGGCCGGCGCAACGGATTGGGAGCTTGAGCGTTTCAGCCTCGACCCCGACCGGAGCGCGATGATTCCCATGCTCCAGGAGGTTGTGGCCATCAACCCTGCGGTGCGTCTGATCGCCTCGCCATGGAGCCCACCGGCCTGGTTGAAGACCAGCGGCAGCCTCGAAGGGGGCCGGCTACTCGACGAGGACCGGGCGTACGACACCTACGCGGCTTACCTCATGCGGTTCATCGAGGGGTACGGCGATGCCGGTATCAACATAGACCTGCTCACCGTGCAGAATGAGCCGCAATTGCGCTACCCGGATGGATACCCGGCCACGGACATGCCCGTCTGGCAGCAGGCGAAGTTCATCGAACGGCTGGGCCCTGAGCTCGACAGCGCGGGGCTCGACACCGGAATCCTTGGTTTCGATCACAATTGGGAGCTGAATCCTGCGGACGCCGCATCCGCTCCGCAGGGCGAAGACCCTGCCTACCAGTACCCGGCCGACCTCTTGCGAACCCCGGCCGCCGCCTGGATCGACGGGATCGCGTTCCACTGTTACTACGGAAACGCGTCGGCGCAGACTCGGCTCTGGGAACAGTTCCCGGACATCGAAATCTGGTTGACGGAGTGTTCGGGATCGAACGCGCCCAACGAATCGGCGGAGAAGGCGTTTGCCGACACGTTCTCCTGGCAGTCGACGAACCTGCTCATCAACTCACTCCGAAACCGTGCCGCGGGAGTCCTGACGTGGAATCTGGCCTTGGACGAGACCGGTGGGCCGCATCGCGGAGGGTGCGAGACCTGCACCGGAGTGGTCACGATCGCCACCGATGGCACCGTGACCCGGAATGCCGAGTATTACGTCCTCGCTCAGGCTGCCCGCTATCTCCCGGCTGGGTCGTTCGGCGTGGAGTCGAGGTCCGACACTCCGGACCTCCAACACGTCGCGTTTGTGACCCCGGAGGGTTCACAGGTGCTCCTGGTGTGGAACGCATCGGGCCAAGCGCGGACGATCAGCGTCGGTGACGAGGACCGCACGATCACCGCTGAGCTTCCGGCGGCGTCGCTGAGCACGATTATGCTGGACGGCACTCACCTGGTCAATTGATGATTTCGCCTCGCTGGTCCGCGCGGAGTGCTGCCAGGCGTTCCTGCCACGCCTGGAGCGCCTCGGGTGTCAGCCGGGTCCAATCGGTGAACTCGCCGACGACCCTGAGCGGGGCACTGCTGCGATAGGACCGGGTGGGATTGCCGGGGAACTTCCTGTCGGTCACATTCGGGTCGTCCTCGAATTCCCCGGTCGGCTCGACGACGTACACCCGTGGAGCGCCGTCACCCGGCGCGAGTTCCGCGGCAAGCCCGGCGCCGTTGGGCAGAGCCGTGAAATAGATGTGGTTCATCACGACTTCGGGCCGATAGTTCGACCTGAAGCCGGCAACGAGGAGATCGCCGTCTCGGAGATCGGCTTTCGTGCCGTGATAAAACGGCCCCTCATCACGCGGTTGGCTCACCTCTACAGCCTAAGCCGACGACGTTCGTGTCACACCAAGGCGCCGCGACCGCAGGGTCTGAAGGCTCCGGTTACTTGCCGGCGTAGTCTTCGTCGGTGATCTGCTCGAGCCAGGTGTTGGTCGTGGTGGGGTCGTCGGCGGCTTCCAGAATGGCGATGTGTTCCATGAAGCTGCCGTGGCTGGCCGCGTGGAAGTGCTCTTCGCCGGGAGCGACGTAGATCGTCTGTCCGGGGTGAACCTCGACGACCTTGCCGTCTCGGGTGCCGAACCGGGCAATTCCCTCGGTGACGTAGAGGAACTGACCGCGGGCGTGGTGGTGCCAGGCGGTGCGGGCGCCGGGCGCGAAGCGGACCTTGGCGACGGTGACACGTTGGTCGTCGGTCTGCGGCGTGGCAATGACGTCGAGCCAGACCTGGCCGGGGAACTGCTCGTCCGGGTTCAGGATGGTGGGCTTCTGGGGCTGGATTTCCATGGCTGTGTTCCTTCTCGTAAGGGGCGCGGGGGTAATGACGTTACGACGATCGACGCCGATGAGGGACTCCCTGCCAGTACGCGCTTCGACAGGGCCTCCCTGATCGCCTGCATGTGCGCTTGTGTAGCAGGAGTCGCCGAAGGCGGCGCCTTCTGGAACCGCCCGGAGCTGTCCCCCCGCGACCGCAGCCTGATCACCGTCGCGGTTCTCGCCGCCGGCGGCGACTACGACCAGCTCGCCTTCCACCTCGGCCACGCCGTCAAGAACGGTGTCACCCAGGATGAGCTCATCGAAGCCCTCACGCACATCACCTTCTACGCAGGCTGGCCCAAGGGCATGGGCTCCATGAACGTTGCCAAGCGCGTCTTTTCCGAGTAACCCGAGAGCGGCCCCGGGGCCGGCCCGGCCAACCACGGCCGGGCACCACAGTGCGCACGACGGGAGGCGACAATCGCTAGCGCATCGCGGCGGTCATCGACAGAGTCGTCGCATTCGACGACCTCGACGCCGCGATGAACGGGATCGCGATCCTCGGGTTCACAACGCGGGTGCCTGCCGAACCAGCCGAGCTCGCCGACACGGACAAGCAGCTCGCCATCTACCTCGGTGCCGGGCCATCATGATGACTGGATGGGGATGATCAGGCCATGTACATTCAATTCACGACGGGAGGATAAGTGACCGCCTCAGAATCACTGCCGCCGGTCTCCGCCCACCCACCAACGTGGAAGTTCGAGTACCCGATCATCCACGCTGAGACCAGGGAACAGTGGCGGGCTTGGCTGGCACACAACCTCGCGTCGGCGCGAGGTGTGTGGTTGTGTTCCTGGCGGAACACCACCGGCCGGCCACGCTGCCCGTACCCCGAGGCCGTTGAGGAAGCCATCTGCTTTGGCTGGATTGACTCCACCAACACCATCCTCGACGAAGAGCGCAGCCTGCAGCTCTTCACGCCGCGCAGACCCAAGAGTTCGTGGACCCGGCTCAACCGTGAACGCGCGGCCGATATGGAGGCACGCGGCCTCATGACCGACGCTGGTCGCCACGCCATTGCAGCCGCGAAAGCCAACGGCTGGTGGACGATTGCCGACCAGGTGGAAGACCTCGAGGAACCGTCTGACCTGAAGGCGGCGCTGGACCGCGACCCGCAAGCTCGAAGCAACTGGGTCGGATTCCCGCCCAGTGCCCGAAAACAGATGTTGTGGTGGATCGTGAGCGCCGCTCGAGAGACAACCCGGGCAGGTCGAATCACCCAGGTTGTCACAGATGCGGCCATCGGACGACGCTCCCAAGGCTGACTGTCAGTCGACGAGCGTCTGACTCCTCGCTACGGGAGGTCGTCTGCCTCGTGTTCGGGTACGGCCCGGAGCCAGACACGAAGGCGTCCGCGGGCGTTCACGTAGGGCGAGGAGGAGTTCAGCGAGATCATGCGACCCATGGTCCACTTGCCGTACCACTGGTTTCCGTAGAGTTCGGCGTCGGTGTGACTCTCGATGAGTGCCAAGAGGCTGTCCTTGGCGCTTTCCAGGTGCGCCCTGAGCTCCTCCCACTGCTCGTCGCGATAGGCGTCGTAGTAGCGCTGCGCAAGCAGGCCGAGCTGGTTCCATTTGATACCAGCGGCAGGTAGTTCATCCGGCAAGCCGGCGGCGCGACGCTCGTGCCAGGTCAGAACCTCCTCGTTCCACCCGATCAGGTAGGAAACCAATTCGGCTGGACTCATCATGGTGTTCTTCACGTGGCCCGGGAGGGTCTGGGCGCGCACGAGTGTCCGCGGGACCCGATCGAGATCAGCCTCCAGCTGGGCAAACGTGGTGCCTATCGCGGCCATAAGCTCTGCCTTCGAGCTAGGAACGGCCATGTCTTTCCCCCTCGCAGATATGCGCGCAGTCAGGCGGTGAAGAGTTGCAGCTGCACTCTTTCACGATATTCAGCCCCGATAAAGCGTTAGCCTGCCATCAGTGAACCTTTCTTTCTCTCTGTGACCCAGAGGCCCTTCAGCAAGACCCGTTCGTTCTTCGAACCACGGGCGGTGATTTCGTGCGCCCGGAAGGGGAGCTCCTATCGGAGTTTCCCCCACACCCCGGCCCACTCTCGAAGCCACCTCAGAAAGACCGCTCACCATGACCGACTCTCCCGACGCGACCGCTGACGACCGCTCAACCCTCCGCGCGAACTGCGCTGATTGCTTCGCACTCTGCTGCACAGCTTTCGGCTTTCAAAGATCCGCCGACTTTCCGATCAACAAGCCAGCGGGCACCCCGTGCCTGAATCTGGCAGACGATTTTTCCTGCTCCATCCACCATTCCTTGCGAGCACGCGGCTTTCGCGGGTGCACCGTATTCGATTGCTTCGGTGCTGGCCAATACGTGTCGCAGAATCTGTTCGGCGGAACAAACTGGAGGGAACGCCCCGACACGAGCGCCGAGATGTTCAGTACATTCGCCGTCGTTCGGCAACTGCACGAGATGCTCTGGTATCTCGTCGAAGCCGCCGAACGAGCCACCACCACGGACCTCTTAAGGCCGGTGGCCCAACTCCAAAGCGAAATCCAACGAGCCCTCGAGCGCGACGCGTCAGAGATACTCGCGACTGACGTCGAGCGGATTCGCTCAGAGGTGCGGCAGACGTTGATCGATGTGAGCGAGGAGGCGCGCGGCGGCTATGCCACCCTTGCCGAGGACAACGTGAGCGACGATCTGCACCCGTCAGCGGACCTGGTCGGTCGTGACCTGCGATCGACTCGTCTGTGCGGAGCGGATCTCCGCGGCGCCTACCTCATCGCCGCGGATCTTCGACGAGGCGACCTGACGGGCGTCGACTTGCTCGGTGCAGACTTGCGCGACGCGCGCCTCGAGGGAGCGAACCTATCGAACGCATTGTTTCTCACACAATTACAAGTCGATGCAGCTCAGGGCGACGGCGCCACCGTCCTGCCGGATGCCCTCAGCCGGCCGCGACACTGGCTCGCATAGGCGCGGGGAGCCCGGCAAACCCTGAGAAGCGCACTCAGTGCACTTGGAGAGCGCGAATGTTGGCTCCGACAGCGCCGGAGGCAAGGAGACCTGGACCGAGAGGGCCGGAGCTCGGCCGCCTTCGCCGCGTAGGCGGCGGCGCCGAGGGCGCATGCTCACAAGCGCGGACACGTCTGGCGGGCTAACTGCCGCGGGCAGAAACTGCCGGCGTCCCCTCGCGCCCCTCGGTAGCATGCGAGGTATGGCAATCAAGTTGGAAAACATTCCAAGATCGCCATTCTCAAGACCCCGGATGGTCACGGTCAGCTCGAGCTCTTCGAGTACATTCACCCCGACGCGATCGAGACGGAGCCCACCCTCCCCAACGAGATCGGTATGCACCGCGTCGCGTTCTCCGTTGACGACATCGACGCGGCGCTCGAGATAGCAGCGCGGCACGACTGCTATCCGCTCCGCGGCGTGGCGACATACCGAGACGTCTACAAACTCACGTACCTCCGCGGTCCGAGCGGCATCCTGGTGATGCTTGCCCAGGACCTGACAAAGGCCTGATGACCCTGCGGCGCGAAGCTAAACAAGAAACCTACAATGATCGGGGGTTTTCTGGTCACGCTACTGCAGTCTTCGTCGCTCCTCCGGGATTTCGCCAGTGGGAAGCGCAACTCCACCACCCGCTGAACCGGCGCCGGCGACCCCGGTTCAGAACAGTCCCGATATCGCGACTGTGGGTCACAGGCCTGTTTGCGCTTCGAGGAAGCCCGGGTAGCGGCCGCCTTCGATCTCGACCTTCGTTGAGAGCGCGGTGAGGGCGTCCACCTCCGCGGGAGTGAGGTCGATGTCGGCCGCGGCGATGTTCTCCTCGACCCGGTGCAGCTTGGTGGTGCCCGGGATCGGAACGATCCAGGGCTTCCGAGCAAGCAGCCAGGCGAGTGCGATCTGGGCAGGGGTGGCGTTCTTCGTGGCCGCAAGTGAGCGGATGTCCTCCAGCAGAGTCACGTTGTGGGCGAGGGCCTCCGGGGTGAAGCGGGGGATCTGCGCGCGCAGGTCGTTGTCCTTCGAGAAGGTCGCGGTGGGATCGATTGTTCCGGTCAGGAAACCCTTACCGAGGGGGCTGAAGGGGACAAAGCCGATGCCGAGTTCTTCACACGCGGCGAGGATCCCGTCGTCGGGCCGGCGCCACCAGAGCGAGTACTCGCTCTGGATCGCAGTCAAGGGTTGCACGGCGTGAGCGCGCCGGATCGTCACGGCGGAGGCTTCCGACAGGCCGAAGTGCTTCACCTTGCCCGCGTCGATCAGTGCCCGAACGGCGCCGGCGTAGTCCTCGATCGGTGCATCCGGGTTCACTCGGTGTTGGTAGTAGAGGTCGATGACATCGGTTCGCAGGCGGGTGAGGGAACCCTCGACAGCGGCCCGGATCTCGTCGGGCAGCAGCATCCGGCCCAGCGCCTGGTGGGTGAGCGGGTCGATGTTCTGGGCGAATTTCGTCGCGATCGCGACGCCGTCGCGGACGCCGGCGAGGGCCTCTCCGACGAGCTCCTCGTTGGCGTGCGGGCCGTAGATCTCCGCGGTGTCGAAGAGGGTGACGCCACGGTCGACAGCGCCGCGGATCACCGCGATCATCTCGGCACGGTCGGGAGCTCCGCCGTAGCCGCCGGACATGGTCATGCAGCCGAGCCCGACCCCGGAGACGCGGAGGCCGCTCGTGCCTAGTTCACGTGTGTGCAACATGTTCTCCGATCACTTCAGGGCTCGGGGATGATGAGGTCCCAGGTGGAGGGGTCGACCTCGTCGGGGTCGGGCCCGCCGCGCACTCCACGATCAAGGGCATCGATGGCGATGAGCTCGTCCGGGCTCAGAACGAAGTCGAAGACATCTATGTTCTGGGCGATACGTTGCGCATTCGTCGACTTGGGGATGACCGACCGGCCCCGCTGGAGGTGCCAGCGGAGCATCACCTGCGCGGGCGATTTGCCGTGTGCCGCCGCGATCCGCCCGACCGTCTCGTCGTCCAGAACGCTCCGCCGATCCTCGCCCCAGCCGGGATAGAAGGTGATGCCGCCGATCGGGGACCATGCCTGGGTGAGGATGCCCAGGTCGGCGTTAGCCCGCTGCACGGCGGGCTGCGTGTAGTACGGGTGCAGTTCCACCTGGTTGATGGCGGGCACGACCTCGGTCTGCTCACGCAGGGCAGCGAGGTGGTGCGGCAGGAAGTTGCTGACCCCGATGGCGCGTACCTGCCCGTCGGCCAGCAACCGCTCCAGGGCGCGGTAGGCCTGGATCGTGCGGTCGAAGTGCTGCGGCATGGGCTGGTGCAGTATCAACAGGTCGATCTGCTCCACCCCCAGCTTGGTCGCGCTCTTGTCGAATGCATGCCGGGTCTCGTCGTAGCCGTAGTCGCTGACCCACACCTTCGTCTCGATGACGATGTCGTTCCGGTCGATGCCTGTGCGGCGGATGCCGTCGCCGACCTCGCGCTCGTTGCCGTAGCCGGCGGCGGTGTCAATGTGGCGGTAGCCCGCGGCGAGGGCGGTTTCGACGGCGGCGGCGGTCTCTTCGGGGGCGCTCTGGAAGACGCCGAAGCCGATCGAGGGGATGTGGAGGCCGTTGTTGAGGGTCAGGTCGTTGGTCATTGTGCTTCCGATCCGTGTGGTGATGAAAGGGTCTGGTCCGTGGAGACGCGGGTGGGCGCGTTGGTCGCCACGCTCCGCTCGGCTCCCTGAGGGGTGGTCCAGGAGCCGAGGAGGGCGACGCGTTCTGCGGTGGGCGAGTGCGGTTCGATCGTGTACACGAGCATCGTCAGCCCGGGCTCGGTTGTGAGGTCGAAGGATTCGTAACCGAAATCGAGTTCGCCGACGTCCGGATGCTGATACCGTTTCGTCCCTCGCTGGTAGCGGATGACGTCGTGCGAAGCCCAGAGCGCTCGGAACTCGGCGCTCTGGGTTGAAAGCTGGCCGATGAGCCGGATGAGCCCCTCGTCGAAAGGGTCACGGCCGGCGGCCTGATGCAGCAATGCGACGACGTTCTTCTTTGCCCGGTTTACGTCGCGGTAGAAACTTTCCGCGCGGGGGTCGAGAAACTGGAAAATTGCGGTGTTGAACGGCTCCGTGCCCGCCAGCGGATAGGGCAGGGAGTACAGCGCGGCCCCGAGCGCGTTGGTGGCCACAATGTCCAGGCGGCCGTTTTGCACCAGGGCCGGAACGGTCATCGCGTCGAGGACGGCTTGGGTTCCGCGTGCCACCGCGACCCGGCTTTTCGGGCGGGGGTTCCGCCGGTGCGGAGCGGCGGTCACCTCGACGAGGTTCATCAGGTGCTCTCGTTCGGTATCGTTCAACCGCAACGCCCTTGCGATCGCGTCGAGCACCTCCCGCGATACTCCCCGGGTGTTCCCGCGTTCCAGCTTCGAGTAGTAGTCAGTGCTGACGCCCGCCAGGTGGGCGACCTCTTCCCGTCGCAGTCCCGGCACCCGTCGGGCTCCTCCGAACACGGGTACGCCCGCCTGTTCCGGGGTTATCCGTGCCCTGCGGGAGCTGAGAAAGCTGCTGATCTCCCCGTTGATCGGCATGTCAGGCCGCCTCGATGGTGAGGTCGATGACCTCCGGGGTCGCGAGGTCGGGGTCGATCGCTCCGCGCACACCGGTGTCGAGGGCGTCAATGGACGTGAGGTCGGCGGCGGTCAGCTCGAAGTCGAAGACGGCGAAGTTCTCCGCGATTCGTGCGGGCGTCACGGACTTCGGGATCGCACTGCGGCCCTCCTGCAGGTGCCAGCGCAGGATGACCTGGGCGGGCGTCTTGCCGTGGGCGTCGGCGATGACGCGGATGGTGTCGTTCTGCAGCGGCGGCAGGGCTCCGTTCTCGCCCGCCCAGCCGTAGACGCCACCGATCGGCGACCAGGCTTGCGTGACAATGCCGAGCTCGCGGTGCACCGCGAGCTGCTCGGGCTGCTGGAAGTTGGGGTGCAACTCGATCTGGTTCACGGCGGGCACGACATCCGTCTCTCTCACGAGTGCGCGCAAGTGCTCGGGCTTGAAGTTCGCTACCCCGATTGCCCGCACCCTACCGTCGGCGAGCAGCCGTTCGGCCGCCTTGTATCCGGCGACAGTCTGGCTGAAGTTGGCCGGCAACGGCCAGTGCAAGAGGTATAGGTCGAGGTAGTCCACGCCGAGCTTGGCGGCACTGGTGTCGAACGCGCGCAGGGCGCTATCGAACCCGTAGTCGGTCATCCACAATTTCGTCGTGAGGAACACCTCGGCGCGATCGGCTCCGGAGTCCCGGATGCCCTGGCCGATCTCGCGCTCGTTGAAGTACGCGGCCGCGGTGTCGATCAACCGGTATCCGCCCGTCAGCGCGGACGATATCGCCGCCGTGGCCTCGCCGCCCTCGCTCTGCAGCACGCCCAGGCCCAGGCTCGGCAGCTGCACTCCGTTGTTCAGGGTGATGGTCTTGTCAGTCATGTGTCAACCTCTCGCTTTCCATACTGATCTAACCGGCTGGTTAAACGGCGCGGAAGTGCGCACTGAACAGTGGTCTGGTAGACCACCCCTCAGCGTGACCACTCGAGACCCGGGAGGACCCTCACTGAGTCCTGAACTCCTCACTCCGTACCGACAATTCGCCGACGGGGTCGCTGAGCTCAGTGTCAAAGGGCTGCGGCCGGCGGATCCGGCGGGCCCGCGAGGTCCAGTAACAGCAAGCCCCTCCGTGGCGGGACTCCGTGCTGGGCTCAGCCCGCGTGAAGCGTGTACCCCACCCCGTAGACGGTTATGAGCCGAGCGGGATTCTGCGGATCGGCCTCGATCTTGGCTCGGAGATTCTTCACATGGGTGTCGATGGTGCGGCCTCCGATCCAGCGATCAGTGCCGTGGAGGCGATCGAGCAGACGGGCTCGGCTGAGGACGATGCCGGGATACAGGGCGAATTCTTCGAGCAGGTCGAACTCGGCGCGGGTGAGATCCAGAAGACGATCCGAGAGTGTGGCTCGATGTCGGTCCGGGTCGATCTCGAGGTCGCCGACTGCGATGACCGTCGAGGCCGGCGCCGTGCGGCGGGCTCGTCTCATAAGCGCTCGGACCCGTGCGACGAGCTCGCGGGGGCTGTAGGGCTTGGCGAGGTAATCGTCGGCGCCGAGCTCGAGCCCGAGAAGTAGATCGTTTTCAGTAGAGCGTGCGGTGAGCAGGAGGATCGGGAGCTCGAAATGCTCCTCGCGCAGCGTGCGGCAGACCGTGAGGCCGTCGGCCCCAGGGAGCATCACGTCGAGCACGAGCAGATCGGGCGCGGAGCGACGCACCTCGGCGAGCGCTTCGGCGCCGTCGGCCAGAACCGTCACGTCGTGCCCCTCTCGTTCAAGGTAACGGCGTACGAGCTCGGACTGCAGCGCATCGTCCTCGACGATCAAGATTCGGGTCACGATCCGAGTCTAAGCACGGGCACGACACGCGGTCGGGCTCTGCACCGAACGCTCACAAGTCCCTCACATCCGGGAAGGAGTGTGGATCACAGCAACTATCAACACAAGGAGGAACCGTGCTTCGCACCACCCACCGACCCCTGACCACCGCAGCGGGCACCATTGCGCTCTTGGGGATGCTCGCCGCATGCTCCGCACCCTCCGCCAACCAGGGGGCTGGCGGAGGCAGCGGCCCCGGCATCGCGACGTTGGAAACGGCCGCTCCGGCCCCGACCGAGGCCGCTGATCCACTCTTCGCGGAGTATGGCGAGCCCGTTCGCCTGCGTCTCGACATGTCGGACGAAGAGGGAGTGGACGCGTGGAAGCCGCGGGATCGCTGTCTCGCGGACCACTCCCCTGCACTGCACGGCGCTCCCGGGGGCGAAGGCGGAGATGGCGCCAGTGCCAGCGTCGGGGATCCGGCGAAGGCTGCCGAGGCTGAGGCGCTCTGTCTGCGCGTGGCACCGTTGCCGCCGTGGGAGTTTGACGCTCAGAACCCGGATGCACTGCGGTTCGCGCAGGGCGTGGTGGACTGCTTGCACGATCGCGGTGTACGCGAGGTCGAGATCACCGAGGCAGATGAGTTCGGCCGGATCAATATCGCATTCGGCGGCGAGACCAACGACGCTACCTCGATCTCGCTGGGCATGCAGTATGTGGACTCCTGCGTGGCATCCGAGTCGAACGGGAGCAGCGAGTGATCCGGTTGCGACGCCGCACTGCCTTGGTCAGCACGCTTGCGATCTGCCTCGCTCTTGCTGCGGGCGCCGGAGGAGCTTTCCTGCTACTCCGGCCCGCGGATGACGCAGCCCCGGCAGAGGAGACAGCCAAGCCGGCCACCGCAATCGTCGAGCGTGGTGAGCTCGTGCAGACCGCTCGCCTCGACGGCGCCGTCGGTTTCGGTGCAGCGGTGCCCGTGACTACGAAGGCCGACGGGATCATCACCTGGTTGCCCGATGTCGGCGGGCAACTCGATCGAGGATCAGTGGCACTGCGCGCGAACGAACGCGCGGTGCCGGTGCTGATCGGCGACGTTCCGCTTTATCGTGCGATCGACGGTTCCGGGATGGAAGGAGCCGATGTGAGCATGGTCGCTTCGAACCTCATGGAACTCGGACACCTCAGCCACAGCGATCCTGCGACCTTCGAAACAGGAGGATGGTTCAGGGAGGCCGTGCGCGACTGGCAGGAGTCGCTCGGCCTGGAGCGCACCGGCACCCTCGGCCCGGCCGACGTGATCGTATTGAGCGCGCCGAGCCGCGTCTCGGCCGTCACTGCACACCTCGGCGACGGGGCGGGTGGTCAGCCGTTCACCGTCACGGGCACGACACGCGTCGTCGAGGCATCGGTCCCGGCTCAGGACGCAGGAGTGATCGGCACCGGTGCGAAAGCGACGATCGAGTTGCCCGATGGGCGCACCGTCGACGGTTCCATCGTCACCGTGACCACCACCGGCGAGGGCACCGAGGCGAAGGTTCGCGCGATCGTCGCGATCGACGATCAGGCTGCACTCAACGGCGTCGACGCCGCCGCCGTGACTGTCCGTGTCGTCACCAGATCCGTGCCGGACGTACTGATCGTGCCCGTGGCCGCGCTCGTGGCCCTCGCCGAAGGCGGCTATGCGCTGCAGGACGAGTGCGGTGGACTCCACGGTGTCGAGATCGGTCTCATCGCAGACGACCGCGTAGAGGTCAGCGGCACAGGGATCGACTCCGGCATGACGGTGGTGTCGGCACGATGACGACGCCTGCGCTCGAGCTCGAGCACGTCAGCCGCATCCACCCCGGCGGAGTCGCCGCCCTCGACGACGTCTCACTGCAGATCAACCCGGGTGAGCTCACAGCCATCGTCGGACGCTCCGGCGCCGGCAAGTCGACGTTACTGAACGTGCTCGGCACGCTCGACCGTCCCACAGCCGGCGCGGTTCGCATCGGCGGCATTGACACCCGCGACCTCACGGATCGCGCGCTGTCTCGCTTGCGAGGGAACGCGATCGGCTTCGTCTTCCAGGGCTTTCACCTGACCGATGGCGTGACCGCAGAGCAAAACGTCGCGATGGCGCTGCTATACAGCGGCGTTCCGAGGCGGGAGCGCCGCGATATCGCACGCGCGGCGCTTGAGCGCGTGGGTCTCGGGCACCGTATCGGGCACGCGGCGCAGGAGCTCTCCGGCGGCGAACGGCAGCGGGTCGCCATCGCCCGGGCGATCGTGACCGACCCGCTCGTCGTCCTCGCCGACGAACCGACCGGCGCCCTCGATACGGCGAACGGCGAACGCGTGCTCAGCTTGCTCGAGAAACTGCACGACGAGGGCACCACCGTCGTCGTCATCACCCACGATGTCGAGCTCGCGGCACGATTGCCGCGGCGCATCGAGCTGAGAGACGGCCGGATCATCACCGACACCGAGGCGGTGGCGCATGCGTGAGCGTCGCAGCCGTCTCGACCTCCGAGACCTGCTCGAGGTCGGGACGGTCGGGCTCCGTACCCGACCCCTTCGTGCCGCACTCTCGGCCATCGGCATCGCCATCGGTATCGCAACGCTGGTGACCGTCACCGCAGTGCCTGCGTCCTCGCAGGCTGCGCTCGACGAACAGCTCACTGCGCTCGGCTCGGACCTGCTGCGAGCTGACCCCCGTGCAGGCGCCGACGGACACCTCGTCCCGCTTCCGGCCGAGGCACTCGGCATGCTGCAACGCATCGGAACCGTCACAGATGCCGCGACCGTCGGCAATACCCACTCCCCCATTCGCAGCAACGAGCTCCGCAGCTACCCGGAAACCGGACTGACCACGCTCGCCGTTCGCGGCGACCTTCGCGGCGTGCTTCGGACAACGGTGACCTCCGGCCGCTGGCTCGACGAGAGTGACCTGCCGACGGCAGTGCTCGGCATCGACGCCGCTGAGCGGCTCGGCCTGTCACAGCTCCCCGATCGGCCGGTCGCGATCGACGTCGGCGGCGTAGAGTTCACCGTCATCGGAGTTCTCGCGGAGACTCCGCTCTCCGCCGACCTGCAGTCAGCGGTCCTCGTGGACGATGCTGCTGCACAGCGCTGGCTGAACTTCGATGGCGCACCGACGGTCGCCTACGTCACGGGTATCGAGGCGTCGATCGATGCGCTGCGTCCAGTCGTCGCCGCAACCCTCTCCCCGGGAATGAGCGGACTCGTGCAAGTGAGTCAGCCCTCAGCGGTGCTCGCCGCGAAAGATGCGGCTCGTTCCAGCTTCGATGGACTCTTTCTCGCACTCGCCGCGGTCGCACTCGTGATCGGTGGCATCGGTATCGCGAACACGATGTTCGTCTCCGTGTTGGAGCGTCGCCGGGAAATCGGACTGCGACGCGCGCTCGGCGCGCACCGCGGTCAGATCCGGGCACAGTTCCTCGTGGAGGCGATCGTGCTCTGCGCGCTGGGCGGCGCATCTGGAGTGCTGCTCGGTCTGCTCGGCACCGCGGCCTGGAGCGGCCTGCAGGGCTGGCCGCTGGTCGTTCCGGTGGCGACGATCCTGTCCGGCATGACCGCCGCGCTTGTGACGGGCGCCGTCGCTGGCCTCGCCCCGTCCATCCGCGCCGCTCGGCAGTCACCGACCACGGCCCTCGCCGCGACCTAACCGGTCATGACGCAACAGTGTGCGCGGCTGCACGCCATGGCGGAAGCGGATGAGAGCATTGCATACGACATGAGCAGGAGCAAAAGAATGGGAGTTCAGGGTGTCCGACGCGTGCCCCGGCTGCTGGCCCGCTATATCGCGGCTGGACTACTGCTCGTGCTCGCTTCGGTGGGCGGCACGATCTGGCTTGCTGAGACCTCTGAATACCGGTACGACGAGCAGGCGTCCGGGGTCAATCTCGTGCGAGACGAGCAGGTGCTGGACGCACTCACCATCTGGGCTGGTAGCCACGTCGACTGGAGCAACGTGGGGCCCAGGCTTCTGCTCCTCAGCCGCGAGACGGGGCGTCGCATCGCCCTGATCGACGGCGCGGGAACTGTGATCGCCGACACTGCACCTGAGCTGCCCCGCCCAGTGAGCTCCACCCGGCTGCTTGACCCACTCGAGCCGCTCGCCGACCCCGTGACGCTTGAACTGCATCTGCACGACGGTATCAGCGGACCATTTTCGCTTGATGAGACGCAGCGGGAGCAGCTCACGAGGCAGGCGAGCGCGGTGGTGGAGTGTCTGGGTGATGCGATCGTCGACACGGCTGTGTGGGCGAGCGGTCGCCCCGTGGTCTCCGGCTACGAAGATGCCCCGGATTGCGGCCGCGCCGCCTTGAACACGCCGCTGGAGAGCGAGCGAACCGCCCTCGACGATCTTCGTGATCGCACGAACGCCTGCCTGCTCGCCGCAGATGCGCCTCTCGTCGCCGACGTCGAACTCGACCTGTCTGCATCGAGCGCGCCCGAGCACCTCGCGCTGCGCACCGTCCAGGCACCCGATGACGCCGCCGATGAGTGCCTCCTGCAGGCGCGCATCAACCAGGCCGAAGCGACAACGGCGCCAGCAGTGAACGTGCTGCTCACCGACCAGCAAGGCGACGCCCAAGGTCCGCTCGACGCGAGCCCGGGATCGATTACCCGCATCGCAGCCTTCATCGTGATGATGCTGGCGCTCCTGTCGGCAGCGGCGGCACTCATCATCGTGCCGACCCTGCGCAGCGCGCGCCGACTCGAGACCGCCGTCGATCGCTTCAGCGCGGGCGATCGCGAGGCCCGCACAGGGCTGCACGCCCGCGACGATCTCGCCGCCGTCGGTGCCGCGTTTGATCGCATGTCCAACGAGATCGCCGGACACGAAGCGTCACGCCGACGCCTGCTCGGAGACATCGCGCACGAGCTACGCAGCCCGCTCACAAACATCCGCGGATGGGTCGAGGCTGCGGACGATGGTCTCGGTCTCGATGACGCGGCGCTCCGCCGGCTCGTGCTCGACGAGGCCAGGCGTATGGAGCAAATCACCGGCGACCTGCAGCTCCTCGCGCTCGCGGAATCCGGGGACCTCGTGCTGGAGAGCAGGGGGTGTGACGCGGCTGTTGTCGTGCAAGAACTCGCCGAAGCGTACCGCGCCCACGCGGCGAGCTCGGGCGTCGTTCTGAACGTCGAAACTCCCGAGACACTGCCGCTCGAGACCGATCCCGCCCGGTTGCGGCAGATCCTCGACAATCTGCTCTCGAATGCGCTGCGGCACACTCCGCCCGGCGGGCACGTGGACCTCGAGGCGACGATGGCTGATGGTATGGTCCGGATCGCGGTGGTCGACACCGGCGAGGGCATCGCTCCAGCGGACCTGCACCGGGTCTTCGATCGACTCTGGCGCGGCGAGCCGTCACGAGTCCGCGCAGGACAGAGCACCGGCCTCGGCCTCTCGATCGCTCGCGGCCTCGCCGAGGCCTTGGGTGGCACGCTCGAGGCGCGGAGCGCCGTCGGCGAGGGCAGCCGGTTCGAGGTGTCATTGCCCGGACGTGTTCGATAGCGCGGCTGACCGTGCGCTTATGGTCCTGTATTCGTTCAGCGAACAGCGTGACCGAATTTCTGCCATGGTCCTAGCGCTGCGCAACGGTGAGCCGTCGGTGAACCACCTGGCTGACGAACGGATCACGCAGTCTGACGCCCCCGTCGCGCTGGCCTGAGACACGACTACCCGAGCCAGCTCTTGATCGTGTTGACCACGAGGTCAAGGTCAGATTCGAGTAGGAAGTGTCCGCCGTCGATGAGCTCGACGCGAGCATTGGGGGTGTCGCGGGTAAACGCCCTCGCGCCGGCACCGTCGAAGATCTCGTCGTTACGCCCCCAGATCGCAAGGACCGGCACGTGGGAGGTGCGGAGCCAGGCGTGCACCGCCGGGTAGAGGTCTCGGTTGGTCGTGTAGTCGCGGAAGAGCGCCAGCTGCACGTCATCCTGTCCGGCTCGCGCGAGGAGCGCGAGGTCGTGCTCCCATGCGTCGGGGTCGACGGTCGTCGGGTCTGGCACGCCGTGGGTGTACTGCCATTCGACCGCTTCCCGGCCGAGAGCTGGACGAAGCGCGTCACGCGTTTCGGTTGTCCGTTCGGCGGCGTCGGCCCAGATCGGGTTCCAGAAGCTCGGTACGAAGCCCTCTTCGTATGCGTTGCCGTTCTGGGAGATGACCCCGACGACGGCAGTGGGGTCGTTGAGGGCCAGGCGCCAGCCGACAGGGGCGCCGTAATCCTGGACATAGATCGTGTACTGCGCCACCCCGATGGTCGAGAGGAACTGGGCGGTCACGCGTGCGAGAGCTTCGAAGGTGTACTCGAACTCGTCGATCGAGGGGGCGGAGGAGCGTCCGAAGCCGATGTGGTCCGGAGCGATGACGCGGTAGTGGTCGGCCAGCGCCGGGATGAGGTGCCGGAACATGTGGGAGCTGGTCGGGTACCCGTGGAGGAGCAGGAGCACGGGGGCGTCGGCAGCGCCGGCTTCGCGGTAGAAGACGTCGAGCCCGTCGACAGAGATGGTGTGGTGGTGGACGGTGACCATTGCTAACCCCTTTGGTTTGTTTTACTGGTTAGCAAGACGCTAGCATGGATTCATGGCGCCAGACGGCGCGAGAGAACGGAGAAAGATGCTTCGAGACGAGGAGCTGCTGCTGACCCTGTTGAATAGCGCGCCTGTCATCGAGGGCGTGCCGACAGACGGTCTCGAGGGGGCAGCCGGGCGAGACCTCGCGCGCACCTGGGGTGGGACAGGAACCGCGGACGAGGTAGCGCGCCTGAGACGTGTGCGACAGGCGCTACAAACCATCGTCCGTGAAGGTGATGGAGGAGCCGTCAGCGAGCTCGCGGGCATCCTCGACGAGGCCGTGCGCACGCCACGCTTGACCCCGGATGGCGTGGTCTGGGAACTTCACGTCCCCGAAGACGACCGGCTTGCGGCGGGGGCCGTGCTGGCGTGGTCGAGCGTGATCACCGAGTTCCCCGGTCGCCTCCGTGCATGCGCGAATGATGAATGCAGCCAGTTTCTCGTCGATCACAGTCGCCCTGGCACCGCAAAGTGGTGCTCTATGGCAGTCTGCGGCAACAGGATGAAGGCGCGCACGCACGCACGCCGTGCGAAGAGCTGAACGGAGCTGCGCTTGCGTTTCCCACAGACAAATGGTTCTCGCTCGCGCCGCACTCCCACCGCCCAAAAATTCCCACCTCGTCCGCATTGCGGCCCAAGTGCTTGCCAACACCGGTCGCAAGCACTTGTCCGCACGTAACCGTTGGTCAGGCCGCACCGACGCCCGTGTCGGTGTCTACGCCCGGTCGATGTTCTCCCCTGACACCCTTTGTCATCGTCCATGGCGCGCGATCCATGCAGCGTCACCACGCGCCCTATGTTGCGAACATGTCAACAGGTGCGTTCTGATCTGACGCCTCGCCTGCGATCGTTTTCGGTGCGAGGTCGATCAATAGCGGGTGCTGCGTACCCGAAAGGACTGCGACGGCCGGCACACGAGGACTACATGGATGTGGTCCCAGGTACTGCCTCGTTGCTCTTTTTCGAGACTGGAGTCCGATGTGCAAGTGCGGCTTGGTTCGTAGCGTCGTAGGTGAACGAAAGGCACGTAATGATTCGAGTTCACTCTTTGACCAAGCGCTATCCCAGATCCGGCCGCTCACGGCACGCTCAACCAGGTGCACGCTCGCGTCAGACCGCGCCTGTCGCTGCCGGGCTGGCGCTGATTCTCGGTTCCGTACTGCTGGTGGGGTGCTCGCCAGCAGAAGCAACCCCGGAACAGCGGTCAACAACCGCCCTTGATCCGGCATCCGACGACCTCAGCACTGTCGTCGCGGGGTTCGCACCCGAGGGGTGCACCGATGCCTCGCTGCCTGTCACCGTCGAAGAGGAGCGTCTCACGGCAGTTATGCCGGACGAGACCGATCCGTCGCAGCCCGCCGACCGTACGTTCGCACGCATGATGGTCGAGGGCGCCGGATTCGGTGAGTTCACAGCTACCTTCGCCGAAGAGGTCTGCGGACAGGGGTCCCTTGCCGATGCGAAGACCGTCATCGAGGGTCTGGGTACCCTGCTGTGGCAGGACGCTGTCGCCCGAGCTCAATCGACGGAAGACGTCACAGGGGACCTGCCGGCGAGCGACGACCGACCGCTTTACTGGGCGCGGCTGGAGGCTATGTCCGTGCTGCATCAGTGGGGCCCGGACTTCACGCTCTCCACCGAAGAGCGTGCGTTGCTGGTCGATGCCTTCGACCGGGCGGCCCGCGGCATGCGCGACATCGATCTGCCGGCGGGCGACCAGGTGACGCGGGTGCTGGTAAGCGGATTCGATCCCTTTACTCTGGACGGTGGTGCCACGGGCAGCGCGGCGGGAACAGCCGGCAATCAGATCCGCTACGGCAATCCGTCCGGCGCGACCGCCCTGGCGATCGACGGCACGACGACGACGGCTCCCGATGGCACCACGGTGCGCTACGAGGCGTACACGCTGCCAGTGAACTACCCCGAGTTCGAGCGCGGATATCTGGACGACACCGTGGGGCCGCTGATGGAGCCCGGCGACGACCGGTTGGATGCGTCAATCACCATGAGCCAGGCGGGCGGGTCGCAGTTCGCGCTGGAGCAGTGGAACGGCCGCTACCACGGCGACGTTGCCGGCAACGACAACTTTGCGCCCTGCCCGCCTGCCGGTTTGACGGGCGCCCCGCAGCTGGCAAAGGACAATTCTGGCTGCAACACCCAGATGCTGGAGCGTTGGGGTGGCGGCGACACATTGACGGATCCACCACAGTGGACCGCGTCGACGCTGCCGATCGAGCAGATGATCGTGGCGCGCACGGGTTCGGATGTTCCCCGCCCGCCGGGCGATACCTGGGAAGACGAGTCGGTTGCGTTTGGCGTGCTGTGGAACACGAATTACAGGTATTTCCCCAGTTGCGATTCGGGTGAGGAGAAGGAGACGTCCCAGCGCGAGGACACCTACCCACCCTCCCTCGACCCGACACCCCCACCCCAGGACTCCTGCGCGCGCAGCGGCGGAGGTGGCACCTATCTCTCGAATGAGTCCGCCTACCGCAACACCCTGCTGCGCGATCGGGCAGGGCTCGACATCCCGGCAGGGCACATCCACACCCCCGACATGCAGAACTTCCACACCGAATTCGCCGTGACGGATTCCACGTTCGAGGCATGGCGTGACGCCATCGTCGCCCAGGCACGCGAGCTCATCACAGTAGTGGCGACACACAGCTGACATCTGCGGGCTGCACGGCTGTTACCGACTCGCCGAAAGCAGCCGGTTGCACCCTCCAAGACAGACTAGTCAGTGGCCGACCACGCCGATTTCGTAGGCTCGGATGACCGCTTCTACTCGGTTTCGTAGATTGAGCTTGGAGAGCACACGACCGACGTTTGCCTTGACTGTCGACTCGCTGAGGTACAGCGCTGCAGCGATCTCGCTGTTGGTCTCACCTCGTGCCATAAGGACGAAGATCTCGCGTTCTCGTGCGGTTAGTTCCGACAGCGCCTCACCTGCGTCGACGGCAGCCCGCACAAGAAGGTGCGGGGCTGCAACCTGGATGAGCTTGGCAGTGATGCGGGGCGATACGACGGCGTCTCCGGAATGGACTGCGCGGACCGCGGCTACGAGATCGTTAGGACGGGTGTCTTTCAGCAGGAAGCCCGATGCGCCGGCGTCGAGTGCGCCGAACGCGTATTCGTCGAGATCGTAAGTGGTAACGACAAGTACACGAGTGTCCGGATGGAAACCAATGATGCTTTTCGTCGCCTCGATACCGCCGACGCCTGGCATGCGGATGTCCATCAGCACAACGTCGGGCTGAAGCCGGCGGACTGCGTTGATCGCCTGCATGCCGTCGGAGGCTTCGCCGACCACGATCATTTCTGGGTTGGCCTCGAGTATCAATCTGAAGCCGTATCGCACTAGTTCCTGGTCATCGACGAGCAGCACCCGTATGTTGTCACTCACAGTTGGGGATCCCCGCATCGTAGTCGTGCGAAGACGCGCCAGCCTCCGTCGTCGTGAGGTCCGGCCTCGATGGTTCCAGCGTAAAGTGTCGCTCTTTCTCGCATCCCGAGGATCCCACGCCCCTCCTGGGAGAACGGAGGCGTGAGCGGTCCCGCGTCTCGAACAACGACTGTCACATCCTCTGCCGTCCAAGTGACGGTGACTGTTGCAGTTCCCACCTCGCGGGCATGGCGGAGGACGTTCGTCAGCGACTCCTGCACGATCCGATAGACAGTGAGGCCGAGGCCGGGATCCGTGGAGGGGGTCCCCGCAACGCTAAGACGCACCGGAAGGCCGGCTGCCACGAACTCGGCTGCGAGCGAGATTAGGTGCGACGCGTCAGGTTGCGGCGCGTGCTCCTGCGCGGAACTCCGATCGTCACCGCGAACACCACCGAGCAGCCGGCGCACCTCTCCGAGGGTGCGGCGGCCGGTCTCGGCGACACGGGCAATGGCTGCTTTGGCTTCGGCGGGACGTTCGTCTGCTGCAGCGTGTGCGCCGTCCGAGACGGTGATGATGACGGAAAGGCTGTGCGCGATTATGTCGTGCATCTCGCGCGCGATCCGTTCGCGTTCGAGGGCTCTCGCGATCTCCACCTGGTGATCCCGCTCACGCGCCAGCCTGTCGGCGCGGTCGACGAGCTCGCCGATGTGGCGCCGCTGGTGCCCCACGTTGGTTCCCAGCAATGCCGCGATCAGAAGGACTATGGCGATGATGAAAAAGGCGTTCACCCAGTCCAGCAGCGCATCTCGCCCCAGGATCCGCGGCACCAAACCGAGGATGGGGGGGCCGATAGTTCCCCGCACCGATAGGGCCAGCGCGCCAATCGCGCCGCAGGCCGCTGCGATGACGAAATAGACCCAAGCAACCCTCCCAGAGCGGCGCACACCCGCGATGTATACCGCCATCACAGCCAGTATCGACTCGGCTCCCGAACCGCCCGCCAAGGAGAGCACTGAGAGTCCCATCGCAGCGGCAAAGCTCAGTCGCGGAAACCGATGGCGGATCGCCAAAACCACGAGGCCGCCGATACCCAGGACGACCATTGACCACAATGGTGTGGAGTGCGGCGGCTCGATGGATAGTGCTGCCATACCCACGGCTGCACTCGCGTACACCACCAGAATGAGGGCATCCGCGATTCGGGCACGACCGGAGCGAGTCTGATCCCGGGCCCCGCGATCGCGCCACGCCTCGACTAAGGCGTTACGCGATCTGGTCTGTGCGCGGATCAGGCGTCCTTCCGGCGCAGCTGGATAGTTCCCATGACAATGAAGATACCGGCCCAGGCAGCAGCGACGAGCCATCCGGCACCCGAGCTGACATAGCCGTCTGCAAGATCCAGGAAGACCCTGCCGTCATCAGGTGCGCTGGACATCGCATCGCCGGCCTTCGACATCGACAGAAGATGAAGGTTTCTGACGAGTGATGATGCGGGGAGGACGGACAACACGATCGGCAGCAGCAAGATTATCGAGATGACGGTTGCCACTCCCCCAGCGACAGAGCGCAACACAGTGCCGATGCCCAAACCGAGGACGCCCGCGAGGCCGATGTAAACCGACCCGCCGATGAGTGCGGGCATCACCCCAGGAGCGGTCAGGCCGATCTCGATCCCGAAACCGGCGAACATCGGGTACGTCACGGCCCAGGAGCCGAACATTGCCACGAATGCCGATGCGGTCACCATGACGAAAAGCACGACCGCTTTGGCAGCAAGGACGGCGCCTCTGGCAGGAGCAGCGATCAGCGTCGATTGGATCGTCCCGCTCGAGTACTCCCCACAGATCACGAGGACGCCGAGGACCCCTGCAATGAGCTGGCCGAACAACACGGTCCCGACTGTGACTTGATCCAGCATGAACCCCACTGAGGGCTTGTCTGGCAGCCCGGCGCCTTCCGCGGTGACGCCCAAGACGGCACTGGTTGCGAGCCCGAAAACAACGATCGCCAGCAAGAGGCCGACGGTCGAGCGGAGACTGGTGAGCTTGATGAATTCCGATCGAAGGACGCCGATGAATCTGAGGCGGTCCCGGTCGGGAAGAGCGGTCGCACGTTGCTTTTCGAGAGCGTTCATTCGTGTGCCCCTGTCCCTGCGGTGTTCGATGATCGGTATTCGACTTCCCCAGCGGTGAGCGCGAGGTACGCGTCTTCGAGCGAGCCCGACACTGAAGCGATTTCGTAGAGAACGACCCCGGCCGCGGACGCAGCAATCGCGACCTGCTCAGTGGTCAGCCCCGTGATCTCGATTGCACCATCGGCCAACACCGACACGCCAACGTCAGGCCCGGCGATTGTCGCCACCAATCGTTCCGCGTCCGGCGTGCGAACGCGAGTCATGGCGTGAGTTGCCCCGGCGATGACGTTGCCGATAGAGTCGTCCGCCAGGATCCGCCCTCGCCCGATTACGATAAGCCGGTCGGCGGTCTGGGCCATTTCGCTCATGAGGTGCGAGGACAGCAACACGGTGCGGCCCTCCGCGGCCAGGTTGCGCATCAGCGTCCTCACCCATCGGACACCCTCCGGGTCCAGCCCGTTCACGGGTTCGTCGAGAATGACCGTCGCTGGATCGCCCAGCAAGGCAGTCGCGATTCCCAGACGCTGGCCCATTCCGAGGGAAAATCCGCCGACGCGTTTGCAGGCGACGGAGTCGAGTCCCGCGAGGCCAATGACCTCGCGCACTCGGGCGCGTCCGATTCCGTGTGTCGCCGCGATCGAAAGCAGGTGCTTGTAGGCGGAGCGCCCGCCGTTAGCCGCCTTCGCATCCAGGAGTACGCCAACCTCCCGAAGAGGGGCACTGTGTTCTCGATAAAGTCGCCCGTTGACTTCGACCCGGCCGGCGGTCGGCCGGTCGAGGCCGACGATCATTCTCATCGTCGTAGACTTCCCCGCCCCGTTGGGCCCGAGAAATCCTGTCACCTGGCCGGGCCTCACGGTGAAGTCAATTGCGTCGACCGCGACCTTGTTTCCGTAGTGCTTCACGAGTGCTTCTGCTCTGATCATGATATTTCCTTGTGCATACGAACGACGATAGGTGTGCTCTGCAGCGGGCGCAGTGAACCTTGGTCTAGCCATCCCTCACTACCCAGTACCTGAGTACTGGAAAAGTGACATGGCAGCAATGGGACACCCGACACCGATCTTGGCGGTCACGCTGGCCAACCGCGCTGTGAGAGTGTTTGCTCAGACCGGAGAGCTCGCGCGCCTCGGGCAAAAAGGTAAGTATGTGCATCCAACGTTCTGTACAACCACGCGTAGAGCTGCGGCGCGCCGCTTGACCTTGCCCCAAGGGCGACGCCCAAGGTATTGATACGCCGCAATATTTGACCGACAGGACCACTATGGACAATTCGCTAACCGCAGGTGAGTTTCAAGCGATGACGGGCTTATCTGCAAAAGCGCTCCGACTCTACTCAGAACGTGAAATCGTGACTCCGGCCTTCATTGATGGACCTTCCGGGTACCGGTATTACGCCCCGATGCAGCTTCAACACGGGTCGCTCGTCGACCTGCTGAGGCGCGCGCGCGTTCCAGTCTCGGAACTTCCCTCTACCCCTGCGTTCTCTTTCGATCTGTGGCGTGAAAACGTCATGTTGAATCGGCAGCTTGAAGACTTCTATCTACAAGTCGCCGAAAAGATCGCGAAATTCGATGCCCAGGACTATATCGCTCAAAGCACCCAGGCTGAAAAACTTGACTGGATTGGTGTCGTCATCGACATCAACGTCCCAGAAAACTCCGAAGGTAAAGTTCAAGCCTTCACTGAGCTGGCGGGCAATACTCCAGATATCGCGCACGCGTTCAGCGCCGCGCTAGGCGACGCTGAGACGCTTCCGACGACGTGGAGCGCGGTACCCGAGAACGGTGGCCCGAACAGAAGCAAGCAAATGGTTCTCGCTCGCGCCGTACTCTCACCGCCCAAAGATTCCCACCTCGTCCGCATTGCGGCCCAAGTGCTCGCGAACACCGGTCGCAAGGTCGCAGTCGTCTCGGGTACGCTGCCGCACCGCCTGGAGGTAACGTTTTCCACGGTCGATCGCGGTGCCAGCACGCCGGTCGATGAGGCGGCCGCCGGCTATCTGCACGTTCTGGCCTTCCAAGACCACATTGCGCGGCTGAGACTTGCACCGATCAGACACTGCGGCCGCCAGGTCAGTCACGGCGCTTCCTTGTTCAGTGACGGCCCAGAGTCCATCGATCTAGTGACTGTTTTTGATGTCTACCTGCCCGGCCATGTTGCGCGGGGTCATTCGGCCTCCGATCTCGGGGCTGGTACCGCACACCCTCGCCTGCATTTGCATTGATGCAAGGAAGTCTCGCCGAAGCTACCACCAGCTCTGCCACGAGGAGACGGTCGGCGCAACCGACAAACTCAGGCCAACCGGGGAAGATCCCAGGCGGGCGACGGCCTCGTCAACCGGCAGGCTGTGCCATCCCACGGGCTCCGCCACGGCCGCATCGGGTATGGCTCTCCCATTCATACGGCCAGTGTGCGGCGGCTGGACGCTCTTCGAACCCCGGCAATCCGAGCGACCGCTCAAGCAAGGGCCTAGCCGGAACGAAACCGAACCGACGTACCGACCAGAACGACCAGTTGGACAATGAGAGCGATGATGCACCCAACGATTGAGAAGCCAAGAACAACACGGATGATCGTCGCCCAGTCCACCGTGGTGTCAGTGAAGACAAATGGGAACACTCGCCAGGTCCAAACAAGAAATGCCAAGCTAATGCCGACTGTGAACAGATCACCCAGCGCTTTTACCCATCTACGGTCGGCCACCAGGTAGATCAGGTTCGCGATAATCCCTGCGACCAGGGCCGCGTTCAGCAGAGGGATGAGCTGATCAGCATCCGCGGTGACAAAGGTGAGCGATCGCCATCCGGGCCACGCATTGACGGCGTAGAGGAGTGCGGAATTGACCACGATGCCCGCAGTGAATCCGGCCCGACGTGCGACCGTGCCCTGAACCCGGGGATCAGAGGGGGTGGTTGCATCGGCCAAGAGGGTCTCCTTGTCGTGGATACGAGTCTCTTCACCGGTGAAGGTAGTCAACCTAGGGACTTGTCAACAGGGGTCCCAGGCTGGTAGTCGTTCGCCGTTCCGACATCACCGAGACGACACCGGCCGAGCCATCAGCACCCTTCACGTAGGAAAGTACTCGCGCATAGCTCAACTGCGTTCCGGCCACAGAGCACACCAACGCGGCTGCGCCCAGAGTTGTTTGTAAACCGACCAGTCCTTGGAGGAGTCCTCACGAAACGCATAAGAGCTCGCTGATCGACGGACGAGTTGACGGCGGACTATCCTGTCGCACTTAGTCCTGCCCACTGCCGGCCGATCCGCTCGGCCCAGCTCTAACTCGCATTCGGGACCGTAGCCCCAGCTCGCCACTTCCCTATCGCCGGTTCATAGGCTGCGGAGATACCGACACGTGCTCAATCCGCACACTTGGCAAGCAACGCCGAGCTTCGTCACGGCCGCCCGCTCGGAATCGAAAAGCCCCTCACCAGGACTTTCGTGCCGCCTCGGTTAGGTCGAATTTTCTACAACAACGCTGTGACCAGGTACCCTGCCGAAATCGTGACTAGTTAAAAAACAAAACCCCCGCTTGACCGGGGGTTTTCACTGCTGGGGTACCTGGACTCGAACCAAGAACAAATGATAGGCGTCTCGGCCGTGCCACTCCCCCGCAACTGAGGCGGAATTCCGCGGATTTCCGCGGTTTCATGGGTTCTAGTGTACGCGCTGGCACGGACTGAACCGGGCCCATTCTGGTCACGCAGCGGAGTATCTGGTTCGTTTCTGGTCACAGAATTGAGGTGATTCGATCAAGCAGGAGACCCGCTCGCGGCGCCCGGCTGCCTTTTACTTTTCGTCGCTAGCGTCCGCGAATGACGCAGACGCTCGCTCCGCACATCGGCGCGGATCAGATGTCGATCGGACCGGGCGAATATGGCGGAGCCGTGGGTTCGCCGTCGAGAATGGCGTGCACGATCTTCTCTGCACGTGGCGTGAGAATGTCGCCGGGGTAGAACTGCTCGTAGAGGTCGCCCGCGTCCTCGAGCGTGTGGACGTCACATAGGGCGAGGAGGAGTCGGATATCGCGGGTGTCGCGCCCGGGGCGGTTCGCTCGGAGTTTCATCACCAGCATCGCCTCTTTGGACGCCACTTCAATGACAATGCCACCCTCAGCGTGGATGGTCTCCCACTCAACGGCGCGGCCCAGGGTTGGGATGGCGTCGGCCCTGGTGACCTCGAAGTTCAGCCACTTCGCATCCCACCCATGCTTGTAGGCGACCCTCTCGGCAGCTGCGGCGACGGACTCCTCCGAGCCGGGACTAATGTGCAGGACATCTAGGTCCTGCGTCGTCCCCCGGTCGAAGTAGCGAAGAGCGAGCGCCGCACCGCCCACGAGCCGGATGCCCGCAACCTCGCCCGCATCGCGAAGCTCGGCGACGAGATCACGCAGACCGGTGATGATTGCTGCTCGATCGAGCGCAGTACCGGTCATCACACGCTCGCGAAGGTATCTGCCCAAGCGAGCACGCCGCGTTCGGCGAACTCGTCCGGCACATCGTCACGCTCGGGCGCCGGGTCAGCCGGGTCCACCCGGAAAACCACAGGCACGGTCAGTGTGCGATCCAGGTTATTGACCCATCCCGGCAGCGGGATGCTCTCCTGATTGAGCCTCCAGGCCACGAGAGCGGCGATCGCCGCATCCCACACACGGTCCCCAGTGCGTTCCGGCTCTGTCAGGCCAAGGATTCCTCGGACGAGTCCATGTTCGGCGGTGAGGTTGTCATTCAACTGCAGGAGCGCCCGGAGGGCTCGGTCTGTGTCATTAGTGCGGAGATGTTCACGAATCGCCTCTGCCGAGCTGGCAGCGTCGTCGCGCCGGGTTGGAGCGGCGTACAGGCGGTGTCCCGTACCAGCGAGTAGCCGGTCAACCGTGCTGTAGGCCGCGTCTCTTCCCCGCTCATGATGGGAGACGCTGGCCTGATCGATGCCGGTCAACTCTGCAAGTCTCGCCTGAGTGATCCGCCGGCTCCGGCGGGCGGCCCTAACCAGGGTGGATGACGCTGCCATGATGGTCACCCTCCCTCCCAATATGACTCCTGAACCATATTCTACGCTCAGATATCCACAAATGGGTGGCGAATGTACTGGCGGCAGCTATCAGTTCGCAGCAGGTGATCCGCCTGATGCACCGAACAACACACACAGAACACTCACCCCACAGCGCCAACTGCCACCGCCGAGAGCGACACCAGCAATCGAAGTTGATTGTGGTGCGTTTCTGGTCACGCAGACTCCCGGAATACCGGGCATCGCGGGCGGGCCAAACCAATGTGCTTCGCTACGCGGGCAATGCAATCCCAGATGAGCAAAGCTCTAGTGGAGACTCGAACCAAGAACCTCCCTGCTCACCAGGCTGACAACCCAAGGATGCGCGATTGCTGATGTCGCTGGGCTTCAGCTCCTGCGTTCCGTCGATGAGGGCGGGTTGCCCTTGGATGTAGTCGTCGGCGGCGTTGGGCAGAACTGAGATCGACACTTCGGGACCGTTGGTGGCACGTCCGACGAGTCCGTATCGACAGTCCGTCTGACCAGCCTCGTGCATTGCTTCCATTGACATAGCCACGCTGACGATTCCCGGATGAGTGGGACTACTGCCGGTGAATGGAGGTAACTCGGCGACCTCGTCAATGGGCAGCCCCAGGATCCCAGCCGCCCCTGAAATTGGCGCCACTATCGAGCAGTCCAACGGCGCGATATTTTCGGCTTTCCCAGCTTCGACTGGAGGCGACAATGTCGTCTTAATAGCAGATTGACTCGGCATGGTGGAGCACGCGGTTAGCAGGGTGAGCAGCAACGCTGCACTGGTGAGTCGACTCGCAGCGAGACGCGACTTGTGTGCTGGCCGTACTCGGCCCCCGTCGTTCGCGGAACTCTTTGGGTCGAAGAGCGCGCGATTGTTTGACTCCGGCCTAGACGCCCTATTTATGCTCATGAGCGACCCCGCCTGCCGTTTTCTGCACGCGACTCGCCGGCGACGGATTGAGGCCTGCCGCAGTCGTGTTGATCGGCGGTTCGATTCCGACGCGCGAGGTTTCGTCCCGGGCGCACACGGGGACCACGGCACGTTGGCTTTCATGGTGCTGAAAATAGTGGCTCTGGTTAAGCGCCAGATAAGTGCATAGAGCTTGTTGCACACCCTGCCGGCCCACGCGACCCACTTCACGCTGGCTATCACTGGTGTTCGGAGGTCACTCCTAATTTCTGAGCTAAATACTTGTGGCCTGGGCAGGCCCCTTCATCAGCTCGTTGGCTTCGGTCGGACAAAGCCGCTTACCTGACGCATATGAAGCCACGTTACTTTGCCAGTGGGTGATCTCAGCGGCGATGGTTGCACACCCTGCGTGAGGCGGACACCCGACGGGGTTCGAGGGTCCGGAGGATCACGGGGGCGAGGAATCTGACCGCCCCGACCGGGGCCGCGGCCGCGGCGGCCATCATCCGTGCTTCAAATCAAAAAGGGTCCGCTAGCGTTCTGCGGTTTCGCGGTCCGAAACGGCCCATGTCGCTGTCAAATATTTCGGCCAATGCGTCGACTGGAAAATCGGGGGATACAAATAAGCGCACAAACTGGCCAATCCATCAGGGCTCTCACCGTTGCTTCGATGCTGCTGATCCTGATTCCGGTCACCAGCTGTGCAGCCAACCGGAGCCATGAGCGGGGCAATACGCCGCCTACTGCGGGCGCACCGGCCGGCGACTGCACGTTTGCTGGTGAGATCGAGCCCTCCGGACACGCAATCACAACCATGGTCTCCGTGAAACTCACAAATACAGGCCCGAAGGCATGCGAAGTCTCCGGATACCCAGACGTTGCCCTTGCCGATTCAAACAGCCAAGTGGTCGGAGACCCAGCGTCGGAGCGCCCCACCATACCGGCCGAGAAGTTCACAGTTGAGAAAGACGATGCCGCCTACGTCACGCTCAGAGTCGCAGGTCGAAACCATATCCGGCCTGCCCGCTTCTTGGCGCCTAAACGCTGAGCATTCGACTCCTCAGGCCAACGAAGACATTCTTGTTGGCGTGGCGGACCTCGCAATCTGCGACCGCGCCACTTCAGGATGGCTCGTCTACAACATGACCCCCTCAGGAGACGTCACCTTCGAGTGATGCGCACTTGTCTCGCACCAAGCTGGCTCAGCGACTCGCCCAAGGATGGGACGCAAACACTTGTCGTCTACGCGGCATCCAGCGGGCACTGATGGAACATCTGCACCTGCTCGCTCAGCTGGAGACCGACGCGTCACCGGAGAGTCCGGCTTTAACGGCGCATGGCCAGAAACAAAAAGGTCCCCGGGGGACGGAAAGCGGCGAACCCCTGCTGCGCAGTCCACCCAGGTCGAGCACAAAACAAACAGGTGAACCCCCCTGTTTTGGGCGTTGCAGGTCCGAATTCGCAGGTCTTACCTTCGCAATAACGAACCATTTGGTTCGGATTGGAACTCAAGAAGGAGATTTCATGTTCAAGACTGGGAAATACCCCGCTGCAGGCGACCTGATGGTCGAGCTGTCTGCGCAAGAGATCGACAGGTCCGCGGCGAAAACAGCCGGCGGTCTGTACACCGTGCCGGGAACAAGCACGGTGGGCCTGTTCTGTACCTTCTCGTGGGAGTGTTCGCTTACCCACACCCTCTGCGGCTAACGAGATGGGGTTGGAGCACGGTGTGCCATGTGCTCCAACTACCCCACCTTTCTGCGCAGAACGCTCAGGGTAGGTATTGTCCACACGGCTGATTGGCTCGAAAAAGGCAAATGAAGATTTCAGATGCACGTACCCTGTTCCCAGAGGCTCACTCCGACGACGAGTTGATCGCCCTTCTTCGCAGCGTGTCGAATATTGACCTTGCTGATGTGCAGGAATCTCCGGATCGTTTAGACGAGTACGCGGATATACCCAGGGCTACGCATTCCGCTGACACTCACGCGACCAAGGACCTAAGCGCCTTCTCACGGGCCCTTTGCCGCCCAAGTCGGATGCAGCTCGGCGAAATGTTAGATAAGAACATATTGACGAAGGGTAACTTAGCGCTGAAGGCGAGCTTGGAAGTATCCCTGGTCGAGGTCGCGCAGGACATTGTCACTCGGACCCTTGTGGCGACCATGGCGTCGCTGTCTGATCGTGGATACCTGCAAGGTGAGACACCTACCGCTCGGTTCGCAGACTTCTGCGAAGTGTCCTCCACCGCCGCATTCGTCGAGAAAACCCTCGATATTTTTCCTGAACTGCGGCGCCAGGTGGATGTGGCCGTCTCCGGATACGTACGAAACGCAGAGCTCATGCTTGAGCGCACACTGCGAGCGGTGAGGGACGGCAGCCTCGACTGGACATCGTTAGGTCCGACCCCGTTCCTCTCCGCGGTTTCCGGGGCCGCCGGGGACGCACACGCGGGCGGTCAGGCTGTCGCTGTACTAACTTTTTCGAACGGACACAAAGTTGTCTACAAGCCACGGCCAATGGACACCGAGGCGGCGTACTACGACTTGCTGGCCTGGTTCAACTCCAACGCGGGAACTGAATTTTCGATACTAAAGGTGGTTGCGCGGGAATCTTACGGGTGGCAAGAATTCGCGGACTCCGTGCGCACACCCGATTCTGACGCCTATTACAGGCATAGCGGCGAGTTGCTCGCGGTACTCCATTTGCTGCGTGCAACCGATATGCACTATGAGAATGTACTTAACCACCTTGGGTTTCCAGCCGTCGTTGACGCAGAAACCTTGTTCTCCGTCAATGAGCGAGTCGGTGGGGACACTGGCGGGACCCCCTCGCACCTAGCGCTGGCGGACTCCGTGCATTCGACCGGATTTCTCCCGTCACGAATCTTCTCTGGCAGCGATTTTTCGCAGTCAATCGATGTGGGATTCCTTGGGTATCGGCCAGGTCAAGAAGCGATCACGGGGTCCCATGTGGTCAAGAATCTAGGCACGGACCAGGCGTACATCGAAATGGTGGTGGGTACTGTTGACGCAGAGACTGTACTGCCACCGGATCGTGTGTCCTCCGGCAACATCGACAACCTCTGCGGAGGTTTCGGTTCTCTGTACGACTGGGTCAGCGCCCATTCGACCGAAGTCGGCGCTGAAATTACGAGGCTATTCACGTCGGTGCCAGTGAGGATCGTCGTCGAGAACACCCGTAAGTACTACCAGTTGCTGCGGCTGATCACACACCCCGTGTTTCAGGAATCCGCACTTCTGACGAAGGTCGTGCTCCACCGGTGCGGCCTGGGACGAGACGAGCACGTCACAACTGCGGTCGTTCGTGCGGAGATCGACGCGCTACTGGCTCGAGACATTCCCTACTTCACCTTGCGCACCGACAGCACCTGGATATATGGCCCAGATGCAACACGGCTGTCAAACGTCCTAATACGAACTCCGCTCCAGCGCGTCCTGTCAGGCATCGAATCTATGTCAGGTATATCGAGAGACCTCAACCTGAACATTATCCATGCCGACTTCATCGACAAGATGAGCCCCGACGATGACCGCCCGCAGGTGGCTACAGAGCCCAAGGTCCGCCCTACCAGCGGGACACGGCGACACATCACGACCGACGCAGCCAAGAGCATCGCAACTGAGATAGCGGACAGTTTTTGCCGGTTCGCCCAACACGATGCATCTGGCCAGTCGGCGACTGGATGGATTGGTGCCACGATCTACGATGCAACGAGGCCGAATCCTTGGACCACGAGCGAGTTGGGTGACGATCTATATGGGGGAAGGCCTGGCGTGGCACTTTTCCTTGCTGCAGCAGGAAAGTACCTTGATTGTCGGGAATATATTGAACTCGCTGAAAGCTATTTGCTCCCAGCTTCAGAATTGCTCCTAAGCAACCCCGACACCCGCCGGGCCCGCATGGACGGCGGGGTTGCAAGCGGCTACGCAGGTCTCGCGTACACGCTAGTCCAGGGAGGCGCCTTGCTGGCCGATTCCGGGTGGATCGACCGCGGGCTGTCCCTCTGGGCCTCAATTGGTGACGATCTCCCTCTGCTGTCCGACGGTGATTTCCTCATGGGCTCGGCCGGTATCCTGACCGCCTCCATAGGAATGCTGCCGAACTTTGATCCGACTAACGACGTCGTCAAGAACGTGCTCCGGCCTACTGCGGACAAAGCGTTCGATCATTTGATGGCCTTCGCTTCCCGAGCGACGATTGGGTTCGAACGAGAGCCGTACAGCGGATTTGCCCACGGCACTAGTGGGCTCATTGCTGCCCTTGCGGCGTATTCATCAATTTCGCCGAGAGCAATTGGCCCGCTTGACGAAGCTCGAATGATGCACGCACGCTTCTACCGCGAGTCAGAAGGATACTGGGCGGTTGGGCAAGATAATGGTAACCGTCCCGCGCACGGCTGGTGTCACGGAACCCCCGGAATACTTCTCGGCCAGAGTCTCGAGATGGGATCATCGGGCAAGGTGAAAGAGCTCGATGCCCTGGTCGCAACCGTCAAAAATGAGGCCTTCAACCTGAATTACTCAATGTGCCACGGCGACCTGGGGAACTTGCTCATATTGCAAGAGGTCGCGGCCAGGCACGGTTTGCCAAAACTACGCAGTTGGGTGTCGCGTGCGTCTTGGTCGCTGACAACCTCTATGTCCAGGAGACTCAAGACTCACAGGGGGAAGAGCTTCTGCAGCGATTCCCTTCTTGTTGGCAGAAGCGGGATCGGATACTCCGCTATTCAGCTTTCGGGCGAACTCGAGTTGCCTTCGGTCCTCAGATTCGGATCGGCGATGGGGGTGGCCGGTTGAACAGCCACCGGTTTGCGAACTCACGCAACCCGCGCCTCACTCTTCAACTCAATCAGACTGAATGCGGTCTTTGCTGCTGTGCCATGTTGCTGGGAACGCTTAATCGCCGCACCTCCATATCTGACCTGCGACAACGATTCGCGGTGGGACGCGACGGCATGAATATCTCCGACATCTCCAATGTGCTCCGACATGAGGGGGCCGCGCCGCACGTCTACAGAACGGATGCACGTGGTGTGGCGATGCTGGGCCGGCCGGCAGCGGTCTATTGGAACGAGAACCACTATGTCGTCGTCGCCGCCTTTGGCAGACGGGTGCTGATTCTGGACCCCGGTGCAGGGCGAAGCAGGATTACATATGACGAGTTCGAGGAGAGGTTTAGCGGCGTCGCTGTCACGATCGACGGCGGTCACGACATACGCACCAGTCAGCTACCCTCACCACTCGGGATCTTGATGGGTCATGCTCGTCAAAGCTGGGGCTTGCTTGTCACCGCACTCTTGCTGTCGGCTCTTACAGCGATTGTAACGTTGGCGATCCCTGGCGTCCTGGACCGCGTATTCACACTGTTGGATGCAGATGCCGGAGCCTCAGCTGTACTCCTCCTCCTTGGGCTCGGGTTGGCGTATGCGCTGATCCTGATGGTTCGCTCCCTCGTCGGACTTTTCGCCTCGGTCGCTGTAGGGAAAACAATGGCCGAGGCTGTTTTCGACCGTCTCCTACGACTTCCATACACTTACTTCGCGTCCCGTGGAGTTGGCGACCTTCTATATAGCCTCGAAGCGGTGCAACAGCTCCGAACACTGATTACGACTGACTTCATCGTTGTGCTTGTCGGAGTCGTACTAGTTGCAAGCCTCCTCATTTGGCTGGGCGCTTTGTCTCTGCCGGCGCTTCTCGTCGCAGCGGCCTTGATCATTGTGTTGCTGGCGTCGGTGTTGGTCTCGAATCGCAGCGCCCAGGATGCCTCCCTCGAGGAAGTACGCCAAAGAGCCGCCCTCCAGACAATTCAGGTCTCGGCTCTTGCCGGACTGGAATCGATCAAGACCAATGCCTTGGAATCTGCGTATTCCGAGTCATGGCGAGCGGTAAATGGGAGGGTCCAGCATCAGTTCGTCAGGCTCCAACGAATCCGATCCGCGTTTACTTCGATGACCGCAGGGATTCAACTCATCGGACCGATCATTATTCTCGTCGCCACTTCTGAAACCGCAGGGACCACATTGAGCGCAGCGGCAATCGTCTCTGTTCAAGCACTGAGCGGATTTCTCTTGGGCCAGGTCTCCCTGATCGCAAACTCGTCCACACAGGTTGCCCAGGGGCTAGCTCTCGTCGAGCGTGTGGCCGATGTGCTGCTCCACGAACCGGACACCACCTTTTCCGGGAGCAAGAACTCCTTACCCGAGACGTCCATCGAGGTCCGCGGGGTCTCCTTCTCATACGCGACCTTCGCCGCTCCTGTCCTCAAGAGTGTTTCGCTCACGATTCCGGCCCATTCCAAGGTCGCTATTGTCGGCGCCTCAGGTTGCGGGAAAAGCACTCTAGCCAAGCTCATCGTTGGATTGCACAAGCCTGATTCGGGTGAGCTGTTCGTAGGTGGCTTATGCCTGGCGGAATACTCACGCGAGGGCTTCTACTCAAACGTTGCATACGTTCCCCAAAGCATTGTGCTCGAACACGGATCTGTGCGCGACAACATTGCCTGGGGCGCCGGCCAGCTGCCGGACGCAGCGATTGTCGCCGCAGCAAAGCGAGTCGGCCTGCATGACGAAATATTCTCCCTGCCGTTGGGGTACGAGACCCCGGTTGCACAGTTGGGACAGAACTTTTCGGGAGGACAGCTGCAACGAATCGCGCTAGCGAGAGCAGCACTCAAACCCGCATCCATAGTCGTTCTAGACGAAGCCACCAGCGCGCTCGACGCGCATTCTGAAGCCAGAGTCTCACGATACTTTGACGAAATTCGGGCGACCAGAGTTGTTGTCGCCCACCGACTTTCTACCATAGTCAACGCCGACCTCATCTATGTGATGGATCGGGGCGAAATTGCCGAGTACGGGACGCATGAGACTCTCATGCGACAAGAACGCGGCCTTTATCGCCAGCTTTACGCCCACTCAGTGGATGAGGAACGAGATCAAAGCCTGGACGAAATTCCACCTACAGAATTGCTCGTGGCGAGGTCACTAGCGGGAGGCGAAGCAGATGATTGAAGTGCGCAGGGCTACAAAAGCGTTTGGGAAACGAATCGCGGTGGACGACCTGTCGTTTTCGGTGGAGCCCGGCCATGTGACCGGTTTTCTCGGGCCGAACGGGGCCGGGAAGTCCACGACGATGAGGATGATTCTCGGGCTGACAGCCCCGACTTCTGGCACTATCCGTATTCATGGTCGCCCGCCGGGCGACTTCACCTGGCCCCTTCGCACCATCGGCGGTCTGATGGACGCTTCGTGGTTGCACCCGAACCGATCAGCCCGATCGCATCTGCGTTGGATGGCCGCGTACAACCAACTACCCGATTCGCGGGTGTCGGCGGCGCTCGAGCTGACAGGGCTAGCGTCCGTCGCAGACACCCGGGCCGGGAAATTCTCGCTAGGGATGAAGCAGAGACTCGGGCTGGCAGGTGCTCTGCTCGGGGATCCCAGTGTGCTGGTTCTCGACGAGCCACTGAACGGGCTCGACCCTGAAGGGATCGGATGGATGAAAGGGTTACTCCGGTCTCTAGCCGATGATGGCAAGACTGTGCTTCTTTCCAGCCACCTACTCGCAGAGATCTCCAGCACGTGTGACGATCTTGTCGTGATCGGTCGCGGTCGGCTCGTCGCAGCTTCGTCTGTTAGTGACTTCATCGCCGGGAGTGGGGTCACGCGTGTTCGAGTTCGCGCGGACAACTTGGGTTGTCTTATGCATGCGCTTCGGACGAGCAATGTCACCGTTGTGGAGTCCGTTGATCCTCAGGGGCGACCAGTACTCAAAGCCGAGGGGGCCGATTCGGATGCTATCGGGCGCATTGCCGCCGCCGCAGGCGCGATTGTCCTTGAGCTCGCCACCGAAACCGTGACGTTGGAGGATGCCTTTATGGACTCTACGCACGACAAAGTGGAGTTCGGCAGGACTGCCCGCAAAGTCACCCGGCCGGAGGGGACCGAATGATTTCCTCGATTCATGGAGAGTGGATCAAACTCACCACGGTCAGATCCCCAGCATGGAGCCTGCTCAGTGTTGCTGTTGTCACAGTTCTACTTGCGTGGGCCATCGGACGTGGCCAGGCCCCCGGCGCCCCGCCGCTCACACCGTATTCTGCGGCGACGGGCCTACTCGGCTATGGAATCGTGATTCTCATGGTCATGGCCTCGCTCCAGTGCACGAGCGAATACCAGTCGGGGACCATGGCGACCACTTTTCAGATTCATGGTGGCCGGGTGTCAGCAATCGGAGCCAAAGCCGTGGTCATCTGTGGCGTTTCCGCCATCACCGGAGGCGTGCTGGCGTGCGTAGCGGTACTCGTCGCCAGGGCCGTGGCACCCGCCGGTGGGACTGAACTTCCTCTGATCTCGTCCGGCGCCTTCCGGTTGTATTACGGCGTCCCCGTGTTTGCGATCGCCGCAACATTGATGGCGATCGGTGTAGCCAACATCGTCCGCCGCACCGCGGGCGCCGTGGCAGTGGTCATCATCTGGCCGCTGTTGATCGAGGGGCTCACGACCTTGATCCCGAACGTCGGAAACCAGATCGCGACGTTCCTACCTTTTTCGAACGCCCAGTATTTCCTCGGTTCAGAGCAGGGACTCGACTTCGGATACAGCCCGTTCGGCGGACTTGCCGTATTGGCGTTGTGGACAACTCTTATCTACGGGTTGGGCCTATGGTCGGTCCGCGCCCGCGACGCTTGATCTCGCCAAACAACCGAATCGGGAGACTCGACGTCCGAAGCTGTGGTCGCGGACTCCCCCTGCCGAAAAAGGCGCCCCTCGTTTTTGAACGCAGAATCTACTTGCGTCCGCCCATACTGGGCCGTGGGCGCCAGGCAAGAATCAGCTTGCAGTGGCTTCCTTTCCTTGCGCACGAGAAGTGCATTCGTCCCGCCATGGGCTTAGTCAGGTTGGCGGCTCAGATGGCGCGGTGAGGACAGGCCGCAGGCGATGGTCCCAACGAGCCCGCACGGCCCGACTCCACCCCGTCAGGGCGTTTGGCGGTGGACAGCATCTATCTCGCCGGAGCGGGCTACCAGGAAAGAGGGATACTGACGTTGAATCTCGGATTGCTCACACTCGACCGGCGGCTGGGCATATTCCCTCAGGGTGCCCTGAAAACGCTACCCATTTAGAGGCACAAAACGGGTCATTCATCTCGTTTGGCCCCCACCGCATCTGCTCCTCGCATACATTTAGTGAATAAAACAAGACACTCGGTATTTTCGATGGCGCATACGTTGCGTCGCTCACCACCTGCTCGCTTCACCGAGATTTCACTGACAAGGACGAGAGAACATGACAGCACACCACCCCACTCTCATGTCGAGCGAAATGACTAGTGACATCGACACAGGCGGCTACTTTGAACGAGGGTCAGCTGACCCCACATCTCCGGCGGAGCAGGAAGCAAGTGTCGAGGTCGACGGCTTCGCACCGCATCTCGGTCCATCATCGGATCGATACTTTGGCTCCGGATATCGCAAGGTTGAACACGGCCTCCATACCCTGAGGTTCGATACTGAATGCGGAGACGAGGTCACCTTGACGGGTACTGGATCTGCTCAATATCCAGCCCGCTGGTCGGCCGGCGCCGACGGAACGCCGCGGCAACCACACCTGAGCACAATCGACGCAGTGGTCTTGTCGATCCGCGTCGCCGAGGTGTACTTACGCCACGTGGACCATCTCTCAAATGGAGATATTGCCTTCGCTTGGCTCTCAGCCATTGACATAAAGGCTGGCCCCGCTCCGTTTAGCGAGCTCGACAGCATACCCGTGCGCTGTGCCCGCACTGCTCGTGACGTCCTGGCGGACGGTGTGGTGTCGCACTTCAAAACACGTATCGGGAGTATGTCTGTGTCACTCAGTGTCCGTCACGCGCTCCCACCTCGCTTTCATACCCGCATCGATACTTTCGGGAGTGGCTTGCCGGAGATTTCGCCACCCGCTACCGGTGCGCTAACCGCGCACTATCGAAACACAACGCATCGGTCCTGGCTCAGTTTCGACAGCGACAGACGCGATATCTTGCATTCTCGTCACCAGATCCACCCCTCCGCTGCGAAGTGTGACGGTTTAGCGGGTGCGTATTGGCCTAACGCTACCGTCATCGACTGTCTCGTTCTTGCATCGCAAATGGCCCAAGTACTCATCTTTTCAGCTCCCGGCGCCAGCCGGAAAACCACCTCGAACTTGTGGATGAGGCGCGCTAGGTTCTCGTCCGACCAGCCTCCTGCTGGCCTCAGCGCTACGTCCATGCTGCGCGTCGTGAAGTCGCGAGCATTCAACCGTGGAAGTGCCGGCACGCTTATGAGCGTGGACGTCGAATGCCCAGACATGTTCGGCATAGCAGCCTTGGCTTCACTCGCTTATGAGGTTTCTGAACCGGGAGGAGCGGAACATTCTGTCCCGATTGGAACGAGTCTTCCCAGCAATGAATAGAGATCCCCTGTTGCTCTCCGTGCAGCGCAACGTTGGGCCGACAACGAGGGGTGATCATCGAGTCCTCCTCATTGGTGCGAGCGGTTTTATTGGCTCTGCGATTGCACGCGATTTGGCGGCAGCAGGCCACCCAACGACTCACCTAATACGCGGGAGCCGTCCCCCATCGAGGCTGCAGGCCAGCGTTCGAGGCGATCTAACTGACTTACCCTCCCTAGTCAGAGCCTGCTCGCGGCACGACATCGTCATCAACGCTGCTAGCTTCGTGGGACCGAACCCTCGGCGACAGTTTGAAGTGAACGAACTGGGTGCCACGAACCTCGCCACGGCGTCGGAGTTGACCGGAGTATCGAAACTTGTCTACGTCAGCAGCACAAGCGTCTACGGAGGCAGGGTGCCAAACGGGGCCAGGGAACAGTATTCAGGCGTGGTCCCGCGTTCCACACTCAGCACCAGTCGGTTGAGGGCCGAGCAGGCGACACTGGGCGCCGGCGGCGTCGTTCTGCGTCCCCACCTGGTCTACGGGCCAGGAGATCGATTCTTCCTGGGCCCGCTAATCAATGCCATGCAAGCGCTGGGCGGTTGGATAGAGGAAGGAAAAGCTCGGATATCCACGATCTCGAGTGAGTCGCTGGCCCGTGTCACCATCGATGTAGCGACAGCGTCCGCTTCGGCAGATCAAGGTCGGATATTCCATGCAGCGCACCCTCAAACCACGACGGTGTCTCAGCTAGTCAACAGGGCCATGTCCCCTTCGGGATTGGTGGCGCCAGACCGGAGCTTCAGCGTCGAACACGCGCTGAAGGTTCTCACTGCATCGGGAGCAACCGAGAGCCAGCTGAGGATGATTGCAGTGGACAACTGGGTTGACTCCGGCCTCATATGGCAAAAGGTCAAATGCGCGCCTGGGCCCACCATTCAAATATCGCCAGCCAGCGCCGCCTGGTACCGACGATTCCTTGTTTCCGACTCCTCCGAGACAACTTGAGTCGTCGAAGAACAAAAGTTCAAACCCGAGATATCCCCAAACAGTACGGGGATCCCTGTATTCTCAACTGGGGCGATCATGGAGACGAATGGCGAAGCAAGCTCGAGCACATGCAACACGTGAACTGATCGTGCTAGCCGCGGGCGTTGTTTTCGCGGAGAAGGCTTACGCGCAGGCAACGCTTGGAGATGTGCTTCGTGAAGCCGGCGTAACTCAAGGCGCCCTGTACTTCCACTTCGAGTCCAAAAAAGCACTAGCTCTTGAGGTTATCGAGCGTCAGCACCATCTCTTCATCGAAACTGGAAACGACCTTCTGGGCAAAAAGATTCAGGGCCTGTCGGCAATGATCATTCTCTCCCGGGACCTGGCGATGCAGATAACCACGAACCCTCTCGTGCGGGCCGGCCTGCGCCTAAGTACTGAATCTGCTGATCTCTTTGCGGAGAGCGCACGTCGGCCATATGAAGACTGGATTGACACTTGCGAGGCTCTCATTAAACGTGCTGTCGCTGAGGGTGACGTCAGTTCCGCCCACGAACCAGCACGACTCGCTGCGTACGTTATAGCTTCGTTCACCGGCGTGCAGTCGCTCTCTCAGGCGCGCACGAAATGGGTGGACATTTTTGACAGGCTCGAAGAAATGTGGCACTTCCTTCTTGCGGGCATATCCCCCGCCGATGGCGGATCCAACGTCCCCGACATCTCGTTGCTCCTCAGGCGCTAAAACTTCTCCGGCGCTGGAAATACGAAACTGAGATGCCCGGCTGCCTCACTTACGTCCCAGCCAACACGATCATTGCCGAACGATAGTGATGAGCCCTCCTAGTTGCTCTTACGGTTCACCGCGGGGCCGCACATCGCTTTGATGTGTGACCTTGAGTCGGCTGCAGCAGGAAGAAGCCGCGCCTAAGGGATCCCAACATTCGACATCGACAATGGCGAACGGGTGATGGTGGCAAAACGGCATCACCTCGCTGCCCTCCACGCCCCGGGCCGCAGGTGTTCGGTGATGCATGGGCTGTTTCGGAAGCCAAATCGTGAGCGTAGATAGCTGCAGAATGGTCGCCATTGGTTACAGCTGAGTTGCGAGCCTCGAGCTTGCTGACCCTCTGCCCGTAGGCCGCCGGAATCCGATGGCATGCCAGCCGAAAAAAAAGAGCGCGCACGCGTTGTTTTCACGTAGGCTGGCAGGACGGTGGCGACACCTCGCATTCGACGCACGTTTAGGGGAAATCCATAATCATGGAACTTCGCACAAGGCCCACTCGATCTGCGGCCATCTGCGTGGCAAGCGCGTTGAGCCTGCTAACCCTGATCGCGGCTCCCACGGGCGCGTGGGCGAGCGACACCAGTTCTGCCAACGCTTCGCCCTATGTGATCGCGGAGTCACTCGCCAACATCGAGACTGCCAACCCGTCGTTGCTTCGCGAGCCCGTCGGCAACAGCGGGACCGGGACAAGCCTCTTGCTGAGCGGTAACGTCACAGTTCCGACAACGCTGTCAGATGGGGTCACGGTGGCCAGTGATATCGGCGGGTTCCATGTGGACCTGCCAAATGCGTCCACTGCGGGAGCCGCCCAAACTCTGGACAACGGAACCGTGGTCTACCCCGGAGGTTCAAGCGCCAACTCGGTCGCCGTGATTGACGGCGGCGTGCAAGTGCTCACGACGATCACTCGCGCCGACGCTCCGGTCGACTACGCATACGATGTGTCACTTGAGGCTAGCCAGAAGCTTGAGCTTGCGGACGCCGGACCCGCGGTCGTGAATGGAGACGGGAGCCTCGCCGTCGTGGTGGGCGAGGCATGGGCCAAGAACGCAAACGGCGTAGATGTTCCGACGAGCTACACCGTGGCTGCCTCCACGATGATCCAAACTGTGGACCACACGTCCATGGCGAACGTCGCGTACCCCGTGGTCGCCGATCCGATTTGGCTGGCGCCGTTCGTAGTGAAGTGCCTGGTCGGACTTGGCGCGACCGGTCCGCAAATCGCTCAGATCGGCCTGTCCGGCACCCCACGGTCCGTCCTCGCTGCCTTAGGCAGGGCCGGTGTCGCCTGTGTCTTTGGAAAGTAAAAGGGAGTCGAAAAATGATCAAGCATAGGTCCGTCTCCACGCTTCAAGCGAAGCTGGAGTCGGTTGATGCCGCCATCGCGTCGCATCCGATCTCTTCAGAAAATGTGCAGAGTGCGCACGCCATTATTGAGGCGATAGGGAAAGACAACAAGGAGCTCGTGGAGCGAACTCGCGGAACACGGCCTGCCAGGACTCGACGAACTTGGGAGACTGCAGCTGCGAGGGACCGTGAGCTGGTTGAAGCTCCGAAACGAGCGGTACAGGGTCGTGAAGAAGATCGAGAAGCTCACGAAGAAGAGCAAGCCTGGTCAACACGCACTCGCAAGTCTTGTCGCGCGTGTTAGCCCTGTGGCCTACTCATTCACCAACTTCAGGGGATATCGGTTGTCTTCATCATCTTCCGGGCCGCATGCACCAAAAGGCAGGTGAGAGTCGCACTCGTTGTTTGCCGGATGCTGTACTTCCCTAGGAGACCCGACAGTGCCCGAGGATCCCTAAGCTCCCGCGGGCGAGGAGCCTGATCGCCCCGACAGGGGTGGCGGGCGGCCATCATCCGTGCTCCAAGTCGAAAATGGGAGGGCCTGCTAGCAATCCGTGGTTTCGCAGTCAAAGGGGGCCCATGCTGCTGCCGAATATTTCGACCAATGCTGTCGACTGGATGTTTGGAGGATACAAATGAGCGCACGAACCGGCCAATCCATGGGGGCTCTCGCTGTTGCTTCGGTGCTGATTGTCCTAGTGTCGGTCACCGGCTGCGCGACCGACCGGGGCGACGAGAGCGGCAATGCGCCGCCCACTGCGAGCGCATCGGCCGGCGACTGCACGTTTGCTGGTGAGATCGTGCGATCCAGACACCCGATCACCACGATGGTCTCCGTGAAGCTCACAAATACAGGCCCGACGGCATGCGTAGTCTCCGGATATCCAGACGTTGCCCTAGTCGATTCCAACGACCAAGTGATCGAAGACTCACCTTCGGAGCGCCCTGCCATACCGGCAGTAGCGTTCAGGGTTGAGAAGGACGATGCCGCCTACGTCACGCTCAGAGTTGCCGGACAAAATCTTTATCCAGCTTGCCCTCTTCTCGGCGCCGAATCTCTGCGCATTCGACTCCCTGAAGCCAACGAGGACATCATTCTTGGCGTGGCGGACCTCGCAATCTGCGACCGCGCTACGGCAGGATGGCTCGTCTACAACATGGCTCCTACAGGAGACAACGCTGTCGAGTGATGCGCACTTGTCCGAGCGCCGAGCTAGCTGAGGGACTCGCCCAAAGGCGCGACACAAACACCTGATTGGAAAAGGCCCTCGCGGCCTCGTGGGCTCGGTGACTGCGCCACTTCACTCGCAAGAGGCCCAACGAGAAATAGATCTGGGGCATATCGGTCGACCTTGACGCCGCGCGTCACGCTGTCGAAGGAACAGCATGAGGCACAACGGGCATCATTCGGCATTTGTTAGCGGCCATGACAAACTGCCCATAGGCGGCCACGGAACTGCCCACTGACGGCCAGTAGAACTGCCCGCTGGTGGCCATGAGATCTGCCCACTTCTATTTCTGAACCCCCGCCCGGTTACACGGCGGGAGCCC